>NZ_JABJWC010000069.1 GCF_013155395.1 Komagataeibacter melomenusus | reverse complement strand
CGTTTGCTTGCCAAGGCACAGCGGTTCCATTTTCGCCCATTGGGCATCCGTCAATATCAAGCGATCCATATGCAGTTTAAAGCACATCAGGGACCTTGTGAAAAATCAATTCCAAACAGACCCCAAATAAAAAGCCCGGCATGAACATCATGCCGGGCTTTTTGGTAAAGGGGTTTAATCAGCCCGCCTTGTTCAGTCGGGCCAGTTCCTCCACCACGGCAGCGCCCATGCCTGCGGTGTTCACTTCCGTCCTGCCCGCGCTCATGATGTCGGGCGTGCGCAGGCCACGGTCGAGCACGTTGGAGACCGCCTGCTCGATCAGGGCTGCATCCTCCTGCATGTCGAACGAATAGCGCAGCAGCATGGCAAACGAGAGGATCTGCGCCAGCGGGTTGGCCTTGCCCTGCCCCGCAATGTCGGGCGCGCTGCCATGGATCGGCTCATACAGCGCGGGCATGCGGCCATCCGCGCCCTTTGCGCCAAGCGTGGCCGAAGGCAGCATGCCAAGGCTGCCGGTCAGCATGGAGGCCAGGTCGGACAGCAGATCGCCAAACAGGTTGCCAGTCACGATCACATCAAACTGGCGCGGGTTGCGCACGAGCTGCATGGCGCAGTTATCGGCCAGCATGTGGGTCAACTGCACATCAGGGTATTCGCGCGCATGCAGGTCGGTCACGACCTCTTTCCACAGCAGGCCGCTTTCCATCACGTTGCATTTCTCGACCGAGCACACGCGGTTGTCGCGCTTGCGGGCCAGTTCAAACGCCACGCGGGCCACACGCTCGATTTCCGGCGTGGTGTAAACCTCGGTGTTGATGCCCCGGCGCGTGCCATCGGCCAGGGTCTCGATGCCGCGCGGGTTGCCAAAATAGATACCGCCCACCGTCTCACGCACGATCATGATATCGAGGCCGCGCACCACGTCGGGCTTGAGCGTGCTGGCATCGGCCAACGAGTCGAACACCTTGGCCGGGCGCAGGTTGGCGAACAGGCCAAGCTCCTGCCGCAGCTTGAGAATCGCGATCTCGGGCCGGCGGTCAAACCCGGCCGATGCCCATTTCGGGTCTCCCACCGAGCCGAACAGCACCGCATCCGCCGCGCGCGCCGCATCGATCACGTCCTGCGTAATCGGCTGGCCATGCACCGCAAGCGATGCGCCGCCCACAAGGTCCTCGCTCACGTCAAAGCGGATGCCGCGCGCCTGCGCCATCCAGTCCATGATGCGGCGGACCTCGTTCATGATCTCGGGGCCAATGCCATCGCCAGGCAGGATCAGGAGCTTCTTGGGTGCGGACATGACGTTTCCCATCCGTTCAAATTCGGTTTGTTAAAGGCGCTTTGGCGTGCGGCTGCGGGCGGCATGCACCGCCCTGCCCGCTCAATCGAGCACGATGCGCGGAATCCACGGCTGCGCCTGCGCGCGGCGTTCCTCGAAGGTGGTGATTTCCTTCTCGTGCTGCAGCGTCTGGCCAATATCGTCCAGCCCTTCAAGCAGCAGCTTCTTGCGCAGCGGGTCCACATTGAACGGCACCTCGGTGCCATCGGGCCGCACCACCACCTGGCGGGGCAGGTCGATGGTCAGGCGCGCATTGCCGCCCATGCGGGCGTCTTCCATCAACTGCGTGCACACATCATGCGGCAGCACGATGGGCAGGATACCGTTCTTGAAGCAGTTATTGTGGAAGATATCGGCAAATGACGGCGCGATCACGCAGCGGATGCCAAAATCCAGCAGCGCCCAAGGCGCATGCTCGCGCGAGGAGCCGCAGCCCAGGTTGTCATACGTGATCAGGATTTCCGCCTTGCGGTAAGGTTCCTGGTTCAGCACGAAATCGGGGTTTTCCGATCCGTCAGCGCGGTAGCGCATGCTGTCAAACGCATGCACGCCAAGGCCGGTGCGCTTGGTGGTCTTGAGGAACCGCGCGGGGATGATCTTGTCGGTGTCGATGTTTTCCTCAGGCAGCGGGGCCGCCACGGCTGAGAGAACAGTGAATTTATCCATTTTCAGATCAGCTCCCGCACATCGGTCAGGCATCCGGTCACGGCAGCGGCCGCCGCCATGGCAGGCGAGAGCAGGTGCGTGCGCCCGCCGGGGCCCTGCCTGCCCTCAAAATTACGATTGGAGGTGGAGGCACAGCGCTGCCCCGGCGTCAGCCGGTCGGGGTTCATGCCCAGGCACATGGAGCACCCGGCCTCGCGCCATTCAAACCCGGCCTCGAGGAAGACCTTGTCCAGCCCTTCCTCTTCCGCCTGCGCCTTCACGATGCCCGATCCGGGCACGATCATCGCCCGCACGCCTTCTGCCACCTTGCGGCCTGCGGCAATGGCGGCGGCGGCGCGCAGGTCCTCGATGCGGCTGTTGGTGCATGAGCCGATGAACACGACATCAACCGGCGTGCCCGCAATCTTCTGGCCCGCTTCAAGCCCCATATAGTCCAGCATGCGCTGCATCTGCGCGCGCTTGCCGGGATCGGCCTCACTGGCCGGGTCAGGCACGGTGCCGGTGACGGGGATGACCGTCTCGGGGCTGGTGCCCCAGGTCAGCACGGGGGTGATGTCCTCGGCGCGCAGTTCCACCACGCGGTCGTAATGCGCGCCCTCATCGGCAGCCAGCGTCTTCCAGTAGGCCACGGCCTCGTCAAACGCCTCACCCTTTGGCGCAAACGGGCGGCCGCGCACGTATTCGAACGTGGTCTCGTCAGGGGCCACCAACCCCGCGCGGGCACCGGCCTCGATCGACATGTTGCAGATCGTCATGCGGCCCGCCATGTCGAGTTCACGGATGGCCGAGCCCGCGAACTCGATCACATGCCCCGTGCCGCCCGCCGTGCCGATATGGCCGATGATGGCGAGCATGATGTCCTTGGCGGTCACACCGGGGCCAACCTGCCCCTCGACCACGACCTTCATGTTTTTGGCAGGCTTCTGCAGGATGGTCTGGGTCGCCATCACATGCTCGACCTCGGACGTGCCGATGCCGAATGCCAGCGCGCCCATGGCACCGTGGGTGGAGGTATGGCTGTCGCCGCACACGATGGTCATGCCCGGCAGCGAGATGCCCTGCTCGGGGCCGACCACATGCACGATGCCCTGCCGCGCCGAGAGCAGCGGGAAATACGGCACGCCGAATTCCTTCACGTTGCGCTCGAGCGTTTCGATCTGGTTGCGGCTTTCCGCCTCCTCGATGGGCTGGGTGCGGTCGGATGTGGGCACGTTGTGGTCCACCACCGCGATCGTTGCATCCGGGTGGCGCAGGCGGCGGCCGCTCATGCGCAGGCCCTCGAACGCCTGCGGACTCGTGACTTCATGCACGAGATGGCGGTCGATGTAGAGGATGGCCGTCTTGTCCGGAAGGGTTTCGACCACATGGCTGTCCCATATCTTGTCGAACAATGTGCGCGGGGCCATCTTGCTTTTCCTCTCCCGGACGGAAACAGGCCGCCATCACGCGCAGGCAACGCACGCGACAGGCAGCCAGAAAATCTTGCATGAAACGGTTCGCCCGTTTCCACCATGCGGCGGGAAACGGGCGAAGGGTCAGTGTATTACTCGGCTGCGGTCGCGGCGGGTGCTGCCACGTCGCGCTTGCGCTCGGCAATACGGGCGGACTTGCCGCGGCGGCCGCGCAGGTAATACAGCTTCGCGCGGCGCACAACGCCACGGCGCACCACGGCGATCTCGGCAATGGTGGGGGAATACAGCGGGAACACGCGCTCCACGCCTTCACCGTTGGAAATCTTGCGCACGGTGAAGTTGCTGTTCAGGCCCTTGTTGGAGCGGGCAATGACCACGCCTTCGTAGTTCTGCACGCGCTTGCGGGTGCCTTCAACCACTTCCACACCCACGCGCACGGTGTCACCCGGCGCGAATTCGGGCACCGCGCGGATGGCGGTCAGGCGGGCGATCTCTTCCGCCTCGTATTTCTGGATAACGTTCATGATCCGGTCCTCGTTCGATAGGATTTCATGTTCAGTTCAGCCGGTCCGCATCGGCACGGGGGCCTGCGGTCCGGGGAGTGTCTTGACCCGCGCGGGCCTGGTAGGCCGCCCACAGGTCCGGCCGACGCGCCTGCGTCACCGTCTCGGATGCCGCGCGGCGCCACCGGGCGATCGCGGCATGATGACCGGACAGCAGGACCTCGGGCACGTCGCGCCCGTCCCATTGCGCCGGCTTGGTATAAAGCGGATATTCAAGCAGGCCGTCGGCAAAGCTTTCCTCAACAGCGCTCTCGCCCGATCCCATCACGCCCGGCAGCAGCCGCACGCAGGCATCAAGCAGCACCGTTGCCGCCACTTCCCCGCCCGAGAGGATGTAATCCCCGATCGAGACCTGTTCGGCACCCGAGGCTTCGAGCACGCGCTCATCCACCCCTTCGTAGCGGCCACACAGCACCACAACGCCCGGCCCCGCCGCGTAACGGCGGATATCGGCCTGCGCCAGCGGGCGACCGCGTGGCGTGGGATAGACCAGTGGCCGACCGGCACGCTCGATACAGGCAAGTGCTGCCGCCACCACGTCCGGCCGCATGACCATGCCCGCGCCGCCGCCAAACGGCGTGTCATCCACCACCCGGTGCCGCCCCAGCCCATGCTCACGCATGTCGCGCGCATCCAGTGACCAGATGCCACGCTCGAGCGCGCGCCCGGCCAGTGACTGCCCCAGCGTGCCGGGGAACATGGCGGGGAACAGCGTCAGCGCCGTTGCCTGCCACGTCATGGCGCATCATCCGTGCTGGCCGTGCCGGGGAAGCATTCGACCGGAACCTCGATCTCGTCGGGCAGGCAGACTTCAATCCAGCCTGCGCGCACATTCACCACCGGCACGCAGCCTTCGGTAAACGGCAGCAGGAGGTTGCCCCCTGCCCCATCGATTTCAAGGCTGGTGCCAGCCCCATAGTCATGCACGGCCATCACGCGACCGATCACCCGCCCGCTGCCCTGCTCGCGCGCTTCCAGCCCGACCAGATCGGCGAAGTAGAATTCGTCCGCATCGGGTTCGGGCAGGCTGGTGCGCGGCACGTACAGCTTGCGGTTGACGAGCTGCTGGGCGGCCTCACGGCTGTCAATGGCGTTGCCTGCCGCATCGTGCAGCCGGGCAATGCCATTGCCATGCCATGTCAGCCGCCACGGGCGGCCCAGATCATCGACCAGCCCGTCATAGGTGGCCAGGTCTTCCGCCACGGCGGTGTAGCTGTGCACATGCACAAGCCCCCGCACGCCATGCGGACGACCCACCACACCCATCAGGACCTGATCGCGGTTCATGGGATGACTGCCTGCCTTTCCTGCCTGTCTATCGCGTCAGTTACGCTGCAGCTGCTTCGGCAGCGGCGGCGGCACGCTCCTGCGCGCGCTTCTTGGGCGCGGACTTCTTGGGCTGCTCGTTCCAGGTCGGCTTCGGCGCCAGGCCAGCGTTACCCAGGAAGCGGGCCACGCGGTCGGTCGGCAGCGCGCCGTTGGACAGCCAGTGCGTGATGCGCTCGGCCACCAGGCGCACGCGGTCAGCGTGGTCGGAGGGCAGCATGGGGTTGTACGAACCCACGCGCTCGATGAAGCGGCCATCACGCGGGGAGCGGCTGTCAGCCACGACAATGTGGTAGTAGGGGCGCTTCTTGGCGCCAGCGCGGGCGAGACGGATCTTGAGGCTCATTTAAGATTTCTCCAGACAGTAGAAAGACAAAAAGAAAAAACGGGAACGACGCTCAGGCTCAGCCGAAAGGTGGCCGCCCGCCGCCGCCCGGGGGGCGACCCCCGTTTGGCATGAGTGCGGACAGACCCTGACGCATCAGTCCCTTCACGCCCAACTTGCTGAACCGCTTCATCATGGAGGCCATGGCGTCATACTGCTTGAGCAGACGGTTGATCTCCTGCACGGTCGTACCTGACCCGGCGGCGATGCGCTTCTTGCGCGAGGCCTTGATGATGGAGGGCGTGCGCCGCTCCTTGCGGGTCATGGATGAGATGATGGCCTGATGGCGCTTGAGCACGGAGGTATCAAGCTCCTTGTCGCCCAGCGCGTCCTTCAGCTTGCCCATGCCCGGCAGCATGCCCAGAATGCCGGAGATGGACCCCATCTTGTTGATCTGGCGGATCTGGGCGGCGTAGTCATCCAGATCGAACTTGCCCTGCATCATCTTGAGGGCAAGCTTCTCGCTCTCCTCATGATCAAGGGTATCAGCCGCCTTTTCCACCAGCCCGGCAATATCGCCAAGGCCGAGGATGCGGCCCGCCACGCGCTCGGGGTGGAATTCCTCCAAAGCGTCGAGCTTCTCGCCCGAGCCGGTCAGCTTGATCGGCGCACCCGTGATCGCGCGCATGGACAGGGCGGCACCACCACGGGCATCGCCATCCATGCGGGTCATGACCACGCCGGTCACACCCACGGCCTCGTTGAACGCCTTGGCGGTATTGACCGCGTCCTGCCCGGTCATGGCATCGACGACGAGCAGCGTTTCCGCCGGGTCGGTCGCGGCGCGAATGGCGCGGACCTCATCCATCAGCGCTTCATCAATGGACAGGCGGCCCGCGGTATCGAGGATGACGATGTCATACCCCTCGCGCCGACCCGTATCCATGGCGCGCTCGGCAATCTGCACCGGCGTCTGGCCCGCGATGATGGGCAGCGAGGCCACACCCGCGCGCTCGGCCAGCTGGGCGAGCTGCAACTGGGCGGCGGGGCGCTGGGTATCGAGGCTGGCAAGCAGCACCTTCTTGCGCTCGCGCTGGGCGAGGCGACGGGCGATCTTGCCCGATGTGGTGGTCTTGCCCGAGCCCTGCAGGCCGACCATCAGGATCGGCACCGGCGGGGCGGCATTCAGGTTGAGGGGAACCGCACCAGCGCCACCAAGGGCATCGATCAGCGCATCGTTGACGATCTTGGCAACGGCCTGGCCGGGGGAGATGCTGTCGAGCACCTCATGGCCCACGGCGCGTTCGCGCACCTTGTTGACGAAATCCTTGACGACAGGCAGCGCCACGTCGGCATCCAGCATGGCCAGACGCACTTCGCGCATTGCTTCCGTAACATCTGCTTCCGACAGGGCCCCGCGCTTGGCAAGACCATCGAACACACCGGAAAGCTTGCCTGACAGCGTCTCGAACAACGTATTTCCCCAAAAGAAGACGCGCCACTGCGCGAACCCTCGCGAAGTGACGTGCCTGATTAGTCGCGCCGATGTATCGCGCCCCGCCCCTGCCTGTCAAGCATTGCCGGGAATCCGCAACAAAAAACGGCTGCCTGGCACGAGGCCGGCAGCCGTTTCCTTTCCACCTTACCTGCGCGGGGCAGGCAGGGTGGTCTTATTTCTTCGCATCTTCAGGCGGCTGCGGCGGTGCGGTCAGCGCGCGCAGCTGCTCGTGCAGGCTGTCGATCTTGTCCTGCGTCGTGTGGATCTGGTTGAGCTGGTCAGCCGTCAGGATATCGTGGATGCGGATGGCGGTCTGCAGGCGGGCGGCTTCATGGCGCTGATGTATGGCCGTGATCTGCTGCTGCAGGCTGACGATCTGCGCTTCATCAACCTTGCCCGGTGCCACGAGCAGGGCCTGGATCTGCTTGTGCAGCCCATGTTCCTGCTCCATGTCGGCGCGGAAATCGGGGTGGCTGTCCTTCAGGATCGCCTGCAGCTTCTTGTGCTGGGCCGAGGTCAGCTGCACGTTGCCGAGGAAGGGCATGCCGTAGGCACCACCGCCCGGGCCGCCCATCGGGCCTGCCATCATGCCGCAGCCACCACCCGGCGGCGGCGGCGGGCCATGGTGATGCTTGGCGAAAGCCTGACCGGAAAGGCCGGTTGCCATACCGCCAACGATCGTGGCGGCGAGAATCAGTTTCTTCATCATGGGAACCAAGTCTACTCCTGTTATAACCTGCTTCATACCCTGCATGCAGCCCGTGGCTGATACAAGGCCTGTAAACGCAACGCTACATCACCCCATCCAGTTCAATAGGGGCAAACTTGCTACAAAATGTAAGGCCGGGGGCGGGCGGCTAGCCAAAACGCCCGGTAATGTAGTCCTGCGTGCGCTTTTCACGCGGCGTGGTGAACATGCGGTCCGCACTGTCCACCTCCACCACCTCGCCCATGTAGAAAAACGCCACCTGGTCGGCGCAGCGCGCGGCCTGCTGCAGGTTGTGGGTGACGATGGCGATGGTGAAATCGGCCTTCAGTTCATCGAGCAGTTCCTCGATGCGCGCGGTCGAGACCGGGTCGAGCGCGCTGGTCGGCTCATCAAGCAGCACCACCTCGGGGCGGGTGGCGATGGTGCGCGCAATGCACAGGCGCTGCTGCTGCCCGCCAGACAGGGCGGCTGCCGAATCGCGCAGCCGGTCGCGCACCTCGGGCCACAGGGCCACGCGCCTGAGCACGTCTTCCACCCGCGCATCCATCGCCGCGCGGTCAAGCCGCTCATGCAGGCGCACGCCAAAGGCGATGTTGTCATAGATCGACATGGGGAATGGCGTGGGCTTCTGGAACACCATGCCCACGCGCGAGCGCAGCACGTTGAGGTTCACCTTCGGGCCGATGATGTTGCAGCCATCAAAGATCACCTCGCCCGTGGCGCGCTGGCCGGGATAGAGGTCATACATGCGGTTGAGCACGCGCAGCAGCGTTGACTTGCCGCAGCCCGAAGGCCCGATCATGCCCGTGACCTGCCCTTGCGGGAAGTCGATGGAGATATCCTTGAGCGCATGGTGCGCGCCGTAATAGAAATCGAGGTTCCGCACCGAGATCGCTGCGGGCGCGGCATCGTTCTGCGCGACTGTCATGTTCATTTCCTGTTACGTCCCAGCCCCAGCCGCACGGTTATGTTGATCATCAGGATGCCTGCCGTAATCAGCAGCGCGCCGGTCCAGGCCAGCGCGGTCCAGTCCGCATAGGCCGCGCCTGCGTACTGGTAGATGGTAACCGGCAGGCTGGCCATGGGCCTGCCGGGGGCTATCGACCAGTTCATGTTGCCCAGCGAGGTGAACAAAAGCGGCGCCGTCTCGCCCGATACGCGGGCCAGCGCCAGCAGGATGCCCGTCGCCACCCCCTCGCGCGCGGCGCGCAGGCACACGAACAGGATCATCCGCCACCGGGGCGCGCCCAGCGCAATCGCCGCCTCGCGCATGGCCAGCGGCACGAGGCGCAGCATGTCCTCGGTGGTGCGCACCACCACCGGCACCACCAGCATGGACAGCGCCAGCGCGCCCGCCAGCCCCGAAAAATGCCCGCTCGGCACCACCACGATCATGTAGATGAACAGCCCCACCAGAATGGACGGGGCCGAAAGCAGCAGGTCGGACACGAAGCGGACAAAATTGATCAGCCTGCCATCCGTTGCCGTAAACTCGGCAAGGTAGATGCCCACCAGCAGCCCCACGGGCGCGCCGATCAGCACGGCCAGCCCGGTCTGGATCAGGCTGCCCACGATGGCGTTGGCAAGCCCGCCCCCCTGCCCCGGCGGCTGGGTCACATGCACGAACGTGACCCAGCGCAGGCCGCCCACCCCGTTGCGCACCAGCACGAACAGGATGGAAAACAGCATGAGCAGCACCAGCGCGGTCGCCGCCCAGCACAGGGCGGTGGCCACGCGGTCCACCATGCGGCGGCGGATGTCGGACACGCTGTTGCCCTGCCAGCGCGCGCCCGCGCACGGAGCCGCCTGCGCGGCGGCGGTGGTGGTATGGGTGGTCATGTCAGCGGCCCGCCGCTTTGGTGCGCAGCAGCAGCCGCGAACAGACCAGCGTGCCAAGGGAGATCAGCATGAGCAGGAACCCTGCCGCCATGAGGGAGGAAAATTTGAGGCTGCCCACAGCACTTTCGGGAAATTCGAGGGCGATGAGCGAGGCGATGGTGTTGCCCGGCGAGAACAGCGACCAGCCGATATGGTTGGCGTTGCCGATCACGAAGGTGATGGCCATCGTCTCGCCCAGCGCGCGGCCCAGCCCCAGCATCACGCCCCCCACCACCGAGGAGCGCGACCACGGCAGGATGATGCGGCGCACCACCTCCCACCGGGTCATGCCCAGCCCGTAGGCGCTTTCCTTCAGCACGGCGGGCATGGACAGGAATACATCGCGCATCACGGCACAGATGAAGGGCGTGATCATGACCGCAAGGATCATGCCGCCGGTCAGAAAGCCGGTGCCGTATGGCGCGCCACGGAACAGCGTGCCGATGCCCGGCACCCGGCCCAGCGTGTGGCTGGCCAGCGGTTCGACATAATGCGCCATGAACGGCACCAGCACCGCAAAGCCCCACATGCCGAAGATGATGGAGGGCACGGCGGCCAGAAGCTGGATGAGGGTACCAATCACGCCCGCAATGCGTGCCGAGGCGATCTCGGTCAGCCACACGGCAATGCCGAAGGCCAGCGGCACGGCAAGGAGAATGGCCAGCAGCGCGGTGATGACCGTGCCGAACATGGGGGCGGCAGCGCCAAAATGCTGGGTGACGGGATTCCATGCCTTGTCGAACACGAAGCCCGGCCCGAATCTGGCAAACGCGCCACGCGCCCCCCAGGCCATGACGGCAACCATGCCGCCCAGCCCCAGCAGGATCAGGGCTGCGCTACAGCGGACAATGGCGGCGAATACGGCATCCCCGTTTCCCTTTACCGCCCCGGTCAGGGCCGAAGGGGATGTTGCAGACCGCTCCATACAGAAGACCTCCGTGCCGTCACACGCATCAAAGTTCTCAACATTCGCGCCCGCAGGCACACCGGAATGCCGGGACCAATACTGGACCCGAAGGCGGTTCTGCAACCGTCATGATCGCCCAGCGGCAAAGTTTGCGCCAGATCGTTGTATTTTTGTGCAATTCCGGCGGCATGCGCGCCCCATGTCATTTCACGGCACCCAGCAGCAGGTCACGCAGCACGCCGCGCGCCGCATCAACCGACATCCGCTCGAGCACCAGCGCATTGGGCTGGCCGCCTGCACACCGGGGGAGCTGGATCACGGTCATGCCACGGGTGAACGTGCCACGGCATTCCACCGCCACATGCGCCAGATGGCCGCTGAACAGGGCTGGTGCGACCAGCGCCAGCAGCGGGGCCGCGGCAGCCAGCGCCAGATCCACCCCGTTGCCGCCGCCACGGCCCATGCGGGCAGCCACCAGATCGGCATGCACCCGGCCCGCGACCGAGGCCGGGTCGCGGCCCATGGCGGCGAGCGGCTCCATCCACACCGCGTCGGCCACGAAGCGGGCGGTACAGTCGAGCGGCACGAGGGTGAACGGCACGTCCATGCCCAGCACGACGGATGCGGCCTCGGGGTCGGCTGCAATATTGCGCTCGGCCACCGTCGTCATGTTCCCTGGCACGTGAAAGGCGCCGCCTGCCATGACCACGCCATGCAGGTGCACCGCCAGATCCGGGGCCTGCACCAGGGCAAGCGCCAGCGTGCTCAGCGGGCCACTACAGCACACGCTCACGCTATCGGGCGGGCAGGCGCGAATGGCCTGCACCAGATGCGCCGCCCCCAGCCCGTCATTGCCCGCAGGCAGGCTGCGCCCCGCACCCGCGGGCGGCACCATCGGGCCGGGTACGCCTGCGTAGACGCCCACATCTGCCAGGCCGTGCCGGTCCAGCATCTCGCGCGCATGGGCCATGGCACCCCCGACTTCCGTGCCCGCGCCACTGAACAGCACGCCCGCCAGCCGCACATGCGCGGGCAACTGCAGGGCGGCCAGCAGGGTTGCCGCTGCCTGCGCGCCAGGTGTCAGATCAAGAATGATGGGGCGTGTCATGGGCATCCTGTCCTGCATGGGTTGCGCGGTGTGTTGGTGGTGGCCTGTTACAACAGTTCCGTCAACCATGGTGCAAACATGAGAAAGTTTTTGGTGCAGCTTTTTTAAAAAGCTGCAAAGAACGCCGCCTTTTTGAAAAAAGGCGGCACCCAAAAACTTTTATCTGTTTTGAGGCCGTTATTTAATCAATATCCGCATGGGCTGGCCGCCAGTACAGCGCCCGCACCAGAAGCCTGTCCACCCCCCACCACAGCAGCACGGTCATGGCCGCCAGCACGGCCAGCGCCGCGAACATGAGATCGGTCTGGAAGCGGGTATTCGCCGTCTGCATCAGAAAGCCAAGGCCGGAGGACGCCC
>NZ_JABJWC010000068.1 GCF_013155395.1 Komagataeibacter melomenusus | reverse complement strand
GGCTGCTGCCATGGGGGTGCTTGTGGCATGGGGGCAGGCATGGCGCATGCCGCCCTTTCCCGACCTGCCGCGCCGGGCGGTGCATCTGTCGGGGCAGGTAACGGGCGTGGAGGTGCAGCGTCTGGCCGATGGCACGCAGGCGCTGCGGGTCGTGTTGCGCGGCGCGCGCCTTGAGGATGGCATCAGCATGGGCATGCCGCCCCTGCGGCGGTGGCTATCCGTGCGGCTGCGCGCCGATGACCCCGCGCGGCCCATGCCGGGCGACACGCTACGGGTGCGTGCCCTGCTTTCGCCCCCTGCCTTCCCAGATGTGCCGGGCGGGTATGATGCCCAGCGCCGGGCGTGGTTTGACGGGCTGGCGGGCCATGGCCGCGCGCTTGAGCGGGCCACGATCATGTCCGTGCAGGCTGGCGGCGGGGCTGCGGGGTGGCTTGCGGGCAGGCGGCAGGTGCTGGCGGCGCGGATTCGTGCGGCCCTGCCTGGCACGGAGGGCGATATTGCCGCCACCATAATGGTCGGGGCCGATGGCGTGGTGGCGGCCCCCGAGCGCGCGGCTTATGCCGATGCGGGCCTTGCGCACCTGCTGGCCGTGGCCGGGCTGCATCTGGCGATTGTGATGGGGCTGGTCATGGTGGCGCTGCGCACGGCGCTGGCGCTGAGCGAGCGCGCCGCGCTGTACTGGCCATGCCGCCAGATCGCGGCGGTGGGCGCATTGCTGGCAGGCGCGGGCTACGTGCTCCTGACCGGCGCGCACCTGCCCGCCCAGCGCAGCCTGCTCATGGCGGGGCTTGCGGTCATGGCGCTGCTGGCGGGCAGGCGACCACTCTCGCTGCGCGCGCTGGCGGTGGCGGCGACGGTGCTCATGGTGCTCAACCCCGAGGGCGTGGCCGAGTTGCCGCTCCAGATGTCGGTTGCCGCCGTGATGGCGCTGATTGCGGGGTTTGACGCGCTGCGGCCCACCCTGTCGGGCTGGGAGCATGATGATGTGTGGCTGCGGCGGGTTGCGGCGCGTCTGGCCCACCCGCTTGTGGCCAGCGTGCTGGCGGGTGGCGCATGCCTGCCGGTGGGCATGGCGCATTTTGGCGCGGTGCAGCCATGGTTCGTGCTGGCCAACCTGCTGGCGGTGCCGCTGATGTCGGTCTGGATCATGCCGTGGGGGCTGGCCGCACTCAGTCTGATGCCGCTGGGGCTGGAAAAACTGGCCCTTGTGCCCATGGGCTGGGGCCTTGGCGTGGTGACATGGCTTGCGCATCTGGTAGCCGGACTGCCCGCCGCGCGCATTGGGGTGCCAGCCATCGGCAATGCAGGGCTTGCGCTCTTTTTTGCCGGGCTGTGCTGGCTGTGCCTGTGGGGCGGGCGCGTGCGGCTGGCGGGGCTTGCGCCCATCATGCTGGCGGTCCTGTCGCCATGGCTGGTGGCGCGGCCGGTCATCATGCTGGCTCCGGATGGGCGGATGGCGGGCATCGTAACGGCGGGCCGCCTGCTGACCGGCCCCGGCGCGCACCCCGATCCCTTCGTACTGCGTGAATGGCAGCGCGTGACCGGCCTGCCCGCGGGCGTGCTGCCTGCTGGGGGAACGGTGGGGAACGTGGCGTGCCATGCCGGGGTCTGCCGCATGGGCAATGTCGTGCTGGTGCTGGCTTCCCGCCCGCCTGCGCCCGGCCTGTGCCGGGGCGTGGGGCTGCTGGTCAACCTGCCGGGCACGTGGGGGTGTGAGGGCGTGCCGTCCATCGGGCGTTTCGACCTGTGGCGCAACGGGGCCTATGCCATTTACCCGCAGCCCGATGGCGGGCTTGTGGTGCGGACGGACCGCGCCATGCGCGGGGCGCGGCCATGGGTGATGCGCCCCGGCGGGGCGGGCCTGCCCAACCTGCCGCTGGCGCAGGCGGAATAAAAGTTTTTGGGTGCTGCCTTTGTTTCAAAAAGGCGGCGTTCTTTTGAAGCTTTTTGAAAAAAGCTTCACCAAAAACATCTATCTGTTCAGGCCGGTGCCAGGCGCAGTTCATCCTTCATGCGGTACTGGCAGGGTTCAAAGGCGGGGCAGCGCCAGCATTCTGGCTTGCGGGCCTTGCACACATAGCGCCCGTGCAGGATCAGCCAGTGATGGGCGGGGCGCAGCATGTCGGGCGGAATGCGGCGCACCAACTGGTCCTCCACCGCGCGCACGGTCGCACCCGGCGCCAGCCCCGTGCGGTTGCCGATGCGGAAGATGTGGGTATCCACCGCCATCGTGCTGTCGCCAAAGGCTATGTTCATCACCACGTTTGCAGTCTTGCGGCCAACACCGGGCAGGGATTCAAGGGCCGCGCGGTCATGGGGCACGCGGCCATCAAAGCGGTCGAGCAACTGCCGCGACAGCGCCACCACGTTGCGCGCCTTGGTGCGCCACAGCCCGATGGTGCGGATATGCGCCCCCACCTTTTCCTCGCCAAGGTCCACCATGGCCTGCGGGGTGGGCGCATCGCGGAACAGGTTGACGGTGGCCTTGTTGACCGAGGCATCGGTGGCCTGTGCCGAGAGCACGACGGCCACGAGCAGGGTGTAGTCATCGACAAAGTCGAGTTCGCTCTCGGCATCGGGGTTGGCGCTGGCCAGCAGGCTGATGAAGGCACGGACTTCGGCCAGCGTCATGGCGCGGCGGGCGGGTTTGGTGCGGCGGGGTGGTGTTGGCATCGGCTACTCGCTGGAGTGGGTCGGGGCGTATTGTGCGGCGTGGAGGTGGGGTGTGTAAATTGCCCCGCCCCCTGATAACCCGTCAGGGGCCTTGCATGCCACGTGGGGCGGGGCTAGTCGTTCCAGCCCTTTGCGGCGGCAGGTCGTGGCCGTTTTTTGTATATCTGGCATGGTGGTCATGGCTTCTTCTCCTTCTCGACCCGTGGCGCGGCGGCATGAATTCGCCGCCGTTCTGGGCTTTGTGTGGCGCCGGTGGCGGGCGTGGCCCGCGCTGCTGGCCGGCACGCTGTCGGGTATTGCACTGGCCACGGTGGCCGATGTGATGATGCCCCTGCTGGCGGGCTGGCTGGTCGATGACGTGTCGCACCCGGCACAGGCGGCCACCATCCACCGCGCCATACGCGATGTGGCGGGGCTGACGGGGCTGGGCGTGGGCGGCATCGTGGCGCGGCGCATGGCGTATGTCGCCATCTCGCACCTTACCTCCCGTGTCATGACCGGTATCGTGACGGAGGCGTTCGCCCGCGTGCAGCGCTTCTCCAGCGAATGGCATGCCAGCAACTTCGCGGGTTCGACCGTGCGGCGCATCACGCGCGGGCTGGGGGCGATCGACACGCTGGGTGATACGGTGCTGCTCATGCTGGTGCCCGAGGTGATCGTGCTGTGCGCGACCACCGGCGTGCTGGCGTTCCACTGGGCGCTGATGGGGCTGGTGCTGGCGGTGGGGGCCGTGGCCCTTGTCGGGCTCTCGGTCGTGCTGACGCTGCGTTACGTGGCGCCATCCGCCCGGCTGGCCAATGCGTGGGATACGCGCATGGGGGCCACCCTGTCCGATGCCGTGACGTGCAATGCCGTGGTCAAGGCCTGCGGGGCGGAGGGGCGCGAGGATGCCCGGCTGGCCTGGGTGGCGGGACGGTGGCGGCAGCGCATGGTGCGTTCATGGCTGCGCGGCACCGACAGCGCCAATCTGCAGAACCTTGCCGCCCTGCTCATGCGCATGGCGCTGATTGCGGGGGTGGCGGTGCTGTGGGTGCGGGGCCGTGCCGGGCCGGGGGATGTGGCCTATGTGCTGACCATGATGTTCGTCATACAGGGCTATCTGCGTGATATCGGCCAGCAGATTTCAGTCGTGCAGCGCTCGGTCAACGAGATGGAGGAACTGGTTGCCCTGTTTGCCATGCAGCCCGGTGTTGCGGACCGTCCCGATGCTCCGGCGCTGCGCGTAACGCAAGGGCATATCCGCTTCGAGCATGTGCGCTTTGGTTATGCGCGCCAGCATGGCCGCGTGCTGTTTGAGGACCTGAACCTTGATATCGCACCGGGCAGCCGGGTGGCGCTTGTCGGGCCCTCCGGCTCGGGCAAGACCACGCTCACGCGGCTGCTGCAACGACTTTATGACGTGCAGGCCGGGCGTATCACCATTGATGGCACGGATATTGCCACGGTGACGCAGGCCAGTTTGCGCGGGCAGATTGCCATCGTGCCGCAGGAGCCGCTGCTGTTTCACCGCTCGCTGGCCGAGAACATTGCCTATGGCCGCCCCGATGCCACGCCCGCCGAGATCGCCCACGCCGCCCGGCAGGCCAATGCGGCGGATTTCATCGACCGCCTGCCGCGCGGCTATGCCACCATGGTGGGCGAGCGCGGGGTCAAGCTCTCGGGTGGTGAGCGCCAGCGCATTGCCATTGCCCGCGCTTTTTTGAGCCAGGCGCGCATCGTGATCATGGATGAGGCGACATCCAGCCTCGACTCCCAGTCTGAAGTGCAGGTGCAGCAGGCGATGGAGCGCCTCATGGCCGGGCGCACGGTGCTGGTCATTGCCCATCGGCTTTCCACCGTGATGGGCCTGGACCGCATCATTGTCTTCCGCCACGGCCGGGTGTGCGAGGATGGCCCCCATGCCGCCCTGATGCAGCGCGAAGGCGGGCTGTATCGTGACCTGTTTGAACTCCAGTCCCTGTAAAAGACTGTATTGGTTTAAAAAGTTTTTGGTGAAGCTTTTTTCAAAAAGCTTCAGGAAACACAGCCTTTTTGTAAAAAGGTGGCACCCGGAGACGGTTATTTTGTCACCAATTCATATTTTAACTTCATGCAGGGTTGCTGGTGGTTTCGGGATAGTGGAAATTAACATCATAGGCTTTCTTGACCAGATTGACCTTCATGGCCATGCCATTCCAGGCCGTTTGGTCGGTTTTTTTCAGGTGTCGGGCAAATACATCCCTTAAATCCGTTACCAGTGCTTCCATGTCGTCTATATAGCGAGAATGGTTTTGGGGGCCAAAATTCCAGAACGGGCTGAAGCTTACGACTTCACCATTCTTTTTTTCATAAACGAATTTGAATTCAGTCGTGTTATAGTCGTCTTCGCCATTATCAATGAACTTCATTTCCATTGAAATAAACAGGCAGAATTTTTCTTTGTCTTCCGGAACGGCAATGACAAGAAGGTTTGCTACCTTATCCATAGCAATTTTCTGCTGTTCATAATGTGCCTGGCTCATATCGCGTCTATCTGTGGAATATGTGTATTATTATATTTAAATCCAATATTCATACAAATTGATTATTTAATGTACAAAATATACATAATATTCAATCAATAGATCATCTGGTTCGCAATAAAAAACAAGGACGCCCTTTTTGTAAAAAAGCGGCGCCCTGCAAGCTGTCATGCGTGTGCATTATGGAGCGGTGCCATCAGGCAACTCCCCCTGCCTGCCCGGCTTCAGCCCGGCAGCATGGCCCCAAGCGGGCGGCCACCAAACAGGTGCACATGGAAGTGCGGCACTTCCTGCCCGCCCTCGATGCCGGTGTTCGACACCAGGCGGTAGCCCGGCGCCTCCAGCCCGAGGTCACGCGCGACCTTGCCCACCGCGCGGATGAAGCCTGCGATTTCCGCCTCACTGGCCTGGGCGCTGAAATCAGCAAAGGAAACATAGGCTCCCTTCGGGATCACCAGCACATGAATGGGCGCTTTCGGTGCGATGTCGTGGAAGGCGAGGGCATATTCATCCTCATAAACCTTCCTGCACGGCAGTTCCCCGCGCAGGATGCGGGCGAACACGTTCTGCGGGTCATAGGCGCCGGTGCCATCTACGGGCATGGGTCTTGTCTCCTGTTGGGGTGGGTCAGGCCAGCGGGTCGCGCGGGCGGGCGGCTTTTTCGGCCACGCCACTCGTGCCTTCGCGGCGCAGCAGTTCGGCCCAGATTTCAGCCGGCTGCACGCCCGCATCCACCCACATCACGATCAGGTGGTAGAGCACGTCCGCACTTTCGCTGATCAGTTCCTCGCGGTTGCCCGCCACGGCCTCGATCAGGCATTCCACGGCTTCCTCACCGAATTTCTGCGCGATCTTGCGCCGGCCACGGGCCAGAAGGCGGGCGGAATGGCTGACGGAGGGGTCGGTGCCCCGGCGCGATTCCACAACTGCGAACAGGCGGTCGAGCACATCAGGCGTTGCGGGGCCGATGGCCTCGATCTTGATGGTGGCGGCAGGGGCCTTGTGTGCGGCCTTGCCGGGGGCCGGCTTGGCCGGGGCAGCCTTGGAGGGGGCGGCCTTGGCGGGGGTGTTCTTGCGGGATTTTTCTGGCTTGGCCATGACAATGCTCCGATAGGCGGGAAAGGGGGATCAGGCGGTCTGCCGGACCGGCAGGCCCGCTTGCGCCAGTGCCTGCTTGACCTGTGGAATGGTGAACTGCCCGAAGTGGAACACGCTGGCTGCCAGCAGGCCGGTGGCACCCGCGCGCGCGCCCTCGACAAAATGCTCGAGCGCACCAACCCCGCCCGAGGCCACGATGGGAATGCGCACCGCCGCATTCGCCGCCCGCAGCAGGTCGAGGTCAAAGCCCTTGCCCGTGCCATCGCGGTCCATGCTGGTCAGCAGGATTTCACCCGCGCCACGTTCCGCCACTTCCCGGCACCAGTCAATCACGTTGCGCCCGGTGGGGGTGCGGCCGCCATGGGTGTACACTTCCCACCCGCCATGGCCGTCGCTGCGGGCATCAATGGCGACGACCACGCACTGGCTGCCGAATTTCTGCGCCGCCTCGCTCACCAGTTCGGGGCGCGAGACAGCCGCCGAGTTCATGGCGCATTTATCGGCCCCCGCCAGCAAAAGGCGGCGCATGTCATCAGTGGTGCGTACGCCGCCGCCGACCGTCAGCGGCAGGAAGATGCGCTCTGCCGTGCGGCTGACCACATCGAGGATGGTATCGCGGTTTTCATTGCTGGCGGTGATGTCGAGGAAGGTGAGTTCATCCGCCCCCGCCGCGTCGTACACGGCGGCCTGCTCCACCGGGTCGCCCGCATCGCGCAGCGAGACGAAGTTGACCCCCTTGACCACCCGGCCGTTTTTTACGTCCAGGCAGGGGATGACGCGCAGCTTGAGCATCAGGAAAGAACCCGCAGGGCTTCGCCCAGGTCGATGCGGCCATCATACAGCGCGCGCCCCACGATCACGCCCTCGATGCCCGGCGCCTGCGCGGTCGCCGCCCGCAGGGCTTCAAGATGGGCCAGGTTGCCTACCCCGCCGCTGGCAATGACCGGGATGGAGAGCGCATTGGCCATGTCGGCGGTCTGCTCGATGTCGATGCCGGTCAGCATGCCGTCGCGGCTGATTTCGGTGAAGATCACGGCAGCCACCCCGGCATCCTGCATGCGCAGGCCGAGTTCGACGGCTTTCATCTCCGATGTCTCGGCCCAGCCTTCGGTCGCCACCTGGCCGCTGCGCGCGTCAATGCCCGCCACGATGCGGCCGGGGAACAGGCGGCACGCCTCGCGCACCAGCTCGGGGTTCTTGACCGCGATCGAGCCAAGGATCACGCGGCTGATCCCGGCATTGAGCCATTTGCCGATGCTTTCAAGGTCGCGCAGGCCACCGCCGAGCTGCACCGGCACCGAGGCATTGGCGATGATGGCCTCGATGGCCTCGGTATTGGCCGAGCGCCCGGCAAACGCGCCGTTGAGGTCAACCACATGCAGCCACGCGCAGCCGGCATGGATCCAGGCCCGCGCCTGCGCGCCAGGGTCATCGGAATAGACGGTGGCGTTGTCCATTTCGCCGCGGCGCAGGCGCACGCATGTGCCATCCTTGAGGTCGATGGCGGGGTAGAGGGTCAGGCTGTGTCCGGTCACGGGGGCATGTCCTGCTGCAGGGATGGGAGTGGAGGCATCCTGCGGGTGGGCGGGCACGATCCGCTCGTCATCCTGCAGGCGCTTGGTGAAGAACAGGCCGCGCACGGTGCGGCCATCGGTGCGGGCGTAGCTGGGGTGGGTGCCCCAGTGGTGGAAGCCGCTGCTGCGGAACAGCCGCACGGCCTCGGCCTGGGTTTCGCGCACGTCGAGGTTGATGATCTGGTAGCCCATGCTGCGCGCACAGCTTTCCACCTCGGTCAGCAAAAGGCGGCCCAGCCCCAGCCCGCGCGCGTAGGGGGCGATATAGAAATGCATGAGGGTGGCACTCATGGCCTGCGCCTCGTTGTTGCGCGGCGGGCGCACGAGCTGGGCGGAACCTACGATCATGTCATCAAGCCGGGCCACGAACATCTGCCGCTCGGGCACCAGCAGCACGCCACGGAAGTAGCGCTCCAGCGTCTCGCGCGGTGGCGGGGCCAGCCAGCCAAAGCCGCCGCCATCGAGTATGGCGGCGTTGGTCGCATCGCACAGGGCGTGCAGGTCGTCCTCGTGCATGTCCTGCAGGCGTTCGGCATGCAGCGTGCCGGCAGTGGTGGCCTGGCGGGTCATGGCGTGGCATCCGGCACAGGTGTCCAGCGCAGGAAGTTGGACAGGATGCGCAGCCCCACCTGCTGGCTCTTTTCCACATGGAACTGCGTGCCCGCGCGGTTGCCGCGCGCCACGATGGCGGGCACCGGGCTGCCATAATCGGTGGTGGCCACCATGTCGGCACTGTCATAGCCGGTCAGCGCAAAGGAATGGACGAAATAGCCATGCGCCCCCGCCGCCAGCCCTTCGGTCAGGGGGTGAGCGCCGGGGGTGAAGGCCAGTTCGTTCCAGCCCATCTGCGGCAGGCGCAGGCCGGGGGCCTCCATCAGCGTGATTTCCCCCGCGATCCAGCCAAAGCCGGGGGTCACGCCATGTTCGCGCCCGCGCTCGGCCATGAGCTGCATGCCAACGCATATGCCCAGGAAGGGCACGCCGCCATCGGTTGCCGCAACAATCGCATCGCGCAGGCCGGGCCGGGCGGCAAGCCCTGCCGCGCAGTCGGCAAAGGCCCCCTGACCGGGCAGGACGATGCGGTCGGCCTGCAGCACGGCCTGCGGGTCCGCCGTGATGGTGACGGTGGCATCGATGCCGCTATCGGCCGCGGCCCGTGTCAGGGCGCGGGCGGCAGACGCGAGGTTGCCGCCATTATAGTCGATCACCACGATGGACTGGGGGCGTGAAGGTGCAGGCGCGGGCATGTGATGCCTCATGATACGGGGGAAGGGGAGGGCACGGGCCGGTTCTGTTCCAGCCAGCGCAGGAGGGCTGCGCTGCGGTCCGGCGCATAAACGCCCGGCACGGGGGCATAGCCGCGCAGTTGCAGTTCCCATTGCCGGATTTCCGGCGTGTTGAGGGCCAGCAGCAGGTGCAGCCCGCCCAGCATGGGCAGGGCAAAGGCCAGCGGCACGAACTGCATCAGCACAATGCTCACGCCGCCTGCCAGCAACCCGCTGACGAGGCAGCCCCGCAGCAGCAATCCGCCCCAGCCGCACAGCAGCACCAGCCACGACATGCGGCACGCCACCATCACCGGCCAGGCCCGCGCATCGGGCCTGGCCGCGGGCGGCAGCAGGGCGGAATAGAATGTCACAGGCTGCCCTTGGTGGAGGGGATGATGCCGCCCGCGCGCGGGTCGGGCTCGCTTGCGGTGCGCAGGGCGCGGGCCAGGGCCTTGAAGGCGGCCTCGGCAATATGGTGGCAGTTATGGCCCGCGCGCTGGATCACATGCAGCGTGACCAGCGCGCTCATGGCGAAGGCGCGGAAGAATTCCTCGAACAGTTCGGTGTCCATCTCCCCGATCTTGTCGCGCCCGAAGGTGACAGACCATGCCAGGAAGGGGCGGCCGGAAATATCGACCACCGCCTCGCACAGCGCCTCGTCAAGCGGCACGGTGGCGCTGCCATAGCGGCGGATGCCCCGCTTGTCGCCTATGGCCTGCGCGAAGGCCTTGCCCAGGGCAATGCCGGTATCTTCCACCGTGTGGTGGTAGTCGATATGCAGGTCGCCTTTGGCAACAATGTCGAGATCGCACATGCTATGGCGGCCAAGGGCTGTCAGCATGTGGTCAAGGAAGCCGATCCCGGTATCGATGCGGGTCTGGCCGGTGCCATCAAGGGTGATGGTCACGGTAATGTCGGTCTCGCTGGTGGCGCGATGGACCGTGGCTGTGCGCGGGCTGTTCATGCTCCCCCTTCTATAGAAGGCCGGGGCCGGAATCCATACCGATCCCGCCCGCGCGCCGGGGCTCCGGCATGCGTATTGGCAGGGCCGGGCCGTTGCGGCATGGTGTCGCGCGCGTTGGCTTTCAGGCCTGCTGCTGCGTGCCTTCATATCAAGGGAATGACCATATGACATCGCTCGACCTTCTCCTGTCACGGTTTTCCACCGATGCGCTGGCGGAACCGGCCCCTGCGGGTGACGTGCTCGAGGCCATCCTCTCCACCGCCATGCGCGCGCCCGATCATGGCAAGCTGCGCCCGTGGCGCTACGCCATCGTGCAGGGGGCGGCGCGGGTGAAGCTGGCCGAGCGCGTGGTGGCCAGCATGAAGCGGCTCGACCCCGATGTGGCGCCCGCCAAGGTGGAAAAGCGTTTTTCGCGCATGTCCACCATGCCCATGACCATCGTGCTGGGCATGCACCTGCGGCCGGAAAACAAGATTCCCCTGCTTGAGCAGGAACTGGCGGTGGGGGCGGCTGCCATGAACATTCTCAACGCCCTGCACGCCACGGGCTTTGGTGGCGTGTGGGTGAGCGGCGATGTGGCCCATGACCCGGAATTTGCAGCCGAGATGGGCTTCCCCGCGCCGCACAAGCTGGCCGGTTTCCTGTTTGTCGGCACGCCTACGGCGGAGGCAAAGGCCCCCAAACGCCGCCCGGTTGATGATTACGTGGCCCAGTGGACCGGTGCGCCCGCCGCGTTCGGCGCGGATGCATAACCCCTGAAGACCACACGGACAGGAACCCAGCCATGACCTATCATGATGTCACCATAATGGGTGGCGGCCCGGCAGGGCTTGCCGCCGCCCTGTCGCTCGAGGCGCGCGGCCTGTCCGTGGCCGTGCTCGAGCGCACGCCGCAGGCCCCCTGGGCTGAGCCGGGCTTTGACGGGCGCGAGATCGCGCTGACCCATCATTCGGTTGCGGTGCTCAAGGAACTCGGTGCATGGGCGCATATTCCCCAGGTCGCCATCTCGCCGCTGCGTGAGGCCCGGGTCGAGACCGGGCGCGGCAACCATCCCCTCCAGTTCGACACGCAGGGGCGGGGCGTGGATGCGCTGGGCTATCTTGTCTCCAACCACTGCATCCGCCGTGGCTTATATATGGCAGCTAGCCAGCGTCCCGGCATCAGCCTGCTTGGTGGCACCGCCACCCGCCATATCCGCCGCATCGGGGAGGATATGGTGGTGGTGCATGATGGCGGCGAGATCACGTCGCGCCTGGCCGTAGGGGCTGATGGCCGTTTTTCCCAGATCCGGCGGTTGCAGCGCGTCGGGGCGATCGTGCATGATTTCAGGCGTTCCATGCTGGTCTGCCGCATGGCGCATGACCTGCCACATCACCATGTGGCCACCCAGTGGTTTGATGAGGGGCAGACCGTGGCCCTGCTGCCGGTCAATGGCGGAGCCTCGTCCATTGTGCTCACGCTCCCGCCCGCGCAGATCGAGCGGCTGCGCACGCTCGAGCGCGATGCCTTCAATGCCGAGATCATGGCGCGCGTGGGGCGCAGGCTGGGCAATATGCGGCTGGTCAGTACGCGGCATACCTATCCATTGCGGGGCGTGTATGCCCATCGTTTTGCAGCACCCGGCTTCGCGCTGGTGGGCGATGCCGCCGTGGGCATGCACCCCATCACCGCCCATGGCTTCAACCTTGGCCTGAAAGGGCAGGAGACACTGGCGCAGGAAGTGGCGGCAGGCATGGCACGGGGTGAACCCGTGGGCAGCCTGCCCGCGCTGCGGCGTTTTGAACGGCGGCACCGCATGGAAACCGCCCCCCTGTTTGCCGCCACCAATGGAATCGCCACACTTTATACGCGTGATGAACCCGCATTCCGTGTGCTCCGGCAGGCCGGACTCCGCGTGGCGGATGCGCTTTCACCATTCAAGTCCGCGGTGACAGATATGCTCATGGACCGCAAAGCGGCGTCCTAGCGCGCTTTTTGGGGTAGTAGCGCCGACCGGGCGGGAACTTTTTTCACCGCCTGGGCATTTTTCTGATTGACGGTTGGGGGTGTGGGTCCTATATCCCCAATCACTGGCGGCGCTGAGGAAACTTCTTGAGGTTCTTTGGTGGATTTGCTAGGTTACTCGGCCCTGTTGGGTTGAGGGTT
>NZ_JABJWC010000067.1 GCF_013155395.1 Komagataeibacter melomenusus | reverse complement strand
CCCCCGAGGACCATGCGATGACCACGCCCCCCGTTGCCCGCCAGATCCCCCACACCATCACGCAGCTTGGCCGCACCCGGCACGATGAATATGCGTGGATGAAGGACGATAACTGGCAGGAGGTGCTGCGCGACCCCACGCTGCTGCGCCCCGACATTGCCGACCACCTGCGGGCGGAAAACGCCTATACGCAGTCCGTCCTGTCCGGCACGGAAGACCTGCAGGCCATGCTGGTGGCCGAGATGAAGGGCCGCATGCAGGCGGATGACACCTATCCCCCCACTCCGCATGGCCCCTACAGCTACCAGACCAGCTACACCGCGGGCGCGCAGTACCCGGTTTATAAACGCTACCTCACCGCCACGCCCACGGCGGAGGAAGTGCTGCTCGACGTAAATGAAGCGGCCAGGGGGCATGAATATTACGCCGTGGCCGCCGCCCTCCACAGCCCCGACCACAGCCTGTTCGCCCATGCGGAGGACACGCAGGGCTCGGAAATCTACCGCATCCACATCCGCAGGCTGGCAGGCGGCGCAGTGCCCCTGCCCCCGGTCGAGAACTGTAGCGGGGCGTTTGTGTTCTCGCCTGACAGCGCCTTCGTGTTCTGGGTCTGGCGCGACAGCCATGGCCGCCCGGCCCGCGTCTATCGCCGCCGCATTGGCGAGGAGCACGACACGCTGGTGTATGAGGAAGCCGATCCCGGCTTTTTCGTGGGCGTGGAGACCACGCGCTCGGGCGGGTGGATCATCATCACCAGCGGCAACCATGATACCTCCGAGTCCTGGCTCATTCCCGGCCACGACCCACAGGCCAGCCCCCGCTGCGCCAGCCCGCGCGAGACGGGGCTGATATACGGGCTGTACCATCAGGGCGCAGATTTCATCATCCTGACCAATGCCGATGGCGCGTATGACTTCAAGCTCATGACCACGCCCGATACGGCACCCGCGCGCGCCAACTGGCGCGACCTCGTAGCCCATGAGCCGGGCCGCTACATTACCGAATGCATGGTCTGGTCGGGCCACCTCGCCTGGCGCGAGCGGCGCGATGCCAATACGCGCATCGTCATCCGCAGCACCGATGGCACGACCGAGGCCCTCGAGCCCGATGAGGCGGCCTATGACCTGACGCTGGTGGGCGGGTACGAATACGACACCACCGAACTGCGCTACATCTACCAGTCCCCCACCACCCCGCGCGCATGGCATGCGCGTGACATGGCGAGCGGCGCCGAGACCGTGCTCAAGCAGCAGGAAGTGCCCTCGGGCCACGACCCCGCACAATACCGCTGCTGGCGGCTCATGGCGCGGGCAGCGGATGGCGAGCAGGTGCCGGTAACCGTGCTGGGCCGCCATGACACGCCCATTGATGGCGCCGCCCCGCTGCTGCTTTATGGCTACGGCGCTTATGGCCATGCCATCGACCCGGTCTTTTCCACCCGCACGCTCAGCCTTGTCGACCGGGGCTGGTTCTACGCCATTGCCCATGTGCGCGGCGGCTCGGAAAAGGGCTGGAACTGGTTCCTTGGCGGGCGCGGGCGCAACAAGCCCAACACGTTCAGCGATTTCATCGCCTGCGCCGAAACCCTCGTGGCCGAAGGCTTTGGCGCGAAAGGGCGCATCGTGGCCGATGGACGTTCCGCTGGCGGAATGGTAATGGGAGCCATCGCCAACATGCGGCCCGACCTGTTTGCGGGCATCGTGGCCGTGGTGCCGTTTGTGGATGAACTCAACACCATGTCGGACGCGTCGCTGCCGCTGACCCCGCCGGAATGGCCCGAATGGGGCAACCCTTTGGAAGATGTGGCCGCCTATGACCTGATTGCCAGCTACGCGGCCTATGAGCAGGTCGCCCCCCGCGCCTACCCTGCCATCCTGGCCATGGGCGGCCTGACCGACCCGCGCGTGACCTACTGGGAGCCCGCCAAATGGGTAGCCCGCCTGCGCGCACACAACCGCGCGCCTCGCCCCATCATGCTGCGCACCAACATGGAGGCCGGGCACAGGGGCGCCACCGGGCGCTTTGATTCCCTCAAGGAAGCGGCCCTGATCCACGCCTTTGCCCTGTGGGCGATTGAAACCGCACCTGCCCGGCAGGATTAAAGTCTTTCCGCACACGGGCGCGTTAGCATAAGTAGCCCCATACAGCAGAGCCAGCACATCCCAGAGGAATGAGAATGACGGATCCCCACAACGCGGATCAGGATGGCTTTCCCGCCCCCATGACGGGGCGCGAGGCCGATCCCTCCACGATGCGAACCTTCCGTTCATTCCGCGAGACCCAGCGCACGCAACGCATCGCGCGTGCGGTGCTGGCGCTGTTTTTCGTGCTGCTGGGGCTTTATACGGTGCGCGGCTTCCTGCCCTCGCTGATATGGGGCTGCGTGTTCGCCATCGCCTCCTGGCCGCTTTACGCGCGCGCGCGGCGGCGGTGGAACGGGCGGGCGCATAAAACGCTGCTGCCGCTACTGTTTACACTGGCCATCGCCTTCATCTTCATCGGGCCGCTGGCCCTGTTCGGGCTGGAGGCGGGGCGCGAGGCGGAAGGCATGCTGCGCTTCCTCAACGAAGCCCGCCATTCCGGCATCCCCCTGCCGGAATGGATCAGCCACCTGCCCTATGGGCAGCAGGCCATTACCGCGTGGTGGAACGAGCACCTGAAAAACCCGGCGGATGTGTCCGCCCTGCTCGGCTCGATGAATATCGGCCAGAGCGTCAAGGTCACGCAGCAGCTTGGCTCTCAGGTGCTCCACCGGGTGCTGCTGTTCGCCTTTGCCATCCTCACGCTGTTTTTCCTGCTCAAGGATGGCGATTCCGTCATCCGGCAGTCGCTCAACGTCTCGCGCCGCGCCTTTGGCAAGCGGGGCGAGCGGATCGCGCTGCAGATGATCGCCTCGGTGCATGGCTCGGTATCGGGGCTGGTGCTGGTGGGCATTGGCGAAGGCATGCTCATGGCCGTGGCCTATCTGGTCGCCGGCGCGCCGCACCCCTTCCTGTTCGGAGTAGTGACGGCCATCGCCGCCATGATCCCGTTCTGCGCCTTCATCGCCATCAGCGCCGTCGCCCTCATGCTGCTCATCAAGACCGGCACGCTGTTCGGCGCCATGGCCATCATCGTGCTGGGCATGGCGGTGATCTTCCTGGCCGACCACCTCGTGCGCCCGGCCCTGATTGGCGGCTCGACGCAGCTCCCCTTCCTGTGGGTGCTGGCGGGCATACTGGGCGGGGCGGAAAGCTGGAGCCTGCTCGGGCTGTTCATGGGGCCTGCCATCATGGCGGTGCTGCACATGCTGTGGCTGAACTGGAGCCGCGCCCGCTACTAAGCCGGGCTTTCCGGGCGCCAGATACAAAAAAAGCACCCTTTTCAGGATGCCTTGCTTGCTTGGTCTTCTTATCGCAGACAGGGATATCGGGCAGGCGGGATTCGAACCCACGACCCCCAGTCCCCCAGACTGATGCGCTACCAGGCTGCGCTACTGCCCGCCTGTCTGCGATGCGCAGGGTGTAGCAGCCGACCGGGGGGACTGCAACCCATGTAATGAACCAAAACGAAAAAAAATGCCCGGCTCAGACCGGCACCATCTGCCGCAGGGCCTCAAGCTCGACCAGCACGCCGCGCAGGCTGTCGCGCAGCACCGTATTTTCCGCCTGCAGGCGCTCGACCTCGATCATGACAATCTGCTCAAGCGGCGGCTGTTCCGGTTCGTCCTCGGGCGCCTGTGCTGGTGTCCCGGCCACGCTTTCAGGCTCCGGGGCAGCATCCGCAGCGGTTGTGGCAGTTTCCACCACCACGGGCGCTTCAGGCACTGGCGGGGCGACCGTTGGGGGCTCTTCACAGGCCACGACGGTTTCCACCACGTCCTCGATCACCGTCACCTGCATGATAGCCGTGGCGGGCTCGGTCGCGGGCGCTGTGGCGGCTACTGGCGCATCCTCCTGGGCCACGGGCGCCCCGGCAGGCGGGGTTACGGCCTCGCCTGCGGATTCGGGGGCAACAAGCGCCCCGCGCGCCAGTTCGGCCTGCGCCTGGGCCACCGACATCTTGCGCACGTAAAGCAGGTCGGCAATCTCGCGCAGCACGGTGATGTCCTGCGGGCGGTAATAGCGCCGCCCCACCGGCCCGCGCAGCGGCTGAAGCTGCGGAAAGCTGGCCTCCCACATGCGCATGACATGCTGCGCGAGGCCAAGCTCGCGCGCGACCTCATAGATCGGCAGGCAGTCCGTGCCGGGCTCGACCGCGCTGCTGGTGGCGTGCTCCGTGGTCATTCATCGTCTCCTTCCGGCGGGGCCTGCCCGGCGGACTGTCCGTTGACATGGGCACGAAGCAACTGACTGGGGCGAAACACCAGAACCGAGCGTGGCAGAATCGGCACTTCCACGCCGGTTTTGGGGTTACGGCCCGTGCGCTGCCCCTTCTGCCGGACAGAGAACGTGCCAAAACCGCTTATTTTAAGGGTATCGCCAGCCTCAAGGGTCCGTGCCATCCGCTCAAGGATATCTTCCAGAATATCGGCGGATTCATGGCGGGACAGGCCGACCTGATCATATATGTGTTCTGCCAGAGTGGCGCGCGTGACGGTGCTCATGCGTAAACGTTATGCATGCGCGTGCGTATCGTCAATTGAATGTCGTCAGCCTGCGGATGGTTTGTTTTGCACCCGTTTCAATGTGGTACCGAAACGACATTACAGCCGCGCCAGCGCCGAACCCCATGTCAGGCCGCCACCGAGCGCTTCCATCAGCACCAGGTCGCCCTTGTTGATGCGCCCGTCGCGCACGGCCTCGTTCAGGGCCAGCGGAATGGAGGCGGCAGAGGTATTGGCATGCCGGTCCACCGTCACCACCACGCGCTCGGGCGGCAGGGCGAGCTTGCGGGCCACGCCATCAATGATGCGCAGGTTGGCCTGGTGCGGCACCAGCCAGTTTACGTCCGCATGGGTCAGGCCATTGGCGGCCAGCGCCTCATCCACCGAGGAGGACAGCTTGCCCACCGCATGGCGGAACACCTCGCGCCCGTTCATGCGCAGGTGGGCGGGCCGGTCATGCAGGCCGGTCGCACCATCCACGAACAGCAGGTCGCCATAACGGCCATCGGAATGCAGATGGGTGGACAGGATGCCCACATCCCCCGCCGCATCATCCGTGCCGGTCACGAACACCGCCCCGGCCCCATCGCCAAACAGCACGTAGGTGCCCCGGTCCGTTTTGTCGAGAATGCGGGAATAGACCTCGCTGCCAATCACCAGCGCCGAGCGTGCCTGCCCGCTGCGAATGAGCGAATCGGCCATGGACAGCGCATAGATGAAGCCCGAGCACGCGGCGGCAAGGTCAAAGCCGAAGCCGCCCGTCATGCCCAGTTCGGCCTGCACCCGCACGGCGGTGGAGGGGAAGGCCTGGTCGGGCGTGCTGGTCGCGACAATGACGGCATCGACATCATCAGGCGTGGCACCCGCATAGTCGAGCGCCTGGCGGGCGGCCTGTGCCGCCATGGAAACGGCGGTATCCCCCTCGCCCGCCATGTGGCGCTGGGCGATTCCCGTGCGGGCGCGAATCCATTCATCCGATGTATCGAGCCAGGTGGCCAGTTCATCGTTGGTAACGATCCGCTCGGGCAGGTAACCGCCAAAACCGGACAGAAGCGAGCGTTTCGCCGTCATGCCTGTTTTTCCACCACTATCATTTCATATGCACGGGTGGGCACAGGCAGGCCCCGCCTGCTGACCCCACGCCGGCTGTTATTGCCGCATCAGGATGCAGGGACCGTCTGCGACGGGTCGGACGCCTTGACGGCGGTAAGGCTTTCCATGTGCCCCAACCGCTCGCGGATGCTGTCGGTAAAGCGGTGGGTGACCATGTCCATCGCCACGTCAACCGCCGCGGCAAAGCCTTCGGCATCCGTGCCGCCATGCGACTTGACCACCACCCCGTTCAGCCCCACGAACACCGCGCCGTTATAGCGGCGCGGGTCGAGCCATTCCTTCATCCGCTCAAGCCCGGGGCGCACCAGCAGGTAGCCGATCCGGCCCAACAGGCTGGAGGTGAAGACCTGCCGCAGCAGCGTGAACGCCATTTTCAGCGCGCCCTCGCCCGTTTTCAGCGCGACATTGCCGGTAAAGCCGTCCGTCACCACCACGTCGGTCGTGCCGGCGGTGATGTCGTGGCCTTCCACAAAACCATGGAACTGGCGGGAGAGCGAACTGTTGCGCAGCACGTCGGCCGCCTGGCGCAGGCGCTCGTCGCCCTTGAGTTCCTCGGAGCCGACATTGAGCAGCCCGATGGTGGGCGCGGGCAGGCCGAGCACCGCCTTGGCGAAGGCCTCGCCCATGATGGCGAACTCGACAAGGTTGCGCCAGTCGCACGAGACGTTGGCGCCCAGGTCGAGCATGACCACATCGCCCCGCGTGGTGGGGCTGATGGCGGCCATGGCCGGGCGGGTGATGCCGGGAAGGGTTTTGACCACGATCTTGGCCAGCGCCAGCATGGCCCCGCTGTTGCCAGCGGAAACGACGCCCTGCGCCTCGCCCTGTGAGACCGCATCCATGGCCAGCCGCATGGAGGAATCACGCACGCGCAGGGCAGCGGTGGGCTTCATGTCCATGGGGATGGCCGAACCGGCCGGACGGATCGTGCAGATGGCGGCCGCGCGCGGATGGCGGGCCAGAAGGCCGGACAACGTCGCCTCATCCCCAACCAGAAGAATCCTGGCCGAAGGATGTCGGTCTGCCGCAATCGCCAGTCCGGCCACTACAACTTCCGGACCACCATCCCCGCCCATGCCATCAATGGCAAGGGTGTAGGGCCCAGTCTCGGAAAAGGAGGAACCTGTCTCGCTCATGCTCGTCTTGTGCCGGGTAAGAAAGGAACGCGCAAGATCGGGGAATACACTTTGAAAAGATCACTTTCCCCGCGCGACCCGGACAGGACGGCCCGAGGCCAGCCCGCCGGCGCGATCGAATCCGATCGCGCCGTTACCGGGTAATGACGCCTGTGGCGTCGTGTTGTCAGGCGCGGACCGCCGTCTTCAGCGCCTTGCCGGCGGAAGCGACCTCACGGCCATCATAGTGCCCGCAGTGGCTGCAGACATGATGCGGGCGCTTGAGTTCGCCACAGTTGGAGCATTCCGCATGCGCCGGAACACTCAGCGCAGCGTGGCTGCGACGCATGCCACGACGGGACGGCGAGGTTTTTCTCTTGGGTACAGCCATGGGCCCGGGCCCCTCCGATCTGGATCACAACCGGCAGGCACACCCTCGTGGCGATACACCGGTCAGTTATCAATAATTGAGGGGGGCGCTCTAGCAGACCATTTGCACTTGCACAAGGGATTATGTGCATGGCTCATGGCGAGACACCCCCGCTCGCGCCTCTCCTTTGCGTCAGTTCTGCTTTTTTTTCAACTCGGCCAGAGCGGAAAAAGGCTGCCTGCGCGTGGTTTCTTCCACAGCGGTGTCTTCCGTGCCCGCGAATTCGGCCGGAATTGCGCAGCCGGGCTTGTGCGGATAGGGATCGAGCGCGAGCGAAACCTCTTCTGCCGCAAGCTCGCCAAGGTCGATGGTATCGCGCTCATAGGGCACTTCATCGATCGAGAACGGATCGACCTCGTCGTCCTCCCGAAAACGCGCGGCAGGGATGCAGCGCACGGTGAACGATTCTGCCATGACATCCTCGAACGGCTCGAGGCTGACCACGCATTCCTGCGTCACGTGGGCGGTCAGCCAGCCCTCGGCCAGTACCTCCCCGTCCTGCCCCGGCTTGAGCCGGTAGCGGCATGACAGGTTGCGCAGGCCGGGTATGCCGAAGCGGCGGGCCAGCGCGCGGCATTCGGTGTCCTTCGCCTCGATCACCGTTTCCATGCCCTGGACCGGGATGCGGCCCACGGCCAGCGGGCGGGAAAATTCTGCATCCATCTCGTCTTAACTCCTGCACATGTGACCACGGGGGCGCCCGTGTTGCGATGATGGTAAAAATATGGGTCTGGCGGGGTGTTTTTCCACCACCAGGGCGATCTGTGATTGACTTCATTTACCCGATGGGGCACCGGAAAGACGAACCGCATATGCGCCCTGCCCTATTTCAGGATATTTTCCCGACCATGAGGTCACCCAAGGACAACCAGCCCCGCTCCCGTTCATTACGCGTGTTTTCGTGCGCTGTCATCGGGGCGGGGATTGCGCTGTCCGGCTGTAGCGTCTTCAAGCCCAGCACCATGCAGCGCGGCTCGCTGGTCGAGGCGGATGACTATAACAAGCTCAAGATAGGCGAGACCTCGCGCTCGGACGTGATGGATGCCCTGGGCTCGCCCACCGGCCATGCCACGTTTGATGACAATACCTGGCTCTATGTGTCCATGAAGCAGGTGCTCGCGCCCATCAGCTTCCCGCAGGTGGAAAAGCAGGAAGTCGTGGTGCTGACCTTTGACCAGGAGGGCGTGCTGCGCAGCCTGCGCACGCTGCACAAGGATGACGCGCGCTACGTGACCATGATGCCCGGCAAGACCCCCACGCCGGGCACCAAGATCAACATCATGCAGCAGATCCTGGGCAATGTGGGCCGCTACAACCCGCTCAGCCAGATGACCAGTACCTATGGCGGCAGCATGGGCCCGATGAACAGCATGAACGGCGGCCCCGGCCATGGCGGCGCGGGCAACTCCCTGCCCTGACGCCACGCCCGCCCCGACCACGATCAGGCCGGGCCACGGTCAGGCTGGCAGTTCTATCGTGACCCGCGCCCCGCCAAGCGGCCCGGACTCCAGCCCGATATGGCCGCCATGGGCGTGAATGATGTCACGCGCTATGGCCAGGCCAAGACCCGTGCCGCCTTCCTTGCCACTCTCGAAAGCGCGGAACACGCTCTCGCGCCGGGCTTCCTCCACGCCGCAGCCGTTATCATCGACATAGATGAACACCTGCTTGCGCCCACGCTCGGCTGAAAGCGCGATGCGGGTGGCGTGATGGCGCGCGTTTTCCACCACATTGTTCAGCACGCGGCGCAGGGCATTGCTGCGCCCGATGATGCTCAGATCCGGCGGGGTGACAAACCCGATGCTGGCCTGCGCCCCCACGCGGCGCAGGGCGGCAACGCTTTCCTCGAACAGTTCCTCCACCCGGATGACCGTGGGCGTTTCCGCCCCCTCCCCGCGCGCAAATGACAGATACCCCTCGATCATGTGCTCCATCTCCACGATATCACCGATCATGTCGGCGATATCGGGCTGGAGGTCCTCGGCCCGGACCATGCCGGAGCGCGGGAACATGGCCAGTGACAGCCGCAGGCGGGTGAGCGGCGTGCGCAGGTCGTGCGAGACTCCGGCAAGCACGGTGGTGCGCTGCTCCACAAAGCGGTTGATGCGGTCGCGCATGCGGTTGAAGGCAACGGCGGCCTTGCGGATTTCCTGCGCGCCTTCGGGCACGATGGGCACCGTGTCGCGCCCCAGCCCGAACAGTTCCGCCGCACGGGCCAGCCTGCGGATGGCGCGCACCTGGTTGCGCATAAACAGGCCCGCGATCAGGAACAGGAGCAGCGCGCTGCCCGACGCCCACGCCACGAACAGCCACACCGGCGCCACGTCCAGCCGCTTGCGCAGCGCTATGACCTGCAACACGCCGATGGGTGTCTGCACCAGGATCACGACGCGGCGATGCGCCTTTTTCCAGTCAACGAAGGTGGGCCAGCGCACGCTGGCCTGCAGGTCGCGGGCCAGGTCCTCGTCAATCGGGCCGAGCACGTGGTTCGAGCCGCGCCGCTCCAGGCTTTCCCCCTCGCGCAGGGTCATGACCAGCCCCGCCCGGCGGCCTGCATCCTCAAGGATCCACTTGCGATCGGTGGCGGAAGGATAGCGCTCGAGCATGTCCAGCGTCATGGAGATGGTGGTGGCCATGTCACCCGACAGGCGGCGCGAGACGATCTGCAGGTAGTTGCCGTAAAACAGTTCGAGCGAGATGGCCTGCGTGGCCAGCAGCGGAATGAACCCGATCAGCAGCATGCGCCCAAGCAGCGAGCGCGGCAGGATGCGACGCGCCAGCCGCCCGCGCCACCGCCGCCAGCCGGTCGTGGCTTCAGATGCGGAGTCCGTGCCCATGGCTTTCCCTCTCCAGACGCAAAAAAACCGGCTTCCTTGCAGAAGCCGGTTTTTTGTGGGTCATGACCCGTATTCCGATACGCGAGGGATCAGAAGCCTTCACGCTCGAGGCGCTTGCGCTCCATCTTGCGGGCACGGCGCACGGCCTCGGCTGCCTCGCGCGCCTTGCGCTCGGACGGCTTTTCATAGTGGCGACGCAGCTTCATTTCGCGGAAGATGCCTTCACGCTGCATTTTTTTCTTGAGGGCCTTGAGGGCCTGATCAACATTGTTGTCACGAACGAGAACCTGCACTGGGTCGTCAACTCCTGATCTGCCATCCGGTATGGATGATCCATGAAACTGAAACTTGGGGAACGTCCGCCCGAGGCCATTCCCTTCGTGCGATTCCCAAACGGGCCGCACCTATATCACACTCGCGCCGCGCAACACAAATCATTCCCGCATGGAAAGCCGCATGAATTTTGGTGCTGCGCTTTGCGCGCCAACGCTGTCATATACATGTTCCCCAAAACAGGAAGGCCTTTCGCTGCATGACGCTGCTCAAGATCGCCCGCATGGGCCATCCGGTGCTGCTGCAACCCGCCCGGCCGGTGGCCGATGCGCAGGCCCCGGCCATCCGCACGCTGGTGGCCGACATGATCGAGACCATGCTCGATGCAGGCGGCGCGGGACTCGCAGCACCACAGGTGCATCACGGCCTCGCGCTGTTCGTCTATCATGTGCCGCTGGCCCGCAGCACGGGCGAGGATGACCCGCCGCGCCCGCCTTCCGCCCTGGTCAACCCCGTGCTGGAGCCGGTGGGTGACGAGATGGTGGACCGGCTGGAGGGCTGCCTGTCCATTCCCGGCCTGCGGGGCTGGGTGCCGCGCCATGCCCGCGTGGCCTATAAGGGGCTGGATGCGCACGGGCACGTGGTGCAGGGCGTTGCATCGGGCTTTCTGGCCAATGTATTGCAGCATGAATACGACCACCTGCACGGAATCCTCTACCCCATGCGCATGACCAACCTTGGCCGCATGGGCTTTGACAGCGAAATGGCCCGTTATGGAGAGCGCCCATGAACCCTTCCGCCCTGGTCGCGCGCGCGGCGTCGTGCCTGCATCCGCCAGCGGTAACGCACTCACCACAAGGTGATGCGCTGCTGCGCCGTTTCCTGGCCGATTCGCGCACGGGCAGCCATGCCTGGACGCCGGAACTCTTGCGGCAATGCGCCGGGCCGGAGTCGGACCTGCTCTTTCCCGGTGGCATGGCGGAACTGGCCGAAGCCTGCTTCGACCTGATGGACCGCGACATGCTGGGCCATGCCCACACCTTCCGCAGCCGCAAGATCAGCCGCCGGGTGCGCGCGGCCATCCTGTTCCGGCTGGAACGCGCAGCCCCCCACCGCGCGGCCATAAGGCAGGCGCTGGCGGTGCTGCTGGTGCCCACCCATGCCCGCAGCCTGGCCCATGTGCTCGGCCGCAGCGTCAATGCGATATGGGAGGCGGCGGGCGATAGTTCCACCGGCTTTACCTACATGACCAAGCGGCTGAGCCTGAGCGGGGTCTATGTCGCCACCCTGCTGTTCTGGCTCACGCGCGGGGGCAACCCGGCCTCGGTGGAGGAATTCCTTGACCGCAGGCTTGCCGAGATCGGGCGCATCACCCGCCTGCGCAACCGGCTGACCGGCCGCATCGCCTGACGGCCATCCGCCTGCCATGACCACCCCGCCCCGGCCCCCTGCCGCGCGCCCTGCCCCCGTGGCGGGCGCGGGCGTGGAACTTCTGTTCCTGCGTGATGAGGACATGCGCCAGGCGCAGGAACTGCTGCTGCTGGCCTGCCGCGCCTTTGGCAACGTGATCGACCCCGCCCTGCACGAATACGGGCTGGGCCACGCCCATTACCGCATCATGCAGACCGTGGCGCTGCAGCCGGGCATTGCCGTGGGCGCGCTGCTTGATGTGCTGGGCATTACCAAGCAGAGCATGAGCCGCACGCTGGGCGAGCTGGTGGCCCATGGCCTGCTGCGGCACGAGACCACGCCACAGGACCGCAGGCGGCGCTGCCTGTACCTGAGCCCGCGCGGGGCAGAGATTGAAAACCGGCTCTTTTCGCTGCAACGTGAGGTGCTTTTACGGGTGTACCGCAACGCAGGGGGCCGGGCGGTTGACGGTTTTCGCCGTGTCATGCGCGGCCTGATAGACGAATCGGCCATGCCCGGCGTATCCACCGATGCCCTTCACCCTCCTGACCGGAGTTCTTCATGATCCAGACGGCCTGCGATTCCGCCCTCCCCCGCGACAGCATGATCATGGATGCCCATGTGGTTGTGGTGGATGACGACCCCCGCCTGCGCCGCCTGCTGCACCGCTACCTGAGCGAACAGGGCTTTCGGGTCAGCGCCGCGTGCTCGGCGCAGGAGGCGCGGCAGGTGCTGGGCTTCATGCAGCCCGATGCGCTGGTGCTCGACATTACCATGCCGGGGGAAAACGGGCTGGAACTGACCCGCGAACTGCGGCGCGACAACCTGAACTTTCCCATCCTGCTGCTGACGGCGCGCGGCGAGCCCGAAGACCGGATCATCGGCCTCGAGGCCGGAGCCGATGACTATCTGGCCAAGCCGTTCGAGCCGCGTGAACTGCTGCTGCGGCTCAAGGCGCATCTGCGCCGCTTCGTGCCGCCCGCGCCAAGCAGCAACCTGCGCATCGTGCGGCTGGGCGACCTGGAGTTCGACCCCGTGCGGGGGCTGTTGTCGAATGCGAAGGGAATCGTGCACCTGACGGGTGGCGAATCGGCGCTGCTCTCGGTGCTGGCCCGCCATCCCAACGAGATCCTGTCGCGCACCGCCATCGCCACCACGCTGGACATGGAGGAAATTGGCGAGCGCGCGGTCGATGTGCAGGTGACCCGCCTGCGCCGCCGCATTGAGCCCGACCCCAAGGAGCCACGCTTTTTGCAGACCGTGCGCGGCAAGGGCTACGTGCTCAAGCCGGGATTGTGAAAAGATAAAAGTTTTTGGGTGCAGCCTTTTTTCAAAAAGGCTGCGTTCCTTGAAGCTTTTTGAAAAAAGCTTCGCCAAAAACTTCTATTCGTTATTCCAGGGCCTGTTGGGAATTATCGTGAATTGATGATTGCAGCGGAGAGATAAATCATCGCTGCGAATGATCTGTCTGTCTTGTCGCTCCGCGTGGCGATACGCTTGAACTCCTTGAGCTTGCAGAA
>NZ_JABJWC010000066.1 GCF_013155395.1 Komagataeibacter melomenusus | reverse complement strand
GGCCCGCAGGCCGGGGGCAGCCCCGCGCGCCCCCTCCCACTCCGCTGGGGCTGCCCCCGGCCTGCGGGCCACCTTCCATCTCCTGAACTCACGCGCTGCCGCGCGTCCATACGGGCGTGCGCGTCTTTCGTTTTCCTGTTCAGGACATGAAAAGTGACTTCCATGAAAAAAACGGCCACCCCCCTCGTGGTGGCCGCAGGCGGCTGCATGCTGGCGGCCTCCCTGCACCCACTGGGCGCGCGCGCCCAGACAACCGTGACCCTGCCCGGCCTCTCGATCGAGGATACGGCGGACAGCACCCCCATGGGCGACCGCCTGCTTTCGGCGGCGTCCCCTTCCGCCACGCAGCGCACGGCGGCCAGCCTGAGCAGCCCCGATGCCGCCAGCCTGTTTCGCAACCAGCCCGGTGTCAGCACGTATTCCGCAGGCGGGCTGGCCTCGCTGCCCGTGCTCAACGGCATGGCCGATGACCGCGTGGCCACCGTGGTCGATGGCGTGCGCATCGCCTCGGGCTGCCCCAACCACATGAACCCTGCCCTGTCCTTCATCGACCCCGACAGCGTGGACACCGCCACCGCCATCGCGGGCATAACCCCCGTGAGCATGGGCGGCGACAGCACCGGCGGCACGATCGATGTCGAGCGCAAGGACCCGCAGTTTGCCAGGCATGGCAAGGTGCTCGTGACCGGGCATGTCACCGGCACCTATCGCAGCAATGGCGGCGGGTATGGCGCCTCGGGCAGCCTGACGGTGGCCAATGACACGTTCAGCCTGCGCTACAATGCCTCCTACGCGCAGGCGGGTGATTATGAAGGTGGCGGAGATGCGGGGCTGGTGCGCTCGACAAGCTACCTGACCTACAACCATGCCGTGACCTTTGGCGTGCACAAGGGCAACCACCTGCTGGCCCTAACCTTTGGCCAGCAGGACACCCCGCATGAAGGGTTTGCCAACCAGTACATGGACATGACGAACAACCGCTCCACCTTCGTCAACGGCAAGTATCTCGGCACGTTCGACTGGGGCGAGCTTGAGGCCCGGGGCTACTGGCAGCGCGAGGACCACGCCATGGACTTCCTGCCCGACCGCGCCAAGACCACCCACATGCCCATGAACACCAATGCCCGCATGGCCGGCTACAGCATCAAGGCCACCATCGTGCTGGCGGAAGGCCAGACCCTGCGGCTGGGCAGTTCGTTCGACCATTCCGGCCTCAATGACTGGTGGCCGCCGGTTGCGGGCAGCATGATGATGGGGCCGGACACCTATCACAGCATCAATAACGGCCACCGCGACCGGCTGGGCCATTTTGTGGAATGGGAGGCCGCCTGGACCCCGCGCGTGACCACGCTGCTGGGCTTTCGCAATGACCTGGTCATGATGAATACCGGCCCGGTATCGGGCTATTCATCGACCATGAGCATGATGAACATGGCCAACATCAACGCGGCCAATGCCTTCAACACCACCGACCGGGGCCGGACGGATGTGAACTTCGATGTCACCGCCCTGGTGCGCTGGAAGCCACGCCGCGACCTGACCATCGAGGGCGGCTATGCCCGCAAGACCCGCTCGCCCAACCTGTACGAGCGCTATGCCTGGGGCCGCTCGGCCATGGTCACGAGCATGATCAACTGGTTTGGCGATGGCAACGGCTACGTGGGCAACCCCGACCTCAAGCCCGAGGTCGCCAATACCGCCTCCATCACCGCTGACTGGCATGACCCCGATGGCGACCGGTGGGACCTCAAGGTCCAGCCCTACTACACCTATACCCACGACTACATAAACGCCTACCGCCTTGCCAGCGCGGGGCAGTTCTACACGCTGGGCTTTGCCAACCATAATGCCCAGAGCTACGGCATCAACGGATCGGGCAATTACCGGCTGTGGCAGAATGCCCGCTTTGGCCGGGGCGAGATCGTGGCCAACCTCAACTGGGTGCGCGGGCAGGACCTGACCAATGGCGCGGGGCTATACCACCAGATGCCCACCAATGGCAGCGTCACGCTGAACGAACGGTGGAAGAACTGGAGCGGCCGGGTCGAGATGACCTTCGTCAAGGCCAAGGACACGGTGGACTGGGTGCGCAACGAACCCCGCACCCCCGGCTATGCCCTGCTGGGGCTGGGCGGGCAGTATCACTGGCGCTACATGACGCTCGATGCCAGCATCGACAACGTGCTGAACCAGAAATACGAACTGCCACTAGGCGGCTGGTCGCTGGCCGATTACGCCGCCACCGGCAGCCTGCGCGCTCTGCCCGGCATGGGGCGGTCGTTCAATGTGAGCCTGACGGCGAGCTTCTGATCGGAGCGGGGCGGTCCATCAGGTGCCCGTCCCGCCTTCCCCGCCCTGTGTTTCCGCCGTGGCGGGGCGGGCGGGTGCACGGCCCGGCGCCATCTGGCCAAACCAGGCCAGCACCGGGCGCAGGCAGATGCCAAACATGATCAGTCCCGCCACGACGCCTGCTGCCGCAGCCCCCTCAAGCCGCCACAGCCGGGTCATGCCATAAACCAGCGGCAGGTAGGTCAGGGTCACGATGATGCGGGCACGGAGCACGCGCGAGACCTGGCCAATCACGGTCAGCAGCGGCTCGAGCGGCACGATGCCCAGGCCCAGCACGGCGCTGCCCAGCATGAGCATGATCAGGTGGCGGCCACCATGCCAGTGCACATGCAGCATCCATGTCAGCAGGATGTTGCCCATCAGCATCGCCACCCCCATGAGGGCGATGGAAAAGCCGCCAATCGTGAGGAACAGCTGCACGGTCACGCGCTTGATGCCGTACCAGTCCTGCCTGTCACGCAGGCGGATGAATTCGGGGTACAGGGCGGGCACCATGAGCTGGGCCGGCTTGGCAATCCCCTCGCCAATCTGGCGCGAGACGCGATAGACGGCGGCATCGGCCGGACCCAGCAGGCCGCCGACCAGCAGCGTGCCGAACTGGTTGAAAACCGAACTCAGCACATGGTTGCCGCTGGTGGAAAGGGTGAAGCGCCAGATGCCCGGCGCATCGCCCTCCGCCAGGCGGGCAAACGGATTGAAGCGGATGCCGCCCGCCAGCCGCAGTTGCAGCAGGCCCAGCCCGGTGCTGGTGGTGAACATGGCCAGTTGCGTCATGCTCCACACCAGCAGGTAATAATCCAGCCCCATATGATGCAGGAAGCCCAGCCCCGACCCCACGGTGCGCACCAACGTGCCCGACAGGTCAACCAGCATGTTGAGCCAGAAGGAATTGCACAGCCGGAACACCCCCGCCGACCATGAAAAATTCATGAACGCGATGGTGGTCATGTACAGCATCGCCGCCCCCTGGTCGGCTGCGGGCCAGCCCATGGCGGTGCCGAACAGCGCCACGCCCAGCGTGCCCACCAGCCAGCCCACCCCGCCACTGAGGTAGTCGGCCCGCACGCAGAACGCCAGCACGCGCGAGAACTGCGCCCGCCTGCCATTGGTGAAGGGATCGGTGCCATAATGCAGCAGCGGCTGCCATGACTGCAGGTGGGTTGCGGTCGAGATGGCGGTGCCGAACGTGGTGACCAGCATGAGCACGCCAAAGCGCGACAGCCCCAGTGCGCGCACCGCCCAGGCGATGTAGAGGAAACTGCATATGGCATTGGTCGCACGCCCTGCGATCAGGAAGCCCGTATTGCCAAAAATACGCTTGAGCGCATCGCCTGATTCACTCGCCATGGGTCACCACACGCACAGATACCCGCGCCCGGCGCGAAACCGGACACGGTCCTACAGAACAACAGGGGGAAACGATGGTGCAGGCTCCCTTGGTTCACAAACGGTCGCGGGCCGGATCATGGGCATCCGGGCCGACCGCGCGGGCACTCTAGTGCGCCAGGCCGCCGGGGGCTAGTCCCTGCCGCGCACGGATTGCAAATGCGAGGCAGATGGAACACAGGCCAGCGCCCAGCCAATCGCCATGAACAGCCACCCCGCCGTGGGCTGGGTCAGCAACGAACTGGTTGACTGCAACGGCCACAGCACCACCACGCACGCCACCGCCAGCATCAGCCGTTGCGGCTCACACGGGGCCGTTGCCGCCGTCAGCCCCCGCCATGCCCGCGCCAGCACGCAGGCAGCGAAGGCTGCGAACAGCACCATGGCCGGCACGCCACCCATGGTACCCATGAGCAGGTAGAAATTATGCGGATGCAGGTTGCACCCCACGGCAGCGCCATGCACGCCCTCGCTTACGCCAAGCCAGGGCAGGCCATGGAAATACGCCGGATCGGGGCAGGCATGGCGAAACCCGTCAAACCCCAGCCCAAGCCAGGGGTGCCGCCCGATCATCACGCCCGCGCGGATAAACAGCATGCCATACGGGCTATCGGCAAAGCCCTGCATGTGCGCGATAAAGTTGAGCACCAGCTTGTGGTAGGCCTGCGGGGCCAGCAGTGGCGACAGGGCCACCGCACCCACTCCCAGCACGATGGTCGCCCCCACCACGGCGCGCAGGCGGGGCACCAGCAGGCCGCACAGCCCCATGGCCAGCAGCAGGCGCAACAGCGGCATGCGCTGGGCGATCAGCACCATGGTCACCACCAGCCCCAGCAGCAGCGCCCCGGCCATGATCCGCCCCCGCGCGCCTTCGCGCCGCGCGAGGCCAATGGCCAGCGGGAACAGGCCGGGCAGCGCCGTCATGACCAGCGCATGCCCCGCGCGCGGGGCCCATAGCGGGCCAAGCAGGGCGCCATCCTCCCACCTGCCGTAGCCCATGAAGTTGCGCCCGCACAGATATTGCTGCCAGCACCCTACCACCAGCCATACGGCCACGGCGCCGTAAACCTGGCCCAGCACCCGGCGCGTGCGGGGATCGGGCAGCACCCAGCCCTGAAGGGCGGCAACAAAGACAAAATACCGCACGAACGCAGCCGCCTGCACCACGCCATGCCCGGCAAGAACGGCAGCCAGCACGATCTGCGCCCATAAAAGCCCGGCCGCCACCACCCAGCCCTGCCGCAGCCAGCCCCACTCCCGCCGCAGCAGGCAGTGGGCCGCAAACAGGACCGCCACTGTGGTCATGACGATTTCCGCTGGCGCCAGGGCGTAAAGCAGCAGCAGCGGCATGGGCATGACCAGTCCGGTTGCGATCCTGCGCATCCATTGCTCAACCTGCTGCATTCACCCTGCCCGTCATGCCCTGTGTCCGCGCCCGGTGTATCGCACCGGCATGCGGAAACAAAATGGATTGCATGCCCCTTGGAGGCCGCGCGTTGCAGGCCATGCCTCCAGCACAAACTCCTGCCGCCGCGCCGCGTTCAGCCGGTATTCACCGGAGGTCACGATGCGCCTGATCCCCTGCCCCCTTGCCGCCCTGCTCCTGACCCTGCTGCTTGGCGGCTGTTATGGTCCCGAGCCGAGCCACCATAATGATGAGGGGATACAGGGTCCGCCCCTGCGCGCCAGCCCCGCGGCGCAAGCTGATGACAGACCCTGATGAAAATAAAAGTTTTTGGGTGCCGCCATTTTTCAAAAAGGCGGCGTTCTTTGAAGCTTTTTGAAAAAAGCTTCACCAAAAACCTTTTTAAAGTGAAGGATGCCTGTTTGCAGAGAAAGCGTTTTCAGACACCCTCGCTCCATGGTGTATGTCCTCTAATGCAGGGGATGCAGTCCCCTCTCATATAGACCACGATGATGCTTATCATGTGGCCCCATTTTGGCTAAGGGACGACTCATGAGCAAAGACACACCGAATCTTCTCTCGCCCAGCCCGGTCTACAAGCCGTTCCGCTACCCCTGGGCGTACGAGGCATGGCAGACCCAGCAGCAGTTGCACTGGCTGCCCGAGGAAATCCCCCTCGGCGATGACGTGAAGGACTGGAACAACAACCTGTCCGAGACCGAGCGCTATCTGGTCACCCAGATCTTCCGGCTGTTCACCCAGCAGGATACCGAGGTCGAGAACGCCTATATCGACCTGTACATGCCCCGCTTCAAGCCGACCGAAGTGCGCATGATGCTCTCGGCCTTCACCAACATGGAAAGCATCCATCAGGCCGCCTACAGCCACCTGCTCGACACCATCGGCATGCCCGAGACGGAATATGCCGCCTTCCTCGAATATGAGGAAATGGCCGCCAAGCATGAGTTCCTCAAGCGCTTCAACATGGATGACCACTACAACACGGCGCTGTCCATGGCCGTGTTCGCGGGCTTTACCGAGGGGCTGCAACTTTTTGCCTCGTTTGCCATGCTGCTCAACTTCCCGCGCCATAACCTGATGAAGGGCATGGGCCAGGTCGTGACGTGGTCGGTGCGTGACGAGAGCCTGCATGTGGAATCCATCACGCGCCTGTTCAAGACCTACATGCAGGAGTTCGGCCACCAGATCGACAAGCCTGCCGTGGCCGCCGCCATCCACACAGCCTGCCGCGAGATCGTGACCAACGAGGACCGCTTCATCGACCTCGCCTTCCGCATGGGGCCGGTGCAGGGGCTGAGTGCGGATGAGGTCAAGCAGTATATCCGCTTCATCGCCAACCGCCGCCTGATCGGCCTCGAACTTGCCCCGATCTATGACGTGCCAAGCAATCCGCTGCCGTGGATTGACGAGATGATGAACGCGGTGGAACACACCAACTTCTTTGAAAACCGCGCCACTGAATACAGCCGCGGTGCCACGCAGGGCACATGGGATGAAGCCTTCGCCTGAGCCCCCTGCGCCGCCAGCAGCCATTTGATCGATACGGCTTATGGGCCTACACCCACCCGTGAAGCCAGCAAGGAGACTGAAACGATGAAAATCAGCGCACGCAACCAGATTGCAGGCACGATTAGCGGCATTACCAAGGGTGCGACCACGTCGCATGTCACGATTGATGTGGGCGGCAACACCATTACCGCCTCGATCACGAATGAAGCCGTGGCCGATCTTGGCCTGAAGGTTGGTGAAAAGGCGACTGCCATCATCAAGGCATCCGACGTGATGGTGGGCGTCTGACCCCCTTCCCTGTTTTCCGGGCCATCCGCAGGGTGGCCCGGTCACCGTTCCTGAGTATGCGCAGGAAACCGGCTCATGTCCTATACGCCTGAAGATATTGAACGACTGGCCAGCAAGATCTTTCAGTTACACTACCCGGACCGGCAATGGACCATCGGAACCGATGCCCGTGCCGCCACGCTGGAAGAGCAGGAACGCTTCCGCACCCTGGCCCATGAACAGTTATCAAACCCGAATCCGTATTAGGTCGGTTTGAATGCCTGCGCACCGCGCCTGTTCAGGCCGGATTAAACGGCTCCGATAACAGGAACCGCGCGAGGGAAACAGGATGCGGAAAGTGCCTTAACCTGTAAGATTGAATGAAACGGCATGGCGGGTCGATCCCACCATTCACTCTGCTGTACGGGCTGGCTCCATTCGCGGCCCACTGCCTCTAATATTTCCAGAAAGCCCTGCAAGGCTTTTTCTTGTTCTTTGATCAGTATTACTTCTGCATTTTGAAAAAAGACAATATATCTGCTTCTGTTTATGAGCCATGACAGGTCCGTCAGGATGTCCCAAAGAGCATTGAAGTTTTTTCCTGCATAGGATGGCGCGTGAAACTTTTTATAAATTTCATCGTAGAATGCATCAAGCGTCTGCATCAATGATCCTGATAAAATGACTGGGTCATAGCTATTATAAACATCTGCCTGATGGTCTGTTTTAAAAAGCCACGGGCCATCAATATTGTTTAATACGTCTCCTTTAAACATTTTAGACATTACTTTAAAATAACTCATTGATGAAAAATGATAAAAGTTTTCAGGTGTCGCCTTTTTTCAAAAAAGCGGTGTTCTTCGAAGCTTTTTGAAAAAAGCTTCACCAAAAACTTCCTTATGATTCCTGGATGTTGTCCAGGCTAACTTTTCAAATAATCTCTTAATATACCATGAAAAAACCTGATACAAAATGATATGCGCCAGACATACAGGTGATACATGCTGCTGTTAGCATTTCCTCTCATATAAGGGGACCTGTACATGATCAAGAAGGCCGTTTTTCTTGTGCTGGCCATTATCAGCGCTGTGCTGGTCAGTTATCCTACGGTCAGCAACGCGCATCAGTTCACGGGTCCGGTTTCCCTTTTTGATCAGCATTAACGCCTTTCCTGCAAACCGGGCAGCGCATCTTCATGAAAGGCACGGTTTTTGTGTAGCGTAACCTCTAGACGGCGGCAGCAGACCTAGCTAAACAAACCCTATGGAGAGGTGGCCGAGCGGTTGAAGGCAGCGGTCTTGAAAACCGCCGTGCGTGTGAGCGTACCGTGGGTTCGAATCCCACCCTCTCCGCCATCCTGACTATTCACACCACATCAATCTGTTTTTGGCAGTCAGGCCTTATCAGGCATGCTCTGCTACTTGAAACCGGATGGCGCTTTTGCGTTCGCGGCCTGCTGATACGCATGCAGAATGTCTGTATCAAACATCAGATACTCATTGTCCGGATCGGCAACCAGCATCTCGAAAACCTTTTCCCACACGCCTGCATGGCGCCAACGGTTAAAGCGGCGATATACCGTCTGCCATTGACCATACCGCACAGGCAGGTGGCACCAGGACGCGCCGCTACGCTTGATCCACAGGCAGCCATTCACGAACTGCCTGATATCCGCTGCGCCGTGCCCCGCATCACTGAATCTGCCGGGCAGGAGGGGCGCAATACGCCGCCATTGCGGCGTGCTCAACTCGTAACGCTTTATCCCCACCTCAACCTCCATGCGCCAGAAAGATTTTTTTTCCGCAGGACCTTATCCGGTATCGCACAAGATCAAGCTGCCCTTATCGCGTCATCAGGCAACAAGCACGTATGGCAAACGACATGCTGCCATGCAGACCCGGCCGGGTCTGCTAATGGCCTTCCCCCCGCATGCGGGCTTCCTCATCGGCTTTTGCCTGTTCGCGCACCCGGCGCCGCGCCCGCGCGCGCAGCCACATCCATACGCCCGTGCCCAACATGACCGCCCCCATCACGCCACATAGATACATCAGCAGCGGATGACGGGAAAGGAACCAGTCCACCCACATCCAGAACGGCAGGTGACCCACCTGATAGGTGGGCGAGGTGCGGTAGGTGGTCAACTGGCTGCCGTTCTTGATCACCAGATCGCCCTGTATCTGCGGCAGCACCTTGCTGTCATGCAGGCTGGTCACCAGTTCCTCAATCCGGCCGCCATCATCGCCGATCAGCGCCAGGACCGAGCGATGCGCCGCATAGGGCGATTCCGCCCCGATCATGAAGGCCGCCCCCTTGACGGGGGCATCAAGATTGGCTGTCACGCCATTGCGCAGGCCCGTGTCGTCGCGGTCCTGGAACAGGTACCAGATACCTTGCAGCCCCATATACTGCCCGACCGCGATATGGCTGTCATCGATATGGTAGGCCGAACGTGACAGCAGCGCCGCGGCGCCACCCATCTGCTGCACCGGCGCGAGCAGGATCACATCGCCCGCAGGTGGTTTCTGTGCGACCTCATCCGTGCTGGCCAGATGCACGCCCGAGACCGGATAGCCCGTAATCGAACCAAAAAAGCCCATCAGGTCCAGATAGGCGCCAAGCGTATCGTGGTCAGGCGTGCGGGGCAGCACCACCGTGGTCTCGTCCAGATCGGCCATGCGCGAGAACGGGAAGCCGATCTCGGCAAAATAGGACAGGTTGGGCAGCATGGTGAAATGCACCCCACGCCGGAAGTCGAGCATGGAATCCGAATCAACCGACATCTGCACATCGCCGGGCGTGCGGCGGCACGCGCCAAAATCGACCGGGCGGGTGTTGAAGCTGAACTGCAGGTCATTCTGCCCGAACAGAAGCCACGGTGGCATGGCGGTGACATGCCCCATGGCCCCTGCATGCTGGGTCACCATCCGCTCCGACCAGGCCCGCCACAGGCTGTTGGGGCGAAGTGAATAGCTCTGGATATAATTGTGGTTGAGATGGATATCGAGCCGCGATGCATTGAGGTCCATCACCGCGCCATCCGGCGCGCGGATCCACAGATCCATCAGGAACGGCAACTGGTGCCAGGTATAAAGGTCGGGCGGCAGGTGAAAGGGCACATGCAGGGGGGCGCCCACGAACCCCGAGGCCTGCAGGTCGCTTGCGGCAACGAGTTCGCCCAGCCGCACCGGCCGGTCGGTGGGAATGAACGCAGGCGCGTCATAAGGCTGGCGCGGGCGCAGGCTGACATCCCGCACCACGATGGACGCGACATCGCCCAGCGTATCAGGCGAGAACACCAGCTTGCGCGCCGCGATCTCGACTTCCTTCGCATTGCGCCCGGTCACGACAAGGATGGTTCCCCATTTATCGGCCGGGTTGGCGATCTCGAGCAGGGTTGGCCCTGCGGGCAGGCGGCCCTGGTCATCAACCGCAAGGTTTTCGCCAATCTCGATGGCATTGCCCGTATCCGGCAGGGCGGATGAGACGGGAAAGGAAATCTGGTGCGACCCCGCCAGCCGCCCCAGCCACGACGCCACGAGCCCCGCCCCGCGCAGGACCTCCGGCGCGGACGGGGATGCGGGCAGGACAACGGGCACGCGCATCGCCACCCGCAGCGCAGGGTCAAAGAAAGGCGCAGGCAGGCGGGCCAGCGTGCGTTCGGGCGTGATGCGGACGGTCGTGAGGGTAATGGTGGACTGGTCCGATATCTTGGCCCACAGCACATCATTATACAGGTCGTTACAGTCACGCCGGTATTCACCCGCAAAGCGGAAGTTGAGCTTGCTGTCCTCGGTGAAATAAAGCGGGTCTATGGGGAACGCGACCGGCCCGAAACTGGGGTGCGCCGGATCAACCCGGATCGTGCCGACATACTGCTCGTTCAGGGTCACGTTGACGGCAGACGCCTCGGGCAGAAGCGAAGGCGAAATCGCGCCCGACAGGTTGAGCGTTGCATGCGTGACCACGCGGTTGGCCGGCACCACCACATCGAGCCCCTGCAGGGGGGAAACGCCGGTCAGGCTCAGCGGCCCGTTGATGACCCCCATGTCGCGGAATGCAATGGTGCGCGTGACCTCGGTATCGGCCACGCGCCCGGCAGCCGTGGCATCCACCGGCTGCAGCACGGGCGGCAGGTCACCGGAATTGCTGTCGCCCCAGGGCGTTGCGGGCGATACGCCCGTGCGGTCAAAAACCGTAGGGTGCACAGGTTCAGCCGCCATGGCAGGCAGGACCGCCAGCATGAGGGATGCGATCAGCGCGCCCGCGGTGCCACGTATGCGGCTGATATGGGTGGGGGGCACGATCAGGCTCTTCTTTTCCAGCTTTTCTTCCTTTTTTTTCTCGCCTTCCTCATCTTCGCCATCGCCTGATGGGCTGATATTCCACAGATATGGCGGCGCAAGCAGCCCACCGATGCTCTTGATCACCTGATAGATACTGTTAAGCGGCCGGTCTTCCTTGAAGTCGGCCCAGTTATCCCATGCATCACTGCGCCCGAATACCATGCTCACAACCTGCCGTTCCTCTTCCAGCGTCTCGATCTTCCATTGCAGGTGCAGCCACGCGCCGCGCTGGCCCAGAATGCGGGTGGGCACGGCCACTTCAATGCCATCCTCGGGGTGGGTATAGCGCAATTCGATATCAACGGGTGTTTCAAGCCTGGTGGGCAGGTTAAGCGTAACGCCCGCCCCGCCCAGCGAGATATCGGTCGTATGGGCATGGAAGACATCGCCATTTTCAAAACAGATATCAACCGGCAGCTTGACCCGCACGCGCGGGGCATGGCGGATCTGCCGGGTTTCGCGCCCCACCGCAATCGAGGCCAGCACCACGATCAGGCTGATGGTGATCCAGAACGTATTGAGCGCGAAGGACTGGAATGCCAGTTTCTCGTGAAAGTCGAACACCATACCGAACAGGCCGCGCACCATGCCGCCAAACAGGACCACCGCCATGATGACATTGGGATACACCGCGCTGAAGTCAAAATAGCCCCGCGCCAGCAGGCCGCCCTTGTCGGTCACGTTGAACTGCCCCTTGTGCGGCTGGAGCAGGGTCACGATGGTGATGCGCACCAGAAACAGCGCGAGCGAGGTTTCGTAAATCTCGCTCCAGAAGGAATAGCGCCACCGCCCCTCGATACGCGAAAGCGTCATGATGGAATGAAAGATGTGCGGCAGCGCATAGACCGTAATGCCCAGCGGTGAGGCGGCGATGATGTTCTGGCCCAGAAACAGGAATGCCAGCGGGGAGATCAGAAAGATCACCCTGGGTATGGCAAACAGGAAGTGCGACATGGCCGACAGGTAGCACAGCCGCTGCTCCCACCGCAGCCCACGGCCGAGCATGGGGTTGTCAAGCCGCATGATCTGGAGCATGCCGCGCGCCCAGCGCACGCGCTGGCCGATATGCAGGATCAGCCGCTCGGTGGCCAGGCCGCCGGCCAGCGGCTGGCGCAGATAGGCGGTGCCCCACCCCTTGCGCTGCATCTTCAGCGCGGTATGCGCATCTTCGGTCACCGTCTCGGTCGCGAACCCGCCCACGCTGAGCAGGGCCGAGCGGCGGATGGCGGCGCATGACCCACAGAAGAACGTGGCATCCCAGAAATCATTGCCGTCCTGCACCAGGCCATAGAACATGTTGCCTTCGGGCGGCACGTCATAGCCTGCGGCCAGGTTGCGCTGGAACGGATCGGGGGAATAGAAATGATGCGGCGTCTGGAGCAGGGCCAGCTTGGGGTCGGCCACCATCCAGCCAATGGTCTTGAGCAGGAACGAGCGCGTGGGCACGTGGTCACAATCGAAAATGACCACGAATTCACCTTTCGTGATCTTCATCGCATGGTTGAGATTGCCCGCCTTGGCGTGATTGTTCTCCGAGCGGATGATGTAGCCTGCCCCGGATTCCTTGGCAAAATCATGGAACGCCTTGCGCCGCCCGTCATCGAGAATATAGACGTTCAGCTTGCCCGCGGGCCAGTGCAGGTCCATCGCCCCCAGCACGGTCGAGCGCACCAGGTCGAGATCCTCGTTATAGGAGGGCACGTACACATCGACCATCGGCCAGTCATCAAGGTTGTCAGGCAGGCTGTGGGGCTTGCGGTGGAGCGGCCATGACATCTGGAAATAGCTCAGGCACAGGGTCGAGAGCGCATACCCCTCCGCCAGCAGGAGCGCTACTGACAGCACGATCTGGAGCGGGCTGCCAAACTGGACCGTGCTGCCCAGCCGCCAGATCAGGTAGCGGAAGGATACGAACAGCGACAGCATCATGAGGATGCAGGTAATATGCCGCCCCGGCCTGCGGTTGAGAAAAAAGAACAGCCCCACCGTGCCAATGGAAATACAGCCCTGCTGCACGGGCGTGACGGTAACCCCCCCCCACCGAGAAGCAGATCAAGCC
>NZ_JABJWC010000065.1 GCF_013155395.1 Komagataeibacter melomenusus | reverse complement strand
CGTTTGCTTGCCAAGGCACAGCGGTTCCATTTTCGCCCATTGGGCATCCGTCAATATCAAGCGATCCATATGCAGTTTAAAGCACATCAGGGACCTTGTGAAAAATCAATTCCAAACAGACCCCAAAGCTTTTTGAAAAAAGCTTCACCAAAAACTTTTATCATTCAGGCCGTAAACTGTTCGGCGATGATCCGCTCCGAAAGGCTCTGCCCGGGGTCGAACAGCACGGTGGTGTGCAACTCGCGCGCCTCGCTGATCTCGACGGAGATCACATCACGCACCTCGGTAAAATCCGCCACGGCGGCGACGGGGCGCTTGTCGGTTTCCAGAATGTCAAAGCGCACCCGCGCGGTGGAGGGCAGCAGCGCCCCGCGCCACCGGCGCGGGCGGAAGGCGCTGATGGGCGTGAGCGGCAGCAGGTTGGCCGAGAGCGGCACGATCGGCCCGTGGGCCGAGAGGTTGTAGGCGGTCGAGCCCGCGGGGGTCGAGATCAGCACGCCATCGCAGATCAGTTCAGGCAGGCGCACGCGCCCGTCCACCCCGATGCGGATCTTGGCGGCCTGCCGTGTCTGGCGGAACAGGAACACGTCATTCAGCGCCAGGGCATGCACGCACTGGCCATCCATGGTGGTGGCCTTCATGCGCAGCGGGTGCAGGATGGCCACCTGGGCCGCTGCCAGGCGGGCGGGCAGGTCATCAGGCACGGCGGGGTTCATCAAAAAGCCCACCGTGCCGCAGTTGATGCCATAAACCGGCAGCGTGCGCCCAAGGGTGGTGTGCAGCGTCTCCAGCATGAAGCCATCGCCGCCAAGGCAGATCAGGGCCTCCGCCTCATCGGGCGGGCACTGGCCGTACTGGCCCGTCAGGCGTTCGCACCACAGTTCGGCGCTCTCGTTGGGGGCGGCGGCGAAGCATAGTCTTGTCGGGATGTACCCATCGGCCCAGCCGGGGTACGACATATCGGTCATGGGGTGTGGATGGACAGGCGGTGATGCGCCATGACCGGCATGCGCGCACGTGTGCTGTCAATCACGCCGCGTTCGATGCGCGCGGTGCTCCAGCCCGGCCCGTCGGAGACCTGGGCCACGATCGTGCCCCATGGGTCGATGATCATGGAATGGCCATAGGTGCGGCGCGACTGGCCGGAGGCATCGGTGTGGGTGCCGGTCGTGCCGCAGGCCACCATCCAGCACTGTGTCTCGATGGCGCGGGCGCGCAGCAGCGTCTCCCAATGGGCAAGCCCGGTCTCGACGGTAAAGGCGGCGGGTACCAGCAGCACGTTGGCGCCACGCGCGCGCAGCGCATGGAACAGCGCGGGGAAGCGGATATCGTAGCAGATGGCAAGCCCGGCGGTGAGATCGGCTGAAAGCGGGGCGGTGACGATGTCGGAGCCGGGCTCGTAGGTATCGCTCTCGCGGTAGCCCTCGCCGCCGGGCGTGGTCACGTCAAAGAGGTGGATCTTGCGGTAGCGCGCGATCTCGTGGCCCTGCGGGTTGAACACAAGGGCGGTATTGAACAGCTTCTCCCCATGCCGCTCGCCAATCGAGCCGCCATGCACGCTCACGCCATACGTGCGTGCGATGCCGGACAGGAAGCGGTACAGCGGCCCGGCCTCGCCCGTGCCATCGGGGGCGGGCAGTACCTCGGCTGCGGCGAATTTCATGTCGCGCGTGCCGCCAAGGCAACTCCACATTTCGGGCAGAACCACGAGGTCGGGCCTGTCGGCGGTGATGGCGGCGGTCATGAGGGCGCGCGCAGTGTCGATATTCTCGGGCGCGGAGGCGCCAGGCGCCATCTGGATGACGGTGGTGCGCATCTGGGCAGGTACTCCGTTAAGCAGTGCCGCGTGACCATAGGACAGGCCCCCAGCCCCCGCAACCGGCACGCAGGGCTGCCACACTGTTAAAAGAGGAGGTGGCGCGATAGGATGGCCCCCTGGCTCAATATTGAAAAATCAATGGCACATTCCTCATCTTCCCGAACGGTCATCTTCGCGGCCCTTGGTGGCAACCTGCTGGTGGCGGCCACCAAGTTTGGCGCGGCCTTTCTTACGGGCAGCGCCTCCATGCTCAGCGAGGCCATCCATTCCCTGATCGATACCGGCAACCAGGGCCTGCTGCTCGTGGGCATGAAGCGCGCGACCCGCCCGGCCACGGCCACGCATCCGTTCGGCTACGGGCTTGAGCTGTATTTCTGGACCTTCGTGGTGGCGCTCCTCATCTTTGGCCTCGGTGCTGGCGTTTCGCTGTATGAGGGGATCATCCACATCATCCATCCGCAGCCGGTGGCGCATGTGCTGGTCAATTACGCCGTGCTGGTGGCGAGCATCGTGTTCGAGGGCTCGGTGTGGCTGATGGCGCTGCGGGCGTTCCGCAAGGAGGGCAAGGGCAGGCGTGGCTGGGTGGAGGCCGTGCAGATGAGCAAGGACCCCACCGTGTTCACGGTCCTGTTCGAGGATACGGCGGCGCTGAGCGGGCTGTTCGTGGCCCTGCTGGGCAATGTGCTGGCCGAGTGGCTGGACATGCCGGTGCTCGATGGCGTGGCGTCGATCATCATTGCCTTTATTCTGGCCGTGACGGCAACTTTCCTTGCGCGCGAATCCCAGTCGCTGCTGACGGGCGAGGGCGTTGCGCCGGAAGTGCTGCGCGCGCTGCGCACCATGGCGCTGGGGGCGGACGGGGTGGAGCGGCTGAACGAGATCCGCTCCATGCACTTCGGCCCGCGCGACGTGCTGGTGGTGATCAGCCTCGATTTTCGCAATGACATGACGGCAGGGCAGGTCGAGATCGTGGTCAGCACGCTCGAGCGCCAGATCAAGCAGGCCTACCCCGAGGTCACGCGCGTGTTCATCGAGGCGCAGGACAGCCGTGGCCAGCCCGCCGCCACCGCCGCCCGCGGCACGGCCGTTACGCCGTGACGAATTCCGCCGCCCGGTAGCCCTGCGCGAAGAGCAGGCTGCGCAGCGTGGTGGCATTGACCTGGTTGCTGATCTCGCGCCGCACGGCAGGCTTGGCATGGAAGGCGATGCCCAGCCCCGCCACCCGCAGCATGGCCAGGTCATTCGCGCCATCGCCGGTGGCCAGCGCCTCTTCCTCGCTGACGCCACCCGCCGCGACAAGGCGCCGCAGGTGCGCAAGCTTGGCGTCCGGGCCCAAAATGGGCTGGCCCACCGCGCCGGTCAGGCTGTCGCCTGTGGCCAGCAGGGTGTTGGCGTGGTTTTCATCAAAGCCGCACAGTTCTGCCACCCGGCTGGTAAAGAACGTGAACCCGCCAGACACCAGCGCCGTACGTGCGCCATTGGCCCCCATGGTGCGCACCAGTTCGATTGCCCCCGTGTTGAGCTTGACGTCCTTCCACGCTTTTTCCAGCAAGGTCACGGGTAGGCCGCGCAGCAGGGCCACGCGCTCGCGCAGGGCGGCCTCGAATTCGATCTCGCCATTCATGGAGCGGCGCGTGATCTCGGCAATCTTCTCGCCAATGCCGGCATGGGTCGCGATGTCGTCCAGCGTCTCGCAACTGACGATGGTGCTGTCCATGTCAGCCACCAGCACGCGCTTGCGGCGGTGGGCTGCGGGGGTTACCAGCACGTCGATATGGCCCTTGGCGAACATGTCGCGCAGGGCCGCGATGTTGGGAGCCGTGCAGGCCATCTCGACCGCTTCGCCTTCCGACAGGGTAACGGGTGCGGCAGCGCGGGCAAGGTCGCGCGCGGCTTCGATATCAACCGCCGTAAGCGATGTGGCGTCACGGTTGGCCACCAGTACAAGGGTATGGGCGTGGGAGGGGGAATCAGCCATGGGGTCCGGGTCAGTGAAAGGAATGGAACAATGACACGCCCCCCGTCCGGGCAGGCGCGCGTGGCGCTAATCGTGGCGGGTCCGACCTGTTCGGGCAAGTCCGCACTCGCGCTGGCCCTTGCGCGCGCGGTGGACGGTACCATCATCAACACCGATTCGATGCAGGTCTATCGCGACCTGCGCATTCTCACCGCCCGCCCCACCGTGGCGGAGGAAGCCTGCGTGCCCCATGCGCTGTATGGCGTGCTGCCCGCTTTGCGCAATGGCTCGGTGGCGTGGTGGCGTGAGCAGGCGCTGACGGTGGCGGGTCGCGCGTGGGATGCCGGGCGCGTGCCGATATTCTGTGGTGGCACGGGCATGTATTTCCGCGCCCTGACCGATGGGCTGGCTGATATTCCGCAGCCGTCGCCCGCCATCCGCGAACAGGCGCGTGGCCTGCTGGCCGAACTCGGCGCCCCCGCCCTGCATGCCCGCCTGCAGCAGCTTGACCCCGAAACCGCCGCCACCCTGCGCCCCAATGATGGCCAGCGCCTTGCCCGCGCGTGGGAGGTGCGTGCCGCCACCGGCCGCGGCATGGCGTGGTGGCGGCGAGAGGCCGTGCTGCCCGGGCTTGATGCCCGCTTCATTGCCGTCAGGCTGCACCCGGCGCGTGACGGGCTGCGCGCGGCCATTGCCCGGCGCTTCCATGCCATGATGGAGCAGGGCGCCATGGCGGAGGTGGAAGCCCTGCTGGCCCAGAACCTGCCGCCCGACCTGCCCGCCATGCGCGCCCATGGCGTGCCTGAACTTGCCGCCGTGCTGCGCGGTGAAATGACGCGGGCGGATGCGGCGGCGCGCGCCATTACATTGACCGGCCAATATACCAAGCGGCAGGCCACATGGTTCGCCCATCATGCGTGTGCTGCCCCGGCGGACACGTTTTTATATGAAAAACGATTCGAAAAAGACAAAACCGCGCAACAAATGGAAAGCGAAGCCGATAAAATCATTTCTTTTGTTATTAAACGCATTGACGCGGGCCAAGGCATTCCGTAAACCCGGCCCGGGATTTCGCCTGATCAGGGGTGGCCGGATTGTTCTGGCCACCAGCGGCGAAGGAGCAGGACCATGAACACAGCACCGCACCAGACCGACATGAAGCCTCACGCAGCGGGCACGGATACATCCGTACTCACCGGTGCGGAGGTGCTTCTGCGCGTACTGGCCGAGCAGGGGGTCGAAGTCATTTTCGGCTATCCCGGTGGCGCGGTCCTGCCGATTTATGATGCCATTTTCCGCCAGAATGCGATTCGCCACGTGCTGGTCCGCCACGAGCAGGCCGCCGTGCACGCGGCCGAGGCCTATGCCCGCTCGACGGGCAAGGTGGGCGTGGTGCTCGTCACCAGCGGGCCGGGTGCGACCAACACCGTGACCGGGTTGCTCGACGCCATGCTGGATTCGATTCCGGTTGTCTGCTTCTCGGGCCAGGTGGGCGTGCCGCTGATCGGCACCGATGCCTTCCAGGAGGCGGATACGACCGGCATCACCCGCCCGGCCACCAAATACAATTACCTCATCCGCCGGGCGGATGACGTGGCGCCGTGCGTGCATGAGGCCTTCCATATCGCGCGCAGCGGCCGCCCCGGCCCGGTGCTGGTCGACCTGCCCAAGAACCTGATGGTCGGCCCCGCACCCTATAGCGACGCCCCGCGCGTGCCGCACCCGTCCTACCGCCCGCAGACCGAGCCGGGCCGCGACGTGATCGCGCGCGCCGTGGCCGCCATGAAGGGCGCGCGCCGCCCGCTGTTCTATACCGGCGGCGGCATCATCAATGCCGGGCCTGAGGCATCGGCCGCCCTGCGCCGGCTGGTGGAAAAGACGGGTTTCCCGTGCACCTCCACGCTGATGGGGCTGGGGTCGATGCCGGCGGGCGACCGGCGCTTCCTGGGCATGCTGGGCATGCACGGCACGTACGAGGCCAACATGGCCACCCATGGCTGCGATGTGCTGATCGCGCTTGGCTCGCGCTTTGATGACCGCGTGACCGGCAGGCTCGATGCGTTCTCGCCCGGCTCGTTCAAGATCCATGCCGATATCGACCCCAGCCAGATCAACAAGATCGTGCAGGTTGACGTGGGCATCGTGGGCGATGCGCGGCGCGTGATCGAGATGATGCTCGAAGAATGGGAGTGCACGCCCGCCAATACCCGCCAGCCCATCGACATGGCGCAGTGGTGGCACCAGATCAACGAATGGCGCAAGATGGACAGCCTGGGCTTCGTGCAGGACAGGGCGCCCGAGGCGATCATCCGCCCGCAATACGCCATCCGCCGCCTGCATGAACTCGCCACCGCCACCGGGCGCGACACCTATGTCTCGACCGAGGTGGGGCAGCACCAGATGTGGGCGGCCCAGCATTTCGGGTTTGACAAGCCCAATCGCTGGCTGACCTCGGGCGGGCTGGGCACCATGGGCTACGGCCTGCCGGCCGCCGTTGGCGCGCAGATTGCCCACCCCGATGCGCTGGTGATCGACATCGCGGGCGAGGCCTCGACGCTGATGAACATCCAGGAACTGTCCACCATCGCGCAGTACCGCCTGCCGGTTAAGGTGTTCATCCTCAACAACCAGTATATGGGCATGGTGCGCCAGTGGCAGGAACTGCTGCATGACTCGCGCTATTCCGAGAGCTACAGCGCGGCCCTGCCCGATTTTGTCAGGCTTGCGGAAAGCTTCCATGGCAAGGGCCTGCGCGCGACCTGCATGGGTGAGCTTGATGGCGTGATAGCCGAAATGCTGGCCCATCCCGGCCCGGTGGTGGCGGATATATGCGTGGCGCAGGATGAAAACTGCTACCCCATGATCCCCTCGGGGGCGGCGCATAACCAGATGCTGCTTGGCCCCGGCCAGGATGACGAGATCAGCGCCGAAGGCCGCATGCTGGTCTGATCGCGCGCCTGCCTGCGGCGATTGTGCCGCAGGCTTTTCTGTCCTTTTCCTGCCGCCCCTGTTCCCGCAGGGCGGCGCCCCAAGCAGTCAGGAAACACATCATGACCACGCAGCAGGAGAGCCCGGTCTCCGCGGTCATTTCCATTCAGGTCGAGAACGAAAGCGGCGCGCTTGCCCGCGTGATCGGCCTGTTCTCAGGTCGTGGGTACAATATCGAGAGCCTGACCGTGGCCGCGGTGGATGAAACCCGCCGCCAGTCGCGCATCAATATCGTGACCACCGCAACCCCGCATGTGCTGGGCCAGATCCGCGCGCAGGTGGAGCGGCTGGTGCCGGTGTACCGCGTGGCGGTCATGACCGGGCGCGAGCCGCACGTGGCGCGCGAGATGGCGCTCGTCAAGGTGATTGCCAGTGGCGAGCGCCGGGCCGATGCGCTGCGCATTGCGCAGGCCTTCCGCGCGCACCCGGTTGATGCCTCGGCCACCTCGTTCGTCTTTGAGCTGACCGGCGCGTCCGACAAGCTTGATGCCTTCATCGACCTCATGCGTCCCCTTGGCCTGGCCGAGGTCTCGCGCACGGGCATTGCCGCCATCGCCCGTGGGGCGGCAATCCTGTAAGGGTCGCGTTTTCTACTTCATCCGTTTTTCATTCCTCAAGGAGCAAGACCATGCGCGTCTATTATGATCGCGATGCCGACGTGAACCTGATCAAGAGCAAGAAGGTTGCCATCATCGGCTACGGCAGCCAGGGCCATGCCCATGCCAACAACCTCAAGGATTCCGGCGTGACCGACATCGTTGTCGGCCTGCGCCCCGAATCCACCGCCGTTGCCAAGGCCGAGGCCGCCGGCTTCAAGGTCATGACCCCCGCCGATGCCGCCAAGTGGGCCGACGTGGTGATGGTGCTGACGCCGGATGAAGGCCAGGGCGCGCTGTACAAGGAATCGCTGGAGAAGAACCTCAAGCAGGGTGCGGCGCTTGCCTTCGCCCATGGCCTGGCCATCCACTTCCGCATCATCGAGGCGCGTCCCGACCTTGACGTGTTCCTGATCGCGCCCAAGGGCCCCGGCCACACCGTGCGTTCGGAATACCAGAAGGGTGGCGGCGTGCCGTCGCTGGTGGCCGTGGCGCAGAACGCCTCGGGCAATGCGCTTGAAATCGCGCTGTCCTATGCCTCCGCCAACGGCGGTGGCCGTGCGGGCATCATCGAGACCACTTTCAAGGAAGAGGTCGAGACCGACCTGTTCGGTGAGCAGGCCGTGCTGTGCGGTGGCCTGGTCGAGCTGATCCGCGCGGGCTTCGAGACGCTGGTTGAAGCCGGTTACGCCCCCGAGATGGCCTATTTCGAGTGCCTGCACGAAATGAAGCTGATCGTCGACCTGATCTATGAAGGCGGCATCGCGAACATGAACTACTCCATCTCCAACACCGCGGAGTATGGTGAATACGTGTCCGGCCCGCGCGTGATCACGCCGGAAACCAAGGTCGAGATGAAGAAGATCCTGACCGACATTCAGGATGGCACCTTCGTGCGCAACTTCATCTTGGAAAACCAGTCCGGCAACATCGGCTTCAAGGCCACCCGTGCGCGTAACAACGAGCACCAGATCGAGAAGGTGGGCGAGAAGCTGCGCGCCATGATGTCGTGGATCGGCAAGAACAAGCTGGTCGACAAGGCCCGCAACTGATCTGCGCAAAATAACGCAGGCGCCCTGTCGCCACCGTATTTTTCAGCGCCAGCCGGTCTGTTCCGGCTGGCGTTTTTTTTATGTCCGCTTTCATGGGGCGCCCCCGCATTTGCCGTGACACGACCGGGCACGGGTGCCACCATGCGCGCCGGTATGAACAGCCAGGAGCGCCGGATCGTGACGGACTACGTAATTCCCCCCTACACCCTTCCTGTCGTGCCTGTGGAGGGGAGTGCGGGTGTCTTTCCTGTCAGGCGGATATGGTGCGTGGGGCAGAATTATGCCGCCCATGCGCGCGAGATGGGCAGCAACCCCGAGCGCTCCGAACCCTTCTTTTTTGCCAAGCCCGGTGATGCGGTGGTGCCCGGTGGCGGGTTGCTGCCGTTTCCCGTCAGCACGGCCGACCTGCACCATGAGGTGGAACTTGTCGCCGCCATCGGGCGCGAGGGGGCTGACATTCCGGTAGAGAAGGCGCTCGCGCATATCTATGGCTACGCGGTGGGGCTGGACATGACCCGGCGCGACCTGCAGGCCGCCGCCAAGAAGGCGGGCCGCCCGTGGGCGCTGGCCAAGGGGTTTGACCAGTCCTGTCCCATCTCCGCCATTGTGCCGGCCGTGCGCATTGGCCACCCCGAAAGCGGGGTCATTGCCCTGAGCGTCAATGGCGAGCAGCGCCAGAAAGGCGACCTGATGGAGATGATCTGGTCCGTGCCCGAGATCATCTCCTGCCTCAGCCGTTTTGTCACCCTCGCGCCGGGCGACCTGATCATGACCGGCACGCCCTCGGGCGTGGGGCCGGTCAGGCGGGGCGATGTGCTGCATGCCACCTGTGCCGGGGTGGGCGAACTGAACGTGACCTATACCGGCTGAAGCCTGTCATACGCAGTGACTGTAATTTTTAAGGCGGCGTTCGCCCGGAGCTTTTTGAAAAAAGCTTCGCCAAAAACGTCTCATTGTTTTCAGCATCGTGTGTAGCAGGCGTTTTACAGACCTTCAGGGGAGGAAAAGAGATGCAATACCGCCAGCTTGGCCGTTCGGGCCTCAGGATTTCAGCCTTCACGCTGGGCACCATGACCTTTGGAGGCAAGGGTGATTTCGCCAAGACCGGCGATACCGACCTTGCCGGTGCCCGCCGCCAGCTTGACCTGTGCATCGAGGCCGGGATCAACATGTTCGATACGGCGGATATCTATTCAGCCGGCGTATCGGAGGAAATTCTGGGTGCTGCGCTCAAGGGCCGCAGCGATGACATCATGGTCACCACCAAGGCCCGCTTTACCATGGGCACGGGCGCCAATGATGCCGGGCTGTCGCGCTATCACCTCATCCGCGCGTGCGAGGCCAGCCTCAAGCGGCTGGGGCGTGACCATATCGACCTGTATTACCTGCATGAATGGGATGGCCAGACCCCGCTCGATGAAACGCTGGAGGCGCTCGATACCCTGACCCGCGCGGGCAAGATCCGCTATACCGGGGTGTCCAACTTCTCGGCCTGGCACCTGATGAAGGCGCTGTCGGTGGCCGAGCGTGACCGGTTGATCGCACCCGTGGCGCAGCAGATCTATTATTCGCTGCAGGCGCGCGAGGCGGAATATGAACTGCTGCCGCTTTCGCGCGATCAGGGCATTGGCGTGCAGGTGTGGAGTCCCATGGCCGGGGGCCTGCTTTCGGGCAAGTACCGCCGCGGCAGGCCGCAGCCCGCAGGCACGCGCCAGATCGAGAAATGGGGCGAGCCGCCGGTTCACGACATTGAAAAACTCTATGACGTGGTCGAAGTGCTCGTCAGCATTGCCGAGGCCCGCAACATTTCCGCAGCGCAGGTGGCGCTGGCGTGGGTGGCGCAGCGGCCTGCCATTACCTCCATCGTGATCGGCGCGCGCACCGAGGCGCAGCTTGTCGATAACCTCAAGGCCGCCGACCTTGTGCTGAGTGCGGAAGAAATCAGCCGCCTTGATGCCGCAAGTGCGCCGCCGCTGCTCTATCCCTACTGGCATCAGGCCAGTAATGCGTCCGATCGCCTCTCGGCCGCCGACCTGCTGCTGCTTGGCCCCGCGGTGGCGGCCAAGGTGGCTAAGCCAGAATAAGAAACGGAAGTTTCTGGGTGCCGCCTTTTTTCAAAAAGGCGGCGTTTCCCTGAAGCTTTTTGAAAAAAGCTTCACCAAAAACTTCTTTACTGCTGATGGTTTTTTGTGGGGGCAGATTTGCATCCTGCATCAATCGTCCATGACCTGTGCAGGGTCTCTTCATAACGTCCCGGGCGAATGGCCGTTACGCCGATAAGGCACGGCAAGCTTGATCTGGATCAAGGTTGCAAACCCTGCGCCAATGGTCAGCTAACCTCATGATCAGACACGGCATGGAAGACGGGAACTGGCAGCCAGTATCTTGTAATAACATCGGATGGACCCCATCTGGATTCCAGCGCCTTGCCGTTGCCTGTTGAGGGACGGCGCAAAGGCAGAACCATCATTGTCGCCTGATTGAAAGGGACGAAGACCATATGAATATCGAGAAATTCACGGAACGCTCGCGCGGTTTCCTGCAGGCCGCCCAGACCATCGCCATGCGTGACTACAACCAGCAGCTTACGCCCGAGCACCTGCTCAAGGCGCTGCTTGATGATGATCAGGGAGCAGCCTCGGCCCTGATCCGCGCCGCCGGTGGTAACGTGCCCGCCATTACCAGCGCCAACGAGGCCGCCCTTGCCAAACTGCCCAAGGTGCAGGGCAGCGGCGCAGGCCAGCCCAGTGCGACGGGTGAACTGGTGCGCGTGCTTGATGCCGCCGAGCAGGCCGCGCAGAAGGCGGGCGACGGCTTTGTGGCGCAGGACCGCCTGCTGGCCGCCATTGCCGCATCCGAAACACCCGCGGGTCAGGCCCTGCGTGCCGGCGGGGCGACACCCCAGGCACTGGAAAAAGCCATTGCCACCATCCGCAAGGGACGCACCGTGGATAGCGAAAACGCCGAAGCCAATTTTGACGCGCTGAAGAAATACGCCCGCGACGTGACCGAGGTGGCCCTTCAGGGCAAGCTCGATCCGGTCATTGGCCGTGATGAGGAAATCCGCCGCGCCATTCAGGTGCTGGCACGGCGCAGCAAGAACAACCCGGTCCTGATCGGTGAGCCGGGCGTGGGCAAGACCGCCATTGTCGAAGGGCTGGCCCAGCGTATCGTCAATGGCGATGTGCCCGAGGCGCTCAAGAACAAGAAGCTGCTCTCGCTCGACATGGGCGCGCTGGTGGCAGGTGCCAAGTTCCGTGGCGAGTTCGAGGAACGCCTCAAGGCGGTGCTCAAGGAAATCGAATCCGCCGAAGGGCAGATCATCCTGTTCATCGATGAGATGCACACCCTCGTGGGCGCAGGGCGCAGCGACGGCGCGATGGATGCCTCCAACCTCATCAAGCCCGAACTCGCCCGTGGCGTGCTGCACTGCATCGGTGCGACCACGCTTGATGAATACCGCAAGTATATCGAGAAGGACGCAGCCCTCGCCCGGCGCTTCCAGCCGGTCTATGTGGGTGAGCCGACGGTGGCCGATACCATCTCCATCCTGCGCGGCATCAAGGAGAAATACGAACTCCATCACGGTATCCGTATCTCCGACGGCGCGCTGGTGGCGGCGGCGACGCTGTCCAACCGCTACATCACCGACCGCTTCCTGCCCGACAAGGCGATTGATCTGGTCGATGAGGCTGCAAGCCGCCTGCGCATGCAGATCGACAGCAAGCCCGAGGAACTCGATGAACTCGACCGCCGCCTGATCCAGCTCAAGATCGAGCGCGAAGCCATCCGCAAGGAAGACGACGCGGCGAGCAAGGAGCGTCTGGTCAAGCTGGAAGCCGAACTGTCGGAACTGCAGGAGAAATCTGATGCGCTGACCGCTGCCTGGCATGCTGAAAAGGACCGCGTGAACGCGGTGCAGAAGCTGCAGGAGGAAATGGACCAGATCCGCTCGGATATCGAGATCGCCCAGCGCAAGGGCGACCTCGCCCGGGCATCGGAGCTGATGTACAGCCGCCTGCCCCAGCTTCAGGCCCAGATTGCCAAGGCGCAGGAAGAGGCTGACCAGATCAGCAAGGGCGATGGCATGGTCAGCGATACCGTGACCGATCAGGGCATCGCCGCCGTGGTCTCGCGCTGGACCGGCGTGCCGGTGGACCGCATGCTCGAGGGCGAGCGCGCCAAGCTGCTGCGCATGGAAGATGAACTGCGCAAGAGCGTGGTGGGTCAGGAACCGGCCCTCAAGGCGGTATCGAACGCGGTGCGCCGTGCGCGTGCCGGGCTGCAGGACCCCAACCGCCCCATCGGCTCGTTCCTGTTCCTTGGCCCGACGGGCGTGGGCAAGACCGAGTTGTGCAAGGCGCTGGCCCGCTTCCTGTTTGATGACGAGAAGGCCCTGCTGCGCATCGACATGAGCGAGTTCATGGAGAAGCACGCCGTCTCGCGGCTTGTCGGTGCCCCTCCCGGTTACGTTGGCTATGAGGAAGGCGGCGTGCTGACCGAGGCCGTGCGCCGCAGGCCCTATCAGGTCATCCTGTTCGATGAGGTGGAGAAGGCGCATGAGGATGTGTTCAACATCCTGCTGCAGGTGCTCGATGATGGTCGCCTGACCGATGGCCAGGGGCGCACGGTCGACTTCCGCAATACCCTGATCGTGCTGACCAGTAACCTCGGCTCCGAAGTGCTGGCCCATCTGCCCGATGGGGAATCGGTTGAGAGCGTGCGGCCCGAGGTCATGCAGGTTGTGCGCAACCACTTCCGGCCCGAGTTCCTCAACCGTCTGGACGAGATTATCCTGTTCTCGCGCCTGCAGAAGGCGGATATGGGCAAGATCGTGGAAATCCAGATCGGTCGCCTGCGCAAGCTGCTTGCCGAGCGCAACATCCAGCTCCGTCTGGACAAGGGCGGCGAGACCTGGCTGGCGAATGAGGGCTACGACCCGGTCTATGGTGCGCGTCCGCTCAAGCGCGTGATCCAGCGTGCCCTGCAGAACCCGCTCGCGGGCCTGCTGCTTGAAGGCACCATCCATGACGGCGAAACCGTGACCGTTGATGCGAAGGATGACCACCTGACCATCAATGGCACCGAGATTGAGGCCGACTGATACCCACGCACCGCAGTGGCTTTGAGGAAAGGAGGGGCTTGCCCCTCCTTTTTTCATATAAATTTCATTCTGGTGCACTTTTTTTGGTGCGGTTTGTGAATGTTATGGGTGTTTTATGGCG
>NZ_JABJWC010000064.1 GCF_013155395.1 Komagataeibacter melomenusus | reverse complement strand
CCCACCGGCTTGGTGGTGAAGAACGGCTCGAAGATGCGCTCCTGCACATCAGGCGCTATGCCGGGACCACTATCGGTAATGACAAAGACATACTGCTCCTGCCCGCTGTCATTGCGGGCAAGATAGGTATGAATCCCGATCTCGCCCACCGCTATGCCGCCCTGGCCAGACATATCATCATGCTGGGCGGCAAGAATTGCATCCGCCGCATTGCTGATAATATTCATGATGACCTGATTGAGCAGCGCCGCCTGGCAGTACAGCCGGTCAGGCGCCTCATACTGTCTTTTGACCGCAATGCCGCTGCCCAGCTTCTGGGTCAGCAGCGCCATGACCGTTTCCAGCGCCTCGGGCACGTCGATGACCTGGAACAGCCCTTCATCAAGCCGCGAGAATTTGCGCAGGTTGAGCACAAGGTTCTGGATGCGCCGCAGCCCCATGTTCATCGACCCCACCCGGTCGCGGCACTTGGTCAGGATCGCTTCACGCTGGTCGTGGTCGGGATCGGTGGTCGTGGTTTCCATGGTGGCCAGCCGGTCCAGCCCGCGCGCCACCGTGTCCTTGTGCGCCAGGATGAAGGCCAGCGGGTTGTTGATCTCGTGCGCGATGCCCGCCACCAGTTCACCCAGGGATGCCATCTTGGCGGTCTGCACCAGCTTGCCCTGGGTCTCGATCAGCTTGCGGTTGGCATCGGCCAGTTCACGGTTGGCCTGCTCCAGCGCCTCGGCCAGCGAGGCCTTGGATGCTATGGCCGCCGCCTCCGCGCGCGCGCTCTTGACCGCGATCTCGCGCGCCTGCCGCTCCACCTCGATGCGGCGCACGTCATCTTGCAGGAGCTTGCGGCGCACCAGCACGCGAATGCGCAGCGCCAGCGCCGCAGGCCCCACATCGCGCGAGACGAGGTCATCGATCCCCGCCTCGAACACGCGCGCCGAGAACTCCCTGGCATCGGGCCGGGGCGCGCCATCCACGCCAAGGATGCGCGGCGGCACGTTGCCCGAGAGCAGGTCCTCCTGCCGCCATTCATCGAGCCTGCGGCACACTTCCAGCCCGTCGAACTCCCGGCAGGCCAGATCGATCACCACGCAGTCGGGCATGTGCTCGGGGTCGTGCAGGAGGGCGGGCACGAGCTGGGCGGGGTCATGCCACAGGGTGACGATATGCCCGTCGCGCCGCAACTGGTCGATCAGTTCGGGCACGGCGCGCCTGTGTTCGGGCTCGGGCGCGATGACCATGATGCGCGCACGGCGGAACACGCGCTGCGGCACGAGCGAGGGGGCATGCGCCGCATGCTCGCGCAAAAGCGCGCGGATGCGGAAGACGATCAGCGCCGGGTCGGAGGATTTGGGGATATACGCATCCGCCCCGCTTTCCAGCCCCTCGCGCTCCAGCCCCGGCTCGATCCCCTCGGTCAGGATCAGCACCGGTATGGTGCGCGTGACCGCGTTCATGCGCAGCTGGCGGGCAAGCTGGCCGCCATTCATGCCCGGCAGGTGATAATCGGCGATCACCAGCCCCGGCAGGCGGACATCGAGCGTATCGAGCGCTTCCTCCCCGCTGGCCACGCGATGGACGTGAAAGCCATGGCTTTCCAGCATGCGGCGGATGCGCAGGGCCTGCGTGTCCGAATCCTCCACCAGCAGCAGGGTATCGGGACTGTCTTCGCGATCGGTCAGCACCATGGGGTTGTCTTATCCAGCCAGGGGGTCTTGGGAGGGAACCGGGCCGACCGCCATGGCCCGGAGAATATGCGGGGCGATTTCATGCACCGGCAGGCTGATGCACGCCGCCCCCGCGCGCTCGGCAGCGCCGGGCATGCCGTGAATGACGGCGGTGCTGCGGTCCTCGACCACCGTGTAGCCACCGCGCGCGCGGATGCGGCCCAGCCCCTCCACGCCGTCCTCGCCCATGCCGGTCAGCAGCACGCCAAGCCCGTCGGCGCCAAAAACCCTTGCCACGGAGGAAAACAGCACGTCAGCCGAAGGCCGCTGCCCCTGCACGGGTGCTGCATCATGCAGCAGCACCTCGCCGCGCGTGCCCACCGTCATGTGCCGGTTGCCTGGTGCGACAAGCACCAACCCGCGTTCGAGTGGCATGCCATGCTGCGCCAGCCGGACCGGCAGTGCCACCTGCTGGTCCAGCCACTGGGCAAAGCCTTCCATGAAGCTCTGCCCCATATGCTGCACCAGCACCACCGGCAGCGTGAAATCGGGCGGCAGGTCACCCAGCACGCGGGCAAAGGCGGTCGGCCCCCCGGTGGAGGCGGCCATGGCCAGGATGCGGGGGTGGATGGCCAGCGGGCGCGACCACATGCCCCTGTGGCGGAAAGGCTCGGCCTGCATGAGCCTGCGCCGGATGACCGGCACCTGGCTCATGATGTAAAGCTGGGTGGCAATGCCCTGCGCCACGGCAGTGCCCGCGCTGCCCGTGAGGCCCTGCGGCTTCTCGATCACCGACAGCGCGCCCGAGCGCAGCGCATTCATCGAGACATGCGCGGCCTGCCCCCCCCGGCCTGTCGCTGACAATGACGATGGGGGTGGGAAAATGCGCCATGATCTGCCGCGTGGCCTCAAGCCCGTCCATGCCCGGCAGGCAGATATCCATCGAGATCACGTCCGGCCGCAGGCGCGGCACGAGGCGCAGCGCTTCCTCCGCCGTTTCCACCGCCTCGGCCAGTTCAAGGCGCGGGTCATCGGCCACCACGCGCATGAGTAGGTGGCGCAGCACCGCCGAATCCTCCACGATCAGCACGCGGCGGGGCGGCTGGGGGGTGGTTGCGCTCACAAAAGCCCCCTTATGGTATCGATCAGTTCGCCCTGGTCGAAGCGCTGCTTGGTCAGGTAAGCCCGCGCGCCGCCCTCCATGCCACGGCGGATGTCATCGCCATCATCACGCGAGGTCATGAGCACGACGGGAATATGGGCCAGATGCGCATCTCCCTGCATGGCCGCGAGCAGGGCCAGACCATCCATGCGCGGCATTTCAACATCCGTCACCACCACATCCACATGCCGCGAGGACTGCTGGAGCATGGCCAGCGCCTCCTCCCCATCCACCGCGAGGCACACGTCATAACCGTGGGACTGGAGGATCGTTTTCTGCAATGTCCGGGTCGTGATCGAGTCATCGACCACCATCACCAGCGGCGCGTGGCGCACGGGCACCACGGGGGCGGCGCTGTCCACATCGCTGAAATGGGCGCCGCCGCCATTGCCACGCTCGCGCCAGCGCGCGAACAGCCGGTCGGGGCTGAGCACGAAGACGGGCTGGTCCTCGCGCGGCCAGGCGATGCCGGGCACGAGTTCGCTGTCCAGCCCCACGGCGGTGGCATCCGACACCAGTAGCGTGCGCACATCGACCATCCGCTCGACGGCAAAGCCGCAGCGCACGCCCTCGACCTCCATCACCACCACGCTCACCGCGCCATCGCGCACCGGCAGCGGCGCGTTTTCATCACCCACGAAGGCGCGCAGCGGGGCGAGTGGCACCAGTTCCTCCTCATGCCGCGGGTCTGCCACGCCCGCGCCATCGGGGGGGTGGGGCACCACGGCGAACGGCATGCCGCCCACAAGGCGGATCTCGTCGCGCCGCACGCGCAGCAGGTGGCGGATCACCCGGCCGGGCAGGCCGAGGGACTGGCCCGCGTTTTCAACCAGCAGCACGGTGCGCTGGCGCTGCGAGACCGGCACGGTCAGGATGACGGTGGTGCCCGCGGGCTGGCGCTGCTCCATGCGCACGCTGCCATGCAGCGCGCGCGCCGCCTCCGCCACGACCGAAAGCCCCACCCCGCGCCCGGCCAGGCTGTCGGCCTTGCCCCGGGTGGAAAAACCCGGCTCGAACACGCGCGCGAGCAGCTGCCGCGCATCAAGCGGGGCATCGGCATGGACCAGCCCCTGCCCTGCCGCACGCGCGGCGATGGCGCGCAGGTCCGGGCCACGCCCGTCATCGCTGACCGCCACCTGCAGCCGCACCCCGGTCATGGTCACGGCAATGGTGATGTTGAGGTCTTCGGACTTGCCCGCCGCCAGCCGCTGGGCGCGGGTTTCATGCCCGTGCACGATGGCATTGCGCACGAGATGGATGACCGGGTCACGCAATGCCTGCATCACGCGGCGCTCGGTCTGCACGTCCATGCCGGTCATGTGCACCACGACACCCGCATCCGGCCCGCCATGCTCGCGCGCGATGCGCCGGGCCATGGCCGCGAGCGAGCCGAACACACTCTCGGCAGGCACGAGGGTGACGGCATGCACTTCCTCGCCCAGCCGCAGCAGGGCGCGGTCGATCTGGCCCGCCATGAGTTCGCGTTCGCGCCCCACCCCCATCAGCCGGCGCGTCATGCGCGCGAATTCGGCCACCGGGTCGGCGCGCATGCGCTCGGGCGCGTGCATGACGGCGCGCGCCTCACCAAGCAGGTCCATCACCTGCGCCCACAGCCGCTCATGCCGGTCGGCCACGGCCATGAGGTCATGCACCGCAGCCGCCAGCGCATCGAGCCGGGCCACGGGCACCTGCACGTAAGCCGGGTTTTCAACCGCCTGTGCCGCTGCCTCATCGGGTGCGGCGGGCGCATCCGGGGGCGTTGCGGTCATGAGCAGGTCGATCTCGTCAAGCGTGTCGGCAATGGCGGCAAGATCGGCCGGGGCGGGCAGCGCATGGGCCGAAAGCAGGGTGGAGAGACGGTTCTCCAGCGCGTGGGCCACCCCCTCGACCACCGGCAGCTCAACCGCGCGCGCGGCCCCTTTGAGCGAATGGACACGGCGGAAGATTTCCGCAAGGCCCTGCGCATCCGGGCAGCCTGCCGCCACGATGGCGCGAATGGCCCGCAGGTGGTCACGGTATTCCGCATCGAATACCGCCAGCAGTTCGTCCCTCAGGTTATCCACGGGCCGGCCCGTCAGGTCCGGTAACGCGCGGAGATGGTGAGCAGCTGCTTGGACAGCTTGCCAAGGTTGCTGGCCGAGACCTCGAGGTTGCGCGTGCCCGCCGATGTCTGCTGGCTGGCCTGGCGGATGCTCTGCAACGCGGTCATCACCTGCTCGATGCCGTTCTGCTGCTGGTTGGTCGAGGCCACGATCTGCTGGAAGGCATGCACGCCTTCCTCGATGCCGCCGGTCATGCGCTCGATGGTGCGGTAGGCGATATCGGTGCGTTCCTTGCCCGCCGAGACGCGCTTGACCGCCTCCTCGGTCAGCATGACCGAGGTGTTGATGCCGCGCTGGATGTCGCCCAGGATGGCGCGCACGTTCTGGGTGGCATCGCGCGACTGGTCGGCGAGGATCTTCATCTCGGCGGCCACGACCGCGAACGAGCGGCCATGCTCGCCTGCCGCCGCCGCCTCGATCGCGGCGTTGAGCGCCAGCAGGTGCGAGCGCTCCGACAGGTCGTTGACCGAGGCGATGATCTCGCTGATCGCCTCGGTGCGCTCGGACAGGGCCACGATGTTCGAGGCCACGGCCTCGGCGCCATCATGGGTGTGGGCCATGGCGCGCGCGGTTTCCTCCACCGCTTCAAGCCCGCTGGCCGAGCTGTGCACGATCACCTCGGCGGATGAAATCACCTCACGCGCGCGCTTGCTGATCTGCGCGCCCGAATGGGTGATCTCGTCCACCGTGGCCGCCGTTTCCTGCACGGCGGCAAACTGTTCCTCGACACTTGCGGCCTGCTGCTGGGTGGAGGCGCGGATCTCGGCCACCGCCGCATCGAGGTTCTGCGTCACCTCGCCACTCTGGCGCGCGATCTCGCGCAGGCCGTCGATCATGCGGTTCAGCCCGGCGGCAAGGCGGGCAACCTCGTCACGCTCCTCGCCCATGCCGCCCACCTTGGCGCGGGTGGCAAGGTCGCCCTGCCCCACGCGTTCCATCACATGCATGATCGACGAGATCGGCTCCATGATCGAGCGCCGCGTCCAGAAGGTCACGATCAGCGCCACCACCACGGCCACCACCATGCCGATGGCCAGCGAGCGGCGGCTGTAGTCATATGATGCAGCCCCCTGGGTTTCGGCCACCTGCACCCCGTGGTCGAGCAGCGAGGCGGCGCGGCCCACGAGCAGGTCGATCGACTGCTCGCGGCTGTCTATGCGCGAGGCCTGCTCGCGCACGCTGGAATCATTGCCCGCGCGGATGGCCTGGAACAGGAGGCCCGCGCCGCGCGTATCCATCTGGAACTGGCTGGAAATGTCGCGCAGCTGGCTGGCCACGGTATTGAACATCTCGCGCTGGTCGTTGCTGCGCGCAAGCCGCCCGCCTTCCTCCGCGCGCGAGAGCACGCCCGCAAGCAGGCTGTCGGCCTCACGCGCCTTTTCATCCCAGCTTGCAATGGCATCTTCGAGCACGGCGGGAGCAGTCTCGAAATCATGGGCGTAATAATGCGCCAGGATGGCGAGCCTGCGGGCGACGAGATCGTTCTCATTGGCGCGGATATGGGTCAGTTCACGATAGACCGACAGGTCACGCGTGACGATGATGGTCATCTCGTCGCGCACCTCGCGGATCTGCCCCAGCGCATAAATGCCCAGCGAGACCATGAGCAGGACACCGACCATGAAACCGAACAGCAGGCGATTGGCGATAGTCACGGGACTTCACACTCCGACATAACGGGAAGAAAACAGGCGCGCGGGGTCGATGACCGTCAGGCTGCGCCCGTCGGCCAGCCTGACCTGCGGAAAGCCTGATGGCGTAAGCGGGCTGGGCGTTGCGGTAATCTCCACCGTGCCGCCCGCCCCACTGGCCAGCAGGGCGACGCGCCCGAGCGGAATGCTCGAGACCGAGCGCAGCAGCAGCATGACGCCGGGCTGCGCCAGCGCGGTGCCGCCAAGCAGCACCGACAGGTCGAACACGGTGTACAGATCACCCTGGTAGCCATGCACGCCCCGCACGCCGGGCGGGCAGTCGGGCCTGCGCGGCATGTCGCTCCACACCGGGTCGGTCACGCGCAGCACGGCATGCAGGTCCACCCCGCAGCACTGGCCTGCAAGGTCAAGCAGAACCAGCGGGCGCGCGGGCACGGAGGGGCCTTCGGTGTCGGCGCGGGCGGCCATGATGCGCGCGCGGTCCGCCAGCACGCGCCGCGCAAAGGCCTCGCGCCCCGCAAGGGGGGCATCGGCAGGCGGAGGGCCGAAAAAACGCGCCATCAGGAGGGCACCTGCTGGGCGCGGGCCACGGCCGGGTCGACCCCGGATGCAGCCCCGGATGCGGCTCCGGGTGCTGCCCCGGGCGGCTCATCAAGCTGGCGCACCAGCCGCAGCAGGCCGCCCGCGGTCAGGCCATCGCCATCAGGCAGGGGGGCGTCGGGCGGGCAGCGGCTGGCCAGTTCGGTCATCTGCGCGCGGATGCGCGCGGCCTGCGCATGGCCCCCCGCATCTTCCAGCAGGCGGGCAAGGTAGCACCGCGCCATGACGTGGTCGCGGCACAGATAGATGACCCGGCGGAACGATTCCTCGGCCTGCAGCAGGTTTTCCTGCCCCCAGGCCAGCACGGCGAACAGGAAATGGATGCGCACGTCAACCGGATGCTGCGCCAGATGCGCGCGGCACATCTGCATGGCGCGCGCCACGTGCCCGCCATCGGCCACGCGGCGGATAGCCGCGGCGACGGGCGTGCTGTCAGGCAAAGGCGCGGGGGCCGCGGCACGCGGCACGCGGCGCGCGGGCAACGGCTGTGTTGCGGCAGGCGCAGCCTGCATGCCCCCCACGGGTGGCGCCCGGAAGGCCAGCGTGCCGGGCAGGCGCACGGTCTCGAGAAACGGCCTGAAATCGGAAACCGGCTCCGAATGCCCCAGCAGCAGCCAGCCCTCGGGCACGAGGCGGGCCGCCATGGCATGGACCAGCCCCACCGCCTGCGCCTGCGCGAAATAGATCAGCACGTTGCGGCACAGGATGAGGTCGAACGGACCGGCAGGGCCGCCATCGGGGCGCAGCAGGTCGAGGATGTTGCTGTAGCGGAAGCTGACCATGCGCCGGTAGCGCTCATGCAGCCGCCACAGGCGTGCGCTGATGGGCGTGAACCATTCCGCGCGCTGCGTGGGCGCGATGTCACGCAGGCTCCACGCACTGAACGCGGCCTCGCGCGCCTGCTCGAGGGCGCGGGTGCTGATGTCGGTGCCCAGGATGTCGATGCGCCAGTCCGCCAGTGTCTCGCCCGCCTCTTCAAGCAGGCGCGACAGCACGATGGCGATGGAATAGGGCTCGGCCCCGTTGGCGCAGCCCACGCTCCAGATGCGCAGGTGGCGCGTGGCCTGCGCCCGGCGGATCAGCCGGGGCAGGATGGTGCGCTCAAGGGCCGCGAACTGCTCGGCATAGCGGAAGAAGAAGGTCTCCCCGATGGTGATGACCGATTCCAGCTCGCGCCACTCTGCATCCCCACGCGCGCCGTCGGCCAGCAGGGCCAGGTAGTCATGGCAGGTCCGGCAGCCATGCAGCCGCATGCGCGCGCCCACCACCTCTTCAAGCAGGTCGGCCTTGTCCACGTAATAATGCAGGCCGGTGCGCCGGGTCACGGCATTGACCAGCCTGCGGAACCCCGCTGGCGGAAAGGCGGCCGATCCGCTCACGGCGCGCCATCCGCCGGGGGGGTGGCATCGGGGCCGGTCTGCGCCCACAGGGCCGCGCGCGCACGGCTGCGCTCGAGCAGGCTGTCGAGCCGCATGCGTTCATCATCATCCAGGATGTCGGTCATGCGCAACATGAAGGCAATGCTGCCATCCCCCAGTTCCAGTTCCTGCCCCGCACCCTCGGCTTCCGTGGCGCCTGCGTCAACCATGCCGGCGCGGCCCTTTTGCGGGCGGATGACATCAAGCGCCGCATCGACCAGCAGCGCAACACAGCCGCCACCGGGCTGGTTGCACAACAGCAGCGGGCGGTACAGCAGATCGAGCGGCGCGCGCACGGCATGGGCGCGCACGCCAAGCAGCACGCCCAGGTCGAGCACCGCCACCATCTCCGCCCCGAGGCGGAACCAGCCCGAAACATGGGCCACCGCCACCATGGGCGCGCGCAGGGCGGGCACGGGCATGCACTCGCGCACCACCAGCCCTGCCGGGAGGCCGTACTGCCGCTCCCCCACCCGGAAGACCATGACCGGCGGGGCTTCGGGGCGGACCTGCCCGCATGCCGCGACCTGCTGTGGGCTGGCGTGATCCATTGCTCGGGCGACCTTCGCTGTTTGCCATATGCACAAGGCAGAAGTTTGCATTTAATACAAGCCATCGCTACCTCGGGCAGGAATGCATTTCCTACAATCCGGGGAAGCCGCCCCATGCCGGAGTCTTGTTTTGATGGACAGTTCCTTTTCCAACCGTTCCCAGGACCGCACGCTGCCGCCTGAGGGCGCGCCCCCCGGCGGGCTGAACATGTCGCGCATCGCGAAAGTTGGCGTGTGGGCGGTATTCTATTTCGCGTTCTACCTCGTGCAGCAGGTTGCCGAACTGGTGGCGCCGCTGGTGCTGGTGCTGGGCATTGGCTGGAGCGCGCTGCCGCATGTGATCGGCATCGTCAACGGCGCCGCCGGCAGCGACCCGCAGGCCCGCGACATGATCGCCCATGTGGCCCATTCCATTCCCGATCATCTTGAGGTGGGATCGCATTTCCTCACGCCGTCCTCGCTGGTGTTTGACGGGCTGATGCTCATGGCGCTGGCCGCGCTGTGCGCGACACTGTCCACCATCGCCGCGCGCACCATGTAACCAGAGACGGACGGACGCGCCCCATGTTCCGCCTGCATGATGTCAGCTACGCCTATGGCGGCAGCCAGACCGGTGTTGCCGCGCTGTCGCATGTCAGCCTTGACGTGGCGCAGGGCGAATTCCGCTGGCTGCTGGGGCCATCGGGGGCGGGCAAGTCGTCGCTGCTATCCATCCTGTCGCTGGAGGTACAGGCCAGTTCGGGCATGGTCGAGATCCTGGGCGTGCCGGTCAGGCAGACGCGGCGGGCCGGGCTTGCGCGGCTGCGGCGGCGCATCGGGGCGGTGAAGCAGGATTTCGGCCTGCTGCCCGACATGAGCGTGTTCGACAACGTGGCCCTGCCGCTGCGCCTGCAGCACCGCGCCGAGGCCGAGATCGCGCATGAGGTACACGCCATCATGAAATGGGTGGGGCTGGAAAACCGGCTCGATGCCCTGCCGCCCCAGCTTTCAGGGGGCGAGCAGCAGCGCGTGGCCATTGCGCGCGCCGTGATCTACCGCCCAGCCCTGCTGGTGGCCGATGAGCCGACCAATGCCCTTGACGAGCGCCAGGCCGGCCGCCTGATGCGCATGTTCCACCGCCTGGCGGAACTGGGCACCACCATTGTCGTCGCCACCCATAACGATGCCATCGTGGCGAAATACCCCGCCCCCACCATCGAGCTCCTCCACGGTCATCTCGTGCGGGATCACGGCTGATGGCCCGCCAGCGCTATCATGACGGGCTGGCCCTGCGGCAGGCGCTGCCGGGGCGGTTCCTGCCGTTCCTTGTGGGCAGCATGGCGTTTCTGGCGGCCCTCGCGCTGGCAGGGGGCATCGCGGCGCACAGCCTCTCGCAACGCTGGACGCATGGGGCGGGCGCGGTCACCACCGTGCAGGTGCCCAGCCCCGCCGATCCCGCCACGGCCACCGCCGCCATGGGCCAGATGCCCGCCACCCGCATTGATGCGGTGCTTGCCACCCTCGCCGCCACCCCCGGCATTACCGGCACCCATCGCCTGGGTGATGCCGAACTGCGCGCGCTGCTCGCCCCATGGATCGAGCAGACCGGCGACCCCAGCCTGCCGCTGCCCGCCGTGATCGAACTGCATACCGCACCGGGGCAGGACGTGGCGGCAAACGTGCTGCCCCGGCTGCAGGCGCAGGCGCCAGGCGTGCTGATGGAGCATGACAGCGTGTGGAGTGACCGGCTGGCGGCGCTGGCAGCCAGCCTGCAGGCCTGCGCGGGGCTTGCGGTGCTGGTGGTGATGACCGTGGCGGTGTGCGTGGTCATGGCCGCGACGCGGGCGGGGCTGCTGACCCGGCGGCAGGCCATCGGGCTGATCCATGCGCTGGGGGCGACCGACAGCTACATATCGGGCCGGTTCGCCACCCGCGTGGGGCTGCTGGCGCTGTGGGGCGGCGTGTGGGGCAGCATGCTGGCGCTGCCCATGCTGCTGGCCCTCTCGCACCTTGCCGCCCCCTTTACCGCCATGGGCGATGCCCCCGCCACCGCACCCGACTGGCGCGACCTGCATGCCTGGATGGCCCTGCTGCCCTCCGCCCTGCTGTGGATGCTGGTGGTCGTGCCACCCGCTGCCGGGCTGACCGGCTGGGCCACCACGCAACTGACCGTGCGGGCCTGGCTGCGCCGCCTGCCATGACACGCCTGCGCGCGCGGCGGCTGGCGAGCCTGTGCCTGCTGGGCCTTGCGGCATGGGGGGCCGGGCTGGGCTGGTTCGTGGTTGATGCCCGCCGCCCGCCTGCCGTGCCCCCGCATGCCGATGGCATCGTGGCGCTGACCGGCGGGCAGGGCCGGATCGAGCAGTCGCTCCGGTTGCTGGCGCAGGGGTATGGCGACCGGCTGCTGATCTCGGGCGTGGACCGGCATGCAACGCTGGGTGAGTTTCTGCGCCACCAGCCCCCTCCCGTGCCCCTGGCGGTGTGGACGCATACGACACTGGGCCACCGCGCCGCCTCCACGCTGGGCAATGCGGATGAAACCGCCACATGGGTGCATGAATACGGCATGAAGAGCGTGATCGTGGTCACTGCGGGCTACCATATCCGCCGCGCCATGCTCGAGATCGCGCGCACCGTGCCCGGCGTGCACCTGTATGGCTACCCCATCCGCTCGCCTGCGCTGCGCCACCCGCTGCACCCCGGCACGATCCGGCTCATGGTGGTGGAATATGACAAATGGCTGCTCGCCTGCCTTGACATGGCCCGCCTGACCCGCCCGCTGCACGGCCTGCTCAACCATGCCGACACGCGGCCCGTAGCCCCCATGGGGTGAGCGGGCGGCTTGTCGCAGGCCGCGTTTTCTGGTGTTAGGATAGCGCCGAACCACCCCGATGGACCTGTTAGCCCCATGACCGTACTGCGCGCCTTCGTGTTCAACCTGTATTTTGTCGTGCTGACCCTGGTGATGGGCATCGCGGCCTTTGCCATCCGGCTGTTTGGCAAAAAATACGCGCTGGCCTACGCCAAGCTGTGGACCGGGCTGACCCTGCGCGGGCTGGAACGCATCTGCCGCATCGACATACAGGTGAGCGGGCTGGAGCACCTGCCGCCCGGGCCGTGCCTGCTGGCCTGCCAGCACCAGTCCATGTTCGATACATTCGCATGGATGAACATCGTGCCCCTGCCCACTTATGTGATGAAGCGCGAACTGGAGCGCATTCCGCTCGTTGGCCCCATGCTGCGCCTGACCGGCATGATCGGCGTGGACCGCGATGGCGGGGCCAGGGCACTGCGCGCCCTGCTGGCCGCGGCTGACGGGGCGGCAAGGGAAGGGCGGCAGATCATCATCTTCCCCGAAGGCACGCGCACGCCGCCCGGTGCTGCGATAAAGCTGCAACCGGGCATTGCCGCCCTTTCGGCCCATACCGGCCTGCCGGTCATTCCGGTCGCGACCGATGCGGGGCTGCACTGGGGGCCAAACGCGCTGGTCAAGACGCCGGGCACCATTCACATCGTGGTGGGCAGGCCCCTGCCCGCAGGGCTGAAGCGCGCGCAACTGCTGCCTGCCATTGGCAGCGCGTGGCAGGATCTGTGCACGCATAACGGGCTGCCCGTGCCCAGCGCAGCCGCCCCAGCCGCCAGGAGCGGCGCATGACAGGGCCGGGCTGTCGGTGCCTTTGGCCCCATAACCGCCCGGCCCCCACGCAGGCTAGCTAGCCGAAGGTGCGCCGGTAGGCTGAGGTCAGGACGGCATCAAGCCGGGCGCCGGGCACGAAATCGGCCATCGCGTCCGGGCGCGCCAGCCCCGCCTGCTGGCGGGGACACGGCGACGGCGCGCCCAGAACCTGTGTTACGGGGTAAAGCGCCGTCCATGCAGGCACATCCGTATAATCCGCCTCGTCATCGGAGACATGTTTTTCGCGGATCTTGGCCGAGGCGGTCTCGATTTCCATGCACATGACGGATGTCGCCCTGATCTCGCGCGCATCTGGCGAGCGGATGAGGCTGGAACGGCCCGGATAGATACGGTCGATGAGCCGGTCCAGCAATGCCTGTTTTTCCGCCATGTCCTCGACAACACGCGCCTGGCCGAACACCATCGCGGCACGGTAATTGACCGAATGATGAAAGCCCGAGCGCGCCATGACCAGCGCATCGAGGTGGGTGACGGTCAGGCACAGGTCGATGCCCTGCGCCTGCGCGCGGATCATCCGGCTGGCCGATGAGCCGTGCCAGTAAAGATGCTCCCCCTCGCGCCAGAAACTGGTGGGCGTGCAGTAGGGCCGCCCGTCGATGACATAGGCGATGTGGCACAGCAGGGCGGCATCAAGAATGGCATGGACCGTTTCCCTGTCGTAATGGCCCCGGTCGGGCTGGCGCCGGACCCGGTTGACCGGTGTTACGGGAAAGCTGCCAGGCATTCCGTCAGGTTCAGGTGGCGTCTGTTTTGTCATGATGCATGATCCCGTGATGTGGTGCGCCCCCACGATTGTGGTAAAGTGGCCCAGGGAAAAGAACCAGATAGCGAAAAACAGACTGGACCAGTCATGGGACGACAGGCACGCCGGGCCGTGCTGCTGGGCATCACGCTGGAAGAAGGCGGCCGCCAGACGCTGCACGCCCAGATCCACGGGCAGATCCGCCGCGCGATACTGGAAGGCAGGCTGGCCTGTGGCACGAAACTGCCCTCCTCACGACTCCTGGCCGCTGAACTTGGCTGCGCGCGGGGCACCGTGCTCGCGGCCCTCGATCAGCTTCAGGCAGAAGGGTATCTGGTGGCACGCAGCACGGCGGGCGTATCGGTAGCGGCGGACCTGCCTGATGACATGCTTGCCCCCGCCC
>NZ_JABJWC010000063.1 GCF_013155395.1 Komagataeibacter melomenusus | reverse complement strand
CTCCGTGCCGGTGCTGACGTTGCAGGTCTCATCGGATTCCATGACGGCGTCGCAGATCTACGACATGTCCTCCAACCTGATCCGGCCAGCATGGCCAGCGGGATGGAGGTGGCGATGATGACGGTCGATCGCCACGAACCGAGGAACAGCAGCACCACAAGGCTGGTGAGCAATGCTGCGGTGCCCATTTCCTGCACCACGTCGCGCACCGCCTCCTTCACGAAGGTCGAGGCATCGCCCAGCACGGTAATATCGACACCGGGCGGCAGCGTGCGCACGATGGAGGGCAGCAATGCCTTGATGCCGCTCACGACCGAGAGCGTCGAGGCATCGCCGCTTTTCATGATCACGATCAGAACCGCCTGGTGGCCCTTGACCAGCACCATGTTGGTCTGGGGCGGACCGCCCGCGTGCACCCACGCCACATCACGCAGGTAGACGACGGAATTGCCTTCCTGCTTGATGGGCATGTTGTTGAAACTGTTGATCTCCTCGGGCGAGGCGTTGGTCTGCACCATCCAGTCGAACGCGCCGATCTGCTGGTCACCGGCTGGCAGCACGATGTTCTGCTTGCTCAGCGCATTGCCGATATCGGTGGCCGAAAGCCCGTGGGCGAGCAGCTTGCTCTGGTCGAGATCGACCATGATGTTGCCCGGCTGGCCACCATAGGGGTTGGGGATCGCCGCCCCCGCCACCGAGACCAGCGCTGGCCGGATCAGGTTGGAGGACATGTCGTAGATCTGCGACGCCGTCATGGAATCCGATGAGACCTGCAACGTCAGCACCGGCACGGAGGATGCGTTGTAGGTCAGCACCAGCGGCGGTGTCATGCCCGCGGGCATCTGCTTGATGACGGTCTGGGAGACGGCGGTGATCTGCGTCTGCGCCACGGCGGTATTGGTGCCGGGCTGGAAGAACACCTTGACGATGCCACGCCCGTAATAGGACTGGCTCTCGATATGTTCGATATTGTTGACCGTGGAGGTCAGGGCGCGCTCGTAATAATAGACCACGCGGCCGGACATGTCTTCGGGCATGAGGCCGGTATAGGTCCAGCAGATCGCCACCACGGGGATGTTGATGCTGGGGAAGACATCGGTTGGCGTGCGGAGCAGGCCACGGACACCGAACACGACGATGAGAATGGACAGGACAACAAAAGTATAGGGCCGCTTGAGCGCGGTAACGACAATACCGTTCATGCGCGGCCTGTTGCCCCCTGCCCTGCCGGCAGGCCCCGCCCGATGAGGCGCGCACGCGGCGGCCCGGGCCGGGACAGGTGGTGTTCTTGCATCTCTCGTCTCCCCGTCTGTCCATTCGGTGTTAATGGGGGTGCGTCAGGTGGCAAATGAAATTTCAATTTAGTTTCCGGCCTGCACCACACAAAAAGGTGGAAAAATTATGGTCATGGTCGCGCCCGGCAGCCGCTCGTGCACCCGCGTGGGCATGATGTCGAGGCGGGCGTGATGCAGCGCCACGATGGCGGAAACCAGGCTCAGCCCCAGCCCCGAGCCGGGAATGTGGCGGCTCTTGTCCGAGCGGTAGAAGCGCCCCGTCACCGCCTTGCGCTCGGCGGCCGGGATGCCAATTCCCGTATCGGTCACCTGCAGCATCGCGCATTCGCCATTCATGATGGTGTGGATTTCAACCCGGCCGCCGCCGGGGGTGAATTTGATGGCGTTGTCCACCAGGTTGGCCAGCACCTCGATCAGGAGGTCACGGTCGCCCTGCACCCTGATCGGCTCCTCACCGGCGGCGCAGGACAGGATGATACCCTTGGTTTCGGCTATGGGCTCATACAGATCGACGATATCGGCCACCAGCGCATCGAGATCCACCGTGCCGAATCCGGCCCGCCTGCGCCCGTTCTCGATCTCGCCTATGCGCAGCAGCGCGGTGATGATGGCAAAGGACTGGTCAAGGTCATCAATGGTGCGGGCAATGACGTTGCGCAGCGCCTCCGCCGAATGATCAGCATTGAGCGCGCGGTCGAGACGGGCGCGCACGCGCGCAAGCGGCGTGCGCAGGTCGTGGGCGATGTCGTTGCCCACGTCGCGTATTTCATCGAGCAGCTGCTCAAGGCGGTCGAGCATGCGGTTGACGCTGCCCGCAAGGCGCTGGAGGTCATCATCCTGCCTTCCTGCGGGCAGGCGCTCGTGCAGGTCGCCTTCCATGATGCGGTCGATCGCCTCATGCATGTCCTTGACGCGCGAGAGCGCGCGGTGGCTGAGGATGATGCCGGTAATGAGCGCGAACAGCACGGTCGGCACGATCGAGACCAGCATGGAATGCCGCATCATCAGCCGCAGTTCGGTGCGCATCTGCCGGCTGCGCCCCAGCACCAGGTAGCGCCCGCCGGGCACGCTTACGGCCACCATGCGCAGCACGGTGGCCGAACTGCCCCCCGTGGCCTCGGGGGCGATGACATGCACCCGCCCGTCGGCCACGAGCCCCGTGGGCCAGCTATGCAGGTCGCCCACGATGTAATGCTGCCCGGCATCGAACAGGGTGGTGGCGTTCATGATGATGCGCAGGTCATCGGTGGCGCGGTCGCGCACCTGCTGCTCCAGCCCGGCGGGGGTTTCGTGCTGCAGGATGCTGGCCTCGCGCAAAAGCAGGGTGTCCGAACGCTTGGCCTCGAACACATTCGCCTGGCTGTAGCCAAAAAAGAACTGCAACGCCGCCGAGCCGATCATCGCCGCCACCACCGCCAGCGTGAGGCGGAAGGTGGCGGTGCGGAACAGTTCGTTACGAAACACGCAGCATGAACCCCGCGCCGCGGATGCTCTGGATCAGGGGCGGGCGGCCCGTCTCGTCAATCTTGCGGCGCAGCTTGCCGATATGCACATCGACGAGGTTGGTCTGGGGAATGAAGCGGTAGTTCCACACATCCTCGAGCAGCATGTTGCGCGTGAGCACCTGGTTGGGGCGGCGCATGAGGTATTCGAGCAGCCGGAACTCACGCGGCAGCAGGTCGATCGGCTCGCCATCGCGCCGCACGGTGCGGGTGATGAGGTCCATCTCCAGCGGGCCCGCGCGCAGCATGGTGTGGCGCGAGGTATCGGGGCGGCGCAGCAGGGCCTCGAGGCGGGCGGCGAGTTCCTCCATGGCGAACGGCTTGGTCAGGTAGTCATCGCCCCCCGCCTTGAGCCCGCTCACCCGGTCATCCACCGCCGAAAGGGCGGAGAGCACCAGCACCGGCACATGCACCTGCCGCTCGCGCAGGGTCTCGATCAGCGTCAGGCCATCGAGTTCGGGCAGCATGCGGTCGACGATCATCACATCGAAATGCGCGTTCAGCCCCATCGACAGCCCCGCAGCGCCCGAAAACTCGTGCTGCACGACATAATGCCGACTTTCCAGTTCCTCGATCACTTCCTGCGCGATCTTGCCGTCATCCTCCACCAGCAGCACGCGCGGCGTGGCCTCGGGCCGGGGCACGGTGGGCAGGGGGTCGGGCGGCAGGTTTTCAGGGGGAACACTCATCACCTGCCCTTTATGCCGCGCGCGGCGAAACACGGCCAATTAAAATCAATTTCAGCGAGGGGGCGCACCCTCATCCCCCCATCGCCCCATCATGTCGGCCTGTGCATCCGGGCCGGAGGATGCGGCGGAGGAATCGGGCGTGGCCGCCTCCTGCGTATCGACATCAAGCTCGCGCAGCCTGCGGCTGACCAGCCCGGTGCGGCGGCGCGCCTCGTCAATGGAGGAAGACATGGCAGACGCATTGCGGGCCAGTTTTTCCAGCACGCCATCCATGCGCAGCATTTCCTGCCGTGTCGCGCCAAGCAGGCGGGCGATGTCATCGGTGCGGCGTTCGAGTGCAAGCGTCACGTAGCCAAGGTGGATGGTGCGCAGCATGGCGGGCATCAGCCCCGGCCCCATCACGATCACGCGGTAGGTGCGCCCGATTTCATCAAGCAGGCCGGGAATGCGCGCCACCTCGGCATACAGCCCGTCGGTGGGCAGGTACAGCACCGCGAATTCCACCGTAACGGGGGGCACGATGTATTTGGTGGCGATCTTGCGGGCCTCGATGCGCAGCGTGGTTTCAAGCGCGCGGCGGGCGGCGCGCTCGGCATCGGGGTTGCAGTCCTCCACGGCCTGCAGCAGGCGCTCATAGGCTTCAGTGGGAAATTTGGAATCAATGGCCAGCACCGGCGGCACGGTGGCACGCACCGGCATGCGCACGGCAAACTCCACCACCTCGCGGCTGTCATCGCGCAGGCGGCGGTTGGTGTCGTAGCTGCCCGCAGGCAGCACGTCATCAAGGATGGTGCGCAACTGCGCCTCCCCCCAGCCGCCACGAGTCTTGACGTTGGAGAACAGCCGCTTGAGGTCGCCCACCTGCGCGGTCATGGCCGAGACCTCGCCCATGGCCTTCTGCATCGCGCCGATCTGCTCGAGCACGCGCTGGAAGGAGGTCTGCATCTGTTTTTCCACCGCCTCATGCAGGCGCTCGTTGACGGCGGCGCGCAGTTCATCGCTGTTGCGCCGCCCCTCTTCGGCCATCTCGCGCAGGGATTCGGACTGCGTCACCCGCATCTCGGACAGGTCGCGGCCCATCATGCGGGCAATGCGGTTGAAGGTCTCGGTCAGTTCCTGGTGGCGCTGGTCGAAGCGGTTGGACAGCGCGCGCTCGATCTCGGCCATGCGGGCGCGCTGGGCCTCGTTCTCGGCCATGCGGGCGGCTGTCTCGCGCTCCATCATCACGCATAGCCGCCCGAGCAGGTCCGCATCCTGCCCGCCCCCCATGAAAGACAGCCTGCGCAGGATGATAAACGACACCAGGCACGACATGATGGCGCAGAGCAGACCGATCCAGATAACGGGCGACGCGGACAGATCAGCCATGATGAACCATTTCCCACAAAAAAGAACAAACCATGTCCGTGCCCTGTCATGCGGCTGATGTAAAGTCATCATGTTTTTTTGGAATATCTGGCAACCGATGATATGCACCAACCGAAACGATCCGCATCTCACCTGATTTTCAGGTTCGCACCGCGCCAAAACCCACTAGCGTGCCCCGGCATGCCGCCACCCCGCCCCGCTGCGGCACATAGAACCGACCCGACCCAAGGACCCGCCCACCATGCCCGAGCCAACGCCGACCTGCCCGCAGGGCCAGCCCGCGCGCGGCAGATCCCTGTTCACCAGCCTGTATGCGCAGGTGATCATTGCGGTGGTGGCGGGCATTGCGCTGGGGCATTTCTGCCCGCATGCGGCGGTGACGCTCAAACCGCTGGGCGATGGCTTCATCCGCCTGGTCAAGATGGTGATCCCGCCGGTGATCTTCCTCACCGTGGTCACGGGGGTTGCCGGCCTGTCGGACCTTGGGCAGGCGGGCCGGCTTGCGGGCAAGGCGATGGTCTATTTCCTCACCTTCTCGTCACTCGCGCTGGTGGTGGGCATGATCGTGGCCAACGTGGTGCAGCCGGGCGCGCATATCCACGCCAGCCCCGCAACGCTCGATGCGCATGCGGTGGCCGCCTATACGGCAAAAGCGCAGGCGCATTCGTTCAGTGATTTCCTGCTCAACATCATCCCCGATACGGTGGTCAGCGCCTTTGTTTCGGGCGACATATTGCAGGTGCTGCTCGTTGCCATCCTGTTCAGCATCAGCCTGTCGCGCATGGGCAGCAGGGGCCAGGCCATCCTGACCCTGCTCAAGCAGCTGACGCAACTCGTGTTCGGCGTGGTGCGGCTGGTCATGTATGCCGCTCCCATCGGGGCGCTGGGTGCCATGGCATTCACCATCGGGCGCTTTGGCATTGGCGCGGTGATGCATCTCGCCTTTCTCGTGGCCACGTTCTATGCCACTTCCGCCCTGTTCGTGCTGGTCATTCTGGGGGCCGTGGCGCGGTGGAACGGGTTCCGCATCCTGCCGCTGCTGCGCTACCTGCGCGAGGAACTGCTGATCGTGCTGGGCACGAGTTCATCCGAATCCGCCCTGCCCACCCTCATCACCCGGCTGGAAAACGCAGGCTGCGCGCCCTCCGTGGTCGGGCTTGTGGTGCCGATGGGCTATTCCTTCAATCTTGATGGCACCAACATCTACATGTCGCTCTCGGCGCTGTTCATTGCGCAGGCGACCGACGTGCACCTGGGGCTGGGCCAGCAGGTCAGCCTGCTGCTCGTGGCCATGATCAGCTCCAAGGGGGCGGCGGGGGTAACGGGGGCCGGGTTTGTCACCCTTGCGGCCACACTGGCGGTGGTGCCCGACGTGCCGGTGGCGGGCATGGGGCTGATCCTGGGCATTGACCGCTTCATGTCCGAATGCCGCTCGCTGACCAACATCATCGGCAATGCGGTGGCCACCATCGTGCTGGCCCGGTGGGAGGGCGCGCTCGATACGCAGCGCCTGGCCGCCGCCCTGTCGGGGCGGATCAGCGATGCGCAGGCCGATGCCCCCGTCATGCCCGCCGACAGGCAGCCCCGGCCCACCATTAACTAACGCCCTGCTTCTTTCTTCATTTGCGTCCATAGGTTTCATACCATGCCTGTTTTCAAGCCCCAGACCGGCGCACTGACCACCGCGCAGAGAATACGAAGCATTATTGCGGGTTCATCGGGCAATCTGATCGAATATTACGATTGGTACGTCTATGCGGCATTTTCCATGTATTTTGCCCATTCGTTCTTTCCGCCCGGCAACCCGACGAGCGAACTGCTGCGCAGTGCGGCGGTGTTTGCCATCGGCTTCCTGATGCGCCCGGTGGGCGGATGGCTGATGGGGCTCATGGCCGACCGCCATGGCAGGCGGGCGGCACTCAGCGTGTCGATCATCGCCATGTGCGCGGGTTCGCTCGCCATCGCCCTGTGCCCCACCTATGAGCAGATCGGGCTGGCAGCGCCCTCCGTATTGCTGCTCGCCCGCCTGTTGCAGGGGCTGAGCCTTGGCGGGGAATACGGGGCAAGTGCCACCTACCTTTCCGAAATCGCGCCCCCGGCCCAGCGCGGGTTCTATGCCAGCTTCCAGTATGTCACGCTGGTGATGGGGCAGTTGCTGGCCCTTGTGGTGCTGCTGGCGCTGCAGTTCGTGCTGCTCAGCCCCGCACAGCTTGGCGCGTGGGGCTGGCGGGTGCCGTTTGGCATCGGCGCGCTGCTGGCGCTGTCCATCCTGTGGTTCCGCCGCGGCATGGCCGAGAGCGAGCAGTTCAGCGCCGCGACAAAAGACACGAACGCGCATGGCGGCCTGCGCGTGCTGCTGCACCACCCGCGCGAGGTACTGGGCGTGTGCGGCCTGACGCTGGGCGGCACGGTGGCGTTCTATACCTTCACCATCTACATGCAGAAATATCTGGTCAACACGGCGGGGCTGGCCAAGGAGCAGTCCACGCTGGTCTCGACCGCATCGCTGTTCGTGTTCGCGCTGATCCAGCCCGCCTTTGGCGCGCTGTCAGACCGGGTGGGGCGCAGGCGGCTGCTGCTGTCCTTTGGCGTGATCGGCTGCCTTGGCACCGTGCCGCTCATGGAGGCCATTTCCAGCGTGCATTCCCCCCTTGCGGCCTTCGGGCTGGTTACGGCGGCGCTGATCGGCATTTCGGGCTATACGTCGATCAACGCGGTGGTGAAGGCCGAACTCTTCCCCACCCGCGTGCGGGCACTGGGGGTGGCGCTACCCTATGCGCTGACCGTATCGGTGTTTGGCGGCACGGCGGAATATGTGGCGCTGTGGTTCAAGCAGATCGGGCATGAGGGGCTGTTCTACTGGTATGTGACCGGTTGCATCGCCTGCTCGCTGCTGACCGTGCTGTTCGTGCTGCCCGGCCATGACCGCATCACGCCAGAAGACTGAAATCAAAATATAAAAGTTTTTGGCAAAGCGTTCCCCATCCCCTCAATGCACATGCATCAGGTTGCGCAGGAAGCCGGGCAGCAGCATGGCGTAGGGGTTCACATGCACCGCCGGGTTGGCCATGGGGCCGGTCACCTGATAGGTGGCCGAGAGCACGCCGCCATTCTTCTCCGGGCTGAACAGCCAGCCCAGCAGCCCCGGCAGGTGGCCGGGTGCTGCATTGACCGCAAAGGCGGGGATGATGGTGCCATCAAGGTTGAGGCTTTTCTTTTCCAGGTTCACCTCGCCTGACACCGTGGCGCCGAGGGAGGCATTGCTGACCAGCCCGTCGGAGATATGGATGTCGCCTTCATCCATCTTCACCGGCGCGTTGAGCTGCTCGATCTGCATGCCCGGCGCGTGCGGCGCGCGCAGCCAGCCATAGATCGAGGCGTTATTGGCCAGCCTGACCACGGCAGGCACGTTGCGCAGCTTGAACGGCCCCATATGCACCGTGCCCGAGAAGGGGGCGGTGGCCGAACTGTCATCGAACTGGCCGGTAATGTCGGTCACGCCGCCCTGCATCTCGTCAGTCACCTTCATGTCATGCAGCAGGTCGCCCAGGCTGGCCACATGCACGTCGAGCAGGCGGGCATTGCCCTGCTGGGTCAGGTGCGCCTGCGCGGGCACCGGGCCTTCCACCGTCAGCACGCCACGGGTCAGGCGCACGCCATTGGTTTCAAGGTGGCTGTGCACGTTGGTCAGCGTATCGGTGGGGCCATAATACAGGGTGCGGGCATCCACGTTCAGGTCCCACCGGCGGCCCGGCGGGCCGTTGACGCGGCCGGTCGCCATTTCGGGCATGTGGTAGCCGCCGCCATCGCCCTGGTGGGCCGCCACCTTGCTCGCCGCCGTGCTGTCGGGCGCGGTCTGGAACGAGACCAGGGGCGAAAGGTCAAGCACCTTCGCCGCCACGTTCACGCCAATGGGGTCGTTCTCGCGCTGCGGCAGCACCACGGAGGCATTGCCCACCGAGCGCCCGATGCGGAAGCCACGCAGCACCAGCCGGCGCGTGACCCCACCCGCCGTCTCGGCATGGCCATCGATCAGCAGGTCGGGGCCGACGGCGCGCATGTTCTCGATGCCTGCGATCTGCCCGTGGTCAAGATCCAGTTCAACCGAGGCATTGGCCTCCTGCCCCGCCTTCTTGGACCAGATGGGTATGGCCAGCGCCGCGCGGTCAAGGTCGAGGTCGATATTCACCTGCGCCTTGCCGCCCACGTAGCGGTCGTAATCCACATCAAGCAGGGCGCTGCCCGAGAAATGCTCGCCCATTTCAAATCCGGCCCGCTTCACCCCCTCCGGCGTGACGTGGCCCTGCAGGCTGGCGCTTTCCACCGCATGGACCATCGGCCCGCTGCGGAAGTCCATGGTGTAGATCACGCTTGAGGGAATGCCCGCCAGCACGCCCGTACCCTGCAAGAGCAGGCCGTTGGTGGTGGCATCGATGCCCAGCGTGCCGTTATCGAGCGGGCGGCCCACCACCACATTGCCCAGATGCACCTGGGCCAGGTCGGTATGGCTGCGCAGGTCGATCTGGTCGAGGCGCACATGCGCATCAAGCGGCAGGGCGATGTGCAGCGACACATTGGCCCGCCCCGACGGATGCGTGAACGACATGGGGTGGCGCGAGAGCACATTGAGCCGCGGCTCGGCCAGCAGCGCCAGCACGTCGCGCGCATTGCCCAGCAGCGTCACGTTGATGTCGCCTACCTGCACCTTCTCGTTCAGGCCGGTAATGCGCATGGAGCCGGGGCCGACCTCGATCCGCCCGGTGCCCGTGGCATCGACATGCCGCCCCGCCAGATCGACCAGCTGGTACGCATGGCCGAAATGGATCATGATCTCGTCGGGACCATCAAAGGTCAGGTGGGCATCCATGTTGTGCAGTGGCGGAATGGGGCTGAGCCAGTGCAGTTCCATCGCATCGGCATCGATCGTGCCGCCAAGCGAGGCAAGGTCCAGCCCGCCCCAGCCCTTGTGGCTGGTCAGGCCCATATTGACCTGCAACTGCCGCACATGGCCATGCGGTATGTTTTCGGTCACCCACCGGCGCGCGCCCTTCATGGCGGCGGGGGGCCAGAACGCGCCAAGCGTTTCAAACTCCAGCGCCCGCGCATGCGCGCCCACATCAAGCTGGACGTGGGCAGGCTTCAGCAGCGATGCGGCGCTGAGGGCCGCCGTGGCGTTCAGCGTGGGGCCGCTGCCATCATCATCGGCATGGCCCGGCGCGCGCAGGTGCAGCTCAAGATTGCGCAGCGCCACCTTCAGCGGGCCATCAAGCGGCGCGTTGGCCGGTCCCGGCCCCAGTGAGCCGACAAGGTCGGCCGCCCCCTCGCCCACCAGAAACTGCCCGGCCTTGCGCGTGGTGACCTGCCCGTTGCCCGCATCAAGGTGCAGCGTGAAGTCGCGCGGCATGAGGAAGCCCTGCCCCTGCCCCCCATCGCGGAAAGCAACCTGCAACTGCCCGCCCACCGGCAGGTCGAGCGGGGCGACTTCCTTCTGCCCCGGCGCGAAGGCTGCCGGGCTGATGGGGTCGAGCACCAGCGTCCAGTCCACATGGCGGGGGCCGGCATGGGTGCCCTGACCGTGCAGCACCAGCCGCTCGCCATTCCCTTCCAGCCCGAGGCGGACATCGCCTTCCACCCCTTTCTGCCCGGTATCGTTCACCACCTTCAGCCGGGCATCCGCCTCGCCCAGCCGCCAGTTGCGCCCGGTCATGCGATCGGTGAACTGCACATGCGTGTCCGACACCACGGCCTGGCGCAGCGCGGTCATGTCGAGGGGAGATTCTTCTGCAGGCTTGTGCGCGGGATAGGGCGTATCAGGCCCGAGGTCGAGGCCGATCTTGCCCTCGTGGCTCCGCGCAAGCTGCAGCCGCCCATGCGAGACCGACAGCTCAAGAATGCGCACGATGCCATGCGCCAGCGCCGGGGTATCAAGCGTGATGCGCCCCCGGCGCAGCGTATCGGCCACATGGCCATCGCGCCGCGCGATGCGCACGTTCTCCACCCAGATCACGAACGGCGCGCGCAGCCCCTCGTGCATCGCATTCCAGCCCAGCCGCACATGCTCTGCCGACAGGCTGCCAATAATATCCTCATGCCTGCGGCCATGGGCCACGGGCAGCGGCATGAACAGGCGCACCACCGGCGTGACCTCGAGCGGGCCAGCCGAAAGGCGCAGGGTCAGCACCAGCAGCAGCACGGCAGGCAGCGTAATGCACAGCAGCACCAGCCACACCACCACGCGGCCTGCGGCCAGCACCGCGCGGCGCACGCGGGTCGGGCGCGGTGCCGGCGGCGGCCCGGGCTGCGTGGAGCCGGGCGGCGGCGCGGCTTGACCTGGCTGCGTCATGCCGTCCACGCTACGCCCCCGCGCCAATAAGCGTGCCCTGCCAGTCTCTTGCCGGACATTTCTCCATGGATCAGCCCATACAGTCCCTGCCTGCGCCACATTCCTCGTGGCAGGGATGCACATGGCCCGAACCCGCCGACCCGCGGGCCGCGCGCATCCTGCGCGAGAACCTGTCCGACGCCTGCGCGCGGGCGGAACTGCCCGACCTGACAGCGATACCGGGCATCATGCCCATGCTCGATGCGCTGGGGGGCAACAGCCCCTACCTGTCCGATCTGGCGCTGCGTGATACGGAGGCCTTCACCGCCCTTGTGCACGAAGGGGCGGAGACCTGCGTGCGGCGCATCCTTGCCGCACTCGACGCCCTGCCGCCTGATGCGGCCCGCGCCGACATCATGGCCGAACTGCGCGAGGCCAAGCGGCAGGCGGCGCTGGCCATAGCGCTGGCCGATATCGGGGGCGCGTGGCCGCTCGAGCAGGTGACCCTGGCGCTGAGCGACCTGGCCGAGCGCGCGCTGAACGCGGCACTCAGGCATCTGCTGCTCCAGGCGCACGAGACCGGTCGCCTGCGCCTGCGTTACCCCGAGACCCCGTGCCGGGGCAGCGGCTTCGTGGTTCTGGCAATGGGGAAGCTGGGCGCGCGGGAACTGAACTACTCCTCGGACATAGACCTGATCATTCTGTATGACCCGGACCGCCACCCCGGCAATGGGGAACTGCGACATACCTTTGTGCGCATGACTAGCGATCTTGTCACGCTTATGGAAGCGCGCGATGCAAATGGCTACGTTTTCCGCATGGACCTGCGGCTGCGGCCGGACCCGAGTGCCACCCCTGCCGCCGTGTCGTTTCCCGCCGCCATACAGTATTACGAGAGCATGGGCCGCACATGGGAGCGCGCGGCCATGACCAAGGCGCGCCCCGTGGCGGGCGACATCACGGCGGGGCGCCGTTTTCTCAAAACCATTCATCCGTTCATCTGGCGCCGCCACCTGGATTTCGCGGTAATCGATGACCTGCATGACATGAAGGCCCGCATCGACCGCCATCGTAACGCAGGCCACGCCAATCTGGACAGCCTGCGCGCCGAAGATATCCGCAATCCCGACACCGCCATGCGCTGGCTGCTGGGCCAGAATGTCAAGCTCGGGCAGGGCGGCATCCGCGAGGTGGAATTCGTAGCCCAGGCCCTGCAGCTCGTATGGGGCGGCAGAAGGCCGGAACTGCGCGACCCCACCACGCTTGGCGCGCTGCGCAGGCTGCGCCGGGCGGGGCTGCTGGCGCGTGAGCAATCCGCAATACTGGCCCGCAACTACCGCATGCTGCGGCAGGCCGAGCACCGGCTGCAGATGCGCCTCGACCACCAGACCCACAGCCTGCCCGACACGGCGGACGGATTCGCACGCTTCGCCATCTTCATGCACATGGGGCCGCCCGATGAACTGGCCAGCAGCATGCTTGCGGTCATGCAGCGCTCGCGGCGCATCTTTGACCAGCAGTTTGCCGAAAGCGGGCCACAGGACATCACCATCGCCCCCGAGGATGCCGATGCCGCCGACCGCCTGCGCGCCCATGGCTTCCCCGCCACCGACATCAATGATGCGCTGGCCATTCTCAACCGGTGGGAGGGCAACCGCCTGCGCGCCCTGCGCTCGGACCGCGCGCGCAAGCTGCTGCGCCGCCTGCTGCCCGGCCTGCTGGCCGAGATGGGCCGCCGCCAGCAGCCGCTGGCCGTGCTGCGCCGCTTTGATGCGCTGCTCGAGCGGCAGTGGGCGGGGGTGCAGTTCCTCTCGCTGCTCGAGCGCAACCCCGCCCTGATCCACCGCATCGTGACCGTGCTGGACTGCGCCCCCTTCCTGGCGGACCACCTGGCCGAGACCCCCTCCGCACTCGACGGCCTGCTTGACATGGATGGCGGGCCCGGCGCGGTCAGCACGGTCACCGCGCTGGCGCGGCGGCAGGTGGCGGCGGCGCAGTCGGCCGAGCAGGTGCTGCCGGTGCTGCGCGGGCTGGTGTGTGGCGAGGAGTTCCGCCTGTCGGTCGCCCGCCTCGAGCACCGCATGAGCGAGGACCGCGCCGCGCGCGCCCGCACCGCCATGGCCGAGACGGTGATGCGCGGCCTGCTGCGCGTGGTCAGCGCCGAGCACCGCCAGCGCCACGGCACCGTGCCCGGCGGCGCGGTGGCGGTGGTGGCTCTGGGCAAGGTCGGCTCGCGCGAGATGATGCCTGGCTCCGACCTTGACCTGATGGTGGTGTTCGACCACCCCGAAGATGCGGGCGAGAGCGTGGTCGGTGCCAGCGACGGCCCACGCGCGCGCCCGCTTTCCGCCAGCACCTATTACGTGCGGCTGGCGCATGCCTTTGTCGCGGCGCTGACGGCACCGGGGCGCGAAGGCCCGCTCTATGAGGTGGACATGCGGCTGCGGCCCTCGGGCTCCAAGGGGCCGGTGGCGGTCTCGCTCTCCGCCTTCCGCCGCTACCATGCCGAATCCGCCTGGACATGGGAGCGCATGGCGCTGACTCGCGCGCGCGTGGTGGCCGGGCCACCCCGGCTCGCAGGCCCGCTGGGTGCCGCCATAGCCACCGCCCTTGGCCATGCACCCGATACGCCCCAGGCCCGCGCGCAGGTGCTCCATGACGTGCGCCACATGCGCGAACGCCTGGCGCGTGAACGCCCCGCCTCCAGCCCGTGGGACATCAAGCGCCGCCGGGGCGGGCTGATGGATGTGGAATTCGTAGCCCAGGGGCTGCAACTTGTCGCATCCTCCCTGACCTGCCGCAGCCAGTCCACCCGCACGGCCCTGCTGCGGCTGGCCCATGCGGGCGAGATCAGCCCCGCCGATGCCCGCCTGCTGCGCCGGGCCGATCTGTTCTGGCGGGCGTTGCAGGGGCTGATCCGCATCATCTGCGGCCATGACGTGCCTGACACCATTGCGCCCGCCAGCCTCGAGATCCTGACCGGCGAGGTCGGCGCCACCGATGCGGCGGACCTGCTACGCCGCATGGACCGCATGGCCGATGATGTCGTGGCGGTGTTCGACAGGCTGGTTCCGCTCACGGATGCGCCCGATGCCGGGCAGGAAAGGCATGGCAGTGGTTCCCCCGCCGCC
>NZ_JABJWC010000062.1 GCF_013155395.1 Komagataeibacter melomenusus | reverse complement strand
GGGGTGTAGCTGTTTTGCGGGGGAGAGCAGAGCGTCTGCTATCTGCGCCCTAACCTAAAATAACAGACGTTTTTATTTATCTAAACTGTATGTATATCTATGTTAAAAACTTCATATGGCGTGATCTTAATGAAGTATTTATGGCGTAAATTTACCAGTTATAATGTCACTTAACGGCCAATATTAGTCAAAACTTATGAAGAAATGCCACGGAATGTTTGATTCAGGAAAATTTGTATCAGTTGGTGATACAGATTTGTTCGTCTCTGAAGCCGGGAACCTGGCAGGAAGGGTAATTGTACTGCTCCATGGCGGTTTGCAGAGCCGGCGTGATTTCATTCCGCTCGCAAAGTATCTGGCAAAAGATTACAGGCTGATTGCTATTGATACGCGCGGGCATGGTCGATCTGGTATCGGGACGGCCCCCCTGACATATCGACAGCTTGAGGATGATTTTACCGTGGTCCTTACCGCTATGAGGCTGCAAAAATTCGGTATCATCGGGCATAGTGACGGTGGCATTGCGGGCCTGCGTCTGGCTGCATCGCGTGCCGTACAACCGGAGTGCGTCATAGCGGTCGGCGCACACTGGGTGTTGCCGGAAAATGATCCGGCCCGGCGGATTTATCAGACAATTACTCTTGAAAAATGGCATGAGATATTTGGGGATCAAATATCGGTCTATAACGCGGAAAATCCTCAACCAGATTTCGGAAAGTTATTTACGGCCGCGATGCATATGTGGCTCGGTTGCGACGCAGATGCCTATCCTGGCGCGTCTGTAAAAAACATCCAGTGCCCTCTGCTCGTAGTGCATGGTGACGACGACATGCTGGTATCGCGGCAACAGGGGCTTGAGCTTACTGAGCAGGTCAAAAGTGCCAGGTTGCTTAACCTACCCTTCGCCAGGCACACGTTACTTGAAGACATGCCTGAACGTGTTTTTCCCTTTTTACGGGATTTCATGAATCGCGTCACAACCTGAAGGCTATGCGGTTGCATAGCCCGTTAGAGAAATCCCTTTCTGATTCCAAATATCTGGCATGAGGGCGGTATCCGTCGCTCTATTCCTTCCAGATCAGTTCCAGACCCTCTTTATATGTCGTCACGGAAAACTCAGGAAAATGACGTTTGAATTTGCTTGAGTCAAAAAGATTGTCCTGCTCGTAACGGGGCAGCAATTCCCTGATCTCCCGTACCTTTTTTGAAAAAATGCCTGCAATGATCAGTGGCCATTTACCGATGACCGAATAACCGGGGGATCGATTAAAAATCCTGCTCGCCATGGTGACAAATGTCTTGTAGGTCGGCCGCTCGTCACAGCACGGCAGATGCCAGGTCTGGCCGAAAGCTTCAGGTGTATTGCCCAGCATTGCCAGCGCGCGGCTCGCATCCGGCGTCCAGATAAGGGTCCGGCGGGTGTCGTCACGCACAGGAACCAGGGGTCTTTTACCTGCTTTCAGCCTGTCAATGATCAGGGTGTTGGTGAAACTCTGGGTTTTTGCCGGACCATAGAATTCCGGTGCGCGGGCGATCAGCACGGGAATGTCTCCGCGTGCCATTTCCTGCAGCACCATGGTTGCCATTGCCGCGCGCACCCGTCCTTTCCGGCCAACCGGGGCAAAGCGCGTTTCCTCCGTCTGGATCTGGCTGTTCTGCGGATACATGTAGGTATTGTCGAAATAGGCAAAGCTGGCCCCCGCCATCCGGCAGGCCTGCAGGGCATTGCGGAGCATGACGGGAAACTGTTCTTCCCAGAGCCTGCTGTCAGGGGGCAGGCCGGCCGTGAAGTAGACGATCCGGCTGCCTTTTACTGCCTGTGTCGTCTGCCCTGCATCAAGCAGGTTCGCCGCCATGAGCGTATCGTCTTCATTGATCTTGCGGGGATTGCGGCTCACAAGCCGCAACGCTCCCGTATGATGCTGATGCAATGTCCGTGCCAGTTCCGTGGCGATCTGGCCATTTGCGCCCAGTATTGTCTGCATGTGAGGCTGCCTCCATGATGTCAGGTAGGTTTGCCCTTACACGATTAACCTTGAAGTCAGATTTAATGTCAAACTGCTGATTGACCTTCAACCGGACTTGAACGTTACAGGATAGTGGTCAGAAACGCTGCCGCATGAGAAGGGCCAGCCATGAACCGTCGTATCCTTCACGTTGTCACCAACACCGCTCGTTTCGGCAATTCCGCGCATCCGACCGGATTATGGCTGTCGGAACTGACGCATGCATGGGACGTATTTGCCGCCAGCGGTCATGAACAACGTATTGTCAGCCCAAAAGGCGGCAGGGTTCCGCTTGATCCGCGTGCATTGAAATGGCCGATGCGCGATGCCTCCACCAGGGCATGGCTGGGAGATCGGGAAAAAATGGCCCTGCTGTCGTCGACACCCTGCCCCGCAGACATCAATCCGGGCGATTATGACGCGATCTACTTCACCGGCGGTCATGGCGTGATGTGGGATTTTCCCGACAATGAGGGCCTTCAGGCCATCACCCGCGCACTATGGGAAAAGGGCGGCGTTGTCTCCGCTGTCTGTCATGGATATTGCGGACTGCTGAACACCCGGCTTGCCGATGGCTCGTTTCTGGTCCGCGGTCGGAAAATCACCGGATTTTCATGGACCGAGGAGAGGCTGGCAGGTGTCGCGCGCGAAATCCCCTATAACGCGGAAGCGCAGATGAAGGCACGGGGCGCGATTTATGAAAAAGCGCTGCTTCCGTTCATGTCCCATGTCGTGACGGATGGACGGCTGGTGACGGGACAGAACCCCTTTTCCGCCAGAGCGACGGCAAGAAAAGTGGTGGCGCTTCTGAATAAGGCTTAACGGGAGGCCGTCTTTTTACGGCGGCCAGAGCTTACTGACTGACGGCGGTCCGTCGCATCCAGAAGGCGGATATCGTCCGACGTGACGTCGAGGGCTTCGGGGTGTTCCGCAAGCATGTTCGTCAGGACACGATGCGCATTGGCCGCACAGTCCATGTCGTCAGGGCGTGCCTGAATATCCTCGATCAGGCGGAGCAGATGCACCCTGCTCTGCGTCAGGCGTGCCTGCAGCGCTTCGATATCTGCAATCTTGCGTGTCAGGGCATCCATCAATGTAGCATGGTCCCAACGCGTCAGATCAGAGGGCAGCAGGGCGCGGATTTCGTCCAGGGTAAACCCGGCTCTCTGCGCCGTTGTGATAAGACCCAGAATGGTCACGGCCTGAGATGAATAGGTTCGGTATCCGTTGGACCGACGGTCAACCGCTTTTAGCAGTCCAATGCGCTCATAGAACCGGATTTTGGAGGTCGTAAGACCACTTTTATGAGCCAGTTCCCCAATCCTCATGTCCGGTTTCCCATTCCAAATTCATCTTGACGTTGAACTTATGTTCAACGTTAGCGTCTGGGCAATATCAAGCTCTGAATTGTTCAGGAGATGTATCATGTCATTCGTAACGACGTCCGACGGCACGGAAATTTTCTACAAGGACTGGGGACCGAAGGATGCCCAGCCGATCGTCTTCCATCATGGCTGGCCGCTCAGCGCCGATGACTGGGACACGCAGATGCTGTTTTTTCTGAGCAAGGGGTTTCGCGTGATCGCGCATGACCGTCGTGGTCATGGTCGCTCGGCACAGGTGAGCGACGGGCACGACATGGATCATTATGCGGCGGATACATCGGCCGTTGTCGAACATCTCGACCTGAAAAATGCCATTCATGTCGGACATTCGACCGGCGGGGGCCAGGTTGCCCGCTATGTCGCAAAATATGGTCAGCCCCAGGGACGTGTTGCCAGGGCCGTGCTCATCAGCTCCGTGCCGCCCCTGATGGTTCAGACGGACCGCAGCCCTGACGGCGCACCGATTGCAGTCCTGAACGGACTGCGTGCAGGGCTTGCGGCCAATCGCGCGCAGTTCTTTCTCGATGTAGCCAGCGGACCGTTCTACGGCTTCAACCGCCCGGGAGCAGAAGTTTCGGAAGGCACGATCCGCAACTGGTGGCGTCAGGGCATGATGGGCAGCGCCAAGGCGCACTATGAAGGCATCAAGGCATTCTCCGAAACGGATCAGACCGAGGATCTGAAGGCCATCACAGTGCCGGTGCTCGTGCTACAGGGCGATGATGATCAGGTCGTGCCCTACCAGAACGCGGCGGTCCTTCAGGACAGGCTGCTTCAGGACAGCACGCTGAAGATCTACCCCGGTTATCCGCACGGCATGCACACGACACATGCAGACGTCATCAATGCAGATATCCTGGCGTTCATTACCGGATAATGATCGCATCAGAACGATGTGACGTTTAGCGGCTGCAGGTGGAAATCTGTCCGTCGATGTCGGCTTACGGTAACGTCGCTGACGGACAGAATGTCTTTCAATTTCATCATAAGCCCTGATGTTTCGACGGCCTCCCATAACCATTCAGCGCCATATCGATGACCGTCCAGTTCCCGCATTTTGCAGCAGCAGCGACATAGCCATCAGGTCGTATCAGCCAGATACCGTTTTCATCCGGTGGCAGGCATGGTTCGGGCATCAGCAGGGTTGGATGGCGGGCGATCATGGCCCGCGCTTCGGCGCTGTCCCTGGCCGCAAGCACAAAGCGGGGCGGCCTATTGCCTTGTTTGGAACTGCATCGTGAAACCAGTCGCTGCCCCGGCCCGGGGCCACGCAGCCCCCGGGCTGAACCCATGTTGAGGGGACTGTCCGGGTAGCCGATCAGGATTCCGGAAAGCCGATTGGCAATGGCACGACGGACCACCGGAATGCGAAAGCCCTGCTTTACAGTGAAGTTGCGCACCCTCTGCGCCAGATGGCTTCTGAGCAGGACAATTGTGGTCATGCGTCTGGAATCCGACAGGATCTGCCGCGCAACACCGCTGCGTTCGCTACTGTAGCTGTTCAGCAGGCGCGGGCTGGCGTCCTGCCGCTCGACAAGGGCCAGCTTCCAGGCGAGATTGAAGGCATCCTGCATGCCCATGTTCATGCCCTGACCACCGGCAGGACTATGGATATGGGCCGCATCGCCAGCCAGGAACACGCGGCCCCTGCGGTAATTCCGCACCTTGCGTTCATTGACCCCGAAATCCGACAGCCACACCGGATTGGACAGGATGATCCCGCCCGGTCCCCGCCGGTCGACAATTGCCTGCATTTCTCCAAGGTCGGGCCTATGCAATGGAACCGAACCCAGATCAGCAATGATACGGTAACGACCCTGCGTTATCGGAAAGAACATGACAGCGCCATCGGGGTGCCAGAAAATCGCCGGTTCGTCAGGCGGGACCGCAAGGCCCGCCACATGCACGTCAGCAATGACAAACCCCATGGGCAGCGTATCTCCCTCAAATGCCATGCCCAGTCTACCGCGAACAAAGGAATGCGCACCATCGCACCCGATGAGCCACGCCGCTTCCAGCGTCTCGATCCTGCCGCCCGCATGCCTGAGCGTGCAGGAAACACTGTCATCCCTGTCAACGAAGTCGGTCAGTTCGGTCCCGCGTTCGACAGGAGTGCCAAACGTCCCGAGATGTTCTTCCAGCAACCGCTCGGTTTCCGATTGCGCAATCATCAGCAGGTAATTGAAGGGTGAGGCGATCGTACCGAACGGAATCCGGGCAAGTGTGCTGTTGCCAGCATGAAGGCTGACAGCATCTGCCCGGAGTCCGGTGGCCCTAAACGCATCTGCACACCCCGCTGCGTCAAGCAGTTCCAGTGTCCGGGGCCAGACGGCCAGGGCGCGGGACTGGGTGGTGCGGGCGGGTAGCCTGTCGATAATCCTGACAGGCGTACCATACCGGGCCAGTTCGGCGGCCATGGTCAGGCCAACAGGCCCCGCACCGATAACAAGAACAGGCTTCGACATGGTTTTATCCAGGGGGGAAAGAACTGTCCGGCATATGAACGGATTTCGCCACGTTAACGCCAGATGCATCCGGAGCGTTCCTGCCTGCTTTCGGGCAGAGAGGCGGTTGCGGCAGGGAAAAGAAGCGGCTTTGTCTCCGTTTCCTTAAAAAAACGGCCCGCCCTGATTGTCCCCACGGGGCTTCTTGCCGTATCTGCACGCATAGCATGTTCGTTTCCGGAGGGGATGATGACCGGTCCAGCACTATCCGATGCCCAAGGGTCGTCTCGCGCGCGCCTGATTGATGGCAAGGGCTTCGCCGCCCGCCTGACACAGGATATCGCAGCCGATGTCAGCGCCTTTTATGAAAAGCACCACATCACCCCCGGCCTCGCCGTGGTGCTGGTGGGCAATGACCCCGCAAGCGAGGTCTATGTGCGCAACAAGGCGCTCCAGACCCACCGCGCGGGCATGCGCTCGTTCATGCACATGCTGCCCGCCACCACGGCACAGGATGAACTGCTCGCCCTGATCGCGCGGCTCAATGTCGATCCCGAGATCCATGGCATCCTTGTGCAGTTGCCCCTGCCTGCGGGGCTTGATCCCGTGGTCGTGACCAATGCCATCGCGCCCGAAAAGGACGTGGACGGGCTGGGCGTGGTCAATGCGGGCCGGCTGGCGCTGGGGCTGCCGGGCATCGTGCCGTGCACGCCGCTGGGCTGCCTGCTGCTGCTGCGCCACTATGTGGGCGACATGCGCGGCAAGGAAGCGCTGGTGATCGGGGCCTCGAACCTTGTGGGCCGCCCCATGGCCGAACTGCTGCTGCAGGAGGGCTGCACCGTCACCGTGGCGCATATCGACACGCGTGATACGGCAGCCCTTGCCCGGCAGGCCGATATCGTGGTGGTGGCCACCGGCGTGCGCGAACTGGTGCGCGGTGACTGGATCAAGCCGGGGGCGACGGTGATCGATGTCGGCATCTCGCGCGTCACGCTGCCTTCGGGCAAGACGCGGCTGGTGGGGGATGTGAAGTTTGACGAGGCCGTCGAACGCGCGGGCCTGATCACCCCCGTGCCCGGCGGGGTGGGGCCGATGACCATTGCCTGCCTGCTGCGCAACACCCTTGATGCCGCCCGCCAGATCGTGACGGGGCAGGCGCGCGCATGACCCTGACATCCGTTGAACTGATCCCGCGGGATGCGCAAACCCTGCTGCGTGATGCCCATGAGGTCGCCCGGCTGTTCCCTGATGCCGGGATGATCAATATCCCCGACCTGCTGCGCTTCCCGCTGCGCAGCTGGGAGGCGGCGCGGCTGGTGCGCCCGATTTTCGGGCGCGTGGTGCCGCATATCCGCGCCATCGATATCGCGCCCGATGCGCCCCTGCCCGGCGTGGATGACCCGGACCTGCGCGAGGTGCTGGTGGTCAAGGGCGACCCGCCATCGGACCTGCGGCATCGCACCTACCCCAACAGCAGCGAGAGCGTGATCGCGCGCTATCGCCGCGAGGCGCCGCATCTTGATGTCTATGCCGCGTTCGATCCGTATCGCCGCGCGCCGTATAAGGAAATGGAAGCCATCGCGCGCAAGAAGGAAGCCGGTGCCATCGGCTTCTTTACCCAGCCTGTATTCGACCTGCCCATGCTGGAACTGTGCATGAACTGGCTGCATGGGGAAAACGTGTTCTGGGGCATCTCGCCCGTGGTGGGGCCGAAATCGCGCTCGTACTGGGAGACGACGAACCACGTCATCTTCCCCCACGGGTTCGAGCCGACACTGGAGGCCAACGTCGCCTTTGCCCGGCGGATGATGGAGATCGTGGCGCAGGCGGGCGGCAATACCTACCTCATGCCGCTGCGCGTCAACCTTGAGCGTTACCTGACGCCGCTGCGGCGCGATCAGGGCGTTGCAAACTAGTGGGTGTTATGTACTTTCGTACCTGATTGGCGCAGGAATGACGGATGATACCGGCACGCAAACCGTATCCCTCTGACGTATCAGATGAAGAATGGTCTCTGGTTATCCCGTATCTGGTCCTGATGCGCGAGTATGCGGAGCAGTGACGTCACGCATTGAGCGAACTGTTCAATGGATTGCATTACGTAATCCGCTACGGGGCGTCTGGCGCGCCATGCCGGACGACCTGCCACCGTGGTCAGCAGTCCCGTCGCTGGATGGAGGTAAGCTGTTTTGAGGCGTTGGTGTCTGATCTGGGTGCCGTGCCGCGTATCGCTTCTGGCCGCAGGGCGGAGCCAACGGCAGCCATTATCGACAGCCGGGCATTACGTTCGACGCCGAAAAGCGGTTCCCGCGCCGGATATGATGGGGCCTGGCGCAAAAAGGGATCAAAGCTGCACATGACCGTGGACACGCTGGAGTATCTGCTGGCCCTGCATGTCACACCAGCCAGTCGGGATGATCGCGCCGAGGCGGGACGTCTTGCCGCCGCCATTCAGGACGCGACGGACGAGAGCGTTGAACTGGCCTATGTCGATCAGGGATATACCGGCGAGAAACCTGCCGGAGCAGCACGGATCCAGGGGATCGCCCTTGAAGTTGTCAGGTTGCCCGAGGCCAAACGTGTCTTTGTCCTGCTGGCACGTCGATGGGTCGTTGAACGATCTTTCGCATGGGCTACACGATGCTGCAGACTCGTCAAGAATTACGAGCGTTACGCCTCAACACTCGCAAGTCTCCATGTCATTGCGTTCGCATGTTTCATGCCCAGAAATACCGTTATACTCATGCAAGGTGCATAACACCCTCTAGGCATTTCCTCCTGCCCACACTTTAAGACCGTATGATCTATATTTCAGCCATAAGGATGGCAAGGGAGCGTATTCCTTATAAATGACGGTAAATAATATTTAGAACGTAAACATAAAAATTTATTTAAAGATAAATATACAGCCATAATCAAGGAAAAAATAACATGAACGTCAATAATAAAAAATCAATATTTTCAAATAAACAAAAAATATCTATCTTGTTTTTGTTTTCTATTGTCGTATTGCTCAGGCTTCCACAAGCTACGATTCACGGCCGTTTTTTTGCTGAAGATGGCACGATATTTTTTTCCTATGCGTGGCATGCATCTACATCGCATGCATTGTGGCGTTCATTTGCTGGGTATCTCAATCTCGGGGCCAATGCCACCGGTCTGCTGGCGGCCCGTCTGGTCCGGGCAGGTTATCTTTCCCTTGAAAATGCGCCCCATTTTACCATGGGCATTGCCTTGTTGTTTCAGGTGTTTCCCGCCGTTCTGCTGCTATGGGGAAAAGCAGACTGGCTAAACAGCAGGAGGGCCATCATCGCCAGTCTGGCGATAATTGTATTCTGCCCGTTAGGCGAGGAAGTATGGCTCAACCCAATGCATATACAGTATCATCTCATCCTGTGCTGCGGGTTGATACTGGCCCTGAATAGCCCTGAAACGGTCATGGGATGGCTGGGGGAGGGTTTCATCCTGCTGCTGGCTCCCCTGTGTGGGCCAGGGGCCATCGTCCTACTTCCCCTGTTTGTGCTGCGAACCCTGCTCGACCGCTCCGTGCCACGGCTTGTACAGACAGTGCTGCTGGGCTGCAGTAGCGCTGTGCAGATGTTGGTTTTCTTTTCAGCGAATCCCCTGCGCGGACAGTTTCATGATCCTGCAACTTTGGCTACGATCATCTTGGTAAGGATGGGCGTTTTTCCATTTTCAGGTTCACATATCAGCAATAAAATCGGCAGGCTGGCATTCAAATTTTATAATGCTCATGGGGTGGGATGGTGGCTACTGAGCAGCCTTGCCATGATATATTGCGGCTGGCTGCTTCTGGTAGCCTGGCGCTATCGCCGAAGCTCCGTATGCTGGCTGCTCCTTGTGAGCCTTGCGATAGCTACCGCCGCTTTCGGCGGTGGCATGATCGTCTCTGGCGCCGAGGAATGGTTCATGGTTGCCATAGGCGGTCGATATACTTTCGTCCCTCTATCTTTGCTGGGCATCGGACTGGTGGCGATGGCAGGCAGGCAGGCCGCTCCCACGACGAAATGGGCCATGATTTTTTATGGTCTCATGCTATTCTGCGGTTTGAAAAGTTATATTACCCCAATTTCCATAATACGAACGGGGCCGAACTGGAAAACACAGGTTACACTATGGCATGAAGACCATGCCTATCCGCTTGAAGTATGGCCATCAACATGGACGATGGATCTTTCCGATATCGATCGTTCCTGCCCGAAACCTTCTCTCAAGACCGCCTCAAGAGCGGATCCCGGTTATTGCGAGAGTTCATGGATCACCCGTCAGGCTAGATTTGATAAAATCCGTTCATCAAAATAAATTCTTAGGGCTGGCATAGGTAAGCGTTTGTTGGGACGGGTTAGAAAGGGAACTGAGGATCTGTTAGGCCTCGAATAATAGAACGGACTGTATGGCTGTTTACGATAAGCATGATGCAGTCTGTCTTTTCCGATACCGCATGGTCCGTCTGGGAGCCTTTGATCGAGGAAGCCCGTCCGAAGGGCAAGACCCCGCCCGCAGAACCTTCGACGGACGGTTCCTGCGATTTGCTGGTGCCATCAGAACGGCGCGAAATGGCACGCCCTGTCATCTCGTCAAGGAAGAATGACCCAGAAGTTCTCGATGCCTCTTCCCTGGGTGAAATGCCTGCTGTGATCGACGCGCTCATGATGGAACCCAGACATATCGAGCTTGTCGTAGGCATGCCATGAATCACTGTAAACGATTGAATCCGTTAGGACTTTCTGCCGGATGAGAGACATCGGCGTCTGGTGTCCGGCATTGGGGATCATGACCGCATGAACGCGGCCAGACCGCTTCAGCAGACCAAAGACGGCGACTTGTCCGGCAGCACCCCTGCCGCGCTTGCCTTTGTGATATCCACCGAAATAGCTTTCATCGGCTTCGATCTTATCGGAAAAAGGCGCGTCATGAACGATCTGTTCAGCGATGATTTCGCGCAGTTTGCGGTAACACAGGGTCGCGATATTGCGATTGACACTCACAAGCTCGGCGGCGCTCCGTGCGGGCGTACCCGCAACGAAGTGCTCCAGAAGCCGTGTTTGGGTAATAACAGGCAGTCGGCAGCGACGATGTGACTTTGTGTGATATATCAATTGTTTATCGGCTTACCTATGCTGCCTCCCAATTTTTTTCACGGTTCACGCGGCCCGCGCGTTCAGATCCAGCCACGCGCCCGGATCAGGCCAAATGCCGCGATCGTGACCATGCAGGTGATGCGTCCGTCCAGGATCATCGCCTCCATCTCGGCCAGGGTGACGGTGTGGCAGGTAATGTCCTCCTCCGTGTCCTCGCGCTGGTGGCTGCCCTGCATCAGCCCGGTGGCAAGGAAGGCGCGGCCCTTCTGGGTGGTGTAGCCCGCGCCCTGGTACATCAGGCCCGCATCGCGCATCTCGGCGGCGATCAGGCCGGTTTCCTCGCGCAGTTCGCCGCGTGCCACGTCCTCGGGGGTGGCATCGGGGCGGTTTTCCCACATGCCCATGGGCAGTTCCCACATCCGCTTTTGTATGGGATAGCGGTATTGGCGGATCAGGGTGACGCGGCGGCCTTCGGGGCTTTCCCACAGCGGCAGGATCACGACGAAATCACCCCGCTCCACCACGCCGTACAGCCCTTCGCGGCCATTGGGGCGCAGGATGATGTCCTCGCGCACGCGGGTCCATGGGTTTTCATAGGCCGTGCGGGTGGAAAGCGTGGTGTAGCCCCCTGCATCAGGGGTAGGGCGTTGTGTCATGAAGCCTGTCTCCTTCGTGGCCGGTTGAGGTACGTCCATGCATCCTGCACGGGGCTGTGATGTGGGAACGAATGGTTGCGGGTTGGTTTTTTCAGTTTTTTCCATAAGCCGTATCCGGCGTTGTGCCCAAGCCCTTTTGCGGTGCGGGATATCAGGGTTGTCATGCGCGCCGGTGCGGCGCGTTCGTTTTTTGTGGGGAGTGCAGGCATATCATGAGCGGGTCGCAGGCATCATCGGCGTCACCGACACGGCGGATACTGCCTGTCGTGCTGTTCAATCTGCTCTGTTACATCGATATCGGCCTGCCGATGGCGGTCATCCCGGTTTTTGTGCACCAGGTGCTGGGCTACAATACGGTGCTGGCGGGGATGGCGGTCTCGGTCCAGTATCTTGCAACCTTCGCCTCGCGCGCAGGCGCGGGGCGGCAGACTGACCGGCGTGGCGCCAAGCCCACGGTCATCGTGGGGCTGGCCATGTGCACGCTTTCGGGGCTGATGCTGCTGGCCTCGGGCGTGCTGCTGCATTTCGCGGCCCTGTCGATCGGCCTGCTGATCCTGAGCCGCGTGCTGCTTGGCGTTGGCGAAAGCTGGACGGCGACGGGTGCGATCATGTGGAATATCGGCCGCGTCGGGGCCGGGCGCACCGCGCAGGTGATCTCGTGGAATGGCGTGACCTCCTATGGCGGCATCGCCCTTGGCGCGCCGATCGGGCAGATCCTGTCCGGCCTGCCCATGCCCTATGGGGGGCTGACGCTGGTGGGCGCGCTTTCGGCGGGGCTGACGCTGTTCGGTTTCGTGCTGGCGCGGCAGTATGCGCCGGTGCCCCCGGTGCCCGCCAAGGCGCCGCCCATGCCGTTTGGGCAGGTGTTCATGCGCGTGCTGCCCCATGGCGCGGTGCTGGCCTGCGGGTCGGTGGGATTTGGCACCATTTCCGCCTGCCTGGCGCTGTTCTATGCCCATAACAACTGGAACGGGGCGGCCGTGGGGCTGACCGGTTTCGGCCTGGCCTTCGTGATGATGCGCTTCCTGTTCGCCCGCCAGATCGACCGCCGGGGCGGGTTGCAGGTCACCCTCATCTCCCTGCTGGTGGAAACGCTGGGCCTGGGCGTGCTGTGGCAGTGCTCGAGCGTGAACGGCGCAGCCCTTGGGGCGGCGCTGACCGGGGCGGGGTTCTCGCTGGTGTTCCCCGCCATGGGGGTGCTGGCCGTGGGCCGCGTGGGGGCGGAAAACCGGGGGGCGGCGCTTGGGGCTTTTTCCGTGTTTCTTGATATTGCCGTGGGGCTGTCCGGCCCGCTGCTGGGGCTGGTGATCCAGACAATGGGCTACGGGGCGCTGTTTGTGGTCTCCGCCCTGTTTACGCTGGCGGGCGTGGGTGTCACCATGGCACTGAAATTCCTGCCGCGCTGAAGGGGGCGCGGCGCGTGACCAACCTTGCGGGAGCTGAGCTGGATAGATGCAGATTTCATCTGTAGCGGTTTTTTGTGGATCACGTTTCGGCTCAAGGCCGGAATATGCGGCCCAGTCGCGCGCGCTGGGCACGGCGCTGGGGCAGGCGGGGGTGCGGCTGGTCTATGGGGGCGGCCATGTCGGCCTGATGGGCACGGTGGCCGATGCCACGCTGGCGGCAGGGGGTTCGGTGACGGGCGTGATCCCGCGCTTCCTGCATGCGCGCGAGATCATGCATGAAGGCGTGACCGACCTGACCGTGACCGAAAGCATGCATGACCGCAAGGCGCGCATGTTTGCGTGCTCGGATGCCTTTGTGGTCATGCCCGGCGGCCTGGGCACGTTTGACGAGACGATCGAGATCATGACCTGGCGGCAGCTGCGCCAGCATGACAAGCCGATCTATATCGTCAACATCGCAGGCTGGGCCGACCCGCTGCTGGCCATGATCGATGCCTGTATCGAGGATGGATTCGCCTCCGCAAGCGCGCGTGACCTGTTTGTGGTGGTGCCGGATGTGGCCACGCTCATGGCCGCCCTTGCAGCACTCCCGGCGCCATCAGGGGCACGTGATACGGTGACGACGCTGTAAAACTTTTTATCTATCCCCTTGCGCAAAAGGGAGCAGGCTAGTATAGCCGCGTGCAACGGAGTGTAGCTCAGCCTGGTAGAGCACTGTGTTCGGGACGCAGGGGCCGGAGGTTCGAATCCTCTCACTCCGACCAGATTTGCAGGCCGGTCGCCTTGGGGCGGTCGGCCTGTTTTCGTATCTGCCTGAATGATAGAAGTTTCTGTGTGCCGCCCTTTTTTTAAAGGCAGCGTTCTTCGAGGCTTTTTGAAAAAAGCTTCACCAAAAACAGTCCTGAGGGTTTCCATCAAAAAAGGGGAAAAACCGGCTGGTCTTTCCCCTCGTGTTTTTTACGGTTGGGCCGGTTGGGCCGGTTGGGCCGGTTGGGCCGGTTGGGCCGGTTGTGGCGGTGTGGCCGGGCTTGCGGGTGCTGCCTGCTGGTTGGCGGGCGCTGTCGCATCGCTGGCCGGGGCAGCAACCGGTGCTGGTTGGGCTGCGGGTGGGGTGGCCGCTTCAGGGGGCGCTGACGGCGCAGCCTGACTGGCCACAGGCGGTGTTGCGGGGGCTGGCGCGCTGGCAGGGCCCTGTGCCGCAGGCGTGGCGGGTGCTGTTGTGGGGGCAGGCTGTGAAGCGGACGCTGTGGGCGCTGTGGCCTGCGCCGGAGGGGCGCTTGCCGCAGGTTCAGCCGGTGGCGTGGCGGGCGTCGTAGCCTGTGCGGGTGCCGGGCTGGGTGGTATTTCGGTGGTCGGGATCGGCGCGCTGGCGCCCACGCTTGAAACC
>NZ_JABJWC010000061.1 GCF_013155395.1 Komagataeibacter melomenusus | reverse complement strand
TTTCAGGCGCGGGCGGGGGGGCCGCCACGGGTGCCGGGGCCGCTGCTTCCTTTTTGGGGGCGGCTACGGGTTCTGCCGCAACCGGGGTGGCCTGTGGGGCGGCATCGGCAGGCGGCGTGGCCTTGGCGGCACGGCGGATGGGCGATGGGCGGGGCTTGAGGCCAAGGCGATGCGCCTTGCCTACAACGGCATTCTTGGTAACAGATAACTGGCGGCCGATTTCCGCGGTCGATAATCCCTGCTGCCACAGATCACGCAGCCGCGCGATCGTCTCCTCTGTCCATTCCATCGCCATCGTTCTGCACTCCTTACGCGGAATGGAGCGAAACTAGGCGCATCTGCCATCTATCTCAACCGCAGAATGACAGAATCTTGTGGACAGTTCTGCCCATAACCTGTTTGCAACCCGTGTAAAACCGCCTGTGCCCCCTATGGGCTCAGTCGTGGATCAGCTTCACCTTGCCATCCTCGACCCCCATGGTCAGGCGACCGGCCTTGAGTTCACGCGCAAGCTTGCCAAACACCGTATTGCGCCAGCCGTGAAAAGCGGGAATATCCGCCGCGTCATCCAGCGCGAAACGGTCAAGATCCTCTGATGACGCCACAAGTTTCGGGGCCACGCGATGGGCCTCGCAGCAGGTGGCGAGCAGGACCTTGAGCAGGGCGATCAGGGCTGCCGACGGGCGCGGCGCATCCTTGCCCCGCCCCTTGGGCAGGCGCGGCAGGTCGGCTTCCGGCACGGCCTGGGCCTCGGTCACCGCCTCAAGCAGGGACTGGCCGCTGCGCCCTTCGGCAAAGCCGCGCGAGACGCCGCGCACGCGGGCCAGCGCATCGACCGTGTCAGGCGCCGTGGCCGCGATCTCCATCAGGCTTTCATCCTTGAGCAGGCGCTGGCGCGGCACGTTGACGCGCTGGGCCTCGCCCTCGCGCCAGGCCGCCACCGCGCGCAGGATACCCAGCATGCGCCGGTTATTGGTGCGCGGGCGCATCTTCTCCCACAATGTCAGCGGGTCGGGGCGGAAGGTGGCGGGGTTGTTCAGCGTGTCCAGTTCGGCGGCAACCCAGTCCAGTCGGCCCTCACGCTCAAGCTGGGCCAGCAGCTTGGCATAGACCAGCCGCAGATAGGTGACATCCGCCGCCGCATAGCCGATCTGGGCCGGTGAAAGCGGGCGCGCCGACCAGTCGGAAAAGCGGTGCGACTTGTCGATCTGCACGCCGAGCAGCGACGAGACGAGATTGTCATACCCCACCTGGTCGCCATAGCCCGCCACCATGGCCGCGACCTGCGTGTCGAACAGGGCGGCGGGCAGGCGGTCGAACAGGTGCAGGAAGATTTCAAGATCCTGCCGTGCCGCGTGAAAAACCTTCACCACCGCCGCATCATCCAGCAATCCGCCAAGGCTGGACAGGTCGAGGCCCGGCGCGGTCGTGTCGATCACCACGACCTCGTTCTCGCCCGCAAGCTGCACAAGGCACAGCTCCGGCCAGTACGTGCGCTCGCGCACGAATTCCGTGTCAATGGTTACAAACGGCTCCTGGCGCAGTCGCGCCGTTACAGCCTCAAGCGCCGCCGTGGTGGTAACCAGCACAGGAGCGGGAAATTCGGGTCGGGATACACGTGCCATTCCGTGCAGTTATCATGACGGCACCGGGTTGCGGAAGCAGGGAAAACCACATGCCCCCTCCCCGCATTTCCATTGACGCGGCCCAACGCCTTGCGGCATCAGCCCCCTATCCCTTTTTTTCATTGCGGACGGACCCGCCCATGACCTCCAGTTCCACCCAAGATGATGGCAGCCAGTTCCTGACGCAGCTCGGCCAGAACAGTGCCCAGCCCGCAAGCCCCGAGGAAGCCCGCCTTGAACGCGTGCCCGCCCCTGACCGCGGGCGGCGCTACGTGGTGCGTTTTACCGCGCCCGAGTTCACCTCGCTCTGCCCGGTCACGGGGCAGCCCGACTTCGCCCATATCGTGATCGACTACATTCCCGATGAATGGATTGTGGAGAGCAAGTCGCTCAAGCTGTTCCTGACCAGCTTCCGCAACCATGGCGCTTTCCATGAGCGGTGCTCCATGCAGATCGCCACCACGCTGGTGGACCTGCTCAGGCCGGTGTGGCTACGCATCGGGGCCTACTGGTACCCGCGCGGCGGCATGCCCATTGATGTGTTCTGGCAGACCGGCACCCCGCCGGAAGACGTGTGGATCCCCGCGCAGGACGTGCCGGGCTATCGCGGACGCGGCTAAATATCTGTTTTGAAATAATAAAAGTTTTCGGGTGCCGCCTTTTTTTTCACAAAGGCGGCATTCTTTTTGAAGCTTTTTGAAAAAAGCTTCACCAAAAACTTTTGCAAGTTTTCAGCGATACTTTCCCGGGCTGACGGTCAACGCGCCCCATAACAAAAAAGCGCCCATAAGGGCGCTTTTCCTGTCCGGCCATACATCCGCCACCAATGCAGGCAGCGGGGGCAGGCTGGCTATGGTGTCAGAGCGACATGCCCGGAATGGCGGACTGCGCCGCCTCGATCTCGGCCCGGGCCGACTGCATCTTGTCCATGAGGATATCGAGCGCGGGCACGTTCATCTTGTCCGCTTCCTCATAGGATTTTTCCAGACCCGCCAGGCGGGCTTCCGCATCGTCAACCGACAGGTCTTCGAGCTTGGTGGCCCGGTCGGCAAGGATGGTGCAGTGGCTTGGCGCGATATCGGCAAAGCCGCCCGCCACGAAGAAGCGATGCGCAACCGCATCGCCTTCATAGATGTCAACCACGCCACCGCGCAGCGTCAGCATGAGCGGGGCATGCTCGGGCATGGCCGCGATGTCACCTTCCGCCCCCGGCATGACAGCCATATCGGCGTCATGCGCGAACAGGACCTTCTCCGGGCTGACAATCTTGACCTTAATGGACATGGTCTCTCTTCCTTGCGTCAGGGGCCGGGGTTCAGGCCGATTCCTTCATTTTCTCGGCCTTGGCCACCGCTTCCTCGATCGCGCCGACCATGTAGAACGCCCCTTCGGGAAGGTGATCATATTCACCCGCCACGATCGCCTTGAACGAACGCACCGTATCTTCCAGCGAGACCAGCTTGCCCGGAGCGCCCGTGAACACTTCGGCCACGTGGAACGGCTGGGACAGGAAGCGCTGGATACGACGGGCGCGGGCCACGATCAGCTTGTCATCTTCCGACAGTTCATCCATGCCGAGAATGGCGATGATGTCCTGCAGGGACTTGTAGGTCTGCAGGATGCGCTGCACGTCACGCGCCACCTGGTAGTGCTCGTCACCCACGATCTTGGGGTCGAGCGAGCGCGAGGTGGAATCCAGCGGGTCAACAGCCGGGTAGATACCCATTTCCGCGATGGAACGGTTCAGCACCGTGGTCGCGTCAAGATGGGCGAAGGTCGCGGCAGGCGCCGGATCGGTCAGGTCATCGGCCGGGACATAAACGGCCTGCACCGAGGTGATCGACCCCTTCTTGGTGGAGGTGATGCGCTCCTGCAGGGCGCCCATTTCCGTCGCCAGCGTGGGCTGGTAGCCCACGGCGGAGGGAATGCGGCCGAGCAGCGCGGACACTTCGGCACCCGCCTGCGTGAAGCGGAAGATGTTGTCCACGAAGAACAGCACGTCCTGACCTTCCACGTCGCGGAAGTATTCCGCAACCGTCACGCCGGACAGCGCCACGCGGGCACGCGCCCCCGGCGGCTCGTTCATCTGGCCATAGACCAGCGCCACCTTGGAGCCTTCGGTCGAGTCGCCATCAAGCTTGATGACGTTCGCGTCCTGCATTTCGTAATACAGGTCGTTACCTTCACGGGTACGTTCACCCACACCGGCAAAGACCGACACGCCGCCATGCGCCTTGGCGATGTTGTTGATCAGTTCCTGGATGATGACGGTCTTGCCCACGCCCGCACCACCGAACAGGCCGACCTTGCCGCCCTTGAGGTAGGGGCAGAGCAGATCGACAACCTTGATGCCCGTGGGAAGGATCTCGGTCGCGGCGGCCTGCTCGTCAAAGGCCGGGGCGGCGCGGTGGATGGGCGAGCGGCCTTCGCACTTCACGGGGCCACGATCATCGATCGGCTCGCCGATGACGTTGAGGATACGGCCAAGCGTGCCCGGACCGACCGGCACCGTGATCTGGCTGCCGGTGGCGGCCACTTCCGCGCCGCGGGTCAGGCCATCGGTGGTGTCCATGGCAATGCAGCGGACTTCGTGCTCGCCGATTTCCTGCGCCACTTCGAGCACCAGGGTCTGGCCATTGAGCTGAACGTGCAGCGCATCGAGGATATGCGGCAGCGTACCCTCGAACTGTACGTCAACAACAGCACCGCGGACCTGGGTCACACGACCAACGATATTGCTTTTGGGCGCCTGCGTGGAGACAGGAGCCTCTTGAGTTGTGGTTTCCGACATGGGACAGCTCCTGTGAGCGTGACGATCGATCCTCAGACAGCCTGGGCGCCCGAGATGATCTCGATGAGTTCATTGGTGATGTTGGTCTGGCGCGTACGGTTGTACTTGAGCGTCAGACGATCGATGGCCTTGCCAGCGTTACGCGTCGCGTTATCCATTGCCGTCATCCGCGCGCCGTTCTCGCCCGCCGCCGTTTCCAGCATGGTGGCATAGATCTGCACCTGCAGGTTGCGCGGCAGGAGGCTGGACAGCAGCGCGCCCTCGTCGGGCTCGAATTCATAGGCCGCGACCTGTGCGCTGTCCGCGTTGTCATTTTCCGGCAGGGCAAGCGGAATGAGCTGCATTTCCGTCGGCGTCTGGGTCATGACGTTGCGGAAGCGGTTGTACACCAGCGTGCAGACGTCAAACTCGCCCTTTTCAAGCAGGGATGAAATCTGCTCGCCCAGTTCAGCCGCGGCCGAGAACGGTATCTCCTTGCCCGCCGCCAGATGGCGGTGGCCGATGATCAGGTCCGAAAAATCACGCGACAGGAAGTCGTATGTCTTGCGGCCCACCGGCAGGATCTTGACCGTCTTGCCCTCGGCCTGGAGCTTGAGCACCAGGTTGCGGGTCGTGCGGTTGATGTTGGAGTTGAATGCACCGGCCAGACCACGGTCGCTGGACATGGGCACCAGCAGGTGCACCTTGTCCTGCCCCGTTCCGGTCAGCAGCGCGGGCTGTCCGCCTTCGCCCGCCACGCTGCGGGCCACTTCGGCCAGCATGCGGCGCATTGCATCGGCGTAGGGCCGGGCGGCCGCTGCACGGGTTTCAGCCCGACGCAGCTTGGCCGCCGCCACCATCTTCATTGCGCTGGTGATCTTTCGCGTCGATTTGACGCTACCGATCCGTGCGCGCAGGTCCTTCAGGGAAGCCATGGTTGCCCGATCTTCCTCAGTTGGCGAACTGACGGCCGAACGTCGTCAGGAAATCGTTCAGGCGGCTTTCGATGTCCTTCGTCAGCTGGCGCTGGGTCCGGATCGATTCCAGGATATCCTTGCCCGACGTGCGAACATCATCAAGCAGGCGCTTCTCGTAGTTGGTGACCTCGGCCACCGGCACGGAGTCGATATAGCCACGCGTGCCGGCATACAGCACCACGACCTGCTCCTCGACCGAAAGCGGCGAGGTTTCAGGCTGCTTGAGCAGCTCGACCAAGCGCGCGCCACGGGCGAGCTGCTTCTGGGTGGCAGGGTCAAGATCGGAGGCGAACTGCGAGAACGCCGCCATTTCACGGTACTGCGCCAGTTCGAGCTTGATCTTGCCCGCAACCTGCTTCATCGCCTTGATCTGCGCGGCCGACCCCACGCGGGAGACGGAACCGCCGACGTTCACGGCGGGGCGGATGCCACGGTAGAACAGGTCGGTTTCCAGGAAGACCTGACCATCGGTGATGGAGATCACGTTGGTCGGGATGTAGGCGGACACGTCACCGGCCTGCGTCTCGATCACCGGCAGGGCGGTCAGCGAGCCCGCGCCGAACTTGTCGGACATCTTGGCCGCACGCTCGAGCAGGCGCGAATGCAGGTAGAACACGTCACCAGGGTAGGCTTCACGGCCCGGCGGGCGGCGCAGCAGCAGCGACATCTGGCGGTAGGCGACGGCCTGCTTGGACAGGTCATCATACACGATCAGGGCATGCATGCCGTTATCGCGGAAGTATTCGCCCATGGAGCAGGCGGCATACGGTGCGAGGTACTGCATCGGCGCCGGGTCGGACGCGGTGGCGGCCACGACGATGGAGTATTCCATCGCGCCGGTCTCTTCGAGCGTGCGCACCAGCTGTGCCACGGTCGAGCGCTTCTGCCCGATGGCAACATAGATGCAGTAGAGCGACTTGCTCTCGTCACCAAGCGCGTTGACACTCTTCTGGTTGACGATGGTGTCGATCAGGATGGCGGTCTTGCCGGTCTGGCGGTCACCGATGATCAGTTCACGCTGGCCACGCCCGATGGGCACGAGCGCGTCGATCGCCTTGATGCCGGTCTGCATCGGCTCGCTGACGGACTGGCGCGGCATGATGCCCGGCGCCTTGATTTCCGCGCGCTTGCTGATGACTTCACCCACGAGCGGACCCTTGCCGTCGATCGGGTTGCCGAGGCCATCGACCACGCGGCCGAGCAGGGCCTTGCCGGTGGGCACTTCCACCACCTTGCCGGTGCGGGCGACGGTGTCGCCTTCGCGCATTGCGCTGTCATCACCGAAGATGACAACACCGACATTGTCATTCTCGAGGTTGAGCGCCATGCCCTTCTGGCCACTGGCGGGGAAGTCCAGCATTTCGCCGGCTTCAACATTCTGCAGGCCGTAGACACGGGCAATGCCGTCGCCAACCGACAGGATGGTCCCTGTCTCGGCAACGTCAGCGGCCTTGTCGAACGTAGCGATCTGCTGCTTGAGGATATCCGAAATCTCGGAGGGGCGGATTTCCATCACGCGGCTCCCTTCATGGCATGGTGCAGGCGGGTAAGGCGGGATCTGAGACTGGTGTCATACAGGCGGGCGCCTACGCGCACGACCAGACCGCCCAGCAGGGCCGCGTCAACACGCTCCTGGATATTGACTTTGGAATAGCCGGCCTCGGCAAGGCGGCTGCGAAGCTGGACACGCTGCAGGTCGGTCAGGGGGTGGGCGGAGACGACATCCGCCACCACTTCCCCGCGCCGGGCCGCAGCGATAGCCGCCAGCGCGGCAAGAATCTCACGCAGGCGCGGAAGGCGGCGGTTATTCGCCACCACGCCAACAAAATCACGCATGAGGGGGCTGAACCCCTCGGCGTTCAGAACGGCATCGACCGCCCGCGCGCTGTCGCGCAGGTCGAGCGTGCGGTCCGCAAGGACGGTACGCAGGTCGGCACTGCCGTCAATCAGGCTGGCAAGGGCCGTGGCCTGCTCCAGAACAGGATCAAGCTGCTGGCGTTCAGCCGCAAGCTCATAGAGCGCCGTCGCGTAACGACCGGGAAGGCCATTGGCAATGGAGGCGATCGGTATTGAGGTCGTTCCACCCGAATCCACTGTCCGCTTTTCCAATCCAGAATCTTGATTCAAACACAAGCCGCCTGCCCGGAAACCGAGGCCCCGTGCGCTGCTGGCGCGGCTCTAGCACGCAGCGTAAACACACGCAACAGACAGGCGGCGCGCTGGCGCCCCGCTGCGCCATACGACCGCCCGTTTTCAAGCATATGGGCACGCCCCTACCAGAGGTTGGCGGGATCATACATGCCGCATGCCTTTTCGGAAACAGGAAAGCGCCGATTTTGTTGCCTCTCCGCACGATGCGCCGGAGGGAATGGCGGTCAAGATATGCACTTTATGCATACCAATAATGCATTATGCCGAATCAAGCAGCGCCGCGACGGCTGCCGCACTGCGCCGCGCGCGGAGTCCGGTCGAAACCAGCCCCAGCGCCGCAATGCAGCCCGCGCCCACCGCCATGCTCCACCACACCACATGGGTGGCCTGGGGGAAGGCGCTCCACTCCACCACGCCGCCGCGCACGCTTGAAGCACTCATCGCGCCGCCCAACGCGATGCCAAGCAGCGCACCCACCTGCCGGCTTGTCGAGGCAATGGCCGCGGCCACGCCCGCCTGCGCGCGCGGCATGCCCGAAATGGCCGCATTGGTAATGGGCGCGTTGCACAGGCCAAACCCGCACCCGCACAGCCCGTAGGAGGCCAGCAGCAGGCCGAGCGGGCTCAGGGCGTCCAGCCCTGTCAGCAAAAGCGCGCCCGCGCCGAACCCGATGGCCGAAAGCAGCAGCGGCAGCCGCGCGCCATACCGCCCTGTCAGCCGCCCCGAAAGGGGCGCGCACAGCATGGAGCCTGCCGCAAAAGGCAGGGTGCACAGCCCGGCATGCAGCGCATCAAGCCCGCGCACATCCTGCAGGTAAAGCGTGTTGAGGAACAGGAAGGCGCTGAACATGGCGAAGGCCAGCACGGCAATGACGATCGCCCCCGAAAACGGCCATGCCCCGAAAAAGCGCAGGTCGATCAGGGGTGTCGTGGCACGGCGCTCGACAATGACAAACCCCGCGACCGACAGCACCCCGAAGCCGAGGAAACCGGAAATGGCGGGCGACGCCCAGCCGTAATTATGCGCCTCGATCAGCCCTGAGGTGATCATGGCCAGCGCCACGATGGCCAGCAACTGCCCCGGCGCATCGATACCGCGCCCCCGCCCGCCACGGGATTCGGGCACGAAGCGCAGCGTCAGTGCGATGGCGAGCAGCCCGATCGGCACATTGACCCAGAACACCGCCTGCCAGCCCACCCAGTGCACCAGCACGCCGCCCACCACCGGCCCCAGCGCCAGCGCCACGCCTGACGTGGCGCCCCATGTACCGATGGCCTGCGCCCGCGCCCGCGGCTCGACATACACGCTTGTCAGGATCGACAGCGCCACCGGGTTGAGCATCGAGCCGCCGATTCCCTGCACCGCGCGCGCGAACACCAGCATCTCCACGCTGCGCGCCAGCCCGCACAGCGCCGAGCCCGCGCAGAATAGCGCAATGCCGATCAGGAACATCCGCCGCCGCCCGAACCGGTCGGCCAGCGTGCCCACCAGCAGCATCAGGCTGGCCACCATGAGGGTGTAGGCATCCACCACCCATTGCAGGGTGGAAAAGCCGCCATGCATCTGCGCACGGATGGAGGGCAGCACGACATTGACCACCGTGACATCCATCATGACCAGCAGCAGGCTGAGGCAGCAGGTGGCCAGCACCACGCGCGGATGGAGGGTCGGAGAGCCGGTCGATGCCATTGAAATCACCCCTGCCCCATCACGCCGCCCGGGCGGCCTGCGCCCGGATGCCGGATCAGGGCCGAAACGGATTTTTATTGTATGGGGCGTATGGAGCGGGCGAAGGGAATCGAACCCTCCTCAGAAGCTTGGAAGGCTACTGCATTACCACTATGCTACGCCCGCCCATAAGGTTGGCCCATCCATACCGTTTCCGCCCTTTGTCGCGCAAGCCCATAAAGGCGCGCGGGATGCCAAACGCACCAAACTTGTATTTTTATGGTCACGCCCCCTTGACTTTCGGCTCGGTTCATACTTTTTTCCGCTTCCTGTGCCGGGTTCGCATGGACGACCCGAAACGGCGCGGCAGATGCCACGCCATGCGTTTCGGGCCTTCGCAGGCGGCTTTGCAGGGGTGTAGCTCAATTGGCTAGAGCGCCGGTCTCCAAAACCGGAGGTTGCGGGTTCGAGACCCTCCACCCCTGCCATTCTTCCGGTCGGGCATTCCCCTTCCGGCCTGGCACCCGATGGGTCGGGCCACAATGGTCCGCACCGGTTCTTTGGCCCCGCACCGGCTGGTTCATCCGGTTGGTGCGCCGTGGCGTTGCAGGAAGGGTATTTCGTGTCGGTCAGTCCCGCGAAATTTGTTGAAGACGTTCGGGCCGAGGCCAGGAAAGTCACGTGGCCCACACGACGCGCCACCCTGATGACAACGGGTGCGGTGCTGGCCATGGCCGGTCTTGCATCGGTTTTCTTTTTCCTCGTCGACGAGGTGATCGGCCTTGCCGTACGGAAACTCTTCGGACTGGGAGGCTGAGTTCAGCCATGGCCAAGCGGTGGTATGTGATCCACGTCTATTCGGGCTTCGAGAAGAAGATTGCCCAGCACATCACGGAACAGGCCGCCCAGAAAGGGCTGGCCGACCATTTTGGTGAGATCCTCGTCCCTTCGGAAGAAGTGACGGAAGTGCGTCGTGGCCAGAAGGTCAATGCCGAGCGCAAGTTCTTCCCCGGTTACGTGCTGGTCAACATGGAACTGACCGATGAGGCATGGCACCTGGTCAAGGACACGCCCAAGGTCACCGGCTTCCTGGGCAGCAAGACCCGCCCCACGCCCATCCCCAAGGCCGAAGCCGAACGGGCCATGAAGCAGGCGCAGGAAGGTGTCGAACGGGTCCGCCCCTCGGTTACCTTCGAGATTGGCGAGCAGATCCGCGTGGCCGATGGTCCCTTCACCTCGTTCAACGGCACGATCGAGGAAGTGGACGAGGAACGTGGCCGCCTGAAGGTCAGCGTCTCGATCTTCGGCCGCTCCACCCCGGTCGATCTGGAATACAGCCAGGTGGAGAAGGTCTGAGCCTTCTCGCCCCGCTGGTTTGAAAAGCGCCTCCGGGCGCTTTTTTTATGCCCGGAACGCTTTGCAACCTGCCGGGAGAATGCCGCCTTTTTGAAAAAAGGCGGCATCCGGACATTTTTATTCCTTATGCAGGGCAGGCTGCGGCGCGGGCGGCAGGGCCGCAAGGCGCGCTGCCGCCATATCCGCCACCTGTCCGGTCAACTGGCTGAGCGAGGCCACCATGGCCCGCATGCCGCTGCCTGCTGGCGTGGCGGTCAGGTCCAGCGGCACCGACAGGGCATGCGCGGGGTCACCCGCGCGGTGCACCGACAGGCTGCCTGCCAGATGCACGATGCCGGTGGCATCCCGCGCGAAACGGGTCACCTCGACCTCGACAAACCCCTGCGCGGGCACGCTCGTGGCATCGTTCTGGGCAAATATACTCACGCCGGGCAGGCGCTGCTGCAGGTCGGTGGCCAGCACATGGCCAAGCATGGGGGCAAGCGGCTCGCTCCACGCCGCCCCGGCACTTGGCGTCACACTGTAGTCATCCTGCACGCCCACGATGTTCTGCCGGTCGAGCGAGGGCGTAACACCGGGCGTGCGCACCTCGATCACCGCAGGCACGCCTGCGCCAGCGCTGCCTGCCTGCGCCGCGGGCACGGGAGCGAGCGAGTACAGCGTGGGGTCGGTTGACCCGCAGCCGCCAAGTGCCAGCAGCGATGCAACCGCCATGCCTGCGGCCACGGGCCGCGTGGACTGTATGAAATGCCAGAAGGGGCGTTGCATGCTCTTATCGTCCCGTAATCAGTGCCGAGGGGTGATGGGTCAGGAAGTCGGACAGGAAGCGCAGCGAGCGCGCGGCATCGTTGAGCTGCAACATCATCTGCTGCAGGTTGCGCTGGAAGTCGGTATCGCCGCCATAGCTCGACAGCACCGAGTTGGCACTCCTGAGCGTCTTGTCCATGCCGGTCAGCAGTTGCGGCATTTCGGTGCGGGCATCATGCGATATGACCTGCAGGTTCTGCAACGAACTGCGCAGCGCGGTCAGGGCCTGCTTGGTGTCGGGGCTGTTGATGCGGGCATCGGCGTGGGCGAGCAGGCTGTTCAGGTTCTCGCCCATCTGGGTCAGCGGCATCGCGGCGATCTTGTCGCTCACCACCGAGAGCGAATCCATGATGCCCGACATGCCGCCCGCCTGGCCGGGCAGCACCATGGCGTCGCCCTCCATCTCGACCTGCGCGGGTGTGGCGTTCTTCACGAAAGTCAGCCCGATTTCGGATTCGCCTGTCAGCATGCTGGTGCTCTGCACCGAGGCCCGCAGGCCGGATGCCACCTGCATGCGCAACAGCCCGGCCAGCGCATCAGGGGGCACCTGCCGGTTATCGAGCACGCGCTCGGGCTGGAGTTCCATGGCCACGCGCACATGCGCCCTGCCGGTGGCGGGATCGACCTGAAGCTTCACATCGTCAATCATGCCGACCTGAATGCCGAACATGGTCAGGCGGCCGCCCTTGGTCAGCCCGGTGACCGAACTGGTCAGGTACGTGACCAGCGGAATGCGCTGGCGGTACCCGGCGCTATTGGCTTCCTCCGCGCTGTCATAAAGCTGGAAGGCGGTCTCCGGCCCGGCGGTGGGGGGCAGGGTGTTCTTCTCGTTGCGTTCATCGGGCGGATCAAACGCCACCCCGCCCGAGAGCAGCGCCTGGAGCGACTGGAGCTTGACCTTGAGCCCGCCCGCCCCAAGGCCCACCTGCACGCCGGACACGTTCCAAAAGCGCGTGGTGGTGCGCAGGTAGCTGTCATAGGGGGCCTGCACGAAAATCTGCACCCGGATCGGCCCGCGCCCTTCGGGCGGCATGGTGTAGCCGAGCACCTCGCCCACCACCACATCGCGGAAGAAGATGGGCGCGCCCTGGCCAAGCGAGCCGAGCGACTGCGTGATGAGCGTATAGGTATGGCCCGGCTGGTCGGAGCGCACGCCCGGCGGTGATTCGAGGCCGGTGAAATGCGTGGTGTAATGGCCCCCCGCCTCGCCCGCATCCATGGCGATATAGGCGCCGGACATGACCGTCTCGAGGCCGGTCACACTCGCGCCGTTGATGCGCGGGCGCACGACCCAGAAGCGGGCGTGGTCGGTCAGCATGCGGCCGGCCGCCGCCGTCATGCGCACGCGCACCTCGACATGATGCAGGTCATCGCTGAGCCGGATGGAATCGACCGTGCCGAGCGAGACCGCCTTGTTCTTGACCTCGGTCTGGCCGCTGGTCAGGCCATCGGCGGTGTCGAAGCTGATGACAATCAACGGCCCGCGCCCGGTCAGCCCGCGCCAGCCCAGGTAGCCCGCGATGATGATGGCCACGATCGGCACCAGCCACACGACCGAGAAACGGTACCGCCGCGCCTGGGCCTGCGGCACGCTGGCGTTGGAATTACCGGGAGGAAAATCGTCATTCACGCCAGATCTGGCTCCATGCTGGCCGGGCGTGTTTCCGCCGGCGAAAGGGAAGGGGCCGGGTCATCATGATCCACCGCCGCCACCACGCCGGGCGGCAGGCCATCGGTCACCGGGCCGTTGCGCCCTGCCGCATCCCACATGATGCGCGGGTCAAAGCTCCAGGCGGCCAGCAGTGTCAGGATCACGACGGCGGCAAACGCCACCATCCCGGCATTGGCCGTAACGCTGGCCATGAAATTGAACCGCACCACCGCCACCAGGATCGAGATCATGAACACGTCGATCATCGACCACCGGCCCACCATGTCGACCACCCTGAACAGCCTTGTCCGCGCGACAAGGTGCCCGCGCGCGCCGCGCCATGTCTGGCTGATCATCCAGCCCAGGCTCGCGATCTTGAGCATGGGCACGGTGATGGAGGCAAAGAACACCAGCAGCGCCAGCGGAATCATGCCATCGGCCCACAGTTCGAGCGCGCCTTCGATGATGGTGTGCCCCCCCCCGCCGCCCATGCGCGTAAATGTCATGACCGGGTAGAGGTTGGCCGGAATATAGAACACGACCGCAGCGATGAGGAAGGCGGTGGTGCGGGTGAGCGTTTGCGGCAGGCGGCGCCAGACCTTGTGCTCGCAGCGCGGGCACACCCCCACGCAACGCAGGTTCGAGACCGGGTGCGCCAGTTCCCCCACCAGCCCGCATGAACTGCACGCCACCAGATGATCGACCGGCGGCAGGCCGATGTCATCCACATGCGCGTAATCCACCAGGACCCTGCCCCCCCCTTCGGCGCGGGTGAGCGAATCGATGCGGCGGTGCTGCCAGATCATTTCGGTATCAAGCGTTGAATCGGTGGCCGCCATGGTCAGCATCAAGGCACCGATCAGGTACACCGCAGGCCCCACATCCACATGCGCCATGTCGGTCAGCTTGGTATAGGCCACGAAGATGCCCAGGATATAGACCTCGACCATCGACCACGGCCGCAGCTTGTCATACCAGACCAGAATGCGCGGCCCCCAGTCGGGCAGTTGCGGGCGGGCGGCGGCATACAGGATGGCGAACATGAACCCGATCGCCACCGCGGGGGCCAGAATGGTGACCGCGCCCACCAGAATCCCGGCCTCGCCCCAGCCCTCATGCATGAGTTCCATCGGCCCGGTCAGCAGGTCCACGGTGCGCTGGCGGCCATACACGTCCAGCGTCATGAGCGATGAGGCGAGTGCCGCTAGGTAGAACGCCGCCGAGCTGATGCAGAAGGCCAGCGGTGTCGCCAGCGGCGCCGTGCGCCGCCTGCGCGCGAGCTTCTGCCCGCAGCGCGTGCACAGCGCCTGCTGGCCGGGCGCGAGTTCGGGCAGGCGCTGGTACAGCCCGCAGCCGGGACATTCCGACAGGCCGCCAATAATGCGGATATGCGGCACGGGGCCGATGCCCGCATCATCACAGCGCATCTGCCGGGAGGAAAATGACATGTTCATCTGCCCCCACCATATAGACCAAATTAAAATGGGGAATGCCGCAATTGATATATTGCATCATGCCAGCCCATCGTTTATCAGACGCCACAGGTTTGCCGACATAGCTCAGGGGTAGAGCAACTGATTCGTAATCAGTAGGCCCTCGGTTCAATTCCGAGTGTCGGCACCATCCATATTCTTTATAAATAATGCTTTTTAAATGTTATCCTGGTCAGCGCGCGGCCCATATCCGGCGCCGGGATAACAACAGGGTAACTTTTTTTTCCCGCTCCTGCGCCACCCAGGAACCGTTTGATCAAATCAGACAGGAGTTTCTGGTGAATCTTTTTTCAAAAAGCTTCAGGGAACGCCGCCTTTTTGGGGCCTGTTGGGAATTATCGTGAATTGATGATTGCAGCGGAGAGATAAATCATCGCTGCGAATGATCTGTCTGTCTTGTCGCTCCGCGTGGCGATACGCTTGAACTCCTTGA
>NZ_JABJWC010000060.1 GCF_013155395.1 Komagataeibacter melomenusus | reverse complement strand
CTGGCAACCAGCCTGCTGGCAGCGACACCGTTCGCAGCCAAGGCCACGACCATCACCGGCCCGTATGTCGATATCGGCGGCGGCTACAACCTGACCCAGACCCAGCACATGCGTGATGCTGAAGCCGAAGGCGGCAATGGTGAAGGCCGCCTTGGCCACCGCCATGGCTGGACGGGCTTCGGTTCGGTTGGCTGGGGCTTTGGCAACGGCCTGCGCGCCGAAGTTGAAGGTGCCTACAACTGGTCCGAAATCTACAGCAAGGCCCGTGGCGACAAGGGCAGCGACCGCTCCTATGGCGGCTTCGTCAACGTGCTGTATGATATCGACCTGAAGCGCCTGTTCAACATTGATGTGCCCGTCACGCCGTTCGTCGGTGTTGGTGCCGGTTACCTGTGGGAGAACATGCAGAAGGGTGCCTATAGCGGCGGCTATCAGGGCGGCAACGGTTCCAGCCTGAAGGGCACCAACGGCAGCTTCGCCTACCAGGGTATCGTCGGTGCGGCCTATGACATTCCGGGCGTGCCCGGCCTGCAGATGACCACCGAATACCGCATGGTTGGCCAGGTCGAAGATTTCGGGATGGGCAACATCCGTGCCGATAGCGGCGCGGCCGTACGGTTCGACCACCGCTTCAACCACCAGTTCATCGTAGGTGTCCGCTACGCGTTCAACAACGCGCCGCCGCCGCCGCCGCCGGCTCCCGCCGTCGTGCCGCCCGCGCCGACCGCAGCCCGCACCTACCTGGTGTTCTTCGACTGGGACGGCGCAGCCCTGACCGGCCGCTCGCGTGAGATCGTGGCCGAAGCCGCACAGGCTTCCACCCACGTCCAGACCACGCGCATCGAGGTCAACGGCTACACCGACAACACCTCCGCCCATCCGGGTCCGCGCGGTGAGAAGTACAACCTTGGCCTGTCCATGCGCCGTGCCGACAGCGTGAAGGCTGAACTGATCCGTGACGGCGTGCCCGCCAACGCCATCGACATCCATGGCTACGGCGAAGCCCACCCGCTGGTGCCCACCGGTCCCGACACCCGTGAGCCCCAGAACCGTCGCGTCGAGATCATCCTGCACTGATTATGCTTGGGGAAAGGGAGCATTCACGCTCCCTTTCCTCTTTTTCTGGCGCGTCAATTATTCTATCAGACAGCCACGCTGTACCGAGCAATGCCTGGACATGAGTTTCTCCTGCCCCATGGCCAACCCGCTTTCTCGGAAAAAGGATAATCCTGTGTTCAAAGTCCCCTCCGAAAAGCTGCATCAGTTCATCAAGTTTGGAATTGTCGGCATATTGGGGTTGGGCTGGGACACGGCAACACTTTACGGCCTGCGCCCCTTTGTGGGGCTGACCACGGCCACCATCGCCGCCTATTTCATTGCCGCGTCGATCAACTGGCTGATCAACCGGCTCTGGACCTTCCGCAAGGCGGGGAACCAGCACCATTTCTTCATCCAGTGGCTGCGCTTCCTTGCGGGTAATTCGCTCGGCTTCTTTCTTAACCGTGGCTGCGTGTTCATGCTGTTCCACACATCCCCGGTGTTCAAGGCCTATCCGTTCCTGGCGCTGGCGGCGGGATCAGTGGCGGGCATGATGGCGAACTTCCATATCAGCCGTAAAATGGTTTTCCATTCCAAACGCCCCGCCACACCGCACAAAACAGCCGAGATCCTGCCCTTTCAGCCCGAACGCCCCGTGCCCCAGAAAGCGGTCTCGAGCCGCACTGCCGTGGCAAACGCCCGCAACAAGGTCGGATAACGCGCCTGCGCCCCATAGGATGTGGCCAGCGCATCAAGCTGGCGGATGCCATCCTCCACCAGTTGCGTATATTCATCCCCCCCATACAGCGCGATCCATGACCAGTACGGATTGCCTTCGCGCACGGTCAACGGGCTTGCATGCAGCCGCGCGCCTACTTCCGCATAGCCGATCAGGCACGGTGCCATGGTTACCATCAGGTCAAGCAGGTCGCCGGTCTGGGCGCGGTCAAGTATAAAGCGGCTATAGGCAAGTAATTCGAGCGATTCTTCCGCGCTTTCCAATGTGGTTTCTTCTATGCCCCACTGGCGGCAGTACCCCACATGCATGGCCAGTTCGGTGTCGAGTATGCCCGCCATCAGGCCCGCGGCATGGCGCATGCTGGCCACCGTATCGGCCTTGTACACCGCCAGCGCGCAGGCGCGGGCATACTGGATGAGGTACAGGTAGTCCTGGATCAGGAAATGACGGAACGCCTCGGGTGGCAATGTGCCATCCGCCACGCCACGCACGAAGGGATGGCGCACGAAGCCCAGCCACCGGGCCATGCAGTCACGCCGCAGGCGGCCTGCAAGCCCCGTGGTCAACAGGGGCCAGTCGCGCTCGGCCTGCCATTCATCGTCCATGTTCCGTCCTTTCCGTGCCGGGGCGTGCATGTCACGCATTCGCCATCTGGGGTTTACGCGCATGTTGGCACTTCCGGTCTGGTGCTACGTGCGCTAGGTGAATGAATCCGGTTTTACATCTATATCTTTCAATACAGGATCGTCTGTTTCCCGCCATGCCCACAACAAACGACATTCGTGCCACCTTCCTCGACTATTTTGCGGGGAACGGGCATCAGATCGTGCCGTCCTCGTCACTGGTGCCGCATAACGATCCGACGCTGCTCTTTACCAATGCCGGTATGGTGCAGTTCAAGAACGTGTTCACCGGACAGGAAACGCGCCCCTACTCCCGCGCCACCACGGCCCAGAAGGTCGTGCGCGCGGGCGGCAAGCACAATGACCTGGACAATGTGGGCTACACCGCCCGCCATCATACCTTCTTCGAGATGATGGGTAATTTCTCGTTCGGGGACTATTTCAAGGCGGAAGCCATCGAACTGGCCTGGAAGCTGGTTACCGGCACCTTCGGCCTGCCCAAGGAAAAGCTGCTCACCACCGTCTATGCCGATGACGAGGAAGCAGCCAGCCTGTGGCGCAAGATCGCCGGCCTGTCCGATGACCGGATCATCCGCATTCCCACCTCCGATAATTTCTGGCGCATGGGCGATACCGGCCCCTGCGGCCCGTGCTCGGAAATCTTCTATGACCATGGCCCCGAAGTGGCTGGCGGCCCGCCCGGCTCGCCGGATGAGGACGGCGACCGGTTTACCGAGATCTGGAACCTCGTGTTCATGCAGTATTTCGAGAACCCGCCCGGCACGCGCGCGCCGCTGCCGCGCCCGTCGATCGATACCGGGCTGGGGCTGGAGCGCTTTGCCGCCATCTTGCAGGGCAAGCGCGACAATTATGATACCGACACCTTCCGCGCGCTGATCCTGGCCTCGGCCGAGGTGACGGGCCAGGACCCCGATGGCCCGTTCAACGCCAGCCACCGCGTGGTGGCCGACCACCTGCGCTCGACCTCGTTCCTGATTGCCGATGGCGTGCTGCCGTCCAAGGATGGGCGTGGCTATGTGCTGCGCCGCATCATGCGCCGCGCCATGCGCCACCTGCACCTGATGGGCACGACGGAGCCGACCTTCTACAAGCTCGTCCCCGCGCTGATCCGGCAGATGGGCGAGGCCTATCCCGAACTGATCCACGCCCGCGCCCTGATCGAGGAGACGATGAAGGGCGAGGAACTGCGCTTCAAGGCCATGCTCGACCGTGGCCTGTCGCTGCTGGCCGACGAGACCGGGCGCCTTGGCGATGGCGCGCCCCTGCCCGGCGATGTCGCCTTCAAGCTGTATGACACGTTCGGCTTCCCGCTCGACCTGACGCAGGATGCCCTGCGCGGCACCAGCCACGGCGTGGACGTGGAAGGCTTCAACGAGGCGATGGACGTGCAGCGCAAGCGCGCCCGCGCCGCCTGGAGTGGCTCGGGCGACAGCGCGACCGAGACCGTGTGGTTCGAGGCGCGTGACACCTTCGGCGCCACCGAGTTCCTGGGCTACACCACCGAGACCTCGGATGCCGAGGTGCAGACCGTGGTGGTGGATAACGCGCAGGTCGACTCCGCAGACCCCGGCACCAAGGTGGCCCTGCTGCTCAACCAGACCCCGTTTTATGGCGAGAGTGGCGGCCAGGTGGGCGATACCGGCACCATCACGGCCCCCGGCCTGCACATTGCCGTGACCGACACCCAGAAGAAGCTGGGCGACCTGCTGGTGCATTACGGCACCGTCATCGAAGGCACGGTCAAGCCCGGCATGGCCGTGACCGCTCAGGTGGATCACGCCCGCCGCAGCGCCATCCGTGCCCACCATTCGGCAACGCACCTGCTGCACGAGGCCCTGCGCCGCAGGCTTGGCACGCATGTAACGCAAAAGGGCAGCCTGAACGCGCCCGACCGCCTGCGCTTTGATGTCAGCCAGCCCCGCCCCATCACGCCAGAGGAACTGGCCGAGATCGAGGCCGAGGTGAATGCCCGCATCCGCGAGAACACGGATGTCACCACGCGCAGCATGACGCCGGAAGAAGCCATCGAGCAGGGTGCGATGGCCCTGTTTGGCGAGAAATATGGCGATGAGGTCCGCGTTGTTTCCATGGGTGGGCCGGAAGAAGGCCGCGCGGGGTGGTCGATCGAACTGTGCGGTGGCACGCATGTGCGCCGCACGGGTGATATCGGGCTGTTCCGCATCACGTCAGAAAGTGGCGTGTCATCCGGCGTGCGCCGCATCGAGGCCGTGACCGGCCTTGCCGCGCAGAACGCGACGCTGGCCACCGAAGAACGGCTGAACCAGATCGCGGCCATGCTGCGCGTGCCCGCAGCCGAGGCGCCGGAGCGCCTGGCCGTGGTGCTGGAAGAGCGCAAGGCAATGGAGCGCCAGATTTCCGACCTGCAGCGCAAGCTGGCCTCGGGCAGCCAGGCGGCCGCGACCATTGTGGAAATTGGCGGCATCAAGCTTGATGCGCGCAACGTGGGCGAACTGCCGCCCAAGGAACTCAAGCCGCTGGCGGATTCGCTGCGCAAGGAAATCGGCTCGGGCGTGATCGCCCTCGTCTCGACCGCCGATGGCAAGGGCAGCATCGTCGTCGCCGCAACGCCGGACCTGGCCGAGAAGGTCGATGCCGTCACCCTGGTGCGCGCGGCAAGTGCTGCCATGGATGGCAAGGGCGGCGGCGGCCGGCGCGACATGGCGCAGGCAGGCGGTCCTGACATCAGCAAGGCCGATGCCGCTCTTGAGGCCGTCCGCACTGCCCTGGCGCAGGCCGCCACGGCCTGATCTGGCAACCCGGGGTTTCCAGACGCAATGCAACGGCGCGCCTCGGTGCGCCGTTGTACTGTACGGCACTTGCTGCAAGACAGAAATACTTCAATGCATAAAGTTAATATTCATTAACTATATTATGATAACATAGTATTTCCGTATAACTTCATAGCGAAACAAATGAGACTGCCAGATGTTTCCATGATATAGCTGAAGCGGGACATGCCTCCGACCGGTGCATTGCCCCTTGGTGCCACGACAGGACATGACTTCACACCGGTCCGGACATTCAGGTGACAGGATATTACAATGGCCCATACCAATACTGCCCGGGAAACCCTCATCGACCTGCTGCACGGCGTTGAGCGTTTCAATACCGAAGTCTTTCCCCAGAACCGCGCCCTCTTCGCCAGCCTTGCCGAGAGCCAGTCCCCCGATACGCTGTTCATCGCCTGCGCCGACAGCCGGGTGAACCCCAGCATGATCACCCAGACCCGGCCGGGCGACCTGTTCGTGCTGCGCAATATCGGCAATATCGTGCCTGCCTATGGCGAGATGCTCGGCGGCGTGTCATCGGCCATCGAATACGCGGTCAGCGCGCTCAAGGTCTCGCACATCATCGTCTGCGGCCATTCCAACTGCGGCGCGATGAAGGCCCTGCTCGACCCGGAAGCCAGCAACCTGAGCAAGATGCCCACCGTGGCAAGCTGGCTGCGCAATGCCGAGGCCGCGCGCGCCGTGCTCGAGGCCACCGATGCCGGCCCCGCCACCGTGCGCAGCCTGTCGGAACAGAACGTGCAGCTCCAGATCGCGCATCTGCGCACCCACCCCGCCGTGGCGGCAGGGCTTGCACGCGGCACCCTGACGTTGCAGGGATGGTTCTATGACATTGCCAGCGGGGAAGTGGTGGTGCTTGATGAGGCGTCGCGCACCTTCATCCATGTTGATGAGGCCATTGCCAAGCTGCGCGCCCAGCAGGCCGACAGCGCCACGGCATAACCGCCTGCCATGGCCAGCCGCCCTGGCGGCGCTGGCCGTGATCTGGGCTGCCAGCCCCGCCTGGGCGGCTGGCAGCCTGAAGGTTTCAACCTGGAACCTGGAGTGGCTGACCACGCGCGCGCACGGCGACCCCGCCCTGCCGCCTGATGTCACCCCCCGCACGCCCACCGATCTGGCGCGGCTGGCCCATTATGCCAGCCGCCTTGCCCCTGATATCGTGGCGCTTGAGGAAGTGGATGACCCGGCCCTTGCCGCCCGGCTGTTTCCTGCCCCCGCCTATCATCTTTTCATAACCGATGACGCGGTGGTGCAGCGGGTCGCCGCCGCCGTGCGGGCCGACCTGCCCGTGATGCGCCACCCCGATGTCACGGCGCTTGATGTCTATGCCGCCGATGCGCCGCGCCACCTGCGCGCGGGGCTGGACCTGACCATCGGCACGGGGGCTGACAGCCTGCGCGTGCTGGTGGTGCATCTCAAGGCCGGGTGCCGGGAATCCGGCCCTACCGACCGCAGGCCCGCCTGCGCTACCCTGCGCCGTCAGATGGCCGTGGTGCAGGACTGGATCATGGAGCGGCAGGATGAAGGCGAGGCCTTTGCCGTGCTGGGCGATTTCAACCGCCTGCTCGCCCCCGATGACCCGATGCTGCGCATTCTGGGCGAAAACGGTCCCCTCACCCTGGCCACGGCAGGGCATGCCAGCCCGTGCGGGGCGGGAACCTATTTCATTGACCACATCATCATGGGCGGTGCCGCGCGCGACTGGCTGCAGCCGGGCAGCCTGCGCGTGATGCTCTATCGTGACCGGGCGCAGGACGGCAGCGCCCACCTGTCCGATCACTGCCCGGTCTCGGCGCGGCTTGCCCTCCCCTGAAGGGGCAGCCCTTATTCCGGCCAGATGCCCGAGGCATACAGGGCGCTCCACCCCACCATCACCACGATCATCACGAACACCACCGCCCCCATGAGCTGGAACAGTTCCTTATAGGGCATGAACGGGGGCGCCGCCGCCGCATCGACCGCGGCCTGCGTGGTGGCCACGGCATCATCGGGGGTGGCGACGACCTGCGTCTGGGCCTCGGGCACGGGGCCGGGATCGGGATCCGTGCTCGCGGCCATGGCCGCTTCATCTTCCTGCACGGCTTCATGCAGGGCCTCAACCGGATGTTCCACCCCTACGGGCACAGCGGACTGCGCCACCACGGCCGGATCCTGATCGGGGGTATCGGTCATTGACGCTGTACTCCTGCTTTGGCCAAGTCTATGCCATATAGGACAGCCCGGCACGATAACCAGGGCGCAGGATAGGACATCCCGTGCCATACTGCCACAGGCCCCATGAACAGGAGAGATGCATGCCAGCCCTGAAACCGACCCGCCGGGAATGCCTCGCAGCCCTTGCCGCCAGCCTGTTGCCCCTGGCGCTGCCCGGCATGGCCCATGCGGGCAGGCCGCTGCGCATCGGCATGATCGGGGCGGGGCATGTCGGCACCACGCTGGGGCGGTTATGGACGCGGGCAGGCCATCAGGTCATGTTCAGCGCACTCGATCACAAAGAGGCGGAAAAGCGGGCTGCGGAATTCTACCCCCTCGCCCGCGCGGGCACGGTGCAGGAGGCCGCGAAGTTTGGCGATGCCGTGGTGCTGGCCGTGCCCTATGGCGCCCTGCCCCAGCTTGGCCACACCATTGGTTCCATCGTAGGCTCGAAGCCGCTGATTGACGTCACCAACCCCTATGGCTGGCGCGATGGCAAGATCGGGCGGCTGGCGCTGCGCAACGGGGCCGGGCTGACCACGCAGTCGCTGTTCCCTGCCGCATCCGTGGTGCGGGCCTTCAATTCCGAGGACATGACCACGCTCGCCGCCCAGACCTGGCGCCCGCCGCCGCGCCTGGCCCTGCCCATGGCGGGCGACGTGGTGCAGGCGCTGTACGTGGCGGGCTGGCTGATCCATGACGCAGGGTTTGACCCGGTGATGGCGGGGCCGCTTTCAACGGCAAAGCTGTTCCAGCCCGGCGGCCCCGCGTTCGAGGCGCAGATGAACGCCACCGACCTGCGCCACCTGCTTGGTGTTACGGCCAACAACCCCGTTGACCGCACGCTTGCCACTCAGTTCGCGGGCGGGATGTAATTCGCCTGCCGCAGCGCGAAGCCGAACTGCACCCAGCCAATGCCGGCTGCAATCAGTTCAACGGCAATGAACGTACCGATCAGCCACAGCCCCGACCACGGCAGGGTTACGTACAGGCACACCCCCACCAGCAGGCTGATCAGCCCGCCAAGCAGGATGAACCACCACCCCTGCAGCCCGCGCTGCTGGAACGCCATGATGATGCGCGCAATGCCCGACACCACCAGGCAGGCGGAAATGAAGAGGGTGATGACCATGGAGCCGGTGCTCGGCTCCTCCATCATCATCGTGCCCGCCAGGATATAGAGCGCGCCGCCCGCAATCGACATGAGCCGCCCGCTCCAGTCGCGCACCACGAAGGCATGCACAAGCTGCACCGTGCCCGCCACGAACAGGAGCACGCCAAACAGGATGGTGCTGGCCAGTGACACGGCCAGCGCATCCACCCATGCCATGATGCCAAGGCCGAACAAGATCGCGCCCACGCCCACAAAGAACGGCCAGCGCTGCGTAAGTGACGTATCCATTGACTGAAGTTCCCCCTGTTTGCTGATGGATGTGGTTCATCCGCATGCTGCCCGTTTCATAACAGGCCACGCCCCCGGTGCGATACAGGCTTTATGGCAATGATTGACACGCACCCCCCGGTACTTCTATACGCGCCCGACTGCCGGGAACGTGGACGATACGGCTGGTGCCCATGGGTGATTGCTCCCCGGCGCCAGTAATACGGATCGCGCCCGCCCTGTTCATGGGGAACAGGGCCTACCGGTGCCACACCATGGCCCAGGGCACATGCCAGGGGCCGTGCAGATTGAAGAGAAAAGAGAGCGCACCATGAGCAAGCGCCTTGAGAGCAAGTATAAAATCAACCGCCGCCTTGGCGTAAACCTGTGGGGCCGCGCCAAGTCGCCGGTCAACAAGCGCGAGTATGGCCCCGGCCAGCACGGCCAGCGCCGCAAGCAGAAGCCCTCTGACTTCTCCGTGCAGCTGATGGCCAAGCAGAAGCTCAAGGGCTACTACGGCAACATCGGCGAGAAGCAGTTCCGCAAGTATTACGATGAGGCCGTGCGCCGCAAGGGTGATACCTCGGAGAACCTGATCGACCTGCTCGAGCGCCGTCTGGATGCGGTGGTGTACCGCCTGAAGTTCGCGATCACCCCGTTCGCCGCGCGTCAGTTCATCAGCCACGGCCACATCACGGTCAATGGCCGCAAGGTCAACATCCCCTCCTTCCTGGTGCGTGATGGCGACGTGATCGAAGTGCGCGAGAAGTCCAAGCAGCTCGCCATCGTGCTTGATGCCGCCCAGAGCGGCGAGCGTGACGTGCCGGAATACATGGAAGTGGACCACCGCCAGATGAAGGGCACGTTCCTGCGCAGCCCCAAGCTGTCGGATGTGCCCTATCCGGTGCAGATGGAACCGAACCTGGTCATCGAATTCTACTCTCGCTGATCAAGTCCCGGAACCGGGCAGGCGTGACGCCGGGCGTGGGGATTTTTCCCTGCGTCCGGCGTCCGCGTTTCTGGCCCCTGCCCGCTTCCGCCTCCCTTCCGCCAGGCCAGCCGCAGGAATGGACAAGACCGTGACCGCCACCGCCGCCGAAACCCCGCTTGCCGCCGAGATTACCCGCAGGCGCACATTCGCCATCATCTCGCACCCTGATGCGGGCAAGACCACGCTGACCGAGCGCATCCTGCGCGCGGGCGGCGCGATCCAGATGGCGGGCAACGTACGGGCCAAGGGCGAGCGGCGGCGCACGCGCTCGGACTGGATGGGAATCGAGCGCGACCGTGGCATTTCGGTCGTGACCTCGGTCATGACGTTTGAATATGGCGGCTGCATCTTCAACCTGCTCGACACGCCGGGCCATGAAGACTTCTCGGAAGATACCTACCGCACGCTGACAGCGGTGGATGCCGCCGTGATGGTGATCGACGCCGCCAAGGGCATCGAGGCCCGCACGCGCAAGCTGTTCGAGATCTGCCGCCTGCGCGATATTCCCATCGTCACCTTCATCAACAAGATGGACCGCGAATCGCAGGACCCGTTCGCCCTGCTTGATGAGATCTCGTCCTCGCTCGCCCTTGATGTCTCGCCCGCCACATGGCCGGTGGGCCGTGCCGCCAAATTTGTCGGCACCTACGACATCCGCAGCCGCGAACTGCATGTGACCGAGGAACTGGACCAAAGCGACCCGCGCATGGTCCAGCTTGGCGAGGAACTGGAACTGGTCGAGGCGGCCTTGCCGGAATTCGACCTCGAAAGCTTCAATGCAGGCCACCTGACGCCGGTGTTCTTCGGGAGTGCGATGAAGGAAATCGGCGTGACCGACCTGCTCGACGCGCTGGCCGCCTTCGGCCCGCCCCCGCGCGACCAGGCCACCGAGACGCGCAACGTGCGCGCCGATGAACCGGCACTCACCGCGCTGGTGTTCAAGATCCAGGCCAACATGGACCCCAACCACCGCGACCGCATGGCCTTTGCCCGCATCTGCTCGGGCAAGCTGCAGCGTGGCATGCGGCTCAAGCATGTGCGCATTGGCAAGCAGTTCGCGCTGCACACGCCGCAGTTCTTCTTCGCCCGTGACCGGCAACTGGCCGAGGAAGCCTTTGCGGGCGACGTGGTGGGCATTCCCAACCACGGCACGCTGCGCATTGGCGATACGCTGACCGAGGGCGAAGACCTGCGCTTTACCGGCGTGCCCTATTTCGCACCCGAAATCCTGCGCCGCGTGCGGCTTGATGATGCGATGAAGGCCAAGAAGCTGCGCCAGGCCCTGACCGAACTGGCCGAGGAAGGCGTGGTCCAGCTCTTCCGCCCGCAAGATGGCGCGCCCCCCATCGTGGGCGTGGTGGGTACGCTCCAGCTTGACGTGCTGCAATCGCGCCTGAAGGGCGAATACGGGGTGGCCATCGGCTTCGAGTCGACGCCCTATAACCTCGCCCGCTGGGTCACCGGCCCGCGTGAGAAACTCGATGCCTTCTGCATGGCCAACCGCACGGCCATGGCGGATGATATTGATGGCGACCCGGTCTTCCTCGCCTCATCCGCGTTCATGATGCGGCGCACGGCGGAAGGCAACCCGGAGCTTACGTTCCATGACATCAAGCAGATCGGCCAGGAAATCGGCTGACCGCGCGGGCAGGGCCCCGATGGGGTCTTGCCTATCCCTGCCTGTCTGCCCCATCTAGGCGCATCATGTCCGACACACAGCCCCGCCTGCATCTGCACGATAGCAGGACACGCAGCACCGTTCCCTTCACGCCGCTGGCCCCCGATAACGTGCGGGTCTATTACTGCGGCCCCACGGTCTATGACCTGGCGCATATCGGCAACCTGCGCGCCATGCTGACCGCCGATGTGCTGGTGCGCCTGCTGCGCCACCTGTACCCGCGCGTGACCTACGTGCGCAACATCACCGACGTGGATGACAAGATCAACGCCCGCGCCCAGGCCAATCATGAGTCGATTGCCGAGCTGACCGCGCGCACGATCCATGATTTCCATGAGGATCTGGCCGCCGTCAGCATCCTGCCGCCCGATATCGAGCCCCGCGCCACGCACCATATTGGCGAGATGCAGGACATGATCGCCCGCCTGATCGAAAGCGGCCATGCCTATGAGGCCGCGGGCCATGTGCTGTTTGCCGTTGACACCTACGCCTCCTACGGCGCGCTGTCGGGCCGCAGCCCCGATGACCTGATCGCTGGCGCACGGGTGGAAGTGGCGCCCTACAAGCGCAATGCGGGCGACTTCGTGCTGTGGAAGCCGTCAGACGCCGAAACACCGGGCTGGGACAGCCCATGGGGCCGGGGCCGTCCGGGTTGGCATATCGAGTGCTCGGCCATGTCGCACCGCTACCTGGGCGAGAGCTTCGATATCCATGGCGGCGGGTCCGACCTGCTGTTCCCGCACCACGAGAACGAGCGCGCGCAGAGCATGTGCTGCCACCCGCACGGGCATTTTGCCAATCACTGGGTGCATAACGCCATGCTGCTGGTGAACGGGGAGAAGATGTCGAAATCGCTCGGCAACTTCCTGACCGTGCGCGACGTGCTGCGTGATACGCCCGCCGAGGCCCTGCGCCTTCTGCTGCTGCGCGCGCAGTACCGCTCGGTGCTGAACTTCACACGCGAAGGGCTGGACGAAGCCAAGCAGATGCTTGACCGCTTCTATCGCGCGCTCGAGGCCCTTGATCCCGCGCAGGACACTGTCGCGCCGCCTGAAAGCGTGGTTGCCGTGCTGTGCGATGACCTGAACACCCCCCGCGCACTGGCCGAGATGCACGCGCTGGCTGACAAGGCCGTGGCAGGCGACAGCATGGCCGCGGCCCAACTCAAGGCAGCGGGCAACCTGATTGGCCTGCTGCATGACACGCCCGAGGCATGGTTCCGCAGTGGCGCGAAGGTCGACCCGGCTGAAATCGAGCGGCTGATTGCCGAACGGCTGGCCGCGCGCAAGGCGCGTGACTTCGCCCGCGCCGACCAGATCCGCAATGATCTCGCGGCACAGGGCATCGTGCTTGAAGATGGCCCGCAGGGCACGACATGGAGGCAGGCATGACCGGCCGTGATGGCGGGGCAGATATCGGCCCCATTGGCAACAGCCCGGTCGTGATCCTTGTCCGGCCCCAGATGGCCGAGAATATCGGCACCACCGCGCGCGCCATGGCCAATGGCGGGCTGTTCCACATGCGTCTCGTCGCCCCGCGTGATGGCTGGCCGCTCGAACGCGCGTGGCGCAGCGCCTCGGGGGCCGACCGCATTCTCGAATCCGCTCAGGTGTTTGAAACCGTGGATGACGCGGTGGCCGACCTGCACCACGTATTCGCCACCTGCCCGCGCCCGCGCCATATCGTCAAGCCCGTGCTGACCGCACGCGGGGGCGCTGCCGAACTGCGCGAGATGACCGATCGCGGCCTGAAGGTGGGGCTGATGTTCGGCCCCGAGCGCGCGGGGCTGGATAACGAGGACATGGCCCGCGCCGATGCCCTGATCCGCTACCCGCTCAACCCCGCCTTCATGTCGCTCAATCTGGCGCAGGCGGTGATGATCATGGCCTATGAGTGGTGGATGGCGAAGGATGACACCCCGCCGCGCGCGCTCATGACCAACGAGACGCATGTGGCCACCCGGGGCGAACTCGACAACTTCATGCGCCACCTGATTGGCGATCTGGATGAATGCGGCTTCCTGCGCAATGAGCAGAAGCGGGCGGGCATGGTGCGCAACCTGCGGCACTTCTTCCTGCGCGGCGAGGTGACCGAGCAGGAACTGCGCACGCTGCATGGTGTGGTGACCGAGCTTTCACGCGGGCGCAAGGCACGGCAGGGCGGCAAATAATAGAAGTTCTGGCGTGCCGCCTTTTTTTCAGGAAGGCGGCGTCTTTCGAAGCTTTTTGGAAAAAGCTTCACCAAAAACTTCTTCTACATAAAGGCCCGGTGCGCAGCCGGGCCTTTTTCGTATCAGCGTGCGGCGATCTGGAGCCGGTCGGCCACGCGGGCGCGGCCCATCAGGGGCAGCAGGTCGCGCATTTCCGGCCCGCTGTCTTCACCCGTCAGCGCCAGGCGCAGGGGGTGGAACAGGGCGCGCCCCGTGCGGCCCGTGCCCTCTTTCACTGCGGCGGTCCAGGTCTTCCATGTGGTTTCATCCCACGGTTCGGCAGGTAGCGACTCGAGTGCGTGCAGCAGGAAGGGGCGGTCCGCCTCCTCGATCACGGGCGGCACGATGTCGCCTGCCACCACATCCCACCAGTGGCGCAGTTCACCTGCCATGTCCACATTGCCGCGCACGGCCAGCCAGAAGGCTTCGGTCGCCCCTTCAGGCAGGCGGGCGCGGATTTCCTCAAACGGCATGGCGTGCATGATGCGCCGGTTCAGCCCCAGCAACTGCCGCATGTCGAACCGCGCCGCCGAGCGTGAAACACGGGCAAGATCATAGGTCCTGGCCAGTTCATCGAACGGGAGCGGCGCCGGGTCATCCGCGCTGCCCAGCCGGGCCAGGTAGGAGACGATGGCCGAAGGCTCGACCCCGTCCTGCCGCAGGGCGCGAATCGACAGCCCATCAAAGCGCTTGGACAGCTTGCCCCCACCCTCATCGAGCAGAAGCGGCAGGTGCGCGAAGGTGAAGCGGTTGCGCTTGGCCCCCAGCGCCTCGGCAATGTCGATCTGCACGCCGGTATTGGTCACATGATCCTCGCCACGGATGATGTGGGTGATGCCCAGTTCCATGTCATCCACCACCGAGGCCAGCGTGTACAGCACCGTGCCATCGGCGCGCACCAGCACGGGGTCGGAAATGGCGGGCAGCTTGACCCGGCAGGCCCCCATGACAAGGTCGTTCCATTCCACCGTGCGGTGATCAGACAGCTTGAAGCGCCAGTACGGCACCTTGCCATTGGCCTCGGCCTGCGCGCGCTGCGCGGGCGTCATGCGCAGCATCGCGCGGTCATAGACCGGGGGCTTGCGCATGCGGATGCGCGCCTCGCGCTTTGCAGCCAGTTCCTGCTCGCTCTCGAAGCACGGGTATAGCCGCCCGCTGGCCTTGAGGGCCTCGATGGCCAGCGCGTAGCGGTCAAGCCGGTCGGACTGGCGCACGAATTCATCCCACCCGATGCCCAGCCAGCGCAGGTCATCGCACAGGGCCTGCACGTATTCCTCTTTCGAGCGCGCGCGATCGGTATCATCAATCCGCAGCAGGAAACGGGCCTTGTGGCGGCGGGCGAACAGGGCATTGGCAATGGCCTGACGCGCATTGCCAACATGGATCAGCCCGGTCGGGCTAGGCGCAAAACGGAGTTTCATGCCCCTTATATGCGGCGATTATGCCCCGAGCGCCAGAGAACACATGCATGAACGGGTGGTGCCTTTTTTCAAAAAGGCGGCGTTCCCTGAAGCTTTTTGGGGTCTGTTTGGAATTGATTTTTCACAAGGTCCCTGATGTGCTTTAAACTGCATATGGATCGCTTGATATTGACGGATGCCCAATGGGCGAAAATGGAACCGCTGTGCCTTGGCAA
>NZ_JABJWC010000005.1 GCF_013155395.1 Komagataeibacter melomenusus | reverse complement strand
CTTCCAGGGCAACCCGTGATTTGAACTCCGCCGCATACCTCTTGCGCGTAACCTTGCCCATAAAACCCGTTCTCTCTCAGGTCGGATTATAGCTTATTGCCCTGTCCGAAAAATGGGGACCACCTCTCTTGAAGCATTAGGAGAAACATCGCAAGAAGCTATTTACGCCTTCCGCTTGCGGGACCTTTTTGATCGGACTGAGAAATGTCGAGAACGATATTGGAACCTTCCGAAAGGCGTGCGAATCGAACATGGCCTTCGCCCAGATCTATTTTCTGACGACACTTACTCTGGCCAGTTTATCGTCGAGGCCGCAAGCAATGTAATCAGTAAAGCGTCCAGAGGTATCTTTCCTATTGAGAGCGACGTTTTAGATCGAATTAAAGCTCCGAGCTTGCCAGCCCTATTGTTCAATTATGGGGAAGTGGTAGCTGTGCTAGAGCCACTGCTCGCTGAGTTGGAATCCAAGCTCAATGCGGCGGCTGTGTCCAAGTAATTCGATTTCGATAGAACAGAATGTTCAGCGCGAATGGCCAGATAATTTAGTCAAACGATCACGTTAAATGACCGTTTTCGGCTTTTTAACAGCACGCCAAAAGTGTCTGGCATGAGGGCGAGAGCAGTCTGGCCACTTTGGAGCGCCCAAGTGATATCTCTTGCCGTTTGTTTAACTTCGTGTGCCCCCACTTCAGCCGTTCGAAAGAAATGTAAGGCCGTCTGAAAGCTGACATTTATTACAGAGTAGCCAAACGTCAATCTCCCAATGCGCCTGATATTGCCTCAAATCCCCGTGCGCTACCATGCAGTATCGGGATACCGTCTATCACCCAAAGGTTGTCTGCTCTCTTATGTCTGAATCAGACACTGACGTCATTGGCTGGAGGCGGGCCCATAAGTTGAGACCGATATCAGCGATTATCCGCCGAGAAGTTTGCTGATAAGCGAGCCGATACCGGCTGCGACTAGATTGCCGGAGGCACCCTCCACGACGGACCTTAGCGAAACCAATGTTGCGCGTAGTTTGGAGGCCGAAGGCGTAGCAGAGTTAACCTCGGATTCAAGTTCGGCGAGTGATGACTCAATTCCTGACCTCTGGGCTTCTGGCAGGCCCGGAGCCGCTGCACGGATCTGCGCCACGAGGTCTTTGACCTGCGCCGGCGTGATGTCGGACGCCACATTGAACGAATTGTCGGCAGAATTGATGTTGAGTCGGGAATTCGCGCCATGAAAGGTCGCGATCACGGTCTGCGGCGTCGCCACTGGCGCATCACTACGCCGGACTTTCGTTTGGAAATGTGGCGGTATGCTGGCAACGCCACTATGATAACCAGGATCAACGACGATAAAATCTTCGACCAGTTTGCTTGGTAGTTCCCGCAAAAAATGGTCTCCTACCTCGATTGGCAAATCGGCGACGAACATGGTGATCTGGTGAGAGCTTACCGAAGCAGGGATGTCTTTACGAATCACTTCACCGCTATGCTTTACTAGGGTGACTTTATCTTTTGTCATGCTACCAAAGACCATGTTGTTACCTCCGACTTCTGACATGACGTCGCAATAGATCCGTCGCAACTGGTCAACCCGTGCAGCGATATCCTGTGGCTGGGAACCAACCCACTCCCCTATATCCTGTCGCTGTGGAAATTTAAAACCGTCACCTTGCAGTATCCGGTCCTTCTCGACCGCCTCATGACGAATTTGTTGCGCAAAATCAGTGATAAACGACTTTGCTTCTGAAAGCGCCTGGACACGGATCGCAAACGGGTATCGTAATATCTCATCTTCGATACCGTAAAACACCTCGCAGATCTTCTTGGCGAGATAATGTTGAATGGTCTGTCTGTAGATCGTTTGGGGAACTCCTGTATAACGAATCCCACCATAACGAATCAGCCTCCCATTAAAGCTTTCGATTTCGACTGGCATCGAACCACTGATATAGTGCCATTTGCAGAACCACTCGTTGGCCATGCGCTGCCGCTCATCGCTGAGCATAACGACCAGTCGCGCGCCGATCGGCGTCATCTCACTCCTGACTGGTGCCGCTAAAGCCCAAATTTCAAAGGATTCTTGAGACATTCTGATACCGGTTTCGGGTGCCACGTCAATACGTGGAGCCTATCTTGCACATTGAAGCCAGGATAGCATGGGCACTACCGTCTGGGATGGGCATGCACGGCGAAATAATGTCCGGTTTCGGGAAGGCAATTTATCGTCTCGAATGTCGCCGACGAGGCGTTTGTTGCCTGTCTGCTCCATTCTTGAAGACGACATACGGCTTTACGAGGGAAGCAACCGGTTTGATTCTGGTGACAGGTTTGCACTGGTTTTATCATCGCATCAGGTCGTCAGCGAAGCGTCGCAAAAGCGTCTGTAACTGATCGAGGTCGGCATCCGTCCAGTCGACGAGAATGCGGTTCGCCAGCCTCTGGCGGGCCGCATTCAGCAGGTCGACCATTTCCTGTCCCTTTCCTGTCACTGTCGCTTCGCGAACACGCCTGTCCGTTGCAGACGGGTGGCGCTCAATCAGGCCCATCTCTTCCAGCTTGGTCATTTGTCGGCTGATCGTCGTATGATCACGCCCTGTACGGTCCGCGAGTTCGACAACACCAACAGGACCGTAACGCCATACGCGCGCCAGAAGCGGAAACAGGGCCCGATCCAGTGGAATACCCGCTTCTTCGATCAGTCGATCATCCCGACGCGGCCGGTTGATTTCATCGACCAGATCGATGATCGCGGTATGCAGCCCGCGCAGGATATCAGGATCATGTGTATTATTCACGCTTTTTGTTGCCTTGGACGCCGCTCTGAGATACGTGAATATTACACATTGATTCGCGGAGTTGCCAGTGTCCTTCGATACAGACGTCCTGATCTCGGGTGCGGGGGCCGCAGGCCTGACACTTGCGATCGACCTCGCCCGACGCGGGGTTTCGTTCCGACTGATCGAGCAGAACACGCAGCCGTTCAGCGGATCGCGCGGGAAAGGCATCCAGCCCCGGACGATGGAGATCTTCGAGGATCTCGGCTTCGTCGACCGCGTGGCGGCAGCAGGCGGCCCCTATCCGCCGCTGTGCCAGTATCGTCCTGATGGAACCCATAAGGTGTCGCTTCTGACGGAAGCGGAAGTCTTTCCCACTCCCGCCGAACCTTATGCCGCGCCGCTGATGCTGCCGCAGTTCGCAGCCGAAGCCGTCATGCGGGAGCGGCTTGCCGAGCTTGGGCATCATCCCCGCTTCGGCACACGGCTGACCGGATTTGAACAGGACGCACATGGCGTAACGGCGAGGATGGGAGGAGAAACCGGCGAGCATATGATCCGCGCCCGGTTCCTCGTCGGGACCGACGGCGGCCGCAGCTTCGTGCGCCATGCCCTGGCGATTGATTTTCCGGGAAAAGCACTGGGCGTGCGTGCGATCGTTGCCGATGTGCGGCTGGAGGGTCTTGATCGGTCCGTCTGGCATCGTTTCCAGCTCGGTTCACCGGCGATACAGGTCATGATCTGTCCACTGGCGGGAACCGATCTGTTCCAAGTTCAGGCGCCCGTGGCACTGGAGGGAGAGATCGACCTGTCTTCGGCCGGACTGACCGCGCTCATCGGGGCCCGGACCGGCAGAGGGGACATCTCCGTCCGTTCGGTATCCTGGTCCTCGGTTTATGCGATGAATGCGCGTCTGGCTGATCGCTACCGGGTCGGACGCATCTTCATTGCGGGGGATGCCGCTCATGTTCACCCGCCAACCGGTGGTCAGGGTCTCAATACCAGCGTTCAGGACGCCTATAATCTCGGCTGGAAGCTGGCCTCCGTGCTCGCGGGTGCGCCGGAAGCGCTGCTCGACAGCTACGAGGCGGAGCGCCGACCTATCGCGTCGAACATGCTTCATCTCTCGACGCGGCTGCTTGGTGAAGCAAAGCAGGGCACCATGCGGCGCGATCGCGAAGCGCGTCAGCTTGACCTCGGCTATCGCGGCTCATCCTTGCGCGCGCCCGGTTCGGTGTGCGGCAGGGTGCAGGCGGGCGATCGCGCACCCGATGCGCCCTGTCGCGGACAGGCGGGGCAACGGACACGGCTGTTCACGGTTTTTCAAGGGGCTCACTGGACCCTGCTCGGCTACCAGCCGCACGACCGGCCCTCGGCCATCGCGGGCGTCCGTATCGTCACCGTTGGCGCGGGGCATGAACTCGTCGACGAAGATGGCGATATCGCCGAAGCGTACGGGATCGAACCCGGTCAGTGGGTGCTCGTGCGTCCGGACGGTTACATCGCCGGGATCTTTCCCTCTGACGGACTGGGGCCGCAGCTTTCGCGCTACCTCGCGCACGTGCTGCCGTCCTGTCCAGCCGATACGCTCGAAGGGTCATGATGCAGGGGAAACGAAGGGTCGGCTTTGTGTAAGATGATCGGTAAACCGGGACATTCAAATGGACGCCCCTCGCGCTGGCTTTCACTCCATTCGGTCCTTCCAATAACCCATGAAAATTTCCGGAAGTCGACATTTGCTCATGAAGCAGTTAAACGCCAACCGATTGATTCAGTGTAAGTGTTCGAATCCCACTTGCTCCGTCAAACACCGCCCAAATCGGCCAGCTATATCTTTAATTATCAAAGCGATATCGTTTTGAAGCGCGGTTACCCTACGGCCAGGGCTCGCGCGCGCCTTACCAGTCAGCATATCCGCTGTTCGCTTGATCGCGGTTGTTCTGATCATCAGGGTGGGCGTTCATGATTTCGCATCGTATTTTGGGAGGATAAGATCCCCTTTCGGAGGCTTGTCGTCGCTACCGCCAAAGCGCCGGAAGATGGACTGTGCGAATGCACTCGACAGGGTTTTCCCAACCGTCCGCAGCATCCCAATTCCGAGACGCGACTTTGGATGGATAAGGCGAATGAAACCGGGACGCACCGTTCGGCCGCTTGCAACAAAGGGCCGCATCAGCCTTTCATAGGACTCAAACGCCACCGTGTGCGCTGGCTGCTTGTTGAGTTCGCCGGCGAGGATATAGGCACCGATTAATGCGAGCGGTGTTCCCTGCCCCGTGTAGGCCGAGGGGCAATAGGCGGCGTCACCAGTGAGCACGAAGCGACCCTTCGACCAGGTGGAGCCGATCACCTGACTCATCGGACCCAGGTAGAAATCGGGATCGTAATCGAGGTTCGCAAGGATGCGATCTGCCGGGCCGCCCGCGCCCTGAAGCGCATCGCGCAGCATCTTGCGTCGCGCGACGCCATCGACGTCGCTCGCTTCGAACTGCTTGCGCAAGAAGCTAACGAAAACGGTTGTGTCGTTGTCATGGGCCGGCCGTAGCAGCATGCAGGAGCCGCCCTTGCCGTTGTAGATTTGCGCCCAGTCCGTATCCTCGGAGCTCCTCGGGATTCTGAAGTAACAGGCGTAAACGCCCAGGTACCGGAAGCGGATGTCACCTTCCATGACGAGCCACCGGGTCGAAGAGCCGACGCCTTCGGCGCTGACAACGAGATCGAACTTTTCGGTCGATTCGTTGTTGAAGGTGACGGACACGCCATCATCATGTTGCTGCAGGGCCGTGATGGTCGTGCCGAACCGATAATCGCAATCATCCCTGGTTGCGTCGTAGAGAATGCGCGCAAGGTCGCCGCGCAGAATCTCATACGAGCTTGTCAGCGACCCGACCGCGCCCTTCGGAAGCCGCGCAAGAGGCCCATCAGTCTGATGACTTCCTGACCCGGTCCCTCGATATCGACGTTCTGGCCACCCGTGCGGAAGGTCTTCGACCGCTCGATGACCGTCACCTTGTCGCCATACCTGTTCAGCCAGTAGGCTAGCGCAGGACCAGCGATGCTCGAGCCGGAGATCAGTATTTTCTTGCTTTCGTTCATGACGGCGCTCCCCTAATCGAGACCTGTTTTCCCCGGCGACCAGCACGCTTTCGACTTCACGCCCGATGACCCGATGCTGCTCTTCTTCAGCGCCTGACTCACACTCCGTAGGCCTTCGCCTTCAAGATCGATAAGCCGGAAGCGCGATGAGAGGGTTTCGACGGCCGCGACCCGCGCTGGCCGCATCATCCGCCGCAGCAACGCGCGCGTGACGCGCCGCGACGTCGCGGCATTCTGTGGCAGTGGGGACATATCGGCGTCGAACGTGCTCATAAGGAGTATCCAGCGCTGCTTGACGAGTTCAGAATTGGTGCCCAGAATACGACGAAATATTCAGGTTTTCTAATCGCATTCGGGAGCCGTCATGGCAGAGCGCCGCCACGCGCAAATTTCCTCGCGAAAACAACCGCAGCAGGCTCGCTCAATGGAGCTGGTGGAGTCCGTGCTGGACGCCGCTGTTCAGGTTTTGGCGACCGAGGGTACGCAGCGTTTCACCATGGCCCGCGTCGCCGAGCGGGCTGGCGTGAGCATCGGTTCGCTCTACCAGTATTTCCCCAACAAGGCCGCCATCCTGTTCCGGCTCTAGACCGACGAATGGCGGGAGACGACCGCGATGCTGCGCGATACGCTTGAAGATGCCGGCAAACCACCGCTGGCGCGTTTGCGAGCACTGACCCATGCTTTCATCCGTTCGGAATGCGCGGAAGCATCCGTCCGTGTGGCCCTCGACGATGCCGCCCCCCTCTATCGGGATGCACCGGAAGCCGCAGAAGTGCGACAGGCGGGGAATGAGATCATCGAACGCTTTATGCGCGAGGTCCTGCCGGACGCCACGAACAACGAGCGCACCCTGGCAGGTGACCTCATCAGGACGACTTTCGGTGCCGTCGGCAAGGCGTTCTCGGAAACACCCCGAAGCGACGTGGAAATCGCAGCCTATGCCGATGCCATGGCCGATATGTTCGAAGCGTATCTGCTCCGCCTCTCCGGAAGCATCTGATCGGAATCTGTCATCGGAAAGTCGGCCGCTCTAAGTGCGCTAGACCACCTTCGGCTCAGTCAGGCGACCTCCTAAGTCACACTCACGCATTTGTGAAAGTGGACAAAACTGCGCCCCGGTATCTTTCCGTCTGTTTCCTATGTGTTTCCTGCGGTAGATTTCGGGCACAAAAAAACCCGCCTTATTGGGGCGGGTTTATCGTGTCTTTTCAGACGTTTAAGTTTGGTTGCGGGGGCACGCTTGGCTCTCAACTTACAAAAACAGCAAGCTGAGAACCAATCGGGTTTACTGAATTGTTTTTTCTATCTTTTTTCAGCTTCCGCATAGAGCTTCCCTGATCGGCATTCTCCCAAAATGAAAATTGTTATCAAGCAGTTGCGCTGCTCGACGATATCCGCGCGACATAGTCGAGCGGATGCGGCAGATGGAAGCCCGCGACACTATACACCATAAGCAGATTACAAATTTTTTGTGAGGCTTGGAAGCAGTAAGGCTCGGATAGCATCGTTGATCGTCTCAGCATAAACGATTCCCGAAGGGCCTATTGCGTGTTGTAGGCGAGCAAAATAATTGACTTCACCGTCCTTAAGGGGACGACCCAGCAGAGTAGCGTCACCAATAAGGAGGAATTCCCGTTTTGTCCGGGAAAGGGCGACATTGAGGCGATTGGGATCGTTAATAAACCTGATGCTTCCTCGTGATCGAGTAGTACAGTAGATCACGATATCCGCTTGGTTTCCCTGGAAAGAATCGACGGTGTCAATGGCAATATCGCACCTCTTCCGAATTCGGCTATCGGATACCCGCTTGAGTAACTCGCGCTTTTGCGCGCTGTAGCAAGTGATGACCGCGATATCCATTTTCTCATGGGCATCCATTGATACCTCGCTGATTGCTTTAAGAAGCCCTAAGACCAAGTCAACCTCACTGCGGTTGACTAGGCTTTTGCCGTCCCGCGGCTGTTCGGCCCGCCAACCCACCATGCGGGAGGTGTCGAGCCACTGTAGTGTGCGCTTGAACGCAATAAGTGGCTCGGAATCCTTAAAAGTTTTCAGATTGTCTTCTGGGTAGAACATCTCAGCAACGATGCCGCCGATCACCGGCGGCATCCGGTATTGGGTAAGCAAACATCCCTTCATTTCTTGCGGCAAGCCGATAAACAGGCGTTCGAACAGCGTTTCTGCATACATGCGCCGCACGTCCGCTGGGCCGATCGCAAGCGGATACTCCTCATCGCGGAAGATAGGATCAACTGTAGGAGGAAGCTGCTTATGGTCGCCGATCATCACGACCTTGTGGCCGCGAAGCATCGGGATCATGAGCTCTCCGGGTGTAGCGCGCGCTGCCTCGTCAACGATGACGAGATCAAAAGGCCGCACCAAGCTCACCTGGCGGCGGGTCAGCCCCAAGCAGGTGGCACCCACGATCTTATGGCGCGTCAGCAGGAGTTCCGCCAAATCGGGGGAGAGGCTTCCGCCACATTCCTCCAGCCAGAAATCTCTCATGGGCATCAGGCTTCCGGGCACCTCCAAGCCGCGAAGCAGTGCCTGGTACTGTAGATGTCTAGCGTCAATGTTAATGGCCTGTTCTTTGATATCGTCGGACAATTTGTCGGGATTACCTATTCGGACGAGAGCATCCGGGCCTTGCTTTGAGGCCAGCCTCGTAAGAACCTCATCCACCGCGACGTTCGCCTGCGAAGCGACCAAAATCCTCGCCCACGGGTATTTAATGAGATGCTGACGGATCATCTCTACGATCAGGGTCGTTTTTCCTGTTCCCGGAGGCCCTTGAATGCAGAATAGGTTTCTCTCCTTGAGGGCAGCTTGCAAGAGTACCCTTGGCTGTCCCTCAGTGAACTCGGTCGATGGCGACAGCAGATCCCATCCGCAATCAGGATCAGGCTTGAGGAGTTCGGGCGCCATGACAGCATCCGGCACCACAGCATTTACAGATTCGCCCCTGCGCGCAAGATCAAGCGCCCTCATTTGCTGAACGTCTGTATACGGATAGGCCCGAGCGACGAAAAGCGCCTCAACAATTTCGTCGTCGGGCAGTGCCACATTTGCCTGTGCGGCCCACACGCTTATCCCCCCTGCAGAGGTTATTGTCGCCCGGAAACCGACGACTGAGTTTCCCACCATGAGCATGAACTCTGGGGCGCGTCGCCCGCAGCCGTCGGTCGCCGCCAGATGACGAGACACGTAGCGTTCAACCTGTTCCTGGGCGTCGATCACATATTCTGTTCTGCGACCGCGCAGCGAAGCGATCTCGAGGAGACGGATGGCGACCCCGTCGTCGGCCTTCGCCTTTATTTCCACCAAAGCTCTGGCGACGTCCAGCCATCGCCTGATGTAACTGCGACCGGCCGCCCCCTTGACGATCCGCTCCTGCCTAGAAAACTCGTCATGAACGAAAAGCGCAAACTCCTGGCACTGGGCTGTCGTTTCCTCCAGTTCAGATGGAGACGCCATCTCAAGCCAGCCCTCGTCAATCTGGAGCAATGATACTGGGAGGACACAGTAGATCTCGCGTTCAAGCATAGGCTGGTCATGGGGAACGAGGCCCTCAAGCCTGATGACATGGTTTCCACCGTAGACATCAATATGAGCACGGACAGCGATCGAACCGTTCCGGAGGACTAGCCTGCCGTCCAGAGGCTCCACCGGATCAGCTGGCTCGATGATCCAAGGATCTGAGGAATCCGCCACCGGCATGCAGTGTGTGGCAAAGTCTTCTGCCATCTCGTCAGCAACAAGCAGCGGAACACTGTCGAAGCAGCTTTCCCCCATCGCCGACTCACGGAATTCGGTGACGCGAACGACATGGGGCACAGGCTTCACGAAGGGGGGAGCGTCCGAGAGGTCAAACCTCCAGTCCAAGGGGTAGACCAGCAGCTCCGCACCGATCACAAGGGCGCTCCGCTGGCGTTCGCGCCGCGGAAGGAACAGGGGAACACCCGACACTTCAAGGAGCGCCTCGTTCTCTTCAACTTGGCGGATTGTAGCGAACACACCGGTGCCGGGGGCCGAAAGGATGTTCTCCTTCAACGATGCTTTTGCTGCTGAAACAATAAATGCCCTGCGCAGCTTGTCGTAAGGTCCAACAAAGACAGAGGCATTTTCTGGGAAATCCTCACCATCTTCGAAGAAAAGAGAGGGCGACCTTGGCCGGATTTGATTGCCTCCATCGCCTCCGCGTCCTGTCGAGATCACGCGGCCGGTCCACGGCCAATCCGATGGAAGGTCAAAGATAGTCTCATCCACATCCGGCAGCAGATCGACAAGGACGTCATTGTCCCAGTTCGAGATCGCCATCTCCAGCCTTTCGGCGAGGCGCCCGAGATATATGGCCTCTGCGTACGCCTGCTCTCGCTTTTCATCCATAGTCCGGGCAAGCAAGACCAATGCTCTGCGGCGGTTCGGCGTGAACTGCTCTTCACGGAGGCTCGCCCTCAATCTCTTAACATGTTCGAAGAGAGCGTTCTTGACTTCCCACCGCTCCTTCCGAAGCCGTTCCGCCTCAGCCGCTAGATTGCGGAAATAGGCTTTAATGCGAGCCCCTCTATCCATTTGCTGCGCACGGACGATCTCATCGTGTTTACGATTTAGGCTTTCGCGCCTCTCGATCTCTTCGTCGGACTTTTGGTCCAAAAGATATGCAAGCGCGCTTCCCCCGATCGAGACGAGTGCAAGGCCGGCCATAAGGAGAGGAACCATTGTCAGAAATCCGGTTGGAGGTCAGCGGCGGCACTGTTCCAACAGGTTACCTTGGAGCGTGGTGATCTTGTCGAGAAGCGCCATCAAGGTTTGAACTCGGTGGTGGTCAAGATTTGCCAGATCAGCTAAAAACGGACGAATACACTCGCGCAAATCGGTAAGTTGCGCGAGCACTGTTTCAACGACCTTGTCGTCCTGATCTAGGCGGCGCATGTTCCCTTGGTGTGTCATGCGCTCCTTTTCGAGATCGGCGCTGATACGTTCGAGTTCATGCTGACTCTGGATGACGGCCTGCCTGGTCTTTTCGCGCTCCGATAGGTATCCGGCCGCTTCACGCATGAATACAGTTGCTTCTCTGGCGATGACAATCATATCGTCAAAGGAAAGTCGCGGACTTGTTGATGGCGGCAGCTCCTCCCTTTCCTTGGGCGCAGAAACTGGAGGCTTTCCCTTTCCACTCGAAATCGCCTTAGCTCCCGCACGCCTATTAATCCCAACCATTGTTATCCCTCCACTTCAATTGTCGCCGCGAGCGACAACTGCTCTACGGTCCTCATATAACGGCTCATAAAAATCTCGTATTTACGGGTCAGACTCACCACCCGCGGGTCACCTTCCTGACCAGCTAACTTAGCCATTTCCTCGCCTAACGTCTTCGCTGCCAATTCCAAGAGGCGAAACGAGGACATCACTGCTTTGTCGACATCAGATCTCCCCGCCATCCTCCTTTGTGACACCGCGATAATATCCGCTTCATACTAGGTATCCGCAGCCAACCTAGCACGGACGGTCTTCAAATCGTTCTCTAGACGAAACGTCTTTTCACGCTCGGCGGAAAGCCTAAAGTATGCACGGCCGGCGTCCAGGACGGCCAACGCCGCATCGACTGCAAGGACTGCCGGGTTGACTGCAGCTGCAGCTTTCATGCCCTGCGAGTGCATGAGCTTGGCAACCCTGCCGGTGACGCGCAAAGCTCTATACACTCGCATCAGCCTTGCAGCATTCTGCTCCATTCCGCTCACTCACCCCTCGCGCTGTTTTCCGCGACCGTCGCGCTGGTCCAGAAGTGCCACCCGCCTTCATCCTTCGCTTGCCTGACCGCACATTCGGCTATCGCGATTTCGGTCGCGCCCCGTCTGAGTGTCACAGGTTCCTCGCTGATCGACCAACCGGCTTCCCTGCATCTCCTGCCTCGTTCCGGCAAGAAGTGTCCCAACAGCCCCGAAGCCAGTGCCTCGCAAAGCTCGACCCCGGTATACTTAGGTGGCAACACGAACACCGAGGCAGATTCTGGCCCTACGGGAGCATATTGCACATACTCCTCGATGTCCTTCTCCTTGTGGATCACACCTGTGACCTGATCAAAAAGGTAAATTACCGTATCTCTGCCCCGTTGGCCCTCGCGCCCCACCTTCACCTCAAATCGCAGAGCTGGCCCATCAATCGAGTACGCATGGTTTGGCTGTAGCGAGGTAAAGTCAGTCCTATCGCGCCAGACTTCTGGGTCAATCGCAGTATGAGGACGAGGAAGCATTACCATTTCAGCGGGAAGCGGCAGCGAGGAGGTGAGCGTGCCCGCTATCGGTCCGAGCGAAACGTCCACAGGCCAATCCTCTCGTTCTACGAAAATATTGGCTAACCTAGGGGAGACCTCCTCGATCAGGTCTGCCAGCACCTTGTCTGGGATCTTCGCCAATTCCACGCGATGCCGTTCTGGCAAGAGTTGAGCGGCTCCTTCATAAACCCGGATGATATCTGATGGGTTCAACCACCGCAGTGCACGAGCCACCGGGTCAAAGAGCATGTGGTGGCGACCTTTCCGGAACTCGCGCACGCAGGCGAAGTCATCCCAAAGCCGTCGCCCGCGACGTTCATTGAGGGCGAGACGTCCGGTCGCACCGCACAGATCGATCACGCCCATATTGGAAAGTCGCTCGGCTTCACACCGTATAATATTCTCGTCAATCATTGCCACGGTGCAGACATCATCGAGCGAACCACCACCATTGGCCGCGAAAAGCAACAGCCTAGTGAGCAGCGGAAGGTCATCCACTTCATGGGCCACAATAGACGTCTCAACGGAAATCAATTGCCTATGGCTTTCCACTAACAACTATTTACCTTCCATTTGAGAAATATATTGAAGCGTCGGGGGTTTTCCGGAGGCTATTTGGTATGAATCATGCAGCCATATCGCTGATCTAAAGAGCTGCATAGTAGTAGGCTTCAGCCTCGACGGGAGGAATAAGGTCTCGAATAAGGTCGGTCATCAATCCAGAAGCAAAAATTACATTCGCTTCTGAGCCTGATTGTAACAGCGGCTCACGTCAATGCGGATAATCGCAAGTGGTTGCGCGGTATGACACCCCCGCTTTGAACTTATTCCCTTTAAGTCTATGGAATTAAACAGTTCTCTAGAAGATGACCTCAATTTACGCATAGCAAAACCCCGCTAAGGCGTTGACTTAGCGGGGTTTCAGAAACTGCAAATGGTTGCGGGGGCAGGATTGGCTCTCAAATTGCAGCAATCGCAAGTTGAGAGCAAAGCGGGATTAATAAGCTGTTTTGATGCACTTTTTTCTGCCTGCGCTTAACTCCATCACTGGAGTCAATACCCCCTGCCCTCGTCAAACGAAGTGTTTATTTATTCAGAGCCATGTTCGCTTACACTTCACAACAGAAGTAAATATTCTTGCTCACGCCCCGAAGGATAGTCAGGTGGCTTTTCTGACATTCTGTCTCGCTCAAGGCACTGTTTTCTAATCGACTCAAAGCGACCCTGTCGTTTGGAATGATATCAAATGCCGGAGCGACTCAGCCAGTATGTCAATCATTTTGTCCTGATGTTCTGCAATTTCGACCTCTTGCCAGCGTCCTCTTGCTTTCATCAACTCGATCATCGAGAGCAGTTTCAGACTGTCGATCTGACCATTGCCAAGACTTGCCTCAAAATGCTCCAGCTTCTGTTGAGGCTGAAAATTACTCAGGCGCGAATTCTTGCTATGGCTAATCAAGCAAAGATTGCCAAAAGAATTAAGTGCAACACGCTCTACCGTTTTATAACCATCCATAGGATGCTGGGGTGAGAAGTGCTCCACCGAGCTTCGGAAAGTGAACTCAAAAAAATTAATCACTTGATCGGAATTTTTATCTTTGCCACGCTTTTTTACCCACAAAAGGTAGTCAAGGAAGTTAAAGACAAAATTGTTTTCAATATGACCATAACATAATTTGGATTGGACCATCTCCCGCCATTGCTCATCAACTACGATCTGAGGCAAAATAGAAAGATCGCCGTAAATCATTTGGTAATAGGAAGCTGATTCGCCTGGCACCAAAAAACGCTGGAAGACAAAGCGTTGCGCCTGACACTCCAGATAGCCAAGATAGGCATCTGCCCTTACTGTATTCTTCGGATTAAAGTTATCGAACAGATAGCGTAGGGCACCATTAAGCCAGTGCTTGTAAACCAAAGTAGGAGCCGATACATGAAATGCCGACAACAGCATCAATATACGTCTATTAATACCTATAAACTGACCATCTTTATCATCAAATGCATTGATATAGCTGACACTATCTTTTGAATACCAATGCAACCGTTTAAGGCTCCAAGCATCCTTACCATCCGCAAACTCGCGTTTGATAATGAACTGATCAAACAGGTATTTAGTTTTCAACAGGGCGTGGGTAAAACACTGGACAGCCGCTACCGGATCAGCCTGCTGCATTACGCGCAACTCAAACTGATCGATCAGTTGTTTATCATCAAGCGGCACCCCCTCCGTATTAGCGGGACGACGACTTACGATCCGTAATACATGAAGTAAAAAATTAGAAAAGTTAATAACGCTGTTAAATCGCTCTGAGCCAGCACTTTCCTGTTCTACATTTTTCACCACGTCGAGCGTGTCGTCGTGCAAAATAGCCAACAAGGTTCGTCCATGTTTGCCAGTGGAGACACTATCCTCCGTTTTGAACTCTGAGTTCGCACTACAAGAGGACGGCAGCAGATTACATAGATGATCAAAATCCTGGGGTATAAACTGCCCCCAGTCATTTTCGCCAAACAGGCTATGACGTTCAGCAGGCGTAAAACCGTATTGAATATAGCGTTCCATATTGGCGCAGGCATCCCATACCCGACCGAGCACATAGATGTTCTGGCGACGCGTTTCCACTTCAGGAATCTGGTTCAACACCGCCATCAGCTTCGCCTTAACCACCTCGTGCTTTTCCAACTGCTCACCGCGGTTGTTCATCGCTTCGAAAAAGTGATTGAGGTCAGTATCCTTGGGCACTTCGATACGAGATATCTGCACGTGCTTGAATAAATATTCACAAAAGGTCATCAATTTTGTGCCGATCAGCCCAAGCTCAGATAAAGCCTTACCAATCAGTTCAAAACCGTTCACCAACCCTTCATTGAAGGTGTTCCCACGCAAGCAGTAGGGCTCGGCACCCTGCCATAAACGCTCGAAAGTTTGCCTCGAGACCAAGCGACTTTCGAAGCCGAGGTTGATATCTCGATACCAACTCATATCTACCGCCCCATTCTTCTGGTTTTTGAGCCAAATCGCCAGAAGGGAAAGGGTCGTGAAGCGCTGCTGGCCGTCAATTACCTCAAAGGTGCCGTCGGCCCGAGCGAAAACTACCAAGGTGCCGATATAGTAAGTCTGATGTTTACCTTCGCTATTTTTCTTGCTCTGGTAATCGATCACATCCTGCAACAGTTGGGTAATTTCCCCCTCACCCCAGGCATAATTGCGCTGGTACATGGGGACCACATAACGGGCACTATCTTCCAACAATGCTTGGATGGAGAGCGGACGAACAATCGCTTCAGACATAGTAATTCATTTCCCGAAACAACTCGACCAACTCATCTTTAGAGCCGGTGCGATTATTCTTGTTTTCTTTGCTGCTCATGTTTGGCAAATAGAACGCGTGCAAATCAGCAGGCTGGTGAGCATCACGAATGGCACGGATCAAATTGTGCTCCAGCACATAATTATCCATGGTTGCCAGTTGGACCACTTGCTGACGAATACGACAGCGATAGGCCCAGATAAAGCACTTCTCAATAGCCAGCGACAGTTCTTGGCTGCCAAACTTGTCGATATAGAAGATTAGAGCACAGTCAAACATGGCACGCACGTAGCGATCACCTGTGCGATGACGATTTTTGTAAATGTTCAAGGTAGAAAGTATCTTGACCGCCCTCGTCGTCAGGGCCTTATCGTGCAGCATAGCCAGTTTAGAGGCAGATTCCTCAACTGCGATCGCAGCCACAAGCTTCTGGTAGTGCTCGGCCATCTCAAAGAAGCGCCGGCCATTAATAATCATCTGGTCGAGATGAAACGGGAAAACCATGCGCTGGCCATCTATCTTGCGCTGATATTGGTTATTGTAATCATCAACAAAATGGTGGGCGATACGAAGTGATTTTACATAAGGAAATTGACCCACGCGTTCGAGATTGACTCCTTTGAAAATATCCACATCCTCTTTCCCAAAGTAGCGCGCAGACTTACCCTCGGCCCACTGACGCACTCGATAAAGATAGAAGGCAAATAAATGGGCCAGTTCGTTGCTAGAGGTGGTCCCCATTTTTCGGACAGGGCAATAAGCTATAATCCGACCTGAGAGAGAACGGGTTTTATGGGCAAGGTTACGCGCAAGAGGTATGCGGCGGAGTTCAAATCACGGGTTGCCCTGGAAGCGATCCGTGGGGAACTGACGCTGGCGGAACTGGCTTCGAAACATGGGGTGCATCAGACGATGATCGCCCAGTGGAAACGGCAGGCGATCGAGGGGATGGCGGCCACCTTTTCCGGGAAAGCGACGTCTGAGCCCCCGGTCAGCCCTGCTGATGTGGAGAAACTGCACGCGAAGATAGGCGAGCTTCTCGTGGAACGGGATTTTTTACGCGATGCCTCTGCTCGGTTGGGCGTGATCAGAGGCGGCAGATGATTGACCCGAAGCGAGCGCGTCTGCCGATAATCCGGCAATGCACACTGCTGCGACTCAACCGGTCGGGCGTCTACTATCGGTCTGTGCCACAGAGTGAGGCCAATCTGGAGTTGATGCGGCTGATCGACGCCCAGTTCCTGGAAAGGCCGTATTATGGCTCGCGGCAGATGACATGGCATCTGCGCCGCCTGGGACATGAAGTGGGGCGCAAACGCGTCCGCCGGCTCATGGCGATCATGGGCCTGCGGGCGATCTACCAGAAGCCACGCACGAGTGTGCCCCATCCGGAGCATCGGAAATATCCATATCTGCTGCGGGATCTGGTCATTGATCGACCTAACCAGGTCTGGTGTTCCGATATCACATATATTCCCATGAAACGGGGATTTCTCTATCTCGTGGCGATCATGGACTGGTTCACGCGCAAGGTGCTGTCCTGGCGTCTGTCGAACACGATGGACGCGGAGTTCTGTATTGAGGCACTTCGGGATGCGCTGATGCGTTACGGCACCCCGGAGATTTTCAACACGGACCAGGGCTCACAATTCACGACGCCCCGTTTTACCGGTATCCTGGAAGAACGTCAGATCCGCATTAGCATGGACGGGCGTGGGCGCTGGCTGGACAACGTGTTCATCGAGCGTCTGTGGCGGTCGTTGAAATACGAATGTGTCTACCTGCACGCATTTGAGACCGGATCAGAACTTCGAGTGGGGCTCACGAAATGGATCACCCATTATAACGGGCAACGTCCCCATACGGCCCTGGCTGGACGAACGCCTGATGAGGCGTATCATGGCGCGCCGACGCCATCTGGTCCGGCGTTAACCCCGGACCAGATGGCCAACAGCAACGCCGTCAGAATGGCGGCATAACAACAACCGGGTATAGCTTATTCAAACCCAAAAACTGTCCGAACAGACGGGTCCACCTCTAAGAGACGTCACCTGTACGTTGGTTAAGCTTGCAGCCTCTACAGCACCGCTTTGAAACCCACTTTCGCATAGAATAATACCGCGATCGACACCGATATCTGCCGCTATCTCTCGTAAGCCCATGACGTGAAGCTTGTTAACGGCGCTTTTCCAATATTTGCATTCGACAATCCACCGGACTTTAAAGCCTGCTACATCGATCTGCACATAGACATCAACGTCATGGGTAGTCCTTACGCCCTGAAGAGTAACGTCGGTTTCCGCCTTGAGTCCGATCGACCGGAAGAACTCTGCCGCCTCTTCCTGATATTCTTTCCAGTCGTTCGCCATCGTTACTCTTCTCGCCATTTTGGGCATACGTAGTAATTCAATATTAGATCAGCAGTTAGGATTTTCAGGGCTGCGCTATTACACCTGCATATCAAGGTGGCATGATTGAAGGGGTGCGTCCAGCACTCGTGAACGGCAACTAAAAGTATGTCCGCTTCACAGCCATATCATATCTATAGAGGATATTCCGCTCTCCCCCCGTTGCCCGCAGGCGGTCATATACCGTGATCAAAAACCGGTCATTTAGCGTGGACATTCACACCCTGCATCCCAGGCCGAAAATCCCGGAACAAGGTTGTCAAATATTGCAAGCGCCGCTAAACGCCGCGATTGCATAGAGATCATGTTCGGACACCTCAAGGACTGGCGCCGCGTTGCGACCCGATACGGCAGGCGCTCCACAGCCTTCTTCTCCACCATCGCACTCGCCGTCACCGTCATCCTCTAACTTGATCAGCGAGTTCTGACGCTAGATGATATCAAGCCTTCCAACACTCCGGCAACGAGCGAAGGCTGGCTCCGCTTGCGTTGGTCGTTAAGCATGCCTAGGTGCTTGAACTTTATCTGGATCGCCTGCTTCGATACCTCGAAATGGCTTGATAGGTTTGCAAGCAATTGCTCGTATATCGTATAATTGCAAGGTTGGTCGTCGACGAATATATAGCCGTGCCCTCTATCCCTGATATCGAGAAAATTGCGGAATTGCGCGGTCTTAAACTTGAAGAAATCGTCGGGCAGGATGAGGTTGGATGAGAACGAGTTCGCCTGATATTCAAGCCGCTCCAAGTTAAAGTTCGCATCCATTTCCTTGTTTATCAAAAGATCGCGTTCGATGATATTTTCGGAACTGAGGTATTGCTGATGTTTCAAGGAAAAATGACCCAATTCATGACCGATCGTAAAGCGTTCACGGCTCCTGTTCCCGTGGGAGTTGATAGAAATCACTTTCCGATGGAAGTGAGCGGAGCCCAGAATTGGCGTTCCATCCGTGTCGTGGAACTCCTGATTTGAATATTGAAGATCTATAGAGAGCACGGAGCAGATATGTTCCAAATCTACCGGCCCACCCTGGTAATCGACGAGCTTCAGGACTTCTTGGACAGAACTCTTTATGGCCTCTGGAGGCATGAAGGGAATGGTCGTCGAGCTTTCATCAACGTCTCCTGCGAGTTTCGGGTGGAGGCTACCCAGGAACCGGCTGATGCTGCTGAAAAACTTTCCATCATTATAGGCAGAGAACTTCAGGGATTTTGTCGCCGACTCTCTCTGAAAAAGCTGGAATTCCACAAAACGGTTTTCGATGTACGGCTGCGCCTTCCGATCCGCGATGATGTCGAGGCCCTCTCCGTCGTATTTTATGATGCCAAGCCCTCTGTTCCGCGCGACCTGTTCGGCTCCGGATTGAAGTTGCGAAGACACAACCATCACCCCTTTTGCCGTATGGGGAAACATTCGCCCGAGTTTCGCTGAGAAGTCGTTTACGTACACCTCAGGAACACTGCCACTGTAATTTTTGCATTCGAAAATGACATAGAGATGAGGCGAAGGGCGTCCGTTGGCGTAGATTTCCAATACAACATCGAACTCGACACCCGCCTCGCGCTCTTTACAGTAGTATTCCTTCTTTTTAAAAATCCTGCAGCTGTCCGGAGAATAAACTCCATATACCAGGTCTCCCCGCTCCTTTTGGTCGAGGAGATACTGATGGAATGCATCTTCGAGCTTATCGCCTTTATCCGAGGAATTCATGACTTTGCCCTGAAAGGAGAAACAACCGCAGGATGGTGGTAATAGTTCTATAGCGGAATTTAGCCCGGTTAAAGCGACCATTCGGTATGTAGCCAAATCACTTAGAGCCTGATCGAAAATTCGGTGAGGGTGTGATTCAAGCTCTGGATGTGGACGCCAGAACGGAGAGGCCGGATGGCCAGTATCACCAGCAAGACGAAGCGCTATGCGTCTGAGATGACAGATGAGGAATGGGGACTGAACTGCCCCGGGTTTACCGGAGAGCGATTTGTTCAGTAATCAGGCAGCGATATCAAGCCTGCTCTGATCTGCATGGAAGGCGCGTTCGGTTTCGGCGGGCGGCCTGTAGCCGATTGGCGCCAGCAGGCGTCGGTTATTATACCAGTCCACCCATTTGAGGGTTTCCCATTCGACCTGCGCCATGGATTTCCATGGCCCCAGATGATGGATGACCTCGGCCTTGTATAAACCGTTGATGGTCTCTGCCAGTGCATTGTCGTAGCTGTCCCCAACCGTGCCGACCGAGGCGTCTATGTCAGCCAGCGCCAGCCGTTCGGTATACCGGATCGACAGGTATTGTGATCCACGGTCCGAATGATGGATCAGCGCCTTGTTTCCCGCGGGCTTTCGTTGCCAGATGGCCTATTCAAGGGCATCGAGCACGAACTGGGTGGTCATGGAAGTCGAGACCTTCCAGCCCACGATCCTGCGGACGAACACATCGACGACGAACGCCACATAAACCATGCCATTCCAGGTCTGGACATAGGTAAAGTCCGAGACCCAGAGTTGGTTGGGGCCTCAGCCCGGAACTGCCGGTTGACCCTGTCATCGGACAGGGGCGCGCCGTATCCGGACGGGTCGTGATGACCTTCCGGCCCCGGATCACACCCTTCAGACCCATCTTGCGCATCAGACGCTCAACAGTGCAGCGCGCAACCTGTCGTCCTTCACGCTGCAGGCTGTGCCAGACCTTGCGCGCACCATAAACAGCACGATTATCCTGCCAGATCCGGCGGATATGTTCCATCAACTCCCTATCGCGCCGTGCACGCGGGCTGGCCCTGACCGGATCTCTTGCCATGGCCGCCTGCTGGTAAAACGTGGACGGGGCAATCGGCAGAACGCGACAGATTGGCTCGACCCCGTAATCGGCACGGTAGGCTTCAATAAACGCGATCATTTGCGAAACGGGCGGTCGAACTCCGCCTGAGCAAAATAAGCCGAGGCCTTCTTGAGGATCTCATTGGCCTGACGCAGTTCACGGACCTCACGCTCCAACGCCTTGATCCGTGCCGTCTCGGCCGTGGTCGGTCCCGGTTGCGCCCCAGCGTCCTGTCGGGCCTGCTTCCACCAGTCGTGCAGGCTGTCGCCCGAGCAGCCCAGCTTGCCACCAATCTCGCGACAGGCTCGGGTAATCCGAGCGATGCTCATCCAGAAGGCGCACGGCGCGCTCACGGAACTCAGGCGAATAACGCGATGTCTTCTTCTTCTCTACCATAGGGCTCATCCTCCGAGAGTTTTACTCTCCGGTAAACCCAGGGCAGTTCACCCGGGTCGTGAAGGTCATGTCGGTGGAACGGCCGCCGATAACCGTCTGTTTGTGGAAGCCGTGCTGTATCGTTACCGCGCCGGTATTCCCTGGCATGACCTGCCAGTGCGGTTCGGGGATTGGAAGAATGTTCACAGACGACTGCGCCGCTGGTGCAAAAGCGGCGTCATCGAACAGATTTTCCGGCATCTGGCAGCCGATCGAGCCAATGAATACATGATGATCGACAGCACGATTGTCCGGGCTCACCAGCATAGTGCGGGGGCGCGTAAAAAAGGGCGCGGATCAGGCCATCGGGCAGTCCCGTGGCGGACTGACTTCGAAAATCCATGCCATTGTCGATGCGGCAGGAAAGGCGGTCGCCCTGTCCCTGACGCCCGGGCAGAAAGCGGACATCACGGAAGCGGAGTCCCTGCTGGATGAGGTCAATCCCAAAGCCTTTATCGCTGACAAGGCTTATGATGCTGATCCGCTTATCGAAAAGATCGAAGAACGGCAGATCACACCGGTTATCCCTTCAAGGAAAAACCGACGCAATCCACGGAAAATCAGCTTCCAGCTCTACAAAAACAGAAACATCATTGAACGCTTCTTCGCCAGGTTGAAGCAGTTCAGGGGCATTGCAACACGCTACGACAAACTGAAGTCAACATTCCTCGCAGCAGCACAACTCGTCTCCGCAATCATCGGAATTAACTGACGACACGCCCTAAATGCTCAAGGCGTCTGGAAAATCAGGGGCCATTTGGTAGTGTAGGCTTCGAACGGCTTGGAGTTCGTGTGCTTTCAGTATCATAACGCAAAAATTGCACGTTTTTTGCTCATATGATTGCAATCATCCCGTAAACGGTATCTGACTTCTCAAATTAGCATGTTCTGTATACGGAACATACGTTTTATGATGATTCATGCCTGATTCAAGATAAAAATTCGTCATTTTTTAAATAAATAAACAAATATATATCATTGATTGTTTTTATATCAGATTATATTTAACAAACTATACTTTCTTTCAGAGTAATTTGTGAGGTGTGTTTCAGATGACCCAGACCTTTTTCGGCCAGATCAACCCTCCCGCCCGGCTGCTGATGGGGCCGGGGCCGGTCAACGCGCACCCGCGCGTGCTGCGCGCCATGGCGGCCGACATGCTGGGCCAGTTCGACCCCGAGATGACCGACTACATGAACCAGACGATGGATCTCTACCGTCAGGTGTTCATGACCAACAACCGCTGGACCCTGCTGGTCGATGGCACGGCGCGCGCGGGTATCGAGGCGGCCCTCGTCTCGCTGGTCGAGCCGGGCATGAAGCTTTTGATCGTGCGCGCGGGGCGCTTTGGCCTGCTGCTCTCCGAGATCGCGCAGCGCATCGGCGCCGAGATCGTGACGCTGGACCTGCCCTGGGGCGAGGTGGCCAGCCTTGAGCAGATCGAGGACGCCATCATTACCCACCGCCCGCATGTGCTGGCGTGCATTCATGGCGATACCTCCACCACCATGGCCCAGCCGCTCGATGGCGTGGGCGCATTGTGCCGCAAATACGATGTGCTCTCCTATGTCGACACCACGGCAACCCTGGGCGGCATGGAAGTGGCGACCGACCGCTGGGGCGTGGATGTGGTGAGTTCGGGCCTGCAGAAATGCATGGGCGGCCCGCCGGGCTCGGCGCCCATCACCCTCTCCGACCGCGCGGCCGAGCACATCTTCGCCCGCCGCCATGTCGAGGCGGGCATTCGCGGCAGCGACACCACGGACGGCACACGCGCGCGCATTCCGTCGAACTATTTCGACCTGGCCATGGTCATGGATTACTGGTCCGAAAAGCGCCTGAACCACCACACCGAGGCCACCACCATGCTGTATGGCGCGCGTGAAGCCGCCCGCGTGGTGCTGGAGGAAGGGCTTCAGGCCCGCTTCGCCCGCCATGCTGCCGCCTCGCGCGCGGTCTGCGCCGGGCTGCGCGCCATGGGGCTGGAGCTGTTTGGCGGCGACGCACACCGCATGACCAACGTGACCGGCGTGTACATCCCCAAGGGCATTGACGGGGAGAAGGTGCGCAGGCGCATGCGCGAGGATTTCGAGATCGAGATCGGCTCCGCCTTCGGCCCGCTGCAGGGCAAAATCTGGCGCATCGGCGCCATGGGCTACAACGCTGAAAAGCACAAGGTGCTGCTGACCATGGGCGCGCTTGAAACCGTGCTGCGCCATGAGGGCCACGGCTTTGCCGCGGGCGCAGGCGTCGATGCCGCCCTTGCCGCCTATAACGACTGATACTCTTGTCCGTAAGGGTGCATCCACTGCTGGTTGCCGGGCAGGAATGCTGGCAACCAGCCTTTTTTGATGGAACGGGGCTGCCTACAGAATGCGTTCGAGAAAGTTGCGTGCCCGATCGCTGCATTGACCCGAGAAGAAATCGGCCGACGGCATATCGTCTATGATCTCTCCCTGATCCACGAACAGGATGCGCGTAGCCACCTGGCGGGCAAATGCCATTTCATGGGTCACGCACATCATGGTCATGCCCGCCTGTGCCAGTTCTGTCATGACTGCCAGCACTTCCGCCACCATTTCCGGGTCGAGGGCAGAGGTTGGCTCATCGAACAGCATGACAACCGGGTCCATGGACAGGGCGCGGGCAATCGCCACACGCTGCTGTTGGCCGCCTGAAAGGTTGACCGGGTATTTCATGGCATGATGTGCAAGGCCCACGCGTTTGAGCAGCTTCAGGCTCCGTGCGCGCGCATCTTCCGCGCTGCGATCAAGCACGACACGCTGCGCAAGCATGATGTTTTCCAGCACGGTCATGTGGTGGAACAACTCAAAACCCTGAAACACCATGCCCGCCCGCGCCCGCAGGCGCGGCAGGGACGTGGCAGGATCGCGCACGGGCGTGCCATCAACAAAGATCTGCCCGCTATCGAAGCCTTCCAGCGCATTGACGCATTTGATAAGCGTGGATTTGCCGGAACCGGAAGGGCCGCAGACGACCACAACCTCGCCACGACCTATATCGGCGCTGCAGTTCTTGAGCACCTGAAAGGAGCCGTAGGACTTGCATACGTTTTCAAATCTGATCATGGCGTCCTGTCCGCAAAGCGTGCGATCGTGAAGGGCGAAATATCGGTGGGCGTGGAACGGTTTACGATCAGGTCGGCCGTGATCCGTCCCATCATGGGGGCGAGGGTATAGCCGTTGGATGTAACGGCATTATAGAAATTGGGGCAGTCGGGATGTTCCCCCAATATGGGTGCGCCGTCGATATCAATATTCATCGCAGCCCATGACCTGATGATATGAAGCCGGTCAAGACCCGGCAGCAGGGAGCGCGCCACCCACAGGTTGCCTTCCAGGCTATCGCGTTGCGGGCGGGGATGGGCGTGGACCGGGTCCAGACCCGCCGTCCATCCGCCCCCGATCAGGATGGAACCATTCACGGCCTGTTTGACTGTCAGGTGACGGCTGGCATGGGCAATCAGGTTATGGAGCATGGGCGCAACCGGCTCGGTTACGATCATCTGCAGGGGCGCGCCGTGAACGGGCACATCGAGCCCCAGCAACTGCCCTATGCGTGCGGCAAAGGAGCCAGCGGCGTTGACGACCGTGCCCGCCGACCATGTTCCGGCCGTCGTTCCAACAGTATACCCATCGCCCGTGCGGGTGATGGCACGGACATCGGCCATCGGCACGATCTGCACGCCGTGCCGGCGTGCGGCTGACAGAACGGCCAGGGTGGCTGCAAGCGGGTTGATCTTGCCTTCATCGGGGCACCATGCGCCACCAAGACATTGCGGCGTCAGGGCTGGTTCCAGCCTGCGCAGTTCATCGGCACCGACAAGCGAGCAGTTGACGCCAATGGACTGCTCAACCGTGACCTTCTGTCGCATCCGCTCCAGGTCAGCCTCGCTCTGCGCGATCATGAGGCCGCCGGTACGTTTCATTTCTATGTCGCGGTCGAAGGTATCACGCAGGCTTTCCCATAGCGCGATCGAAGCCTTCTGTAGCGGCATGGTGCGTGCCGCGGGCGATAGCCCCTGCGTCGGTGCGCCATAGTCAAAGGAAAGCAGCTGGGCATGCAGGCTGCCTGCATTGCCGCCCGATGCCATGGCGCCAGGGGGCCCCCGGTCCAGCAGGGTGACGCGCAGGCCGGACTGCGCCAGGAACAGGGCCGTAAAGGCACCGACAACGCCTGCACCAACCACAACCGCATCTGCTGTCTGTGCGGGGGTGGCGCGTATGGCTGCGGGCCTGTCGGTTGGCAGGACGGTGCGGCGATGGCCTTTCCATTCCGGCTTTTCGCGCGCCAGGGCGGCCAGTGGCACCGGGCGCACGGGCATCTGGGGGGCAACGCACTCTTTTTCCGTTGTGATATGGCCGGTCAGGCTGGCAACGCTTGCGCCGCAGAACCGCCCCTGGCACCGGCCCATGCCACAGCGCGTGGCGCGTTTGAGGGTCGCGGGGTCGGTAATGCCATCCTGTTCGATACGGGCACGGAGCGTGCCCAGTGTAATGTTTTCGCACCGGCAGATGATCTGGTCATCAGGCAGGGTTGCGGGCGAGGGAGGCGGAGGGGCTGCGTAAAGTTGCCACAGGGCCTTCTGGAAGGCGCGCGCGCGGGTGGTTTTACGCGCCCACGGCGTGGCGGATGCGACCGGGCGCCCCATCAGATGCAATATGGCCTGCGCTGAAAGATGACCCTGGCCCCATGCAATATCCGCCCCGCCAAAGCCACCAGCTTCACCGATGACGAATGTATCGGCCTGTGATGTCGCACCATTACCGTCACGGCGCACCGTCAGGTGCGGCATGGGGGTGGCACGGAAATCATGTACGCAGCCAAGCAGGCGCGGCAGTTCGTTGGCGGGCACGAAGCCATCGCCAATGCACACCGTATCTGTTGCGATACGGGTTTCGTGGCCCCTGGCATCGACCACAATGGCGGCCTCGACCCGGTCCTGGCCTTCAATGCGGACAAGCCGGTTTGACCATAGAACCGGCACCCTGTTGCGCCGCAGGGTGGTAATCTGGCTTAGGCCGGTCAGGGCAAGACGTGGGTTGAGTGTTGCCAGGCGGGCTGCCTCGGCCGGACGGCGGAAAGGAGCCGCTGCCGCCTCGACCAGTGCGGCAACATGGCCGCCGCGCCGCAGGATTTCACGCGCGACCTGCAGGTTGAGGGGGCCATTGCCGGTAATCAGGATATTCTGGCCGGGCAGGGCGTCATTGGCGCGCATAAGGGTCTGGCAGGCACCGGTGGTGATGACGCCAGGCAGGGTCCAGCCTGGGATGGGGGCAGGGCGTTCCTGTGCACCCGTCGCGATAACCACGAATCGGGGGCGGATATACAGCGCCTCCCCATTACGCAGGGCACCAATGGTCAGTCCGTCCTTTTCACGAAAGGCGCCCCAGATGAGTGTGTCTGTCCAGCATTGCGCGCCTGCCTCCTGCATGGCGGCCAGGGCCTGCTGGCCGCGGCGCTGCTGTTCATCACAGGGTGCGCTGCCAAGCCCATCCTGCTTGAAGAACTGGCCTCCTGCCATATGGCGCTCATCCGTTACGATAACCCGGACATCACCCTGTGCCAGTGCGGTGGCTGCGGCGATGCCCGCAGGGCCGCCGCCGATCACCAGTACATCGCATGTCGTGGTGGGTATGGGCTCGTCAGGGCAGGCGGCCAGCGGGGCGGCCTGGGTCAGGTCCGGCCGGGCAGGCAGGCGGCGTACGTCCATGCCCTGCGTTACGGTGGTCATGCAACCGCGCTGCGCAATGCGCCCGTCAATCTGCAGCAGGCATTCATTGCAGGCGCCAATGCCGCACAGGGGGCCGCGCGGGGTGCCATCCGTCGTGATGCGATGGGCCATTTCGCCATGCTGCAGGAGGGCCGCGGTTACACTCTGCCCTGTCCGGGCCGTAACGGTCTGGCCTTCAAACAGGAAACGGATCTGCTTGCTCATGATGTCACTGCTATATTGGCTTCGGGTTCCAGCAGGACTGGCGTGGCCGTGCGCTGGTAGGGACGATTGACGTAGTTCTCAAGGCGGCGCTGGATCATGTCCCACGCGCTTGTCATGGCCAGGTAGTATATGGCGGTGACCGTAAACAGTTCCAGCACCATGAAATGTTCCTGCACCAGCAACTGGGCACGCCGCAGCAGTTCCTCCATGGAAATGACGGATGTGATGGAGGTTGTCTTGAGCAGTCCGTTGACCGAGTTGCCCAGGGGCGGCACGATAATGCGCAATGCCTGCGGGAAGGTTATGTACCGGGCAATCTGGCCTTCTTCCAGCCCCAGCGCGCGGGCTGCTGCAATCTGCCCCGGTGAGACGGCATCCAGCCCCGCACGGATGATTTCGGCCAGATAGGCGGCTTCGTTCAGGCTCAGTCCGATCAGGGCGGCCGTGGTGACATCGAGCCGGATGCCGAATTTTGGCAGGCCGGTATAGATGATGATCAACTGCACCAGAAGCGGCGTGCCCCGGAACAGCCAGATATAAAAGCGCGCGGGGAGCGACAAGCCTTTATGCCGTGACCGTTTCATGACCGCCACCACGGTGCCCAGCACGAAACCGGCACAGGTGGCGAAGACTGTCAGCATCAATGTAACGAGTGCACCACGGAATATGAAACCGCTGCCCAGATACATGAAAAAGCCGTGCCAGTTCCATATCTGCATTAAAATGTTCCCTATAGGTAAGGCGCCTGTAACAGGACAAAACGGAACGGCCATGCGCCCCGGTTCACCTGTATGATCCGGTTAGGGGTTGGTTGCATCCGTCTGTGGGCCATACAGCCTGATTTCACCAGGTGGGGGGTGAATTCCATAAGGCTGCATGATGCGTTCAAGCGTGCCGTCGATGCGCATGTCATTGAGAACGGTTGCAATGGCCGTGGCCAGCGCGTGGTCATGCACGGCCAGGACAACCGGGGTGGGGAACAGGCCGGACAGCACGGGATGCAGGCCGCCTTCCTGTGCCATGCGGGTGGCGACCGCATCGATTGACGTGACAGCCGCCACCTGGCCTGCGCGCAGCGCCATGAAGGCAACCGAGAAATCATCGAAGGTGTGGATCTCGAGCCCCTTGCGTCCGGCGGCCCGCAGCTGGCGGTCGATGTCGCGTGTGCGCTGTTCTTCAAAACCACCAAGTTCCACGCCCACGGCCATGCCCGCCATATCCATGATGTTGCTGACAGGGCGTGGATCGGTATCGGCCATGCTGATGCTTATGGACTGGATCTCGTAGGGGATCAGTTCGAGCATGCGGGCGCGCTCATGCTTGTAGAACATGCCGGTATCAACCACATCCCACCGGCGCTCGAGCAGGCCGAGGATCATGGTGGAAAAGGCCGTGGAAATGTAGGTGGGCCTGAGGCAGAGCCGCCGGGCGATTTCTGTACCCAGTTCGATACGCATGCCATGCAGGCGCCCGTCGATGCGCATGTACTGCAGCGGCGGCAGGGAGGGATTGGTGGCCATGACCAGTTGCCCCGGTGATGCCATGGCATGGGTGTCCAGCCCCGTCGGGCAGGCCGCAAGGGCCTGCCCGGCAGGTGCTGCCACAACAAGTGACAGCATGCCGAAAAAGGACAGAAAGCGCCGTGGCATCATGCTGGCGTGTAAGCCAGCTTGTACTGGCGCACCAGTTCAGCGGCCTGCTTGTCCAGTGCCGCAGGCAGGGGCAGGCGGGGCGCGCGCGGCTGGCCTACTTCAAGACCCATGTGGTGCAGCAGCGCCTTTGAACCCGCAACATAGGCCTGTCCGCCCACAAAGCGGATGAGCGGGGTGTATTCATAATACAGGTCACGTGCCGCGGCGATGGTCTCGGCCTTCTGGCACAGGTTGAAGATCTGGCTCATCTGTGTCGGTGCCGCATTGGAGGCCACGGCCACCCAGCCCACGGCGCCTTCAATAAAGCTTTCAAAGCCCATGATGCCGCCAAACACGTCCAGCCTGTCGCCACACAGGCGGATGATGTCACGCACGCGCGTCACATCCATGGTGGATTCCTTGATCATGGTGCAGTTGTCGATTTCCGACAGGCGGCTGACCAGTTCGGGCACCAGGTCCACATTGGCCGTGGCCGGGTTGTTGTACAGCATGATGGGAATGTTGATGGCGCGTGCAATGCGGTCGTAATGCACGAACAGTTCGTCATCGGTGGGCGTGGAATAGAAGGGCGGGATGATCATGACGCCATCAGCACCCATCTGTTCAGCGCTTTTGCTGTAGCGGATGACATCAAGCGTATTTTCCGCACCCGTGCCAATCAGCACCGGCACCCGGCCCGCGGCCTGGTCGATGACGGTCTGGGCCACCAGGGCGCGTTCATCATCGGTCAGTGACAGGAATTCCCCCGTGGAGCCAAGTGGCACGAGGCCGTGGATGCCATTTTCAATCTGCCAGTCAACAAAACGGCGCAGGGCCGGAATATCAACGGCTCCCTGTTCATCGAACGGGGTGATCATGACTGTGTAAGTGCCACGGAATTTCATTGTTTTCATATCCATATTTCATCATTTCGGGGCATCGGTTCTGCCAGGCCCCATCGCGCGCAGCCTGCGCGCATGTTTCAGATCGTATGCTTTAACCTGTCTTACATGGGCGGTTGCCTTCCTGTTACGCTTGATGGGCTTCGGCTGCCATGAAGCGGGCAATCGCAGCATTGTCGTCCTGGTCCCGTTTCGGGCTGGCAGTAGCGGCAATGCGACCGTCGTGCATCAGCACGATACGGTCGGAAAGGGAGCGGACTACATCCATGTTGTGCGAGACCTGTATGATCGTCACACCCTGGGCCGCAAGTTTCCCGAACAGGTCAGACATGGCGGCGATACGGATGGGGTCCAGCGCGGAAGTCGGTTCATCCATCAGCAGGATTTCCGGGTGAAGCATAAGGGCGCGGGCAATGGCAATGCGCTGTTTCTGGCCGCCTGAAAGCTGGGGCGGCCGCTTGCCGTCATGGCCCTGCATGTCGGTCAGGCGCAGGACTTCGTGCATTTCCTCCAGCAGGGGGGCGCGCTTCTTTTTACCCACCACCGTGGGGGCGAGCAGCAGGTTCTGTTCTACGGTCAGGTGGTCGAACAGGCCAAAGCTCTGGAACACCATGGCCATGCGACTGCGCACCGCGCGCAGGCCAGCCTTCGTGGCATAATCGATCGGCTTGCCCTCAAGCCGTATTTCCCCGCCCGAAAGCGGCGTCAGGCCGATCAGGACGCGCAGCATGGTGCTCTTGCCCGAGCCGGAGGGGCCGATCAGGCTGACGATTTCACCCTTTTCGATATCCAGGTCTACCCCGAGCAGGATGGGGTTGGTGCCGTAACTGGCCTGCACGTTCCTGAACTCAAGATATGACAAGTTTCTTCTCCATTTTCTGGATCATGACCGTCAACGGAAATGAAATCACGAAATACAGGATCAGGATGGTGAAAAAGACATGGAAGGTTGGCAGGCCCCGGTTGGTCAGGATGATGCCGGCCTGGTTCAGTTCAATGACCCCGATCTGCGATGCAAGTGCCGTGTCCTTGATGAACAGTACAAGGTAGCCCAGCACGGGCGGCACGATGAGCGGCAGGCTCTGTGGCAAAATGACATGCCGGAGGATGGCCGCGCTGCCCATGTTCATGGTCCGGGCGACTTCGATCTTGTCAGACCCCACGGCACGCAGGCCGCCCTGCACGATCTCGGTAATATACGTGCTGCCGATCAGGCCGATGGCCAGTATCGAGACCGTGACAGCGGAAATATCCAGCCCGCTCATGCCCGATACGTAAAACACCAGATACAGCACGATAATGAACGGGATGCGACGGACAACCGTGCACCCGCCGCCCACCACAAGCCGCAGCGGCGCGAACAGGCGCGCGCGTGAGAAGCAGATCAGTCCCATGCCCGTCCCCCCCGCAATAGCCAGCGCGCCACCACACAGCGAGAGGTAGAATGTTGTCAGGAAGGCATGCCACAGCAGCAGCACATCATAGGACGTGAAGGGCTGGGTCATGATCTAGACCAGCCGCCGCAGGGACATGAGCAAGCGCGAGGCCAGGAACGACATGGCCACGTACAGCACCGCCGTGATGGACAGGACCTCGAATGAGCGGAACGTGACGGAGGCCAGGTAATACGCCCGCCCGGTCAGTTCCTCCACACCAAAGATGGAGGCCATGGACGTGCCCAGCAGCATGATGACGAAATGGTTGTTAAGCGCCGGATACATGATGCGCAGCACATGGGGCACGATGATGCGCATGTATTTCTGGCGCAGGTTCAGTCCCAGCGTGTCGGCGGCTTCATGATAGATGCGCGGCGTCTGCCCGATGCCGGCCACAAGGATGTTGGACAGGTAAGCCGAGGCATTGAGGGTCATGCCCAGCAGCACGGACACGAAAGGCGACAGATTGATGCCCGCCATGGGGAGGCAGTAGAACATTGCAAAGATCTGTGAAAGTTGCGGCGTGTTGGTAAAGAAGATGACAAAGCCCGATGCCGCCGGGCGCAGGCCGCTGCTGGATTCCATGCGTGCAATGGCCAGCCCCAGCCCGAGCACCAGCGCCATGAGGAAGGCCATGAGCGCAAGCATGACACTCTCCCCCGCGCCACCGAGCAGGTAGGGGAGTGCCTGCAGCACGCGTTGATAATGCAGTCCATGCCCCATGGATCAGAAAGCCGGCGACATGCGGATCGGGTGTGGATCGTCCAGGCCAAACCATTTCCTGTAGGTGCCCTCGATCACGTGCGTGTCGTGCAGTGTGAAGATGGCCAGGTTCAGCCAGCGCCGCAGGCTGTCGTTGCCCCGTGCCAGACCGATGCAGTCATAGCCCAGCGCCACATCGGCGGGATTGGCGGTCTGCCATGCGACCGCGGGGTGCGTACGTGTATAGGGGGCCATGTATTCCATCACGTCAACCAGCGCATCGGCCCGGTTCTGGGCCAGGACCATGATGGCATCGGCATAGCTGTCAAGCAGCAGCAGCTGCGCCTTGGGCATGTTGGCCTGCACGAACGGCAGCGCGGATGAGCCGCGCACGCCAACAAGGCGCACGCTCTCGCTGTTGAGGTCCGCGAAGTCCTTATAGTCATGTCCCTTTACGCTCAGTATGCCAAAACCCTCGGCATAGAGCGGCGCAGTGAAATCGATGACAAGTGCCCGGTCAACCGTGCGGGTCATGCCGCCGAGCACGATATCGATCTTGTTGGCCAGCAGGTAGGGAATGCGGTTGCCTGATGTAATGGGAATGAAGTTCGCCTTCACGCCCATCAGGTGCGCAATCCGGTCCGCCATATCGATGTCGAAACCTTCAGGCGTGTTTGTGGGGCCATAAGCCCCGAGTGGGGGCAGGGCAAGGTTGACCCCCACGTTCAGAACGCCATCCGAAATGATTCGGTCAAGATCGCGCGCATGGAGCGTGGTTGGGGCAAAGAGAGGCCCCGCAAGGCAGAATGCGGCGATATACAGCATTTTTTTCAGCTTTTTCTGCACTTTTGGTGTCATGCCCGCCGTCTTTTATATTTTGGTTGCCATCATACTGCGTTCAGGTTAGGCATGATATGCGAGTTGTATACAAAGGCAACTTTTTTATGTCGCTATCGCATCTTTCCGGGATACTGAATTGAAAAAAACCTCTGGAAAATCAGGTGATCTGCCTATTTCGTTCTGGTTTGACGGGCAGGAAATCCGTGCGGCGGAAGGCGAATCGGTCGCTGTATCATTGCGGCGGAATAATATTCTCAATCTTGGTCGTTCCCCGGTTGATGATGCGGCGCGCGGTGTGTTCTGCATGATGGGCGTGTGTCAGGAATGTGTGGTTCGCATTGATGGAAAAACCGCGAATGCCTGCCGCCAGATCGTGCGGCAGGGCATGCGTGTCGAGACAGGCCTGAACGAACAATGAAACACGACTGCGACTGTATTATCGTAGGGGCCGGTGTTGCGGGCGCCATGACGGCGCTCGTTGCGCAGCGCCACGGGCTGCATGTCATCGTGGTGGATGACAATGCCACGCCGGGCGGGCAGGTCTACCGCCAGCCTTCACCTTATGCCCGTGCCCATGTTCCTGCCGATGCCGAAAGGCGCGAAGGCGACCACCTGCGTGACAAGCTGCGTACGTCAGGCATCGAAATCCGCAGCGGCCATAGCGTATGGTCGGTCACGGCGGGTTTCCGGGTGGAACTGTGCCATGACGAGGCGATGGCCTCACTGTCGGCACCCGTGCTTGTGGGGGCGACAGGGGCTACCGAGCGCTTCCATCCGTTTGAAGGCTGGACAGACCCGGCGGTCACGGGGCTGGCCGCTGCCAGCATCCTGCTGCGCGCGGGCGGCATCCTGCCCGGACAGCGCACGGTTGTGGCGGGCAGCGGGCCGCTGCTGTTTTCTGTCGCGCACCAGATCATGGAGCTTGGCGGCGAGGTTGCGGCCATTGTCGATACGGCAAGCACCGCGCAATGGGCCCGCATGGGCGCGACCCTTGTGCTTGATGCCGCGCGCATGGGGCAGGGTCTTGCGTGGATGCGCGAGATCCGGCGGCGTAAGATTCCCATCCATCATCGTGCCTGCGTGCGCTCTGTCACGCGGCGGGGCAGTGTGGTGGATGTCACCATCCGCTCGCTTGCGGGCAATGGCCGCGATGTAACCATCGCGGCGGATGCCGTGGCATGCGGGTATGGCCTGCGTCCTTCCACCGACCTGTCGCGCCTTTTGCATGCACGTCATGATTATGACGGGGCGGCCGGGTACTGGCAGTGCGCGGCAGACCCGTACGGGCGGTCGAGCATTGACGGGTTTTATGTCTCGGGTGATGGCGCGGGTATTCGTGGCGCATCGGTTGCCCGGCTGCGCGGCATCCTGAGCGGACATGCCATTGCCCATGACATGGGGCGGATCGACAGCACTACATTCGCCGATCTGTGCCGTCCTGTCCTGAGCCGCCTGCGCAGGCTGGATGTCGTGTCGCGGCAGATGGTGCGCCTGATGAATCCCGGCGGTATCGTTCTGGCCAATACGGAGGCGGATACGCCGGTCTGCCGGTGCGAGCGTGTCAGTCGCGCCACGATCGAGCAGGCCATTGATGATGGCGCGCACGAGATCAACCAGGTCAAGTCATGGACCCGCTGCGGCATGGGGCCGTGCCAGGGCAGGATGTGCGAGGATAGCGTGCGCCAGCTGCTCGCGCATCGCACGCACCAGGGCCCTGATGTCGTCGGGCACTACACGACCCGCATGCCCCTGCGGCCCCTGCCCGTGCAGGCCGTGACCGGGACCTACACCTACGCGGACATTCCGCTGCCCAAGGCTGCACCGCTATGAGCGTACGGACTTCTTCCACCCATCGTTATGATGCCGTGATCATCGGGTCCGGCGTGATGGGGGCCACCACGGCGCTCATGCTTGGCCGCGCCGGGCTGAAAACCGCGCTGGTGGACCGGCGCTCCATTTTTCGCGAGGCATCGGGTGTCAATGCCGGCACCCTGACCCTGCACATGATCCGTGCGGGGCTGATCCCTCATGCCATGCGCGGGCGTGAAATGTGGCTCAACGCGCGTGAGTGGCTGGGGCGTGACGTGGGGGCCACGGCAACGCCGGGCCTGTCGCTGGCCTTTACCCCGGCTGAATGCGAACTCGTGGAACAGCGCGCGACGGTCCGCCGGGAAATGGGCGCGCCGATCGAGGTGATATCGGGCGCGCGGGCGCGCGAAATCGAACCCGGTGCCAATCCTGACGTGCTCGCGGCGGCCTATTGCCCGCTGGATGGCTTCATCCCGACCTATGTGGTGGGGCAGGCCTATGCGCGTGCGCTCGCGCAGGCGGGTGTTGACGTGCTTGAAGACTGTCCCGTGAGCGATGTTACGCCCTGTGATGGGGGTGGTTATGATATCGTAACGGGTGGCCGCGCGGGCATGGTGCATGGCACGCGTGTCGTCTTTGCTGGCGGTGTGTGGCTGCAGCGCATGCTGGCATGGCTGGGCCTGAATGTAAGGATACGCTGCCTGATCAACCAGCTGGTGGTGACCGAGCGCATGCCACCGGTCATGAATAACGTGATCAGCATTGCCAATGGCCTGCTTTCCCTCAAGCAGTTCCAGAATGGTACCGTGCTGATTGGCGGCGGCTGGCAGGGGGAGGGCAACATCGACGAGGGCGGCACCCGCGTCATTCCCGAAAACCTGCAGGGCAACGTCCGTCTGGCGCGCCACACCATTCCCCGCCTGGATCAAAGCCGCATCGTGCGCGTGTGGCTTGGCCTTGAATCGGAAACCGATGACGCAATGCCGATCATTGGTTCCATTCCCACTTATGACAACGCGTTTGTCATTGGCTGTGTCCATTCCGGCTTTACCAGTGGTCCGTATATGGGCGCGCTCCTTGCGCGGCACATACTGGGCGAGGATGTGGACCTTGCTGCCTTTGATATCGGCCGCTTTACCGCAATGGCCAGTCCCGTTTCCCAAGAGGAAAAATAATGCTTCCCAGTAAGGCGTTTCCCTTTCGCGGTATTTATGCCGCCACGCTGCTGCCCTTTGATGTTTCTGGTGCCATTGAACCGGACCGGCTGGCGGAACACCTGCGCACCTGTACCGCGCCTGACGGGATTGTTGGCGTGTTGTGCAACGGCCATGCGGGCGAGGTGCATCTCCTGACCCGTGCCGAGCGTCGGCAGGTGGTGGAGATTGCATCAGCCACGATCGGGGCCAGCCGCATCATCGTTTCTGGCGTGCTGTCGGAATCGCTCGATGAAGCCGTGGTCCATGCCCGCGACGCACAGGATGCCGGCGCGGATGCCATTCTGGTGTTCCCGCCGTTTTCATGGAGTGTGGCGCAGGATGCGGCCGTGATCATCGCCCATCATGAGGCGCTGGCGCGTGCGGTTGATATTCCGGTCGTGCTGTACCAGTCTTCTGTCGGGAGCGGGGGCATGGCTTATAGCGCTGCCATTCTTGAGCGCCTGGTGCGCATTCCCGGTGTTGTTGCGGTCAAGGAAGGCAGTTGGGAAAGTGCGACCTACGACCGCAACCTGCGCCTTGTCCAGCGCGTGGCCCCGCAGGTCGAGGTCATGGCATCGGGTGATGAGCACCTGCTGCCCTGCTTTGCCATTGGCACTACGGGCAGCATGGTCAGCCTTGCCGCAGTCATTCCGCAGGCCATTGTCAGGCTCAAGGCAAGCATTGACAGCGGGGATATCGAACAGGCCCGCGTGATCAACGAGCACATTCAGCCCCTCGCCAACCTTATCTATGGCTGCGCACCCGGTAGTCGGGCTAGTCTCCGGCTCAAGGCATGTCTGGTTCATCTCGGGCTGTGGCCATCGGCGCGGACGCGACGGGAAGCCGAAGTTCTTTCGCCCGAAGAAAATCGCGTGCTGGGGGCGGCTCTGGAAAAAGCCGTTCGCTGGGAAGGTTGATAAGGGACAGGAAAACGGTGACAGAGCGCGAATTGAGCCTGGCTGAGCAGGCATACGACCAGATACGGCGTATGATCCTGGAACGCGAATTGCCTGGGGGGATGTCGGTGGTGGAAAACCGGATGGTTGACCATCTGGAGATTTCCCGCACGCCCATCCGTGAGGCACTGATGCGTCTTGCGGCAGAAGGATTGCTGGTCAAGCGGGGGTCGCGCTCTTTTGCCGTGCGGGGGGTATCGGCCGCCGAATTCTTCCAGAGCATCCGTATCCGTGAAATTCTGGAATGTGAGGCGATCACGCTTGCTCATAACAAGATTGACAAGGACCGGATACTGGCGTTGCGCCGTTCGGTTGTGGAACTGGGCAAATACCCAGAGCAGACCGCGGCACACTGGAAGCTGGATGATCAGTTGCACCAGATGTTTGCCAATGCATCGGGTAACATCGTGCTGTCACGCACCATAACCGACCTGCGTACATCGACGCGTTTATGTGAGGTAACGAATCCCCTGGGCCGGGTGCCTGCGTCGACCGCGGAACATCTGGCCCTGCTGGATGCCTTTCTGGATGAGGATGTGGAAAGCGCCAAGACCGCCATGCTCAACCACCTGCGCAATGTCGCATCGGATTGTGTCGCCACGCTGCGCGGCATGTAGCGCCAGCGTATGGCATTGCCGTCCTGCACGCCTGCGCCAGGTTGTTGATACAATTTTGTCGGGACCGGATTTTCCCTGCCGGGCGCAGGCAGGGCAGTCCATTCCGACTCCTTCCGTCTGACAGGATCATGACATGACATATGATATTGTAATCCGTAACGGCACCATCGTTACGGCAGATGCGACCTTTCGTGGCGATGTAGGCATCAATGGCGCGCAGATCGCAGCCGTGGGGCAGCATCTTGAAGGGCGTGAGACGATCGATGCGCAGGGATTGCTGGTCATGCCTGGTGGTGTGGATGGCCATTGCCATATCGAGCAGGACGAAGCCGATGGCAGCGTGCATGAGGATAGCTTCAGCACCGCCAGTGCGTCGGCGCTTGCTGGCGGCACGACAACGGTTGTCTGTTTCTCCGCCCATCTGCCCAACGGCCGGTCGCTTGTCGACCAGTTCGAAACATATGTGGAAAAGGGACGGCGCTCACGGATCGATTACGCCATCCACCAGATCATTACGAACGTGGACGAACAGACCATTGCCGAAGGTATCCCCGAAGTGGTGCGCCGGGGTGTCGCGGGCCTGAAGGTTTTCATGACCTATGATGATTTCCATCTCGGCGATGGCGATTTTCTGAAGGTGCTCGAGGCCGCGCGCAATGCTGGTACGATCGTGTCGGTGCATTGCGAGAATTATGAAGCGATCAGCTTCATGATCAGGGAATGCCTTGCCCGTAACGAGACATCTCCCCGTTATCATGCCCTGTCCCGTCCGCCATGCCTGGAGCGCGAGGCCACGTATCGCGCCATGGTCCTTGCCGGGCTGATCGAGCAGAAGATCCAGATCTTCCATGTATCCTGCCCCGAAGTGGTGGAAGAGATTGACCGTGCCCGCAAGCGCGGCGTGCCCGTGGTGGCTGAAACCTGCCCCCAGTATTTTGTCCTGACAGGCGCGGATATGGACCGCCCCGGCTTTGAGGGCGCACGTTACATGTGCAGCCCGCCGCCGCGCACCAAGGCGGATTCCGCTGGCCTGTGGTCCTATGTGCGGCGTGGGGTGATTGATGTGATTTCATCCGATCACTGCGGTTACAGCTATGATGGCCCGCTCGGTAAATCACGCTTCGGCCGTGATGCGCCTTTCTCCCTCGTGCCGAATGGCATACCGGGGCTGGCAACGCGCCTGCCGCTCATTTTTGATGAGGGCGTGAACAGGGGCAACATTACGCTCAACCAGTTTGTGGCCCTTGTTTCCACCAATCCGGCCCGCCGGTATGGGCTGCACCCGCGCAAGGGCACGATCGCGCCTGGCGCCGATGCGGATATCGTGCTGTGGGATCCCGAAAAGACGGTGACAATCACCAACAGCCTTCTGCACCATGCCATTGACTACACGCCGTATGAGGGGCGTCAGGTCAAGGGCTGGCCGGTCATGACCCTTTCTGGCGGCAGGATCGGCATGCGTGACAATGCCATCCTCGCTGCCGAAGGCGATGGCAGCTTTGTTGCCCCGCTCAAGGGGAACTGACGGCTGTTTGCAGGAGCGGGCGTCGAGCCTGCTCCTGCTGCCCGTATCTACGTATAATTTGTAGGATTACTGTACAAATATCCCTCTCCTGTGGCGTTTAGGTCACTCTTGGGGAGGGACTTTTTTGTACATTCCATGATGTAGCAGGCCACAATAGCCGTTTCCGGCCGAATCTCGCTTCAGATGCTCAGATTCGTTCCGACCTGTACATTGATTATAAATAAAAAGGCTATTTTAGGACGATATGACCTTTTCATTTCGCTTTACACGTTCAGATATGAAAGGTATACAATTCGCATACCCACCCTGTCGGCTGCATGTGTGTCACGGGCACCGGAGGGAGGTAGGGTCCGGGTTGGTGCAGACTGGATTTGTACCGTGAACGTAACAATTGACCGAATTCCTTAATTCTACTGAAGAATTGGGAGAGATTGCATGAGCCGCATGAATTATGTTCGCGACCTTGAACTCGAGATCGACCGGGAACACCGCGCGCGGCAGATACCGTTCCTGCAGGAACTGGTAAGGGTTCCGTCTGACAATCCGCCGGGTGACTGCGCACCCCATGCACTTGTGGCCGCCAGTCTGATCGAGGCGCTGGGGTTTGAGGTCGAACGTCATCCCGTTCCGCAGGAACGGGTTGCGCGTTATGGCATGAAAACTGTGACCAACCTGATTGTCCGCCAGCGTTTTGGCACGGGCGAGGGGCCTGTGATCGCCCTGAACGCCCATGGCGATGTCGTGCCGCCAGGAGAGGGGTGGCACCATGACCCGTATGGCGGTGAAATTGTGGATGGCGCGCTTTATGGGCGCGGCGCTGCCGTCTCCAAGGCGGATTTTGCCACCTATGTCTTTGCGCTGCGTGCCCTGGTCAAATGCTGTCCTGACCTGAATGGCACGGTTGAGCTGCACTTTACTTATGATGAGGAAACCGGTGGCCTGCTCGGTCCGGGCTGGCTGCTGGAGCAGGGGCTGACAAAGCCGGATTACGTAATCAGCGCCGGTTTTACCTACGCGGTCATGATCGCGCATAATGGCAGCCTGCAGCTTGATGTGCATCTGGCGGGCAAGGCTGCGCATTCCGCATGGCCTGAAACCGGTCATGACGCCCTTGAAGCCGCCAATGCCGTGCTGTCGGTGCTTTATGCATGGCGCAAGGAAATCGCTTCGCATGTCTCCGCCATCGACGGGATTGACGGGCCTACGCTGGTCATCGGCACGATTCAGGGCGGCGTTGCGGCCAATGTCGTGCCCGAGCAGGCCTCTTTCCGTCTTGAGCGGCGTATTCTGCCAGATGAAAGCCCTGAAAACGTTGAGCGGGAACTGCGCGATGTGATAGCGCATGCCCTGGCTCCGTATCCCCACATCCGCTTTCAGATCGACCGTTGCCTGCTGGCCCGCCCGCTGGTGCCGGTTGCCGGGCAGAAAGTTCTGACGGATGCAATCCGCCAGGCGGGGCAGGAAGTGCTGGGCGAGGAAATTCCGATAAAGGGAATGCCGCTTTTTACTGATGCGCGACTATATAGCGCAGCAGGATGCCCGACCGTGCTGTATGGCGCAGGGCCGCGGAAACTACAGGATGCCAATGGTCACCGTGCTGATGAACACGTCATGCTGGATGATCTGAAGCGGGCGACTTTAATAGTTGCAGAATCGTTACGAATTATATTGTCAAATAATTCAAAGTAACCACAAATCAAGATACGTAGTAACAAAGTAAAGGCGGGTCGATATATCCGTTAGTGCCGAAGGACAGAATTGACATGGTATTCCGACGACAGCTACTCGCAGCCACCATATGTGTGACCGGATGTTTCGATGCGGTGCACGCATTTGCCCAGACTGCTGCTGAACCTGCAGCCAAGCCCAAGCCTGTGCGGCATGCTGCCACCAAGGCCGTCACGCCCAGCCGTGCCCAGCATACACTCGCTTCGGGTGGCCGCGCCGCCAATGACGCGCCTGAAGTCATGATCGTGACGGGAACCCACTCCAGTAACAAGCGGGCGCGTAACAGCACCAGCCCTGTTACTGTCGTATCGGCTGCAACGCTGCGCCGTTCGGGCCAGATGAACCTCGCGGATGCGCTGACGCGTACCTACGCCTCGATCAATGTCAGCACCATGGGCACGGATGCGGGCGCACTGACATCGGCCATCCGCATGCGCGGCCTGACGCCCAACCAGGTGCTGGTGCTCGTTGATGGCAAGCGCCGCCACACGACCGGTAACATCAACGCTGACGCAGGCCCCGATTTCGGTTCAACCCCGGTTGACCTGAACATGATTCCCGCCAACTCGATTGACCATATCGAGGTGCTGGAAGATGGTGCTGCCGCCATGTATGGCTCTGACGCCATTGCAGGCGTGGTGAACATCATCACCAAGAAGCAGGACCATGGCTTTGATGCCAGCTACCAGACCGGCGCCAACGCCTATAACGGCGATGGCTGGCAGTATCAGGTCAATGCCGATGGCGGCATGAAGCTTGGCGAGAACGGCTTCCTGCACATCAGCGGGCAGGTTTACCATACGGATCACTTCGTCACGAAGGCGATGGACAACCGGCTGAATGGCTACACGCCCCCGGGTGCCGCCAACGAGCAGTATACCGGTAGCGTCAAGGTCTCGCCCTATTCCAACCAGATCATGAGCACGCCGGAAGAAACGCGCGAGAACCTGGGTATTGAATGGGGCAAGCAGTTTACGCCCGGCATCAACTTCTATGGCCTGATCACCTATGCCCACCGCCATGCGGAAGGGTATGAAAACTATCGTCTGCCTTCGGGGGCGTCCAACAGCGTGCCGGCATATTATCCGGAAGGGTATTCGCCGCTGGAAACCAACGAGGAAAACGATTACGCCGCAACCCTTGGCCTCAAGGGCGACAACTTCATGGGGTTCAACTGGGACCTGAGCACCACCTATGGTGCGGATGAAGACAAGATCGGCGTCAAGGATACCGTCAACCCCAACCTGTACGCCGATACCGGCTATTCACCCCAGAAGGTGCGTGCCGCGTCCTATCGCATGTCGCAGTGGACGAATAACGCCGATTTCCGCCGTCATTTCAATATCGGCCATGCCGTGCCGATGACGCTGGCCTTCGGCGCCGAGCACCGGCTGGAAGAATACCAGATCAAGGCAGGTGATCCCGCATCCTACATTGATGGTGGCAGCCAGGCACTTGCCGGCCTGACCCCGCAGGATGCCGGCAAGTGGGACCGTGACGTCTGGGCCGGTTACATTGATGGTGACTTCAAGCTGACCCGTAAGTGGGATCTTGATTTTGCCGGTCGCTTTGAACATTACACCGACGTTGGCAACACCGAGAACGGCAAGGTCTCGACCCGTTACGATTTCAACCGTCGTGTCGGTATCCGTGGCACCATCAGCAATGGCTTCCGCGCGCCCACCATGGCGGAGCAGCACTACAGTGCCGTGAACGTGGGCCCGACCACGGCACTCGGCCTGCTGCCGGTCAATTCGCCCGAAGCAATCGGGACCGGGGCTTCCAAGCTCAAGCCCGAGCGGTCGACCAGCGTGAGTGGCGGTATCGTTCTGGAGCCGGTTGATGGTTTCCATATCGAGGCCGATGTCTACCAGATCAATATCCGTGACCGTATCGTGCAGGGTGGCGTGACAACGGGTGAGGCCGCCGTCAATGCACTGCAGCAGATGGGTGTGAGCCTGCCTGCGTTTGATGCCCAGTCCGCCAACTCCGTGCAGACCTATTACTTCACCAATGGTGCAAGCACGCGCACGCAGGGCCTGGACATCAAGGCCGATTACATGTTCCGTATGCACAAATACGGCAACCTGATGCTGTCCATGTCGCTTGACCTGAACAGGACGCGCCTGCACCATAACGGCACGTCAAGCACGGGTGATGCCCTGCTGAATGCGGAAAATACCGCGTGGCTGACCACGTCCTATCCGCGTAGCAAGATCATCCTCAATGCCTTCTATACTTACAAGAACTGGGACTTCAACATCCGTCAGACGCGTTATGGCGAAACGACTGACATGATGCAGTATCAGGACTGGACGCCGACCAATGCAACCTGCGGTTCGCAGTCACTTGAAAACTCCAACCAGTGCTTCTACCAGTTCAAGAATACGCCGCGCTGGCTGACCGATATCGAAATCGGTTATCAGGTTACGCCGCGCTGGCATGTTGCGGTTGGCGCGAATAACGTGTTCAACATCCGGCCGCGCAAGGTGCCCGGTATTGTCAACCAGCTTGGCGCCAACGTGTATGACTCCATGTCGTCTCAGGTGCCGATGACCGGTGGCTATTATTACGGCCGCGTCAACTTCAAGCTCTGATTCAGTATTGTTGCACATGCTCTTGATGGGCATGTGCATTTCTGTTTCTGCTGTTACCTGATTTCCTGCCCCAGGCATGACAGGGCAGGGTCAATGGTTGCCCTGCATGGCTCATGGCCCCGGCAACCGTATCGGCTTCGCCTGCCTGCGTTTTCCTGATGGAAGCAAAAAGCGTCAACCAATAATCCGTTAAGCGCCGCATGTGCCGGTAAACATGCTGCTTCTGGTGCCCAGGGTCCGTATATGGGCAGCCCTGCGCAGTGGCGCGCTATCGCGGGCCATATTGGAGTTTGCAGCCTGTATCTGGTATTTTTCCTTTCACTGTAGTGAGGAGAAACCCGCGATGCCCAGAACGGTTATTGTGCAGCCGCCCGGCGGCTTCGATCATGTCATCATGTCCGATCAGCCTGCCCGCGCGCCGGAACCGGGTGAAATCAGGGTCAGGCTGCATGCTTCCTCCCTGAACTATCATGATTATGCGGTTGTCAGTGGCATGTGGGCGCCCACGGTGCCGCGCATCCCCATGGCGGATGGCGCGGGTGACGTGCTGGAAGTCGGTACGGGCGTAAGCGACTTCGCGCCCGGTGACCGTGTTGTCAGTACCTTCTTCCCCACATGGCTCGGTGGCGCGCCCGAGGTGATCGGCTTTGCCAGCGTGCCGGGCGATGGGGTGGATGGCTATGCGCGTGAGGACGTGACCGCGCCCGCCACCTCCTTCACCCATGCGCCGCGTGGCTGGTCGCATGCCGAGGCGGCGACGCTGACCACGGCGGGGCTGACGGCGTGGCGCGCGCTGTTTGTCGATGATGCCGTCAAGCCCGGTGATACGGTGCTGGTGCAGGGCACGGGCGGCGTGTCGATCTTCGCGCTGCAATTTGCCAAGATGGCAGGGGCCACGGTCATCGCCACTTCATCAAGCGATGCGAAGCTCGAACGCCTGCGCGCCCTTGGCGCGGACCATGTGATCAATTACCGCGAAAACCCGCACTGGGGGGCGCGTGCATGGGAACTGACCGGCGGGCGGGGCGTGGACCATATCATCGAGGTCGGTGGCCCCGCCACGCTGGCGCAGTCGATGGCGGCCATCCGGGTGGCAGGCCATATTTCCGTCATTGGCATCCTGACGGGCGTGGCCGGGCAACTGGAGGTGGTGCCGATGCTGCTCAAGCAGTTCCGGCTGCAGGGTGTGCTCGTGGGTTGCCGGGCCGACCAGCAGGCCATGGTGCGGGCCCTGGAGGGCAATGGCATCCGCCCGGTCATTGACCGCAGCTTTGCGCTTGAAGAAATCGTGCCAGCCTTCCGCCATCAGGAAAGCAACCGGCATTTTGGCAAGATCTGCCTGGAGTTCTGAAAAGCGGATCAAAATAACAAAAGTAACCTGGCGCCGCCTTTATCGTAAAAGGCGGCGCTTTTTCTATCATGCCCGTGCAGGGCGCGTTCTAGAGCCATTCCACTGAACCCTGGCTCAGTGGAATGGCTCCAACTCATTGTTTATCGGGCATCTTCACCAGTTCGAATGGGTCCATTCAAACTGGATCTGCTCTAGATCAGGCCGTAACGGGCCAGCAGGTCGCCAATTTCCGTGCCATCGGCCAGGTGGTGCACCACGCCCGATGCCGGGATCTTGCGGGCATCGCGCAGTTCGGCGGCTGCCTGCAACAGCATGCGCACGTCATAAACGCTGCCAAATACTTCCGGCACGGCACGGTCGATGTCGAGCAGCGTATAGACTGCCTCCATTGCGGTGCGCACCGAATATTCGGTCGTGAACACCGTATCACGCGGCGTTTCGGCAAACTGGCCAAGAAAGGCGAGGTTGACGCTGCCCTCGGGCACCACCTTGGGCCGGTCGCCTGTCGCGCGTGGCATGAACTGCGCGGTGATGAAGGGCATCATGCACGGATGGGTGGTGGCACCCGTGGCGGCCATGTCGTCAATCTGGTCTTCCGGCACGCCCATGTGGAACAGCCATTCGCGCGTGATTTCCTCACCCGTGCAGTCCTGCATGGGTTTCTTGACGTAATTGCCAGGCACGTCGCTGAACAGGCCGTACAGCCACGCCACCATCTGCCCTTCGGGCTGCCCCTTGAAATGCGGCTGCCTGCTGACCACCCAACTCATCAGCCACGCGGAATCACGGATGGTAATCGGCCCGCCCGTAACCGTACGGCCAGAGAAGGGATCGCGCCCCGTCACCCTGTGCACGATATCAGGAATACGTGCATCGCGCGTGGTGAGGGTAGCGGACTCCCAGCGTGATTTCGTTGTGTCGCCACAGAACACGTCAGGCCGGCCGAAGGCAGGGTCCTGTGCGGCGATGTTGCGCCATAACTGCCAGATATTGCCCTCGGCAATGCCGGTTTCGATCGGGGCGGGGGTGTGGTGGTCGCCCCAGCGGGAATTTTCCACCATGGAGCCATTGGTCACGAACACCAGGTCATCCGCCTTGATGTCGATGCCATCGGGCTGGCCGTTTTCAAGCAGGTCGATGCGGGTCGCAACCTTCCTGCCGCCAGCGGTATCAATGCGCACATTGGTCGCCCGCACGCCATGGCGGAACACCACGCCCTGCCCGGCAAGCCATGTGGCGAGCGGTTTGCTGAGCGATTCCTGCTGGTTGAAGCGGGTGAATTTGAGCGTGTGCAGATCCTTCAGCCCCAGGATCTGGTGCACGAAGCGGGCGAGGTAGCGCTTCATCTCGATGGCGCTGTGCCATGTCTCGAACGCGAACATGGAGCGCCAGAACAGCCAGAAATTCGATTTCATGAAATCGGCCGACAGCACATCGCTGATCGTCTTGCCATCAAGCCTGTCTTCATCCGTCAGGATCAGGGTCAGGATCTCGCGCCGGGCCTTGCCGGTCAGGGTCAGGCTGTTGCGGTCGGGTAAGGGCTGGCCGCGTTCCTGCATCGCGCGGATGGGGCTGCTGCTGGGGTCGGCGCGGTTGAGGCGGTAGAACTCATCAAGCACGGAGGCGCCGGGCACTTCAAGCGACGGGATCGAGCGGTACAGGTCCCACAGGCACTGGAACTGTTCTTCCATTTCCCGGCCACCGCGAATGAGCCAGCCGGTCTCGGCGTTACCCGTGCCATCGAGCGCGCCGCCATTGTCGCCTGAGGCTTCAAGAATGGTGATGCGTGCCGGGGGCATGCCCGCATCACGGACCAGGAAGGCGGCGGCGGCCATGCCGCCAAGGCCGCCGCCAATGATCCAGGCCGCGCGGGCATCAATCCCGGCGGGTTTTTCAGGGCGTACGAACGCTTCAAAGTTACTATGGGCATATCTCATGGAACTGGCGCCTTGCTGGGGCCATGCATCATGGCCCGGCCATCTTCCCCCGATGGGAAAGTCTGCTGAATATAGCGTTATTTTTTTGGCATTCATGTCGTTGATATTTATCAATTGGCAAGGCAGGGATGCACTGGCCGCGCGGCATCTGCTGGCACGCTGTCCATGCCATCTGGCCCCGGTGCCGCGCGGGCGGGGCGCAGGGGCAGGGCGGTCTATGACACTTTCATGAAAACATATTTCATAAGATGTGGCAGGCCTTGCCTTCAGGTGTCGTGACTGTATGGCAGGGATGGGCCTGCCCGGAAAACAGGATCGGCCTGAAGGGTGTTCCCCCGAAGCATGGCGCTGGCCGTTCATCGGCGTCCTGTCCCGTGCGCCATAACGGCTTTGGCGCAGGAATTATTGATACAGACCCCTGTAGATAAAGAAGATGAAATGAAAAGCATCATTATAGCCCTTCTCTGTATTGGCCTGACAACGCCGGTTTATGCCCAGTCGCATATCGATTACGGTTTCTCGCCCGAGGGATCGGCAACCGAACTGGTGCTGAACGTGATCAGGAGCGCCAGGAGCCAGATCCGCATGATGGCGTTCTTCTTCAGCGCCGATAATGTGGTCGAGGCCCTGATCAAGGCCAGAAAGCGCGGGGTGGACGTGGCCATCGTGCTTGATGAGGAGGGCAATCAGGGCAAGGGCAACCAGATGGCCATCGCGCGGGTCAGGGATGCCGGTATTCAGGTCAGGATGGATGATGTCTATGCCGTGCAGCATGACAAGGTCATCATTACCGATGGCCAGAACGTGGAGACCGGCTCATTCAATTTTACCAAGGGTGCCCAGCGCAAGAATAGTGAAAATGCCATCGTGATATGGAATGACCCGGCCCTGGCGCAGGCTTATCTGGCGCACTGGCAGAACCGGTGGGACCACGCCCGCTAGAGCAGATCCAGTTTGAATGGACCCATTCAAACTGGTGAAGATGCTCGATAAACAATGCGTTAGAGCAATTCCACTAAGCCAGGGTTCAGTGGAATTGCTCCAGGCACGGCGTTTTTCAGCCTGCCTCGCGGCCAATCAGCGCCAGCAGGGCTTCTGCCGCCGGGCTGCGGTAGCGTTCCTTGTGGCGCAACCCGTAAAAGGCGCGCGGGCCGAGTGCGCGCGGCACGGCATGGAGCGTGCCCGCCTGCAATGCGGGGGCAATGACCAGCGAAGACAGCGCGCCAATGCCTGCCCCGGCCTCGATTGCCGTGCGCACGCCCTCGTTGGAGGGCAGGACAAGCCCGATTTTCAGCTCTTCGGGCGCAATGCCCAGTTCGCGCAACTGCTGCTCCAGCGTGGCGCGCGTGCCCGAACCCGGCTCGCGCATGACCCATGTGGCCGTGCGCAGCCAGCGCGTGCTGGCATGGGCGGGCAGGCAGGGGGCAGCCTGTATCAGGGTCAGGCGGTCGCTGCCCAGCGGCCACTGCGCCAGGGCAGGGTCATCGACAAGAGCCTCGACAATACCGAGGTCAACTACGCCATCGCGCACCCGGTTTGCCGCTTCCTCCGTGTTGCTGATGGCGACATCGACGACAATGTGCGGATAAAGCCTGCGGAATGACACCACAAAGCGCGGCAGCCAGTAGGCGGCGATGGTCTGGCTGGCCACCACGCGGAGCGTGCCGCGCTTGAGGCTGCTGAATTCCTCCAGCATGTTTTCAGCCGCGGCGGCCTGCGCCAGCACGGCGCGGGCTTCCGGCAGGAACAGGCGGCCTGCTTCCGTCAGCCTGATGCCACGGCCAACACGGTGGAACAGCTTGATGCCGTGGCGTTCCTCAAGGGCCGCGATGGCGGATGACACGGCGGATTGCGTCACGTTCAGGGCACGGCTGGCGGCAGTGACGTGTTCGCGCTCGGCTACGGCAATGAAAAGGCGGAGCTGTTCAAGGGTCATGGCGCACTCTCTATCACAATCAATCATGAAAAGAGATTAAAACAAGAAAAACTATGCATTGGATTGATTGAATGGCTGCCCCCTAACCTGCGTGGCGAAAGGGAGGACACCGTGACAACCATGCCATGCAGGCCGCCGTTCCTGTTGCGGAACATTGATTTTTCAGCGCGTGTCGCACCGGGGATCGGGCTTTGCGTGGCCATGACCGGGCTCGCCATCGGGCTTGAACGGGCGCAGGCGGCCCTGCTGGGCAAGGCATGGCTGGAAGCCCTCAATCTCGCCCTCGTGCTCGGTGTGGGCCTGCGCGCGCTCTGGCGGCCCACGCCCGCCTGCCTGCCCGGCATCAGTTTCTGCGCCCGGACCGTGCTCAATATCGCCATCGTGCTGCTCGGGGCCTCGTTCAGCGTGGGGGCGGTGCGGGCGATCGGGCCGGGGCTGGTGGCGGGGGCCATGGGCATCGTGGTGTTCAGCCTGGTCTTTACCTGCTGCGTGGGGCGGCTTGCGGGGTTGCCCGCGCGGCAGACGCTGCTGGTGGCCTGCGGCAATTCCATATGCGGCAATTCGGCCATCATGGCGGCGGCCCCGGTGATCGGGGCCGATGAGGACGCGGTGGGGGCCTGCCTTGCCTTTACGGCGGCGGGTGGCCTTGTGGTGGTGCTGGGGCTGCCGTTTGTGGCGCCCCTGCTGGGCCTGACGGATGGCGCGGGGGGCGTGCTTGCCGGGCTGTGCGTTTATGCCGTGCCGCAGGTCGTGGCCGCGGCGGCGCCATTTGGCATGGCGGCGGTGCATGTCGGCACGCTGGTCAAGCTGGTGCGGGTGCTGATGCTCGGGCCGGTATGCGTGGTGCTGGCCCTGATTGCCAGCGCAGGGCGCGCACGTAAGGCGCAGGGGTCACGCCTGCCGCCCCTGACCCGGCTGGTGCCATGGTATATCATCGGGTTTGTGGTGATGATGGCAATGCGTTCGGCGGGAGGGATTGCAGCGGGTCTGGTCGTGCCGCTCAACCACGTGGCCACGTTCCTGACCATTCTCGCCATGGCAGCGCTCGGGCTGGGCGTTGAACTCCGCGCCATCGTGCATGCGGGCAGGGCGTTGATGGTCACGGTCACCATTTCCCTGCTCGGGCTGCTAGGCGCAAGTGTTGCGCTGGTGCGGGTCATGGTCGGTGGGTAGGAGGGGGCAGGATGGCATTCTTCATCCTGCCCGGTGGGGTCAGTCCTGGTCCTTCAGGGCCTTCGCCTCTTCCGCGCGCGTGGCGAAGGGCACTTCCTGCCTGTCATCAAGTTCATCCATGCTGCCGCCGGAATTGCCGAGGTTTTCCTCCAGCCAGGCTTCCTCGATGGGCTGCCCGTTCGCATCGAGCGGCACGGGTGAGTCAACCGGGATCTGGCCTGCATCGGGGTTGCTTTCCATCCCGATCAGTTCCGATGCGGCTTCGCGGTAGGCGGCGGCGCCACAGCCGGGCTTGCCGTCGGCTTCCCACAGTTCCTGGGCTTTGGCGGTGATGCGGGCTTCGGTTTCGGGCGTGGTGGCCAGGGGGTTCTGCATGTTGGTGTCCTTGTAGCGTGTCGGGGGTAGCGTGCTGGTGGCCAGGGGCCAGCGTGGCATCAGGCGAGGGCGACGGTGGCCTCGGTGGTCAGTACCCGGAAGATAAAGCTCTCCTGGAGGTAAAGTTCGACCGTCTCGGCCGTATGGGCCAGATAGCCGATGGAGAAATCCTGCCCGATATCAAGCTGCAGGTCGCCGCCGCGCAGGGAGATGACAAAGGCGCCCTCGATGGCGGGCGCCCAGACCAGCTTGCCTTCAATCAGGCTCTCGATGTGCTTGCGCACCGGGTAGCCTTCATCATCGCCCCCGCTTACGGCCTCATATGCCCTGGCGCCGAGCACGATGGCATAGGGGCCGTTGACGCCTGCAAGGCGCAGCGTGTTCAGGGCATCGGCAATGGCATGCGGGTAATCCTTGACCGATGCGGGCAGCTTGACAGGCGCGTTGGATGTCGCCTGCGCGATACCGGCCATGCCTGCTGCGGTGTAGCCGGTGAAAATGGCGCGGTCCTCGGCAAAGGCGATTTTCTTTGCCGCATCCTTCACCGGCTGCCAGTCGGCATCACGCGCGCCGCGTTCCACCGCATCGATTTCCGCGCGTGACAGGGTAAAGGGCACGCGCAGTTCCACCACCGGCAGCACGTCGCGCATCACGGCCTGCACGCCATCGCCCGGGGCCTCGATGCGCCTGTCGCGCCCGGTGCCCACGGCGGCAAACGCCGTGCCCTTGGGTTCGGAAACATCAACCACGCGGCGCCCGGCAAGGTGGCGGCGCAGGGTGCGTGTGGCTTCTTCCTCGATTTCGCTCCACGCGGCGGATGAAACGGGGGCAAGGTGCCTGTGCAGGTTGTTCATGTCTGGTGTCCTTTACTTCAATGATCCGATGCCCAGCGAACCGGCTGCCACCGCCACGGGTTGCGGTGCCGCAGGCTCAGGCGCAACGGCCGCCTGGGGCGCGGGCAGGTCGGGTGCGGTATCAAGAAAATCAGAGGTGGGAATGAAGAACAGGTTGCCGGTCACCGCCGTGCTGACATCGAGCAGGCGGTCGTAATTGCCCGGTGGCAAGCCCACGAACATGTTGTCGAGCATGCGCTCGATGCGCGTGGGCGAACGCGCATAGCCAATGAAATAGGTGCCGAACTCGCCCTTTCCCACCGTGCCAAAGGGCATGTTGTCGCGCACGATCTGGAGTTGCTGGCCGTTTTCTTCAATATTGGTCAGCACATTATGGGCATAGCTGGGCTTGGCGGCCTCGGGCAGTTCAATATCGGATACTTTCCTGCGGCCAATGATGTGCTCCTGCACCTCGGTGGGTATGGCATCCCATTTCTTCAGGTCATGCAGGTATTTCTGGATGATGACATAACTGCCGCCCGTAAAGGCCGGGTCTTCATCGCCAATCAGCGTGGCATCACGGGCGGGCTGGTCCACGGGGTTTTCCGTGCCATCGACAAAACCCAGCAGGTCGCGGGCATCGAAATACTTGAACCCGTGCACTTCATCCACCACCGTGGCGGCACCTTCGAGCCGCGAGACGATGGCGGTGGCGAGTTCAAAGCACAGGTCCATCCGGGTGGCGCGGATATGGAACACAAGGTCGCCCGGCGTGGAGGGGGCGTGGTGCACGCCATTGATCTCGGCAAACGGGTGCAGTTCCATCGGGCGTGGCGCGCCGAACAGGCGGTCCCACGCATGCGACCCGATGCCGGTTATGCAACTGAGCCTGCCATCATCAATACGGAATCCCACCCCGCGCACGAGCGAGGACAGGTCTCCCATCAGGTCGCGCACCTGCGGGCCGATTTCGGTATCGGCGCTGAGGGTCATGACAAGAAAAACCGCAGCCTGGGTCAGCTTTGTGTCAATGGGTTGGGGTGTGGCCAATGCTCTTGAACTCCTGCAGACAAAGCGCGCAACGCTTATGGCAGCCTAGCATAGGGAGGTGGCGGGGCGTGGCAAGATGGAGCGGCAGGGGGCAGATAGGCGGATTGAGCACGCGGCCACCCCGCCCGGCGGGGCCTTAGAACATATCCATGATTTTACGCCGGTCCAGCATGATGCGCTGCGATGAGAGGCGTTTGATCAGCCGCATGTCTTCCAGTTCCTTGAGCATGCGGCTTGTTGTTTCAACGGCAAAGCCCAGGTAATCGGCAATATCCCTGCGGTCCATGGCCAGGGTCAGGATATTGGTGTGCCGATCATAGAAATCGGCCTGCTTGCTGCATTCAAGCAGGAAGCCCGCCAGCCGCTTGACCACAAGCGGGTAGGTGGCCAGCAGCAGGTGCCGTCGCGCCGCCTGTGTGTAATTGAGCACCTGCTGCAAGAACAGGGTCTGGATGCGCGGATGGACCTCGATCAGGTTGAGCAGCGCGGCATAGGGAATCTGGAACAGGTAGGTATCCACCAGCGCAATGGCGGAGGCAGGATAGACCCCGTCTTCAATGGTGCCGAACATGTCGCCGGACCACATGAAGGCAAAGATCTGGTTGCGGCCATCATGCAGGTGATGTTCCAGCCGTACGGCGCCTGAACGGATGCGATAGACATATTTTCCCGCTTCGCCCTGGGTGTAGATGCGGCGCTTCGCGGGCTTGTGTATTTTCGTGGAGATCGCGTTCAACGCCTCCCGTTCCTTGTCAGTAAGCGTGAAATCTCTGAACATCATGAATATCTATTTGCAGGGACGCGTTGTTTTTTGTGTATCAGGCAAGGTTTTGCCCCGCCCTGACGGGGAAGGGACAGGCTTCTGCGGGCCGGAGTGGCGCCTGTCGCCCGATGCGACCGGTCATCGGCCGGTGCGCGGCTTTTCTGGCCATCAGGGTCGCATTGGTCGGCACCGTCCTCATTCCATCCATCGCTTCCCGTCAAGGGGAACGTGTCCCGACATCCATTATACGAGACCGTATCGTATCGCAATATGACAGATGTAAAACAACCCTGGAAAAGCCCCTGTCTGCCGTGGTGCCTGGAAAGCCCCGGAAAAAACGCCGCCTTTCTTTTTGAAAACGGCACCCCGGAACCTTATTTCCCCTTGATGCAGATCCCTGACATGAAAATCTGCCATGAGCGGTCAAAAAAGCGCGCGCGCGTCTGCGGGTCATGCAGTTGGTTCAGGCCGAGCATGGTGTTCTGCAATGGCCAGCCCAGGAACAGGCTCATCAGGATGCGGGCCGTCTCATCATGGTCGGGGGAGTGGATGCGCCCGGCATCGGCGGCGGCCTTGATCTGGCGGCTCAGCGTGGCCACGAAGGGCTCCACGATGGTCTGCATCATGTCCTCCACGAAAAAGGCGATGCGATGCCCGTCCGCAATGACAATGCGGTAGGCCTCCAGCGTTTCGGGCCGCAGCATGAAGTCAAGGAAGAACTGGCTGATTTCACGCGTGGCCACCAGCGGGTCGGTGGAGGAGGCCTCGACCGCGCCTGCCGCCTCAAGCAGTTGCTTGCCCCGCGCCGCCACCACCGCGCGGAACAGTTCTTCCTTTGAGGCGTAGCGCCTGTACAGGCTGGCCTTGCTGCACGCGGCCTCGCGCGCGATGCGTTCCAGCGATGTGGCGGCGTAACCCTGCTGGATGAACAATGCCGTTGCAACTTCAAGAACATGCCGGTCGAGTTGCGCCGAGCCTTCCGGCGTCGGGCGTCCGCCCGTATGTGGCGGTCTTGATGATACGTCAGACATTCCCAGCCCCTTAACTCCAGCCATCAGTCAGTCACATTATGTCATGAAACATAACATGGTATCCGGAACTGGTGCCCTTCAGCCGTGCAATCCAGCCTGTCGCCACGGAGATGCCAGAACGGGGACGTGTGTTCAAATGGTCATTGCGAATGGGTGCCGCGCCCGTGTTCGGGGCTACAGGCCGCCTTTCAGGCGGAAGGAAAGCCGCGCGACCTGTCCGGACAGCAGCGCGCCGCGGGTGCGGGCCGCGAGGTTGATGTCCACCCCCCGGCCATTTTCCATGACAAGGCCCGCGGTGCCATGATGGATGGTGGCCGTGCCGCCCACGCTCCAGTACGTGCCGTTGAAGTCCTGCAGGCGGCCAAGGTTGCGCACGCAGCCCTGCCCTGACAGCGCCATGCCGCCCACGCTCGGTATGCCGCCACCCTTTATGGTGAAGGGATAGGCATGCGTGCCGTCATACAGCGTGCCCTGGCCCCAGACATAACCGACCCCGACCGCAACATGGTGCGCCGAGAGTTCGATCCGGGCATCGGTGGCCGCGCACGTGGCCTGCGCCGTGCCATGAAGGGCCAGAGAACTGGCGAGGGCCACAAGGCCGGTATGCCACAAGCGGTTCATCGCATGATCCAGTGAAAGAAGGGCAGGGGCCGTTCGATCCCTTGAACGGAACGGTTCGGTTTCGTTTAATTGACGGCAAAAGGCCCGTCAATGACAAAACAGCCCCGCTGCGCGGCGTCGTGCAGCGGGTGCGGTTGTTCCATGGCGTCCGGCTTTTGTTTTATGCGCTGTTGCGGCGCTGCTCATAGACGCGCAGGTTCAGGTCCGTCAGGTCGAGTATGGGGGTGGCGACGCCATGCGCGCGGGCACGGGCGACCAGATCGCCGATAATCTGCTGTGCTTCCACAGGGGCGCCCTGCGAGAGGTCGCGGAACATGGAGGATGTCAGCGTGGAGTCCGGCTGCGTCAGTCTTTTGACAATGCCGCTGATGGTGTCCCCTGCCAGCGGGTAGCCGGCGGCTGCGGCAATCGCGGTGCATTCGTTTATCGTGGCACGCACGAAATCGGTGCCGCCGGGCAGACGGGCCACCTCGCCCACGCTCGCGCGCATGAGGCAGCACAGCGTGCCCAGCGAGGCCAGGAGCGACCATTTGTTCCACATATCCTGCACGATGTGCGGCGAGGGCACCGTATCGAACCCCGGCGCGCGCAGGGCATCCGCCATGGTGGTGGCATCCTGTCCCGCCACCAGCGCGCCGAATACCAGCCGGGGCGTGATGCCAACCTGGTGGATGCGGCCTTCGGCATCGAGGCTGCTGACAATGAAGCATGTGCCGCCCATGACCGTGTCGCGGCCAAAGCGACTGGCCAGCACCTCAAGGTGCTGCATGCCGTTGAGCAACGGTATGATGCGGGTCTGCGGGCCGATGGCGGGCGCCATGTCCGCTATCGCTGCGGCAAGGGAATAGGCTTTTACGCTCAGGATGACGATGTCGTAGGGGTGTGCGATCTGGTCCGCCGTGATCATGCGCGGGGCAAGCGTCGCATCGCCAAGCGGGCTGACCAGGCACAGCCCTGTTGCGCCAAGCTGCGCCTGTCGCCGCGCGCGCACGAGAAAGGTCACGTCATGGCCTGAGGCGGCCAGGCGCGCGCCGAAATAGCCCCCCACCGCGCCCGCGCCGACAACAAGGATCTTTGGAGTCATCATGGTGTTTCCCGCCTGTATCCGGTCCTGGTGTTTGAGCGTGAATCTGATCCTGTCCTGCCGGGGCGGTCAAGCTGGCATGGGCATCGGGGCGCCCCCAAAAGACAAAGGTTCGGCAGCAGCCCATGCTGCACGGGCAGGCCGCGTTTTCGCTCCCCCTTGTGGCCCTGTGTTTTTCAGGTAAGGGCATGTTCCGGGCCTGCCCGGTCATGCCGCGTGGGCAGCGCATGCAGGAGAATGACATGGCCCGCGCGCCAAAACGGATCCAGTCCATCGTGCGTTCCGCCGCCATTCTGGAAGTCATGGCGCAGGCGGGGGGCTGCGCGCGGCTGGGCGAAATCGCGGCAAGGGCAGGCATGGAAAAGACCACCGCCCACAACATTCTCCAGACCCTCGACCACCTTGGCTACGTGCAGCGCCGCCCCGGCGACATGCGCTACCATCTGGGCGGGCGCATCCTCAACCTGTCGCGCATGGTGGGCGATGACCATGCCTTGCGCGCGCGCATGCGCCCCACGCTTGAAGCCATCGCGCGCCAGAGCGGGGCGACCGTGCATCTCGGCGTGCCCAGCGGGGATGAAGCCGCCTATCTGGACCGGGTCGACCCGCAGGCACCGGACATGGCCGCCGCGGCCGTGCAGCGGCGTGAAACCATCGAAGGTTCGGCGGTGGGGCTGGTGTTCCTGGCCTTCGTGCCCGGCATGGGCCAGCGCGTGCTCAGCACGCGCGCCCATGCGCTTGACGGGGGCGTGCGCGACCAGATCGAGGCCGTGCGCCTCAGGGGGTACGCGCTTGACCTTGAAAGCTACCGCCCCGGCCAGAACGCGGTGGCCGTGCCATGGCGTGAACATGGCGAGGTCCGGGCCGCCATTGCCCTGACCGGCCCCTGCGCCGACCTGCCGCGCCCGCGCCTGGTACGGCTGGCATGGATGATGATGCAGCACGTGGCGCGCGCCACGGTTCAGCCATGTTGAACAAATCGGGATTTTGCTAATTCGTACGTTACGTCCGCGCGGGCGTGCGGTTACGCTGTGCTTTTTATGCAAGCCGTGGAAGCCGACATGAAACTGACCGATGCGATGACCATGATGGAGGCGGCCCTGGCCGAGGCGCAGAAGCGCGGGTTTGGCGTGTGCATTTCCATTGTGGATGCCGGAGCCTGGCCCGTGGCCTTTACCCGCATGGATGGCGTGCCGCTCGGCCTGATCGATGTCGCCACCAAGAAGGCGCGCACGGCGGCCCTGTTTCATATGGACAGCGCCGACCTGGCCACGATCGCCCGCCCGCAGGGCGAGGCCTACACGCTGGAAAACACCAATGGCGGCCTGACCAGCTTTGGCGGTGGCCTCGTGCTCAGGGGCGCGCATGGCAGCGTGCTCGGCGCGATTGGCGTTTCTGGCGCGCCGACGGAGGATGATATCGCCATTGCCCGCATCGCAGCCAACATGCTCGGGGCCTGAGCGCTCCCTTTACCTGACCTGGACCTTCCCCCCATGACCAAGACCGCACCCCCTGCCAGCGGGGTGGCGCCCATCACGGCGCCCCATGGCGCGAAAGCCGCTTTCTTCATCCTCACCTTCGGCACGTTCGTGGTCGGCACGGGTGAGTTCGCCATCATGGGCATGCTGCCCGAATTCGCGTCCTCGCTCGGGCTGTCCGCCTCTGATGCGGGGCATGCCATCACGGCCTATGCGCTGGGTGTCGTGGTGGGCGCGCCGCTTATCACCATTCTTGGCGCGCGCCTGTCGCGGCGCGAACTGCTGCTGATCCTGTTTGCCCTGTTCTGCTGCGCCAACCTGCTCAGCGTGGCCATGCCCACGCCGGGGCTGGTGGAGGTGGCCCGCTTCATCACCGGCCTGCCGCATGGCGCGCTGATCGGCATCTCGGCGCTGGTGGGCGCCTCGATGGTGGAGCGCGCGCGGCGCGGCTGGGCGGTAGGGCGCATCCTGTCGGGCATTGCCATTTCCACCCTGGTGGGCGCGCCGTTCTCCACCTTTGCGGCCGATCATTTTGGCTGGCGCATCGCCTATCTCATCATCGCGGCGCTGGGGCTGCTGACAGTGGGCGGGATCTGGCGCTATATCCCCGCTGATCCGCCCAACCGCAAGAACTCGCCGCTCAAGGAAATCCGCGCCCTGGCCAATACGCAGGTGCTGCTGACGCTGGTCACGGCGTCGATCGGGTTTGGTGGCATGTTCGCCATCTACACCTACCTGACCAGCGTGCTGCTCAACGTGACGCATGTGCCCGAATGGCGCATCATGATCTACATGATCGTGTGCGGCGCGGGCATGCTGATCGGCGCGAATGTGGGCGCATGGATCGTGGACCGCAACCTCGACCTAGCCGCCCTGCTGGCGCTGGCCGGCAGTGCCGTGGTCATGCTGGCCTTTCCGTTCGTGCTGCATGACGAGCCGGCCCTCATGCTCGACGTGCTGCTCGTGCCCGCCTTCGTCAACGCGCTTGGCCCGGCATTGCAGACGCGGCTGATGGATTTTGCTGGCGATGCGCAGACGCTTGCGGCCTCGCTCAACCATTCGGCCTTCAACATCGCTAATGCGCTCGGCGCATCACTGGGCAGTGCGCTGCTGGCGCGGCAGTTCGGCTATGGCGCGCTGGGCATGGGTGGGGCAGTGCTGTCAGCGGGTGGGCTGGTGGTTTACCTGCTGGCCATGGCGCTGCTCCGGCGCAGCGGGCAGGTGGAGGTGCGGGGCGATATTGAATGAACCGCCGGGCCTAGCGCATGCCCAGCGCCTTCATCTTGCGGTAGAGTGTGGCCCGGCCGATGCCAAGGTGGCGGGCCGTGGCCGTAACATTGCCCTGCGCCAGGGCCAGCGCGGAGCGGATGACATTTTCCTCCGCCCTGCGAAAGCTCACCCGGTCCTCCGCCTCCAGCCGGTGCAGCAGGTTGGGGTGGGCGCGGATCATGTCATCCGTCCAGCCGGTCAGGGCGCGGGCGGCATGGGTGGCCCCCGTTACTTCGCCCTCGGCATTGATGGCCACGAGCGGGGCCGAGCACCCTTCGGCCACGCCAAGCGTCAGCACCCGCGCGCCTTCATGGTATTCACGAAAGAGCTGTTCCTCGATCCGGCGGCCGGATTGCAGGAGGGTGTCGAGCACGAGCGGGGCGAGCCTGCGTGATGTATCGCCATTGAAGGCGGCAAGGTTGATCGCGCCTGCCACCTGGCCATGCGCGTTGAAAACCGGCACGGCATAGCTGGCCAGCAGCGAGAAGCAGAAACGCCAGTGCTCGCCTTCCCCCAGAAAGATGGGGCAGCCATCCTGCACCGCCGTGCCAATGCCGTTGGTGCCCGCCATGCGCTCGCTCCACACGGCGCCTTCGCGCAGGGCGAGCCTGCGGCACAGGCTCATATGGGTGTCATCTATGTTGCGCGCGAGGATGGTGGCATCGGGGTCGGCAAGCAGCACCATGAAGTCGAGCCCCTGCACCAGGCTGAACAGGCGCTGCATCTCCGGCATGGCAATGCGGAGCAGGCTGGCTGAGCGGGTGCTGACATGCCGCAGTTCCGCGCCTGACAGCACATCCGCCTGCCACCCCTGCGCGGGGTCGAGATTATAGGATGAAACGCAGCGCTGCCACGACTTGGCCACTTCGGTTGCGCCAGCAGGGCGCTGGGGCTGGCCCATGAGGGGCGGCCGGGCGGGGTTATGGCAATGCGGTTTCATGTCTCCCTGCCCCTGAATATCGGTCTGCGTGCGGCATGGCTGCCGTAATGGCCCGTCTGGTTATGATTGTATATATTTATTGCCAGTCATTTCACGTGACATAAAATGAAAGCATGCTGCCCTTCAGCCTGCGTGGCACCAACTGGTGCGCGCTACCACAGATAAACGACTTTTACATAATAGGCATTACTTTCGGGTATGTTCCGCCCATCAACAGAATGCGAGTAGCGTGTCGTAAAGGAAAAATGCTTGGAAATATTGAACATCGCACCCGCGCCCAGTGTTATTTCACGGCTGTTTGAATCATCCATGTACTGGCTTGCGGTGCGGTCGTAGGTGCCTTTCACGTTCTGCCAGTCCAGCGCGAAGAAGGGCTCGAACAGTTTGGTCGCCTTCCAGCTAAAGCGCAGGTTGGTATAGAACACCACGCCGGGTGAGACGGTATGCGCGCCCTTGACGTGCTTGGCCGCCCCGGCCACCGTGCCGGCATCGCCATCGAAGCTGAAATGCTTCCACTCATAATCGAAAATGAAGCTCGAGATGTTCGACCAGTAATTGGGCGAGGTCGCATCACGCGTGCCCACGGCGGTCTGCATGAAGGTCTGGATGCCGAACGTGCTGTGTTTGTTGGGCTTGAACCATGCGGCAGGCCCGACGATGGTGGGGCCAAGGCCGCCGTAATTCGTGCCATCCGCCAGGCTGTAGCTTTCGGTCTGGATCAGCTCGAAGGCGAAGCCCACGTGGGGGATGGCGTCAAAACTGCGGAAATGGACATATTTGGTCATGCCCGACCAGGTGTGGCTGCCGCCTTCCGGCTTGCGCTGGCCCAGGCTGTTGTAGGAGTGGCCCGCCGCATTGCCATCGCCATACTGCACCAGCACGTTGAAGGGCTTGAAATCGACGGGCAGGTCATATTCGTGGGGGCCGATGATCCCGAGGGTGACGTCTGCGCCGTGGGCCTTGGGCGTAAGGAACAGTATGGCCGAAGGAAGGGCAAGGCGCAGCATGGCATGGAGCCATGCCGATCTTTGGGTCAGACGCATGGGAGGACTTCCCTGATCAGGAGTCAGGTATCCGGCATGGCCGGATACCTGCACGGTTATTGTTTTTTATTGGGCTGTAGTGCCAGCCTGCGCACCATCGAGCGTGTAGGCGATGATGTAATCGCCGCTCCGTGTGCCCAGGCCACCATGGCCGCCAGCCGCAATCAGGACATACTGTTTGCCGCCAACCTCATACGACATGGGCGTGGCCTGCCCGCCCGCAGGCAGGCGGTCGGTCCAGAGCACGTTGCCGGTCGCGAGATCGAAGGCACGCAGGTAATCATCCGCCGTGGCCCCCATGAAGACAACGCCACCCTTGGTCACAATATTGCCACCGACGTTATACATGCCGGTCGGCAGGGGGATGTTGTTATGGGTGCGGAACGGACCCGTATCGCGCGTGGTGCCCACGGGGTGCTGCCACACGATCTTCTTGGTCACGAGGTCGATCGCGCTCAGCGTGCCCCAGACCGGGCCCTTGCACGGAATCTGCAGCGGGTTCAGCCACGGGTTGGTCAGCGCGATGTAAGGCGTGCCGTAATCAGGCGAGACGGAAAGCGCATCGCCCTTGGCGGCAGGCTCCTCGCCCTTGCCATCCCATTTGGGCAGCGTGCCGTTGCCTTCGAGCTTCTGGCGGTGATCAAGCTTGATGCGGAAGGGCAGGTAGCTCGCATTGGCCAGCATGATCTTGCGCTGCGGGTCGATGGTGATGCCCTGCCAGTCAACCACGCCATAGAAGGCGGGATAGACCACGGTGGTCTGGCCCACATGCGGCGGCGTGAACTGCCCCTCATAGGCGGACTGGCGGTACTCGATGCGGCACAGCATCTGGTCGAGCAGGGTGGCACCCCACATGTCGCTTTCCTTCAGGTTCGGCGGCGTCAGCGTAGGCATGGCCGCCGGGAAGGGCTGCGTGGGGGAGGCATGGTCGTCAGGGGCAACACCCGCGGTCGGCACGGGGCGTTCCTCCACCGGGTAGCCGGGCACGGTCTCGCCGGTGCGGCGGTCGAGCACGAAGAACTCGCCGCGCTTGGTGCTCTGCACCAGGGCGGGGATCATCTCGCCATTGGGGCCGGGCAGGTCGACCATCGACGGGCCGGAGGGGATGTCCATGTCCCACAGGTCGTGGTGTACGGTCTGGTAGGTCCAGCGGCGCTCGCCGGTCACGATGTCGAGCGCGATGGTGGCCGAGGAAGTCGCATCATCAAACGGGCGGCGCGTGCCACCCCAGTTATCGGGTGGCGAGTTGCCGGTGGGGATGTAGACCAGGCCAAGGTTGAGGTCGGCGGTGTACACGCCCCAGGCATTGGGGGTGTCGCGGGTCAGGACGTCATCGGGGTTGGGCTTCCAGGTTTCGGGGTTGTGGCCTGCATCCCATGCCCAGGCCAGCGCGCCGGTGGTCGCGTCAAAGCCGCGGATGGCGCCAGACGGCTCGAAATTGGCCTGGTTGTCAAACACCCAGCCACCCGTGATCAGGCGGTTCTTGGCCACCAGCGGCGGCGAGGTGACGAAGTGGAAGCCATGCGGCACGTGGCCGAGATATTCACGCAGGGAAATGAAGCCGTGATCGCCAAAATCATCGCACGGCTTGCCGGTCTCGGCATCGAGCGCCACCATGCGCACATCCGCCACGGGGGAGTAGATGCGGGTGCGGCAGCTGGTCTGGATCTCGTCGGGGATGCGGTAATACGACACGCCACGACACGCGAGGTAAACGTTCTTGGCAAGGTCGGCAGTGTCGGGGTGGGGGTCGAATTTCCACTTCACCTTGCCGGTGGCGGCATCCATCGCAATCACCCAGCTATGGGGCGTGCACATGTACAGCGTGTTGTCGACCTTGATGGGGGTGACTTCAAGGTTGAACTCATGGCCCTGGTCGGGGCCGGCCACGGTGCCTTCGCCTGCCTGCTGCACGTCACCCGTGCGGGTGAGCCAGGCACGCTTGAGCTTGCCCACATTGGCGGGGGTGATCTGGCCCAGCGGGGAATAGCGGTCGCCGCCCGCGGTGCGGCCATAGGCCTGCCAGTCGCCATCGGGCATGTTCTCGGCAGCCGATTCAGGCTGGCCCTGGGCTGCCATGCGATCCGCCGGAACCGTGCCATCGATGGAATAGGACGAGAAGCAGCTGATGATGAGCACAAGGCACGACACGCCAACCGCGCCGAGCAGGGCCTTCTTGTCGGCCAGCCAGCTTTCGCTCGCGCGCCAGACCTGTGGCAGCAGCAGCCATGCGCCAATGCCCACCAGCGTCAGCAGCCGGACCTCGAGGCCCCAGATGTTGAAGCCGGTCTCGACCAGCGCCCAGATGGTGGCGAGCACCAGCAGGGCGGCATACAGGCTGCTTGCCAGCCTGGGCTGCTTGAACCCCAGCACGGCGGCGGCAAGCAGGACGCCGCCGGTCAGCGCATAGAACCAGGAGCCGCCCAGAAAGAGCAGCTGGGCGCCGCCAAAGAACAGAAAAAGCCCGATGAGGGCCAGCAAGACGGAGGTTATGATGGATAATAACCTCTTGGTGGTTTCTCGCATGCCGCGTTTCTTTCCATAGTTTTCCAAAGCTGTGCCACGTATGCAGGTATCGGGTTGCCTATTGCGCCCAGCCAGAACCTGTTGTTCAGCATGAGGGGCGCGGAAAATGCCATGCCCTACCGCGCGGGCTTCACGCAGCTGTGTCCGGGCAGGGCGCAACTGTCTCAAAAGCGAGACGGGTTTCTTGCCGTATTGTCATGATAAAGCCCGAAAGCCGTGCGGAGTGCTGCGCTCCGTCAGGTCAGGCCAGCCGTGGCAGGCAGGGGATTGCGGGTCGCGCCGGGCGGCATCCCGGCCCTGGCGCAGGGCCGGTTGCCACGCCGGTCTGTTCAATAGACGTTATGCACGGTTTGCCATGAACCGGGGCTCTGTACTGGCTTGGCATAATAGATGCTTCCACTACAGTGCCGGAAGTGCCAGAAGGCCCACAAGTGAAGCGACATGATGTTGTGTCGTTCTATTTCTGCAGGCAATCATGCTTTTCAAAACCCTCCCGGCTGAAGCCGTCATTGGTCTTTGCGCCCTGTTTGCATGTACGTTCACGGCCCTCACAACCGAGGTGGCGCCGGTCGGCATCCTGATCGACATGGCCCGCGCCTTTCACATCCCCGAAGGCGAAGCCGGGCTTGCCGTCAGCGCCTTTGCCCTGATGGTGGCCGTGTGCGCCGTGCCGCTGACCATCATGACCGCGCATATCGACCGCAAGCGACTCGTGCTGGTGTCACTGCTGGGCTATGTGGTGTCGAACCTGGTGGTGGCGGCGGCGCCGAGCTTTGTCATCCTGTGCGCAGGCCGCCTGATCGGGGGCGTTGCGCATGCGCTGCTCATGTCCATCGCTTCGGCCTATGCCGCGCGGCTGGTGCCTGCCAAGATGACCGGGCGGGCCATTTCATTCGTTTATGGCGGCACGTCGCTTGGCGCGGTTCTGGGCGTGCCGGGGGCGGCGGCCATCGGGCATATGGCAGGCTGGCGCATGGCGATGTACGTGATGACGGCCCTGTCCGTTGTGCTGACACTGTGCATCGCCTTCTTCCTGCCGCCGGTCACAACCCCGGTGCAGGTCAGGAACGGGCTGCCCTCGGCCGGGCCAAGCCGGGCCATGCGCATCTTTCTGGTGGTGATTGCGGTCAATGCCATCCTCTTCTTTGCCCATAACCTGCTTTATACCTATGTCACGCCCCTGCTGCTTGACCACGGGCTGGCCACGGGCAACCTGAGCATCGCCCTGCTGCTGACCGGCAGCGTGAGCATCCTGGGCCTGTGGGGGGCGGGGCAGTTTGTCGATACCCGCCCCGCAACGGGCCTGCTGGGCGGCGGTGGCGCCATGCTGATCGGCATGGGGCTGATGTACGGGCACATCCTGTCGGGCTGGGCGGCGGTGGCGCCGGTCGGGCTGTGGTGCATGGGGTATTCGGCGGTCATTCCCTGTGTCATGTCCGGTGCGATCCGTGCGCGCGCCACGCGGCCTGACGTGGCAGGTGCCGGGATCAACGCCGCGAGCAATGTGGGTATTCTCATGGGCTCCGCCGTGGGCGGGCAGGTTCTCAATGCCGCGGGCTTTGGCGTGCTTACGCCCATGGCCATCATTACGGTGGTGGTGGGTCTGGTCGTGGCCATGACCAACCCGCGCGCCTTTCCCCACAGGCTTGTCGAAACGGACCATGAGGAATAGGGGCAGGCGGCATGACATGGCCCGTGCTGTACAGTTTCCGCCGCTGCCCGTATGCCATGCGGGCACGGCTGGCGCTGCTGGCGAGTGAAACGCCCTGCGCACTGCGCGAGGTCAGGCTGGCGGCCAAGCCTGCCGCCATGCTGCGGGCCTCGCCCAAGGGCACGGTGCCGGTGCTGGTCCTGCCTGATGGCCATGTCATTGCCGAAAGCCTCGAGATCATGGACCGGGCGCTGGTCCGTCACGACCCGCTGCACTGGCGGCCCGGCACGCGGCGCGACCTGATCGCGCGCAATGATGGGCCGTTCAAACATCATCTCGACCGCTACAAATACGCGACCCGCTACCAGTCGGATGCGCTGCACCACCGGGCGGAAGCATTGCACATCCTGCACGGGCTTGAAGCGGCGCTGCATTCCGCCCCGTTTTTGCACGGTGTGCAGGCTGGCATGACGGATGCCGCCATTGCGCCCTTCGTGCGCCAGTTCGCGGCGACTGACCCTGACTGGTTTGCCACCTGCCCCCTGCCGCGCGTGCAGGCGTGGCTGGGGGCCTTTCTGGCCATGCCGCTGTTTACGCGGGGTATGGAGCGTGTGGCCCCGTGGCGCGAGGGCGATGCGCCGGTTTTACTGGGTTGAAGAGTGCCGCCTTTTTGAAAAAAGGCGGTACCCAGGAACTTTTATTCTTTTCAGGCCATGGTTTCGGCCTGTGGCACCGGCTCCGCGCGGAAGCGGGCGGTTTTGGGGTCGCATACATAGGCCTGCGCCATGGATGCGGGGTTGCGGGCGAGTTCATCGACCGAGCGGATGATGAAATCCGCCTTGGCATCATCCATCAGCGCGCAGAAGTTCAGCCGCGTCCAGCCCGGCTTGCGGATCTCATCACCGTTGAGAATGGCCTGGCGCAGGGTGTTCGACAGGGGTTCGTCAATATCCAGCAGGCTGTGCGCGTAAGGGCCTGCGCAGGCGCAGCCGCCCCGGGCCTGGATGCCATATCCGTCGGAGAGCATGCGCGTGAAAAGCTGCTGGTGCACCATCTCGCCCGCCGCTGCTCCATGCACGCGGAAGGAGAAGATGGGCAGGGCATGGCGCGCCTGCGCGTTGCCCACGATCTCGATATGCGGGTTGCGCCGCCAGACCTGCTCGGCGCGGCTGCGCAGGGCCTGGTGGCGCCCGTCGAGCCAGTCCTGCCCCATGGCGTCCTTGACCATGAAGGCGAGGGCTGCGCGGATATCGCCAATGACATTGGGGGTGCCTGCTTCCTCGCGGCTTTCGAGGCTGGTCGAATAATCATGCCCCCACGGCGAGACGAACCGCACCGTGCCGCCGCCGGTAAAGACCGGGCGCGTGCGTGACACGGCGGCATCACGCACGATCATGATGCCCGATGCCGCAGGCCCGCCCACGAATTTATGCGCCGAGAGCACCACGGCATCCTTCTCATACGGCGTGCCCGCCCGCATGCTGATGGGCAGGTACGGCCCGCCCCCGGCGTAATCCCACACCGCCAGCGCGCCGTGGCGTTTGAGCACTTTTGTCACGGCATCCACATCGGTGATGATGCCTGTTACGTTCGAGGCGGCCGAAAAGGCCCCGATGCGCAGCCGCGCGGGGTCGGTTGCGGCCAGGGCGCGGTCAAGCTGTTCAAGGTCCGGGCCGCCTTCAGGGGCTTCGCCAATGGTGATGACCTCCGCCCCGCTTTCACGCCAGGGCAGGATGTTGGAGTGATGCTCGTACGGCCCGATGAACAGCACGGGGCGCGCGCCTGCCTGTGCCGCCTCGGGCACGCCAAGCAGGTGCACCAGCCGGTTGAGCCCCGCGGTCGCGCCCGCGCCGCAGAACACGGTGGAGAACCCTTCGCCCGCGCCGCACAGCCGGGCGATCCGTGCCCGCGCGGCGCGGCGCATGCGGGTCATGTACCCCCCGCAGAACGAGGCCTCGGTATGGGAGTTGGCGTAATAGGGCAGCACGCGCGTGAGCACGAATTCCTCGACCTGCTTCAGCGCCCGGCCCGAGGCGACATAATCGGCATAGACCAGTGGCCTGACGCCAAACGGGCCGGGAACGGGCGCGCCTTCCCCGATCAGGCCCGCGCGCAGGCCCGCATGGCCAGCAGCGTGCAGGCTGGCGGCAAACTCTGAAAAAGACGTGTCATCCATCTGCATGGCGTGTTCCCCACAAAAGCGCGTTACACGGTGATGTTAATCGGCTTTTGGGCAATATTTTTCCCTATTTCATGCTGTGCATGCGGGTTGATGGTGTCATATGATCGGTTATGAGCGAAAAACTGGATCATTTTGATCGTGCCATATTGCGCGCCCTGCAAAAGGATGCGGGCCTGTCGCAGCGTGAACTGGCCGAGCGGGTCGGCCTGTCACAGAATGCCTGCTGGCGGCGGCTCAACGCCCTGCGCGCGCGCGGCCTGGCAGGCGAGCGCACCCTGCGGCTTGATCCGGCAAGGCTGGGGCTGGGGCTTACGGTTTTTGTCATGGTGCGCACGCGCAGCCACTCACGTGAGTGGCTGGAGCGGTTTCACAAGGCTGTCAACGACATCCCCAATGTGATCGATTTCTACCGCATCGCGGGCGATTACGATTACATGCTCAAGATCATCACCGAGGACATGGACTCGTTTGACAATATCTACCGCACCCTGATCAACCGGGTCGACCTCGATACGGTCACATCCTATATCGCCATGGAGGCGATCGCCGCCAGCCGTGACCTGCCCATCTGAACCCGGTCGGGGCAGGGCGCGGGGGCCGCGCATGTGTTTATGCGCCGGGTGTGTCCCGATAACAGGACTCACCCATTGCGCCCTGTCACGCTAAGACCGCATGCGGTGGCCGGGGCAGGTGGCCGTGGGGGTTGTGGAGTTCATGATGCGTATTCTTGTTACCGGCACCGCCGGGTTCATCGGTTTTCATGTGGCACGGCGGCTGCTGCGCGAAGGCCATGCGGTAACCGGCATCGATGGCATGACCCCCTATTACGATGTCATGCTCAAGCGCCGGCGCCATGCCCTGCTGCGGGAATACGCGGGTTTTACCTGCAATGAATTCATGCTCGAGGATGCGCAGGCCCTGGGCAACGCCTTTGAGCAGTGCAGGCCGGAACGGGTCATCCACCTCGCGGCACAGGCAGGCGTGCGCTACGGCATGGAAAATCCGGGCTCGTATGTCAGCGCCAACCTTGTGGGCACCTATAACGTGCTCGAGCAGGCCCGGCGCTGTGCCGTGCCCCACCTCATGATCGCCTCGACATCCTCCGTCTATGGGGCCAGCCCGGTCACTCCCTTTGCCGAGGACCAGCGCTGCGACCATCCGCTCAGCCTGTATGCCGCCACCAAGAAGGCAACCGAGGATCTGGCCCATTCCTACGCCCATCTGTGGAACCTGCCCATCACGGCCTTCCGCTTCTTTACGGTGTACGGGCCGTGGGGGCGGCCTGACATGGCGCTGTTCAAATTCACCGCCAATACGCTCGCGGGGCGTGCGATCGATGTTTACAACAATGGCGACATGGAGCGGGATTTTACCTATATCGACGATATCGTCGAGGCGGTCCTCCGCCTGTCCGCCCGCCCCGTGCCCGCACCGGGGGAAGGCGACCGCGGCGCGAGCCCGGTTGCCCCTTACCGGGTGGTCAATATCGGCAATGGCGAGCCGGTCAGCCTCATGGCGTTCATTCAGGCGATCGAGATGGCGCTGGGGCGCAGATGCGTGTGCCATTACCTGCCCATGCAGCCCGGTGACGTGCCGCGCACCTGGGCGGACTGCACGGCTTTGCAGGAGTTGACCGGCTTTCGCCCCACCACCTCCGTGCAGGCGGGGGTGGATGCCTTTGTTGCGTGGTACCGTGACTATTACGGCGTGCCTGCCCCCGCCTGAGCCCGCTCAGAACCAGCTCCGCACGCCAAAGGTAAGGCGCAGCGCCCCGCTCTCGCCATGCTGGTCATGCACGATGCGGCGGGCCTGTGTCAGATACCCCGCATAGGATACGGCCACATAGGGTGCGAATTTGCGCCAGACCTCGTAGCGCAGGCGCAGCCCCGCATCCACATCGGAAAGCCCGGCCCCCACCTGCCGCGCCGGGTCGGATTTGGTATAGAGATTGAACTCCGCCTGTGGCTGCAAGATGAGCCGGTTGGTGAGCAGGAAATCGTATGATCCCTCGATACGGGAGGCAAAGCGCCCCCGGTCGCTGACATAGGCGGTGGCCTGGAACTCGAACTGGTACAGCGCCAGCCCCTGTACGCCCAGCGCGCCCCATGTGCGGGTGGGGCCATCATCAATATCGGCGCGGACACCCGCCTGCACGTTCCAGTAGGGCGAGACCGCGCGGCTGTACAGCAGTTCGTGGTCGCCATCATGCAGGCGGCCATGCTCGAGCGTGCCCTCCGACTTGAGCCACAGCCGGTTGTAGTCGCCACCGTACCAAGCTTCGCCATCCCAGCGGAAATCGGTGCCACCGGGTGCGTAACGCCCCTCAAGCTGATCGAGAATGCCATGAAGGTAGCGGCCCTGGTCCATGACCGGCTTCATCCCGCCCACATAGGCCACGGGGGCGTTGGTGGGGGCATCGGCAGCGTGATAGGCGGGCCCTGGCGGGGGCTTGCGCAGGGTTGCGGTCGCGGTTTTCCGGGCCGTGGTTATAGTCTGGCCATGGGTTTGGCTCCGGGCCAGCGCGGGCAGGGCTGTGACAGGTAGCAGCAGGGCTGCGGCAAGGAGTGCGCGCCTCATTCCACGATCACCGTGCGGAACATGCCCGTTTCCATATGCAGCATGAGGTGGCAGTGATAGGCCCACAGTCCCGGCGCATCTGCCGTGACAAGATAGCTCAGCTTCGAGCCGGGCTGCGAGATGAGGGTGTGCTTGTAGGGGCGGTAGGCGCCCTGTCCGTTTTCAAGTTCGCTCCATAATCCATGCAGGTGAATGGGGTGCTCCATCATCGTGTCGTTGATGAGGGTAAAGCGCACGCGTTCGTTGCGCCTGAGCCGGATCGGCCCTGATTCGGAAAATTTGCGCCCGTTGAAGCCCCAGATATAGCGCTCCATGTTGCCCGTGAGGTGCATGATGATTTCGCGCGTGGGCGGCCTCGGGTCGGTGCCTGGCCGGGTGGCGCGCAACTGGCTGTAGCTGAGCACGCGGCGGCCATTATGCTCCAGCCCGTCGCCGGGACTGGCCAGGCGGTCGGTCGGCATGCGGGCGATGTTCTGGTTTTCCACGTTCAGGGGCGGGGGGCCGGGATCGTCCACTTCCAGCACGGGCGCCATGTCGGCGGCGGGTGCGTCATGGTCCATTGTCCCGGGTTTGTGCAGGTGGGCGGCAGGCATGGGCAGGCTGTGCCCGTGCCCGTGTCCACCCAGCGCCGTTGGTGCGGGCTGCATGTCCTTCATGTCCATGTCATCCATCGCGCCCTCTTCGTGGCGCGGCATGGGCATGCCGCTCATGGGGGGCTGCGTTTTATGATCGGCCATATCCATGCCGGCCATTGCGCTGCCATGCCTGTGCCCCGGCATGGCCATGCCGTGCATGCTTTCGCCGGGTTTCATGTCGCCCATGCCCATATCGACCATGGTGCGCACCGGGCGTGGGTCCATGGGGGGGATGGGGCCGCTCATGCCCGGTTGCGGGGCCAGCGTGCCCCGGGCGTAGCCGGTGCGGTCTTCGCTCTGGGCAAAGATGGTGTAGGCACGCGCCTGCGTGGGCTGCACGATCACGTCATAGGTCTCGGCCACGCCTATGCGGAATTCATCCACCGGCACGGGTTCGACCGCATTGCCGTCGGCGGCGACCACCAGCATTTCCAGCCCTGGTATGCGGATGTCGAAAAAGGTCATCGAGGCGCCATTGATGAAGCGCAGCCGCACCCGCTCGCCGGGGGTGAAGATGGCATTCCAGTTCATGTCGGGCGCATGGCCGTTGAGCAGGTAGGTATAGATCACGCCCGTTACGTCAGCGATGTCGGTTGCGGCCATGCGCATGCGCGACCAGGCCAGCCGGTCCTTCAGCGCGGCCAGCGTGCCGCCTGCGGCTCTGGCCTCGCGCGGGAGGGAGGCCAGCGTGCGCTGGCGGAAGACATAGTAGTCATCCTGCATCTTGAGGTTGTCCAGCATGTCCATGGGCGAGACATCGCTCCATTCCGACAGCAGGATAACGTAGTCACGCGCGCAGGGCTGCGGGTCGGGCGCGGGCGGATCAATGACGATCGCGCCATACAGCCCCTGCGCCTCCTGCATGCCGGAATGGCTGTGGTACCAGTACGTGCCGCTCTGGGTTATGGGAAAGCGGTAGGTAAACGTCTTGCCAGGCGCAATGCCCGCAAAGCTCAGCCCCGGCACGCCATCCATGGCGGCGGGCAGGCGCAGGCCATGCCAGTGGATGGAGGTCTCTTCATCCGCCAGCGTGTTGGTGACGTTGATGCTTACCGTATCCCCCTGCCGCCAGCGCAGGATGGGGCCGGGCACGTCCCCGCCAATGCAGGGCGCATGCAGCACCTTGCGGTCGATTTCAATACGGGTGCGGCCCACGCGCAGGTCCCAGCGTGGGCGGGCCACGGGGGGAATTTGGCCAGCAGTTGGCGTGCGGGCCAGAAGCGGGCGGGGCAGGGCGGCCACAAGCCCCCCTGCGCTCAGCCCCGTTACAAAACGGCGACGGCTCAGGCCGCCCCGGTTGCGAGACGGAATCAACATAGGAAAAATCCGACAAGGAAACAGGTCAGTCAGAGCCCGCCCCGTACCAGACAGGACAGGCGCCGAAACGCGGTGACGTGTTCAGATGTTGCGGATTTTGGGCGGTCGCAGGGGCGGTAGCCAGTCGCCACCCACAGCCGGAGCCTGCCGGGTGGCGATGAAAGCCCGTGTTCCCTCGGCAGACAGGCCGGTCAGGCGCTCGGCCACGGGTGGCGCAGGCATGTCCGACAGGCCCGCATGCACATGGCAGCACGGGTCCTGGCTGGCGGGGGCGGGATCGTGGCGGGCATGATGCATGTGGGCCATGTGCATCATGTGCGCGGGGGTCATGCAATCAGGCGCCATGGCGCAGGCCGTGGCCAGCGGATGGGCGTGGGCGACGGGGGCGGAAACGGCGCCGGGAAACAGCCCCGCCTGCATCAGCAGCCAGACCAGCAGGCCAATCCATGTCCGGCCCCGTGCCGTGAACATTGCGCACTCCCATCCGCCGTGAGGCGTTGCAAACTGCTGCCCATAATACCCATGGGGGGCATGAAGGGAAGCTTTTTATGCCCGCCCGCCCGTGGCTTTGTCAGATTTCAAGAAGCTTCAAAGAACGCCGCCTTTTTGGATCAAAGACGGCACCCGGAAACTTTTATGATTTTATCACAGCCTGCCTGCGCACCAGTCGGGTCGCGATCAGCATCACCGCCAGCGTTACTCCCCATGCCACGAGCTGGATGCCCATGGGCCGGTCGGAATACCCCACCAGTGCCTTGGCGGCGCGCCCCACCATGCTGCCGTCAGACAGCAGCCACGATGTATCCCACACCTCGTAGCCCAGAGCGGGCACGATATCATCGCCCGCCAGCAGGGCTGCGGCCTGGCTGGCCATGCCTGCGGCCAGCAGGGCGATGAGCAGGCCGGTCACGGCAAACAGGCGGTGCAGCGGGATGACGATCAGCCCGCGATACAGCAGCCACGACATGCCGCCGCCCGCCACAATGCCCAGCAGGCCCCCCACCAGCATCGGCACCGGGCCGGAATGGGTCGAGACGGCAATGCCATACAGGAACAGCACCACCTCTACCCCCTCGCGCAGTACCGCTACGGCCACCACCACGGCCATGGCCGCAAGCGAGCGCTGGCCGGTGGCCACTTGCGCGCCCAGCGCCTTCATGTCGCCTGCCATCTCGCGCCCGTGCCGGGTCATCCAGATATTGTGCCAGCCCAGCATGACCACCGCGATGCACAGGATGGTGGCCGAGAATACATCCTGCCCGTTGCCCGACAGCGCCGCCGAGAGGCTGCCCGCAAACGCCGCCACCACCGCAGCCCCCGCCACGCCGGCGGCTATGCCGCCTGCCACCCAGCGCCCCCTTCCCGCTATGCCCTGCGTTGCCGCGAGCACGATGCCGATGATCAGGCCCGCTTCCATGACCTCACGAAAAACGATCAGCAGACTTCCAAGCATGTTCAGGGCTCCTGCGTTACGGTAACGGTGCCCGTTGCCTGGTCGGGATGGTAATCATCGAAGAACTTGTAGGTGCCCGGATGCAGCGGCCCGGCATGGACCGTAATGGTGCTGCCCGGCACCACGATCTTCTCGAATTTCAGGTCATAGCTTTCGAACTCGTCCGTCGTGTCATCCTGGTTGTCCAGCATGATGAGGAAGCGCGTGCCAGCAGGCACCGTAAAATGGTCCGGGCTGAAATGATGGTCTTTCACCACCAGGTGCACGGGGTCCTGCGCCCATGCCGGTGGGGCGGACAGGAGGGCCGCAAGCCCGAGGCAGGACAGGATGGTCGCATAACGCATGAACAGACTCCGCGTGGAATGGCGGCAAGATATTGCGACTTATTATCACTGTCAATTTCACTCTTGCCACCCGCGGTGTCCTGTCGTGTCGATGCGGGGCTGGCATGCGTGGATGGAGGCCGGAAAAAGGTATGTCCTGTTGACATCTTTTGGCGGCGCCATAAAAGGTTTCATTTATATACACCTTAATGGAGGCCAGAATGGCGCCGCCGCTCGATGACACAACCCGCAGCATCATCAAGGCCTGCGTGCCCGCGCTTGAAGCGCATGGCCTGGCGATCACGACTGAAATGTATCGCCGCCTGCTGGCCAATCCTGCCATCCGCGACCTGTTCAACCTCTCGCATCAGGAAGATGGCGCGCAGCCCAGGGCGCTGGCGCTGGCCGTGCTGGCCTATGCCCGCAACATCGACACCCTTGGCGCCATGGCCGGGGCTGTCGAACGCATTGCTGAAAAACATGTGGGCCTGAACATCAGGCCCGAACACTACCCGTATGTGGCCGAGGCCCTGCTTGGCGCGATTGCGCAGGTGCTGGGCGATGCGGCAACACCTGAAATTCTCGATGCATGGGGCAAGGCCTACTGGTTCCTGGCCGATATCCTGATCGGGCGGGAAAAACAGATCTATGAAGCCCATGAGGCAGCTCCCGGCGGCTGGGTGGGGTGGCGGCCCTTTTGCGTGCAGGCCCGCAAGGCCGAGAGCGAGAGCGTGACCTCCTTTGAACTGGTGCCTGAAGATGGCGGGCCGGTGATGCGGCATGTGCCGGGGCAGTATCTCAGCTTCCGGCTCGATGTGCCGGGGCATGGCAGTGAACGGCGCAATTACAGCATCTCGTCAGCGCCCTCCGCGCAGGGCTACCGCATCAGCGTGCGCCGCATCGATGGTGGCGTGGTGTCGGACTGGCTGCATGACAGCGTGCGTGAAGGCAAGGTGCTGCAGGTTTCCGCCCCCGCCGGTGCGTTCACGCTCGCGCCTGCCACCGGGCCGATCGTGTTCCTGAGCGCGGGGGTGGGGTTGACGCCGTTCATGTCCATGCTGGCGGAACTGACGGGTCGTGACGCGCATCCCCCCGTTCATTACATCCACACCACCCGCACCCCGCGCACGGAAGCCTTTGGCCAGACCATTCGCGCGTTGGCTGCGAGCGGGCAGGTGCAGGCGGATCTGTTCTACACCCGGCAGGTCCCGCAGGCTGCTTCACCCGTGCCGGGGGTAACCTGCCATGAAGGGCGCATCACGCCCGCATGGCTACAGGGCAGGGTGGACCCGAAGGCGACGTGGTACATCTGCGGCCCTGACGGCTTCATGCGCGACATGGTGGGCGCGCTGAAGGAAGCGGGCGTGCCGCCTGCGCAGATCCACTACGAATTCTTTGGGCCTGCCGATGATCCGGCGCTGTGAGTTAGGCAGTTACTGAAAAACAAAGAAGTTTTTGGTGAAGCTTTTTTCAAAAAGCTTCGAGAGAACGCCGCCTTTTTGAAAAAAGGCGGCACCCGAAACCTTTTGCTCTTTTTCGGTAATCATCGGGCACGCTGCGGGCAGATCAGGCGGAACCAAACAGGTGGCCATTCCCTTATCGCCAGTATCCGCATCGCGCGTGCTGCCGGGCGGGTTCCTGTCTCCCGGCCCGGAAGGTCCGCTGCCATGATTACCGTATATCATCTCGACAATTCGCGTTCGCAGCGCATTTTATGGCTGCTTGAGGAACTCGAACTGCCCTACGAGATCCACTTTTACAAACGCGACCCCAGAACCATGCTGGCCCCAAAGAGCCTGCGCAACATTCACCCGCTGGGCAAGGCCCCGATCATTACCGATACCGAGGGCGACGTGACGCTTGCGGAAAGCGGGGCCATTATCGAATATCTTGTCGAGCGCTACGGTAACGGGCGCCTGCAGCCCGAACGCGGCACGCCCGCGCATGTGCAGTTCCTGTACTGGCTGCATTATGCCGAGGGCTCGGCCATGCCGCCGCTGCTGCTCAAGCTGGTGTTCGGCCTGCTGCCCACGCGCGTGCCCTTTGTCATCCGCCCTATTGCCAGCCTGATCGCAGGCGGGGTGCAGTCACGCCTCATCAATCCGCAACTCAAGCTGCACATGGATTTCTGGGAGCAGGCGCTGAGCCGGAGCGAATGGTTTGCCGGCAAGGACTTCACCGCAGCCGATATCCAGATGAGCTTTCCGCTGGAGGCCGCCGCCATGCGCGCCGGGGCGCTGGGCGGCAGGCCGCATGTGGGGGCCTTTTTGCGGCGCATCCATGCACGGCCCGCCTATCAGCGTGCGCTGGTTAAGGGCAGTGCCTATGCCTTTGCCTCGGCAGGGGACGGCCCTGCCTGAGGGCATGGCCGCGGTTTACGCCCCACCTCGGTTCGTATTAAGTGCGCGCAGTCCTTCCGCGCGCCCGAGGTTCCATGATTCGTCTCGACAGTATTAGCAAGCATAATGGCCAGCGTCTGGTCTTCATCGAAGCTTCGGCTGCGTTGCAGAAGGGCGAGAAGATCGGCCTCGTGGGGCCAAACGGGGCGGGCAAGACCACGCTGTTCCGCATGATCACCGGGCAGGAGGAGCCCGATGAAGGCCAGATCCTGACCGATCGCGGCATCACCATCGGCTTTTTCAGCCAGGATGTGGGCGAGATGGCGGGCCGCAGCGCCGTGGCCGAGGTGATGGAGGGTGCGGGTGCGGTATCGGAGGTCGCCTCCGAACTCGCCACGCTCGAAACGGCCCTGGCCGACCCCGAACAGGCCGACCAGCTTGACGCCATTCTCGAACGCTTTGGCGAAGTGCAGGCCCGCTTTGAGGAACTCGGCGGCTACGCGCTCGACAGCAGGGCGCGTGAGGTGCTGCATGGGCTGGGCTTCAGCCAGGAGATGATGGATGGCGATGTCAGCCGCCTTTCAGGCGGGTGGAAGATGCGCGTGGCCCTTGGCCGCATCCTGCTCATGCGCCCTGATGTGATGCTGCTCGATGAGCCAAGCAACCATCTTGACCTTGAAAGCCTGATCTGGCTGGAACAGTTCCTGGCCGGTTACGATGGCGCGCTGCTCATGACATCGCATGACCGGGCGTTCATGAACCGGGTCATCAACAAGGTGATCGAGATTGATGGCGGCAACCTGACCAGCTTTTCGGGTGATTACGAGTTCTATGAACAGCAGCGCGCCCAGAACGAGAAGCAGCAGCAGGCCCAGTTCGAGCGCCAGCAGGCGGCACTGGCCAAGGAAATCAGCTTTATCGAACGTTTCAAGGCGCGTGCCTCGCACGCAGCCCAGGTGCAGAGCCGGGTCAAGAAGCTCGAAAAGATCGACCGCGTCGAGCCCCCCAAGCGCAGGCAGGCGCTGAGCTTCGAGTTTCCGCCCCCGCCGCGCTCGGGCGAGGACGTGGTCAAGCTGCGGGGCGTGGACAAAAGCTATGGCAGCCGCGTGATCTACCATGACCTCGACCTGCTGATCCGCAGGCGCGAGCGGTGCTGCGTGCTGGGTGTGAATGGTGCTGGCAAGTCCACGCTGCTCAAGCTCGTCACCGGCGCTACCCAGCCCGATGCGGGCACGGTTACGCTGGGTGGCAGCGTGAAGCTGGGCTATTTCGCCCAGCACGCCATGGACCTGCTTGATGGCAGCCGCACGGTGTTCGAAACGCTGGATGATGCCTTTCCGCTGGCAAGCCAGGGGTCGCTGCGCGCGCTTGCGGGCAGCTTCGGCTTCTCGGGCGATGAGGTGGAGAAAAGCTGCCGCGTGCTGTCCGGCGGCGAAAAGGCGCGGCTGGTCATGGCGCTGATGCTGTATGACCCGCCAAACTTCCTGGTGCTGGACGAGCCGACCAACCACCTCGACATCGCGACCAAGGAAATGCTCATCGCGTCGCTCGCGCAGTATGAAGGCACGATGCTGTTCGTCTCGCATGACCGGCACTTCCTTGCCGCCCTGTCCAACCGGGTGCTGGAAGTCACACCGGGTGGCATCCACCAGTATGATGGCGGCTATACCGAATATGTTGCCCGCACCGGGCAGGAAGCCCCCGGCCTGCATGCCTGATCCGGCCATCGACCCTTGAAAATACCATTGGGGGGTATAAAGTCAGGACGGTGAGCATGAGGAGCGCCACCGTGGTCCAGACTGTCAGTTTCCCCGTTGGCGGCATGAGTTGTGCCGCCTGCGCCACGCGGCTTGAAAAGGTGCTCAACCGGCAGGCGGGTGTGCAGGCCACGGTCAATTTCGCCACCGGCCGGGTGCAGGCCGATGTCGATGACCCCGCAACCGCGCTGCCCGCCATGGTCGCGGCCATTGGCAAGGCGGGTTTTACGGTTGCCGAAAGCAGCGTGGACCTGTCGGTTACCGGCATGAGTTGTGCCGCCTGCGCGGCACGGGTCGAGAAAATCCTCAATCGTCTGCCGCTGACACAGGCCAGTGTGAATTTTGCCACCGGGCGCGCGCATGTCACGTACATGCCCGGCGTGAGCGGGCCGGAAAGCTTTGTCGCCCGCATCCAAAAAGCCGGTTTTGGCGCGACCATGGTGGATGATGCGGCCCCTCGCCCCGACCCGCACGCCCTGCGCATGCAGGCGTGGCGCAAGGAGTACCGCCAGTTTGCGCTCACCCTTGTGCTGGCGCTGCCGTTTGCGGTGCAGATGCTGGCCATGCTGGCGGGCATGGGCTTCATGCTGCCCGGATGGGTGCAGGCTGCACTCGCCACGGTGGTGCAGTTCTACTGCGCGCGCCAGCTTTATCCGCGCGCGTGGCGGGCCGTGCGGGGCGGCGCTGCCAACATGGATGTGCTGGTGGTGCTGGGCACGGGCATCGCCTATTTCTTCAGCCTGGCCGTGCTGCTCCTGCGCCTGCCGCAACCGCTGTATTTCGAGAGCAGCGTTGCCATCATCACGCTCATCTCACTGGGCCGCCTCATGGAAAGCCGCGCGCGCGACAGGACGGCGGCGGGGCTGGAAAGCCTGCTGAAACTCCAGCCCGCGCTGGCCCATGTGGAACGCGATGGCGTGGTGCATGACTGCCCGGTGGAACAGGTGCGCGTGGGTGACGTGTTTGTCGTGCGCCCTGGCGAGAGCCTGCCGGTGGATGGCACGGTGCTTGAGGGCGCATCGGATGTGAATGAAGCCATGCTGACCGGCGAGAGCCTGCCCGTGGCCAAGCAGGTGCATGACATGGTGTTTGCGGGCACGCTCAACACCACCGGCAGCCTGCGGGTGCAGGCCACCGGCGTGGGGGCGGATACCGCGCTGGCCCATATCGTGACAATGGTGGAGCAGGCGCAGGGCAGCAAGGCCCACGTGCAGCGCCTGGCCGACCGGGTGGCGGGCGTGTTCGTGCCGGTGGTGCTGGTGCTGGCGGTGCTGACCTTTGGCGTGTGGTGGGCGGTGAGCGGGCAGGTTGCGCCCAGCCTCATTGCCGCCGTGTCGGTGCTGGTCATTGCGTGTCCGTGTTCGCTGGGGCTGGCCACGCCCACGGCCATCATGGTGGGCACCGGGCTTGGCGCGCGCGCGGGCATCCTGTTCCGCAATGCCGATGCGCTGGAACAGGCCCAGAAGCTCGATACGATCATGCTCGACAAGACCGGCACCCTGACCGAGGGCACGCCCATGGTGCAGGACATGCAGCCCGCGCCCGGCGTGGACCCGGGCCTGCTGCTGGAGGTGGCCTGCACGCTGGAGCAGGATTCCGAGCACCCGCTGGCCCGTGCCATCATGGCGCATGCCGCAAGGCTTGGCGTGCGGCCCGGCATGCTGGCCGATTTTCAGGCCATGCCGGGCATGGGGGTTGCGGGCATGGTGGATGGCGTGGCCGCCTGCCTCGGCGCGCCACGCTTCCTGGGTGCGCGCGGCATTGCGCTGGACCCTGATGGGGCGGACGGTGTGGCGGGCGCGGGGCGCACCGTGATCGGCGTGGCGCGGGCGGGGCATCTGCTGGGCTATATCACCCTGTCCGATACATTGCGGCCCGATGCGGTGGCGAGTGTGTCAGCATTCCGGGCGGCGGGCATCCGGGTGGTCATGCTTACGGGTGACAGCCCGCAGGCAGCCGCCCCCATCGCGGCGGCCGTGGGGGTGGATGACTGCCACGCGGGCGTGCTGCCCGGCGACAAGGCGCGGATCATCGAACAGTACCGCGCGCAGGGCCATGTGGTGGGCATGGTGGGCGATGGCATCAATGATGCCCCGGCGCTGGCGGCGGCCGATGTGGGGTTTGCCATCGGGGCGGGTACAGCCATCGCGCGCGAGACGGCGGATATCGTGCTGATGAAAAACGAACTGGCCAGCGTGAATGATGCCATCTCGCTCTCGCGCGCCACATTGGCCAAGATCCGGCAGAACCTGTTTTTTGCGTTCATCTATAACATTCTGGGCCTGCCGCTTGCTGCCTTCGGCCTGCTCAACCCCATCGTGGCGGCGGCCGCCATGGCCATGAGTTCGGTCTCTGTGGTCAGCAACGCGCTGCTGCTCAACCGCTGGAAGCCGCGCGCCCGATAGTGCAATCCTGTTACGGTCTGTTCCGCGTGCGTGTGCTCGCCTATGCTGTTTCCAGTTGCATGAGCCAGCATGATTCAAGGGATGGACGACGACGCGTGGTAACCAGACATAAACAGCAGGGCACAGACCCTGCCTCCTGCACGCAGTGCGCCCCGCCGGATGACAGGATCGTGGAACAGCCGCACAAGAAAGCCCTGACCAACCGCGTGCGCCGCATTGAGGGGCAGGTGGGCGGCGTACTGAACATGATCGAGAATGACCGCTACTGCGTGGATATCCTGACCCAGATCTCGGCGGTCAAGTCAGCGCTGGATGGGGTTGCGATCCAGATCCTGTCCTCTCACGCCAAGGGCTGTGTGCGCAAGGCAGTGCAGGAAGATGGGGGCGAGGAAACGATGGAGGAACTGCTCGGCATCATCCGCAAGCTGATCCGCTAGGCGTGATCCTGATGTGAATGGAAGATGCTGCCTTGGCTGGAAAAAGGCGGCATCTGGCCATGTTCGTTCCATGGTCATCAGGAACGGAACTGGGTGACGACGTCTCTTTGCTACGGAGTAATGAAAATGACCATACCGCCTGATTATGCAAAAGTGCGCGAGGTATGCCCCATTTGTAGCCAGGGATGGGTGCTCGTTGCACGGGACAACGCGACACATGCCCTTTTTTTCCGCTGCGATGAATGCGGAAGTGAATGGGAAGATGCCCGGAACATCGAGGATGAATCATCAAGAAGGAGAGATGATTATTACGATTGGGATTTTGTAGAAAGCAGGGAACTGGCAACAAATAAAGTCTATAAATACGTCATCAATAAAATATCAAAGAACTGGTAATGTATCGTGGCCCCCCTGATGCTTCAGGGGTGCCTATTGCCATCATGTTCCACATCCCTGCGTTTGCGCGCATGGCGGCGTTACAGGCCCAGCGCCATGCGGCCTATGGCCGGGTCATCGGTAAAGAAGCCATCAAGCCCCAGATCGAGATGGCGCCGGATTTCGGCAATCGCGCCGGGTACGTTGCGCGCGCTGTCGCCATTGCCATTGCGTAGCTGGGCGGGCAGGAAATGGTTCTCGGGGCGGAAGGTGTAGGAATGCACCAGCAGCCCTGCGGCGTGGGCATCATCGATCAGGCTGGTGGGGGCAAGCCACGCGCCTGCGGCATCACGCGGAATGATGTCATCATTCGAGGGACCGATCACATCCGCATAGGCCCGCACGCCACGCAGGCCATCGGGGGTCATGAAATCGCCAAACGTGGCGGGGCTTGCCGTGCCCAGCGTGTCGGGCACCGTTTGCGTGCGTCCGCCCATGAGGAACATCAGCCGCGCCTGCGGGTTGATGGCCTGCACCTTGCCATGGAGCAGGCGCAGGTTCGCCGTCTCGAAGGACTGGACCTCGAGCGGGCAGTAGCGGGTGTAGTCGTGGGCTGCGATGACGCGCAGGAACGTCTCCTCCGGCGTGTGGCCGAGGTGATGGAAATGCGTTGAATTCTTTATTTCCGGTATCAGCCCGATCATGCGCCCGCGGGTTGCGGCCTCGGCTGCGACAAAGTCGATCACTTCCTCAAATGTCGGAATATCGAAATGCCCGTCATAGCGGGTGTTGTGGGCGCGGAGCGTGGGCAGGCGTTCACGCGCGCGCAGGGTCTTGAGTTCGGCTAAGGTAAAGTCGGTCGTAAACCAGCCGTCTTCCGCCTTGCCATCGATGGTCATGGTGCGGCGGCGGCTGGCAAATTCCGGGTGGGCGGCCACGTCGGACGTGTCAGCAATATTGCTTTCATGGCGGGCTATGAGCACGCCATCACGCGTGGGCACGAGGTCGGGCTCGATATAATCCGCGCCATCGGCAATGGCGCGGGCATAGGCCGCGAGCGTGTGCTCGGGCCGCAGGGCCGATGCCCCCCGATGCGCCATGACAGCGGGCACCGGCGCCAGAGATGGGTTGGCAAAAGCGTGCCGGGCTGTCAGCGCGGCCATGCTTGTCAATGTGCCTGTCATGGCCTGTCTACGGGTCAGCATGCCTGTGTCCTTATTAAAGCGCGCGTCAATTTTAAGCCGGAATACGCAGGGGGCAATGGGGCCGTACAGACCTGAACGGTGGTGAACCGGGAATTCCATATGACAGTTTAATGAAAGTTATACCACAAAGCGAGAAACCGCTTTTTTCGATTGTCACCCTGTCATGACCGCCCCTGGCGCCCGTTAACAGGAACCATGATACATGACAGTCCGCTTCCGGTGTGATTTCCGTGCTTTTTTACTTGTTACGGCTGGCACGGCCAGTCTGGTCATGCCATGGGCGCGCGCCGAGGCCCGGAGCATCCATATTGCCGCCCAGCCCATGGCGCGGGTGCTTGAGGCGTTAGGGCGCCAGACGGGCCAGAACATCGTTTTCACGCCGCGGCAGGTGGCACATATCCAGGTGGAGGCCGTCAATGGCAACATGACGGCGGCACAGGCGGTCCGGCGCGTGCTCGCCCTCATTCCCATGAGTGCCTTTGACCACAAGGGCCTGTACAAATACCTCGATGCCTATGGCATCAGGTCTATCCGGGCATTACGCTCAAATACGAAGTCATGAACCTGGCCAACTGGCAGCCACGCTACGTTACCGGCGATCATCTGCAATATGTTGATGAAATGGATAATTACGGTCGCGCCGTTTATTTCCATGTCGTTTTCAACTGACGGACCATGTGCCTGCGGCAGTGTTTTCAGGAGGTTTTCCCCACCGGGCCTGGTCATAACCCGCTCTGGAACTGAAATGAACCGGCATGCAGGCGCCATGTTCATGGAAAGCTGAAATAGTAATGATACTTTTCAAATACATATTAAACACTTTTTATAAATCAGCACGCGTCATGTCATCATAACGGCCTCTTTTCATGGTCCTGTCGGCCGGGCAGGCCCACGTGGTTGTGGTGACGAGCACTCTGGTCATGTCACTATATTTTTACAAATCATGTCTTGCCCGTGGAGCCGCCACTTTTACTCATGGGATGTGAAGCTGCTATACGCGGAGATAGGGGTATAAAAGGTTGCAGGACTGCAGTAAGTGGCGGTATCGATATAACACTATTGCATCCCGCACGGTCATGCCTGTCTTCCGGCATTCCTGCTGGACCAACGTGCATGAGAGGCGACCCTAGATGGCTGCAGAACGGCCCTGTTTTCCTACCAGTATTCATCGTTCCACCCCCAACGCCATCAGGCTGAACCGGGCGCTGCGCATGTCGCGCCGTGATGCGCTGCTCGGTGCGTTCGGGGCTGCCGTTGTCGTAACGGGCAGCAGGCAGGGCCTTGCCGCCACGGCGGAGCAGGACACGGTCGTGCCGCTGTTCATGGCCCTGTCGCAGCGCCTGACGGACCGTGACACCCTCGACCCGCGCATTGGCACTGCGCTGTGTGCCGGCATCATCCATGCCGTGCCCGAGCGGCGTGACCAGATCCAGAAACTGCATGACTTCATGACCGGCGGCAACTTTACATCGGCCCATGCGCTCGCCGCCGCCGCCGAGCATCAGGACCCCGTGTTCAAGGCTGTCATCCAGGATATCCTGACCGGCTGGTATCGCGGCCTGGCCGACCACAAGGTCGTGGTCTATCGCTCCGCGCTGATGTTCGACATCACCAAGGATGCGATCTACCCCAAGACCTATGCAACGGGTGGCCCGTTCTACTGGACCCAGACCCCGCCGGAAGTGGCGGTGCCGACTGGCGAACCCGCCCTTTCGCCGTCGAAACTCGTGATCGAACCTACCTGATATCCGGAGCCTTTTTTATGCCGTCCGAACAAGACCTATCTGCTGACGTCGTGATCGTCGGCTCCGGCGTCGCTGGCAGCTCCATTGCCAACGAACTGGCGCGCGCGGGTATTTCCGTCATCGTGCTCGAAGCGGGGCCCCGGGTCGACCGCCAGCATTTTGTCGAGAACTTCCGCAACCTCGAGAACAAGCCCTCCTACCAGGGGCCGTTCCCCGCAGTGCCCTGGGCGCGTCATCCGCCCGACCAGGTCACCCCCAATGATTACCTGCACACCACCGGCCCCGATGCCGAGGCCTACCAGCAGGTCTATCTGCGCATGATGGGTGGCACCACCTGGCACTGGGCGGGCTGCGCGTGGCGTTACCTGCCATCGGATTTCGAACTGAAGACCCGCTATGGCCAGGGCCGTGACTGGGCGCTGAAATATGATGACCTCGAGCCGTTCTACTATCAGGCCGAGGTGATGATGGGCGTGTGCGGCCCGGACCCGAAGGTGGAAGACCTCGGCTCGCCGCGCAAGCAGCCTTACCCCATGGATGCGCTGCCCATCTCCTACGCGGCCCAGCAGTTCCGCAAGCTGATCAGCGAGAAGACGCCCTATCGCGTGGTGCATGAGCCGCAGGCCCGCAACACCCGCCCGTATGACAGCCGCCCGACCTGCGAGGGGCATAACAACTGCATGCCCATCTGCCCGATCGGAGCCATGTATAACGGCAGCTACTCCGTCTATCACGCCGAGGCGGCGGGGGCGAAGTTCGTGCCCAATGCCGTGGTGTACCGGATCGAGCGTGACAGCGCCAACAAGCGTGTCACCGCGGTGCATTATTACGATCCCGACAAGGGCTCGCACCGCGTGACCGGCAAGTATTTCGTGATCGCGGCGCACTGCATCGAGACCGCGAAGCTCATGCTGTTCTCCGCCGATGAGCAGAGCCCGGACGGCATTGCCAACAGCTCGGGCCATGTCGGGCGCAACATGATGGACCACACCGGCGTGCAGGTGAGCTTCATCAGTGGCGACAAGGCCCTGTGGCCCGGTCGTGGCCCGCTGGAAACCAACGTGATCGACAATTTCCGCGATGGCGACTGGCGCAACGAGCGCGGCGCGTATCTGGTGCACATGGTTGATGACAACCAGGTTGACCTTGCCACGCAGCTTGCCATCTCCAAGGGGTATGTGGGCCGCGAGCTTGAGGAGCAGATCCGCTATCTCGCCTCGCACACGGTGCGCCTGTTCAGCCATAACGAAGGCCTGGCCGACCCGGACAACCGCCTGACGCTGAGCAAGACCAACAAGGACATACTCGGCATCCCGCACCCCGAGGTCTATTACAAGCTGCCCGAATACACGGTGAAGAGCTGCGAGCACACGCGCGGCCTGTTCCGCGACCTGATCGGCCTCATGCACGGCACGGACGAGGAATGGACGCCGGGCTACTTCCCGCAGGACCATCCCGCGGGCAGCACCATCATGGGCACCGACCCGAAGGATTCCGTGGTGGACGGCTTCTGCCGCACGCATGACCACGAGAACCTGTTCATCGCGAGTTCGTCCGTTTTCTCTTCGGTCGGAACCGGCAACATCACCCTGACAGTCGCCGCACTTGCCCTGCGCGTGGCTGATACGCTTAAAAAAGAACTCGCCCATGCCTGACGTGACGCGCAAGATCCTGTGGTCGGTCCTGACCGCAGGCACTGCTCTTGCAACATTTTCTGCCGTTCCCGCCCGGGCGGATGATCCTTCTGCCGACCTTATGGCCCGTGGCGAATATATCGCCACGGCGGGCGACTGCGTTGCCTGTCATACAGCCCCCGGCGGCAAGCCCTTTGCAGGTGGCCTGAAGATCACCACGCCCATGGGCGATGTGGTGACGACCAACATCACGCCTGACCCTGATCATGGCATCGGCAAATACACGGAAGAGGATTTTGAGAAGAGCCTGCGCCATGGCATTCGCCGTGATGGCAGCAGGCTTTATCCCGCCATGCCCTACGTGTCCTATTCCGGCATGACGGATGGCGACGTGAAGGCGCTGTACACCTGGTTCATGCATGGGGTGAAGCCAGTGGCCGAGACCCCGCCGGTCACATCGCTCAACTTCCCGGCCAACCTGCGCATCACCATGGGCCTGTGGAACATGGTGGCCACCAGTGAAACGCCGGAAACCGGGGATTCCGCCACCTTTGACAAGCTGCGCCGGGGTAAATACCTGGCCCGTGCCCTTGAGCATTGCGGCACCTGCCATACCCCGCGCAACATCATGCTGAGCGAGAAAGAGGACAGCTACCTCGCAGGTGCAAGCCTGCTCGGGTGGTATGCCCCCAACATCACCTCCAGCAAGACCGGCGGCATCGGTAACTGGAGCGAGGATAACCTCGTTGAATACCTCAAGACCGGCCATGTGGCCGGCCTGAGCCAGGCAGCCGGCCCGATGGGCGAGGCGGTGGAGCACAGCACCAGTCACCTGACCGATGATGACCTGCATGCGCTGGCAGCTTACATCCTTCAGGTCCCTGCCATGACTGACGAGGCCGAGCACAGCCCGCGCGAACAGTTTGGCAAGCCGCTTGAAGAGGCGGACGTCCGCTCGGGTGAACTCACCCGTATCGACAAGCTGGACCAGATGGATGGCGCGCAGATCTATGATGCGAACTGTGCGGCCTGCCATGGCGGTAATGGCGCGGGCACGGCTGACCATTATGCGCCCTCGCTGTTCCATAACTCGGTTGTTGGCTCGGCCCGGCCCGATGACCTGATTATGGCCGTCCTCAACGGCGTGGACCGTAATGCGGGTGGGGTGCATGTGCATATGCCTGCCTTCAACCAGACCTCCGACGTGGAGCGCCTGAGCAATGCCGAGATTGCCAGCGTGGTCAACTACGTCACGGCCACGTTCGGCAGCGGCGACCATGGTGTTACCGCCGAGCAGGTGGAAAAAATGGGCAAGGAACTGCCCAAGACCCCCTGAGGCCGGATGCTCCGGCGGAAGCCTGCACCCTTTGCCAGGGGCAGGACCGCCGGGTCGGTGCTTTTATAAAAGCTGTGAATGATGGTAACGCCGCCTTTTGCAAAAAGGGCGGCGTTCCTGTTTATGACAATGGCTGGAGCAGATCCAGTTTGAATGGATCCATTCGAACTGGTGAAGATGCTCGATAAACAATGAGTTAGAGCCATTCCACTGAGCCAGGGTTCAGTGGAATTGTTCCGGGAGTGGAGGCTGGAAAAGGTCGTTAATCCTGGCTGTTCCGGCCCTGTTGGGCAGAGGGAAAACGCAAGGGTGTGTTTGCGGCGTCAAGGCCGTATTCTTCTACCCGCAGCGGAATGATCGTGTCTGGCGCATGATGTCTGCCCGGCCAATGACCCCAGACGACTTTTGCCGCGAATGTACGACCGCGGCATTCAACCTCCACCATATCCCCCAAGATGGGAACGGGGCCGTTGAAGAGATTCTGATCAGCGCGGAGTTCGCGTTCGGTCACGACTTCCCCTGATTGCAGCAAGATCCGCTTGATCCAGTAGCGCATGCCACAAGCATAGCAGGCGGCTGCCGCCCTTCAAGAAATATCGCGATGTGCCGCTGTGGGGCTGCAAGCCATTCCCGGGTAGTGTTTGCTGGCGAGGGTGTGGTGTCTGTGATAGGCACGACAGGCGCAAAACGGGGCACCAGACATCATGCTGCATTTCATCACCGATTTTGCCGATCAGGCCGTGATGCTGCCGGTGATGGTTACCGTGGTCCTTATCATGGCTGTGTACGGATGGTGGCGCGGCGCCTTGGTCTGGGCGCTGACAGCCGTTGCGATGCTGGCCGTCATGCTGCTGCTTAAAATAGCCGGTCTTTATTATGCCGCTATTGAACGGACGACCATCATCAGCCCCAGCGGGCATGTCGCGGCGGCGTGCATGGTGTATGGCGGGCTTCTGGTGTTGCTGGGGCAGCGTTATTTCAGGCGTTTCCCGGTGCTTATGCTGGTGCCGTTATCAGGCATTGGCATTGCCGTGGCATGCACCCGCGTGGCGTTGCATACCCATACCCTGTTCGAGGTTGTCACTGGCGGGGTAGTTGGTTGTGCCGCAGGCTTTGCGCTGGGGCGTGCGTGCGGGCCGGTGCCGCAGCGGTTATGGTTCTATCTGCTGCCTGTGGTGGCCTGCGTGGCCGCGCTGTTCCATGGGGCGCATCTTGGTATTGAAGGGGCGATACGCTGTATGTTTATGCCCAGGCGAATAAGTGCGTAATGCGCTTCAGGCAATCATCATTTCAGGATTTTACTTTTAATAACGCTGTGTTCTGCACGCTTTGCTGAAAAAAGCTTGGCCAGAAACTTTTGTATTTTCAGGAGTGTTCGCTGTCGATGGCCCGATCAGGCACTGGCCGGGAGGTTATCCCTCGGCCAGTGCCCGGACGTTACCTGGTCAGAACGGAGCGTCGATGTTCACGACGTCGATCAGCTTGTGATTGACGAATTCCTTGATGCCAAGGCCAATCAGTTCACGGCCGTAGCCCGAGCGGGCCACGCCGCCAAACGGCAGGTCGGCCTTCACCATGGTCGGGTGGTTGATGTAGACCATGCCGGTATAGATCTGCTCGGCCACCTTCACGCCGCGCTTGGTGTCCTTGGTGAACACGGCGCCGCCCAGGCCATAGGGGGAATCATTGGCGATGCGGATGGCATCAGCCTCGTCCTTGGCGCGGTAGAGCTGCGTTACGGGGCCAAAGAACTCCCAGTGGCGGGCTTCATTGTTCTCGTGCAGGTTGGTCATGAGCAGCGGCTGGAAGAAGGCACCCTTTTCAGGCACGGGCGCGCCGATCACTTCCACAACGGCGCCATGCTTCTTGGCTTCTTCAACCTGCGCGCGCAGGTCGTCCGCCGCCTTCTGCGAGGAGAGGGGAGCCAGTTGCGTTGCCGGGTCCATCGGGTCGCCTGCCTTGAGGCTGGCTACGCCCTTCTTGTACAGTTCCACAAAGCGGTCATAGATCGCATCAGCCACGATCAGGCGCTTGGCCGAGACACAGACCTGGCCTGCGTTCCAGTGGCGTCCGTACACGGCCCACTTCACGGTCTTTTCCAGGTCGGCATCTTCGAGCACCACGAATGCGTCGGAACCACCAAGTTCCATCGTGGATTTCTTGAGCGCCTTGGCCGCAACGCCTGCCACAATGGCACCAGCGCCTTCCGAGCCGGTCAGGGCAACGCCGCACACGCGCGGATCGCTCAGGATCACCTCGGTGTGGTGGCGGGCGGCATACAGGTTGCGGAAGCCACCCTTGGGCAGGCCTGCTTCCTGCATCAGCGTATCGAAGGCGGCGGCGCACTGCGGCACGTTGGAGGCATGCTTGAGCAGCACCGTGTTACCGGCGGAAAGCTGCGGCGCGATGATGCGGGCCACCTGATAGTAAGGGAAGTTCCACGGCTCGATGGCAAAAACGATGCCCTGCGGCTGGTGGATGATCATGGCCTCGCCCTCATCGGGGCTGGCGACCGGCAGTTTCTCGGCTTTCAGCAGGCGCTCGGCATGCTCGGCGTAATACTCGAAGATCTCTGCCGACAGGATGGTCTCGGCCTTGGATTCCGCATACGTCTTGCCCATCTCCAGCGTGATCAGGCGGGCATATTTGTCAATGTCGCGGCGCAGGATGGCGCCAGCGGCCTTCATCACTTCCGCACGTTTGGCAAACGAGGTGTGGCGCCAGGCCTTGAAGGCATCATAGGCATCGGTCAGCGCGGTCTGGACTTCCTGATCCGTCGCATCGGGGAAAGTCTTCAGCTTTTCGCCAGTATAAGGGTTGGTCGTAGCATAAGCCATGGACAATCTGTTCCTTAGAGTTTCGTCAAGTATATATTCCACGTGCAGGCGTGCAAGAATCGTTTCAGGTATCACTAACGCCCCGCACGTGCAAAAGCTGATTTTTCATCAAGGCGGGAAAACGCGGGGATTTTATACGGAAAACCGGAGTTTTCTGCCCTCTGGCCCGTTCCGCGCCGATGGCGGCCAGGCATGGTAAAATGGAATTTACCGTCTGCGCGCCATAGCTTTCAGGCGCTCAGGCTGAAACCGCGTTGCCGAGCAGCTTGCGTTCGCGGTCGGTTATGACATCAGCCAGCGTATAACGGTCCAGCACCGAGATGAACAGGTCCAGTGCTTCATGCAGCACGCCGCGCAGGCGGCACACATCGCTCAAAATGCAGCCCTTGCGGTTCAGGCCCTCGGGGTGGGGGGGCTGCATGCAGGCCACCAGCCCCATGTCTTCTTCCGTATAGCGCACGACATCACCGATCAGGATCTGCGCGGCGGGCCGCCCCAGCCGCAGGCCGCCGTTGCGGCCACGGATGGTTTCCACAAAGCCGCCCTGTCCCAGCCGGTGGATGATCTTGATCAGGTGATTTTCCGAAATGCCATAAGCCTGCGCAACCTCCCTGATGGATGTCAGGCGGTCTGTATGGATGCCCAGGTAGATCAGGGTTCGCAGGGCGTAATCGGTATGCAGGGTCAGGCGCATGACAGGAGATATATAGGGTTCCCCTGTTAATTCCAGTGGATAATGCTATTTCCCACCCCGGCCGCGTCCGTTGGGGGCGCAGGGCATGCAGGCTGGCATGGGAAAAAGATCAACAGCCTCAGGCCAGTCGCACATTGGCGGTATGGCTCGGGCAAGGCATGTTTGCCGCTGCAATGCCTTGCAACACGGGCGATCAGGCCAGGAGCCGGTGTAGCAGCGTGGCACCTGCACATGGATTGAAACCCGACAGTTCATGGCAGTGGTGCCGGGTTGCGGCAGGGGAACAAAAAATGCCCATGGCTTTCACCATGGGCATTGTCGTCAGGAAGGGTGGAAAAGATCAGAAGTTGGCGTTGATGCGGCCATAGTAGTAGCCACCCGTGATGGGGATCTGCGCCGAGTTCTGGTCATACGGCATGGCGCCAAGGGCGTTGAGTTCCTGCGACATCATGCGGGGACGGACGTTGAACACGTCGTTCGCGCCGACGGCGAAGTGCCAGTTCTTCTGGAACCGCACGCCGATTTCGATATCGGTCATCCAGTGCGGGGTGTTGATGAACTGCTGCAGCGCATTGTTAGAGTACTGCAGGGCTGCCGGACCCCAATCCTGGTACTGCACCATGTCGCTGGTCTGACCATAACGGGTCTGGCGGATGTTGAAGTCCCAGTTCTTGTAGGTGTAGTAGGCGTTCAGAATGATCTTGCTGCGCGGGTTGTCCGAGGTGATCGAGGCGATATCCGCCAGGTTCAGGTTGGCACCATTATGGTGCAGGCGGGTGCGGTTGAGGTCGATCGACATCGACAGCGCGAGGTTGCCATACTTGTGGAAGCGGAAGAGGTAATCAGCCTTGATGTCCACGCCCTGCGTGCGGGTGCTGGCGCCGTTGGTGAAGTAGTCGGCATAAACGTCGTTATAACCAGTGAAGCCGGTCGGCAGGGAAGCAAGCTTGGCAATGGACTGGGATGCGATATAGCCCTCTGTCGTGTCACCGTAAGGGGTGCTGCCACCAAAGTTGGTATCCTGCACGATACGGTCACGGAGGTTGATCTGGTAGACGTCGGCTTCGACATGGAAGCCATCGACGGGTTCCAGAACGATACCGCCGCTGACACTGGTCGAGCGTTCAGGCTTCAGCTTGGTCGCGCCAATTTCCCGCGCGGCCTCGGAATCGGCAGCCAGCAGGCCGCTTGCACCGGTGGGCGAGACGTTGACGGCGCTGAAGTGTGATTCAGCCAGTGTGGGCGCACGGAAGCCCGTGCTGATGGTGCCGCGGATGGCAATACGCTTAGTGAAGTTATAGCGTGTTGAAATCTTGCCGTTTTCGGTATTGCCAACGTCGGTGTAATGCTCCAGTCGGCCTGCGAAATCGAGTTCCCACTTCTTGGTCAGGCGGAAATCACCATCCATGTACCACGCCCAGATGTCACGATACCATGTGCCAGCCGAACCTGGTGAAATGCCAGCATAACCCTGCGTGCCACCGTTTTCGTAGGAGACCGGCTCACCTGCGGTAATGTTATAGGATTCCATCCGTTCTTCGGCGCCGAAGGCCAGCGTCATCGGAACGACATCACCGATCTTGAAATGACGGCGGAAATCGATGTTATTGGTCCACTGCGTCATGCTGTAGGTTTCGGCCCGCGCCGTGCGGGGGCTGGAACCGTAATCGGTGACGTAAGAAGTATTGAGGGTGTTCTTGTTGCCGATCTTGTCGATATCTTCGCCGTAGGTGGTGCTGAGATCCCAGTTGAAGCCCATGAAGTTGTCACCCTTCAGGCCCAGTGTTGCGGCAAAATCGTTTTCTTCCATGGTTTCCAGCGGCGAGAAACCATAAGGGGCAATGCTTTCGCATGCGGTGCAATTGCCGCCTACGGAAGGCGTGCGGTAGTTTTCATAAGCTTCCGCGTGGCGGTGGGCATAGGTGATCAGGCCATAGAAATTGATGCCGGGCGTGAACTGCTTGCCCCATTCGATTGCCAGGTTCTCACGCGTTTCTTCCGGCGTGCTCATGATCATGTTGGAGTTCGTGGCAATCTTGCCAGCATTAGGCCCTGTATAGGTCGAGCTGGCGGCTCCGGCAGGCTGGGAGCCAAGCAGGCGGTGGTCACGCGCGTTGTTGGCCACGAAATGGTCCGTGTGGTACATCTGCCCGCTGATATGCAGGAAGCCGTCCTGGCCGAGCTTCATGCCGCCATCGGCGTTGAGCTGGTAGTTCCAGCCATCTCCGTTATAGGCGTTGGCGCCGGTCTGGCCGCTGAAATTGAAGCCGTGATCCTGCTTCTTGGTAATGATGTTGACCACGCCCGCGATCGCGTCCGAGCCATACATGGCGGCCGCACCATCCTCGAGCACTTCGATATGGTCGATGGCGTTGGCGGGGATCATGTTCAGGTCAACGGGGGTGGAGCCTGATTCCGGGCCTGAATCCGCATAGAGGTTGGCTGTGGTGTGGCGGCGCTTGCCATCAACGAGCACGAGCACTTCATTGGGGTTCAGGCCGCGCATGCGGATGGCGGATGTCAGCGCGCCCGCATCGGCGCCCATGGCGCTGACATTGATCGAGGCATTGGTGCGGGTCAGCGCATCGGCAAGGTTCATCTGGCCCGAGCGGCGCAGTGCCGCCCCGCTGATGACCGAGACCGGGCTCATGCTGTCACGCGCCTTGCGGTTGGTGGAGTGCGTGCCGGTGGAGACGCTGATCTGCTCGACACCGGAGCTGTTCACGCCCCCATTATCTGCCTTGGCGGCCTTGAGGGTGGAGGCGGCACGGCTGCCGTGCGCCTGGGCGGTTGCCGTGTGGTGTGCCCGCACGGTGCTTCCCTTCTGATCCGCTGTTGTCGCGCTACCAGATTGTGTAGCGGCCATCGCTCCACAGGAAACAAAGGAGCAGATAGTCGTAATCAAAAGAGAAGCGCGTCTGTTCATTGAGTCCCCCGCAATTCATAGCTCGTGATGTTATTATTAGAGGCGCGTAATAATTGACGAGAGGGAAAAATGCCGCCCGATCATCAAGGGGAAGATGTGTTGCGCTGGTGCAACACAATGTTAGACATCACCTTAAGTTAACTTTGTGCAAAACAAAACTAAGGGCGGCGTGAAAATCCCGCGGCATGATTGGGAAATATCTTTTCTTTTCATAATTATAACGATTTTCCGCTCTTCTTGCGTTTTCGATGCATTTTCGCTCTTGACGGCGGGTGGCAAGTCATTTGGTTCTTCATGATAATAACAATAAATCAACGCGTTACGAATTTATAAAAGCCTCGGAAAAGCGTGATATAAAAGATACGATTTGTTGTATATGTATCGCATGTCATGCGTATGCATGTACTGTACATTTTGTGTATGAACCGTGGACAGAAGCGATGGCGCTGGCTGCCGATGTCGCGTCCGCGCCGTTCCCGACGGGTTGGTAGCGCTGGAATCGGCGTTGTGGTGGCAGGAGCAGGAGAGTCGGCACCGGCCCTGAGCGTGCGGCCGGTGCCGGTATGGGGGTCAGCCTCCTTGCTGGCGGGCAACCCGGCACGCAGCCAGATCCCATGCGGCACACCCGACGGATTTGAAAAAGACAGGCTGGTCCGGCGCGGGAAGCCTGCCCTGCAGCGCCCGCGCGAGGGGATGAACGTTCTGCCAGTCCACCCCTGCCTGATACAGGTCGCCCGCTTCGCTCGGGGCGCCAATGGGGTCATCAACATAAAGGGCGCTGCCCGCAATGGTGGTGGGGCCGATTTCCACCATGTCGGTCCGGTACGCGCCGACACCTATGACCAGGCAGGAGGCGCGGGCAGGGGCATCATAGATGGCTGTTGTGCTGGCCGTGAGTGTCAGCACCACGTCACAGGGGTCCTCATGCGCCTGCTCGGGGCGCATGCTCAGGCCGGGCATGGCGTGTGCCGCACAGAAGGCGCGCGCCCGTTCGGCCGTGCGCCCGCGGATGACAACGGTGATGCCGGGATAGACGGCCGCAAGGGCCTGCAGATGCGCAACGGCCTGCGTGCCGGTGCCGATCATGAGCACGCGCCGCACGGGGGCATGCGCGAATGTGCGGATGCCGAGCAGGCTGATGGCCGCAGTGCGGCGCATGGTAACGGTGGGGCCATCAAGCGTGAACAGGAAGCGCCCGGCCTGCGCCTCGGCGCAGATGACCTGCCCCTGTATGCTGGGCAGGCCGTGGGCCGGATTGCCGGCAAACAGTGTGAGCAGTTTGGTAACCATGATGTCATCCCCCACGCAGGGCATGCTCATGAGCGCGCCGCGCTGGTCGCGGGTGCGGATGGTGGTGCGCTCGGGGCACAGGATCTGTCCCGCAGCGGTATCAAGCGCCGCCTGTGCCAGGGCGTCGATCAGGGCGGGGAAGGGGAGGAGGGCGCGCGTGTCCTGCGCGGAATATTGCTTCATGCGTATGAACCCTTGCGTCATGAGAAGGGCTGTAGGGGTATGGTATTTTGTGCCTGCCGTCATCCGGGTGCGTGCAGGGGGCGGCAATATGGTATTCCCCAAATAAATGGCAAATATACGTTGCCCTTGCTGGCGGGTGTGCAGTGAAGGAACATATTCATTATGCCATCGTATGTGTGTCTTGTCCCTATGCAGTCAGGGTCATGTGCTTGTTGCGCGCGATAATAATACGGGTTCTTTCTGTTTTATATGTGATGGGTGTGAGTCTGAATGGGATAACCTGTCCGACATTCGGAATGATGGAAAATCGACACTGTTTGAGCATGAGAATGTTACATTCATGCAGGTCAGGCAGATGGCGACGCATGAATTATACAAATATGTATTGAGCAAAGGGTAACGTCCGCGCGGAGTGGGCGTGGGGAGAGGCTCCTGTAGTGGGTTTGCTTGCGTAGCGCTGGCGTGGGGGGCTTTTTTGTGCGGCTGGGCGGGAAGCATGCCTGTCAAGAAAATTATGTTATCACTCATGACATAAATAAACCAGACATGATGGCGTAGCTGCCATGCAGGGGCACACTATTTTTTAATGGCTTGCTCTATTGCGATTTGTTCTCATTCGTGATTATGGTGCTCCCACATCATGAATGGGATGGATAAATGTTTGTCTGCTCCTGCAATATGCTGACTGACACGGACGTGGAAACCGCAGCCCGCAATGGCGCGGTCAGGCCCAAGGAAGTCTATGAATCCAAGGGGTGCCGGGCCCAGTGCGGCAACTGCGTGCCCGGTGTGGTGTGCATCCTGCGCCAGCTTGCCCGCCAGGGGCGCATGGTCCTGCCCGAAGGGCCGCATGTGCATTCCGATATGCAGACGGCCTGACACAGGGTTCCGGCCCTGTCGGGGCGTGGATATGCCTCCTTGCCCCTGTCCATCGCGTGCAGGGCGCGGGATGCGGCATTACTGAAGGCATAAAAAACGGCACGCTTTGAGGGCGTGCCGTTGTGTTCCATCAGCAGGTTTTCTTTAAAAAAAGCGGCACCCCAAAACGCTTTCCATCCATGAGGCGCAGGGGTGCGGCTATGCGTATGGCAAGCCTGTCAGCCCTGTCGCCGCATGCCCTGGCGGGGCTGGAGGGTGGAAGGCGATGCCCCCAGCGCCAGCCGGATCACGCTGCCGAGCACCATCGTCACCATGATATTGACGCCCAGCGCCAGCAGTCCCGTTGAAACGGAAGCCGAAAAGCCGCCAAACGCAATGGGGTGCACGGGCTTGAGTCCATCCAGCCAGCACAGTCCCAGCCCGAACAGCGAGCCACTGGCCCAGCCGCCAATCAGCGCGGGCGCCGAAAGGCGCAGCGGCAGCAGCCCCATGATCAGGGCGGGGAAGGTCTGGAGGATGATGACGCCGCCCAGCAGTTGCAGGTCGATGGCGAACTTGGCGTTGAGGAACACGACACAGCCCAGCGCGCCCACTTTCACCCCCAGCCCGGCCAGGCGCGATCCGGTAACCGATTCGCTATGGCGCGGCAGGATGTTGTGCATGATCAGGTTGGCCGCGCCGATCGCCATGACCGAGGCCGGTACCAGCGCACCCACCGCGATGGCGGCAAAGCAGAAGCCTGCGAACCAGGAGGGGAAGATGGTCAGGAACAGTTGCGGCACCACCTGCGAGGACGAGGTGGTCACGATTCCCGCCGCATGCGCCATCAGTCCCAGCAGCGCGATCAGCCCGAGCACGATGGTGTAGATGGGCAGGAACACGGCATTCTGCCGGATGGTATCGGCGGATTTCGCCGCCAGGATGCCCGTCAGCGTATGCGGATACAGGAAGGCGGCAAAGGCCGAGGAGAGCGCAAGCGTGGCATAGGGCACCGTCTGGTCCTGGCTTACGATGTGGCCGCCGGGAATGGCGGGCAGGTGTTCTGTCGCCGCATGGAACATGGCGCCATAGCCGCCAAGGTGGATCGGCACGATGATGACCGCCGCCAGCACGGCGATATAGATCATCACATCCTTGATGAACGCGGTAAGCGCAGGCGCATGCAGCCCGCCCAGCCACGTATAGGCGGCCAGCGACACGAACGCGAACAAAAGCGGCAGCATGCCGGTATAGCCCAGCGCCTCGACAACCGTGCGGATGCCGATCAGCTGCAGCGCGATATAGGGCAGCACCGCCACCAGCCCGCTTATGGCCACTGCCAGTTCCAGCGTGCGGCTGCCAAAGCGCGCACGCACGATGTCGGCCGCCGTGGCATGGCCGCCATCGCGCGCGATGGTCCACAGCCTTGGCATGACGGCAAAGATGAACGGATAGACGATGATGGTGTAGGGCAGCGCGAAAAAGCCGAAGCCCCCGGTGGAATAGACGAGTGCCGGCACCGCGATGACCGTGTAGGCGGTATAGAAGTCGCCCCCCACCAGGAACCATGTGACCCAGGCGCCGAATTCACGCCCGCCCAGCCCCCATTCCTCACCCTGGCTATGGTGGGTGGCGGCCTTGCGGCGGTTGAGCAGCGGGCGCCAGAACCGCACCGTGCTGCCAAGCACGATGGTCGCGAAAAAACACAGGACAAACACGCCGATGGCGGCGTTATCAGGCAGGGAGGTGCTCATGACTGTTTATCCGCCTTCCATGCCATCCAGATCAGGACGGAGGTTACGGGCACCCAGGCAAGCTGGTACCAGTAAAAGAACGGGAAGCCGAGCAGCACCGGATCGTGCCGGTTATACAGCGGCACCCAGAGCAGCCCCGCAAAGGGCAGCAGGAGGAATATGGCTTTTTTCATGTTGACCGAACTTCTTGTTTTTGTGTGGCCGTCAGCGATTTTTCGGGAAGGCGGTAGAGTGTGTCAACATAATTGAAAGTGTTTTGAAAGTATTTTTTAAAGAAGTGATCGGTTTATTTTGTAATTACATTTTTTTATTGTGCAGTGCGCAATGTTTTTGCTGCGATGCACAACGCAATGCAGCAAAAACAGGCGCTTCGCGGGATGGGGAAAATATATTCATAAAAAAAATAACTAAAATTATTAAAAATAATATAATTGGCATCTCGTCTGCTGGCCGTATGGCCGTCACCAGCACAATTTTCAAAGTAACATGTTGTTATTAAATGGTATTATTTTAATTTACGGGGTGGCCGTCTGTCGCACCCGCCCGCAGCGGCACGGCCCGGCACGCCGGGGTGGGTGAAAATAGTGATTGCCCGGCATTGCCCGCGCCGGTTAAATTCATGGCCCGGACCTGCCAACAACAAACAATATTAAAAGCACGGTCGTCTGTTTTTACCCTGTGCCGGAGCAGGTGTTTCCCTTGACAGGCGGACGCGCGTAGGAACGAACAGACATGACCAAATGGGTTTACAGCTTCGGAGATGGCCTGAACGAAGGGCGCGCGGAGATGCGCAACCTTCTGGGCGGCAAGGGCGCCAACCTGGCGGAAATGGCAGCGAATGGCCTGCCCGTGCCGCCTGGCTTCACCATTACAACGGAAGTCTGTTCGGCCTTTTATGAAAATGGCCGGAAATATCCCGATGACCTGCGCGCCCAGGTGGCCGATGCGCTGGCGCGGGTTGAAAAATCCATGGGCCTGCGCTTTGGCGATGCCCAGGCCCCGCTGCTGGTCTCGGTGCGCTCGGGTGCCCGCGTGTCCATGCCGGGCATGATGGATACCGTGCTCAACCTCGGCCTCAATGACGAGACGGTGGAAGGTCTTGCCCGCTCCTCCGGTGATGCCCGTTTCGCATGGGACAGCTACCGCCGCTTCATCCAGATGTACGGCTCGGTGGTGATGGGCGTGCCCCACCATCACTTCGAGGACGTGCTCGAGCAGTTCAAGCGCGCGGGCAAGGTGGAAGACGACACCGCCATCACGGCCGACCAGTGGCGCGCCATCGTGGCCGATTACCGCCACCTCATCAGCACCCATGCCGGCACCGAATTCCCCACAGACCCGCAGGACCAGCTCTGGGGTGCGATCGGGGCGGTGTTCGGCTCGTGGATGAACCCGCGCGCCAATACCTACCGCAAGCTGCACGAGATCCCGGCCTCCTGGGGCACGGCGGTCAACGTGCAGTCCATGGTGTTCGGCAACATGGGTGATGACTGTGCCACCGGCGTCTGCTTCACGCGCGATCCCTCCACGGGCGAGAACATCTTCTACGGCGAGTACCTCATCAACGCGCAGGGCGAGGACGTGGTGGCGGGCATCCGCACCCCGCAGCCCATGGCATGCGCGCGCGCCGAGGCCGGCCAGCACCCGATGGAAACCACCCTGCCGCAGGCATACGCCGAACTGCTGCGCGTACGGTCCATCCTCGAGACCCATTACAAGGACATGCAGGACATCGAATTCACCGTCCAGCGCAATGTCCTCTATATTCTCCAGACCCGTAGCGGCAAGCGCACCGCCGCCGCAGCCCTCAAGATCGCCATCGACATGGCGCGCGAAGGCCTGATCACGCAGGAAGACGCGATCCGCCGCGTGCCGGCCGCCTCGCTCGACCAGCTTCTCCACCCCACGCTCGACCCCAAGGCCGAGCGCGTGCAGCTTACGCGCGGCCTGCCCGCATCGCCCGGCGCTGCGGCGGGTGCGGTCGTGTTCTCGGCCGAGGAATGCGAGGCGCGGGCCGCAAAGGGCGAGGATGTGATCCTGGTCCGCATCGAGACCTCGCCGGAGGACGTGCACGGCATGCACGCCGCCCGTGGCGTGCTCACCACCCGTGGCGGCATGACCTCGCACGCCGCCGTGGTGGCGCGTGGCATGGGCCGCGTCTGCGTGGCGGGGGCTGGCAGCATCCATGTCGATTACGCCGCGGGCACCATGACCGTGGGCGCGCACACCATCGCCCAGGGCGAGTGGATCACGCTCGATGGCGGCACGGGGGCTGTCTATCTGGGGCGCGTGCCCACCATAGCCCCCACCCTGTCCGATGATTTCAACACGCTCATGGGCTGGGCCGACAGCGTGCGCCGCCTTGGCGTGCGCGCCAATGCCGAAACGCCCGATGATGCTGCAACCGCCCGGCGCTTCGGCGCGGAGGGGATCGGCCTTGCCCGCACGGAGCACATGTTCTTCGGTCCTGACCGCATTGGCCTCGTGCGCCAGATGATCATTGCCGATGATGAACTGGTGCGCCAGAAGGCCATTGCCGGGCTGTTGCCGTTCCAGCGCGATGACTTCGCCAGCCTGTTCCGCATCATGGCCGGGCTGCCGGTGACCGTGCGCCTGCTCGACCCGCCGCTGCACGAGTTCCTGCCGCATGAGGAAGCCGAGATGGCCGAAGTGGCGCAGGCGCTGGGCAAGAGCGTGGAAGAGGTCCGTAACCGCTGCGCGGCCCTGGCCGAGACCAACCCGATGCTGGGCCACCGTGGCTGCCGCCTTGGCCTGACCAGCCCGGAAATCTACGCCATGCAGGTGCGCGCGCTGATCCAGGCCGCCGTGATCGTGGAGAAGGAACTCGGCAAGCCCATCCGCCCCGAGATCATGATCCCGCTGGTGGCAACGCAGGCCGAACTCGCCACCACCCGCCGCGCCGCGGAAGACGAGATCGCCCGTGTGCTGAAGGAAGAGGGTACCAACATCAACTACTTTATCGGCACCATGATCGAACTGCCGCGTGCCGCCATCCAGGCGGACAGGATTGCGGAATATGCCGATTTCTTCTCGTTCGGCACCAATGACCTGACCCAGACCACCTTTGGCCTGTCGCGTGATGATGCGGGTTCGTTCCTGCCTTACTACGTCGATAATGGCCTGCTGCCGCGCGACCCGTTCGTGTCCATCGACCGTGATGGCGTGGGCGCGCTCGTGCGCCTTGGCGTGGAGCGCGGGCGGCAGACCAGCCCTGACCTCAAGCTGGGCATCTGCGGCGAGCATGGCGGCGACCCGGATTCCATCGCTTTCTTTGATGAAGTCGGGCTGGATTACGTCTCGTGTTCGCCCTTCCGCGTGCCGGTGGCGCGTCTTGCCGCGGCACAGGCGGCCCTTGCCACCCGCAACAGGGTTGGCAGCCCCGCCTGATGCCCGTCAGGGGCCTGTAAAAACTGCAAAAAACGGCGCGTCGCCTGCCTTCGGGCGGCGGCGTGCCTGTCAGGCAGGACAATGAGCGAACAGCCGATTATCCTGCATCTTGTATCCGAGGCGACGGGGCAGGCGCTCGAGGCGGTCATGCGCGCCTGCGGGGCCCAGTTTCAGGATGCCGAGTTTTCCATCCGGAACTGGAACCTCGTGCGCACGCGCGTGCAGGTGGGCCGCGTGCTGGCGGGGATCAGTCATGAACCGGGGCCGGTCCTGTCCTCGCTCACGTCACCCGAATTGCAGACCATGCTGCGGGTGGGGTGCGCGCGCCTTGGGGTGCAGGTCAAGAATATCCTTGATGGCACGATCCATTTCCTTGAACAGCAGACCGGCATCCCCGCCGAGCGCCACCCCGGTGGCCAGTACGTGATGGATGACAGCTACCGCCGCCGCATCGATGCCATGCAGTACGTCATTGCGCATGATGACGGACAGAAGACAACCGACCTGACCCGGGCCGAGGTGGTGCTTGTTGGCGTGTCGCGCACGTCCAAGACACCTACCTGCTTCTACCTGGCCAACCGGGGCATCAGGGCTGCCAATATTCCGCTGGTGCCGCACGCGCCGCTGCCTGCGGGGCTGGAACATTTTCCCGGCCTTGTGGTTGGCCTGACCATCGATGCGCATACCCTGCTCGAAATCCGCCGCTCGCGCGTGGGCATGATGCTGCCGGGCCGTTCCATGGCCGCGCCCGGCATGTCTGAAACATCGGTCAAGCCCTATATCGACCCGGTCAACGTGCAGGAGGAACTGCACTGGGCGCGGCGGCTGTGCGCGCGGCACAAATGGCCGGTCATCAACGTTACCCACCGCTCGGTGGAGGAAACGGCGGCGGCCATCATCGACATGCTCGAGCATGACGGCACCAGCAGCATCCTGCCTGCCGTTTGAGAGAGGGTTTGAAAAGTCAGCTTGGAAAACATCCAGCAATCATAAGAAAATTGTTGGTGAAGCTTTTTTCAAGAAGCTTCAAAGAACGCCGCCTTTTCGAAAAAAGGCGGTACCCGGAAACTTTTGTTCTTTCCGAAATCCGCCCACGGCAGGCAGCATCCAGTCCGGGCGACGTGACAGATACGCCGCCATATCCTATTGCTGCGGTAGCGCGTGCGCCTGCCTTTTTTCTGTCCTGATGGATCATGGATGATTGATACACTCACACCCGGCCGGATTGTTGTCGTGGGTGATCTTCTGCTGGATCGTTACATTACCGGCTCGGTCAACCGGATCTCGCCCGAGGCCCCGGTGCCCGTGCTGCTGCATGCGCGCGAGCATGCAACACCCGGCGGTGCCGCCAATGTGGCGGCCAACGCGGCAGCGCTGGGCGCTCCGGTCAGCCTGATCGGGGTGGTGGGCGTGGATGGCGCGGCTAGCACCCTGCGTGAAAAACTGGCGCCGTGGCCCGGCATCGACACGACCGGATGGGTGGTGGACCCCGCCTGGACCACCATTACCAAGACCCGCATCCTTGGCGGGCAGCAGCAGATCATCCGCATTGACGAGGAAATTCTCACCCCCTTCTGCGCCGAGACCAATGCGCGCCTGCTCGCCGCCGTTGATGCGGCCCTGCCGGGCGCGCGCGTGCTGGTGTGCTCGGATTACGCCAAGGGCGTGCTGTCCGATGAGGTGATCCGGGGCATCATGGCGCGGGCGGCGGCGGCCAGCGTGCCCGTGATCGTGGACCCCAAGCGCGCGACATTCGGCATTTACGCCGGGGCCGGGCTGATTACGCCCAACCGTGCCGAGATCAGCCGCGCCACCGGCCTGCCCACCGGCACGGATGCGCAGGTGGAGGTGGCGGCCCGCGCGGCTGGCAGCCAGTTTGGTGGTGATGTGCTGGTCACGCGCTCCGAGCAGGGCATGTCGCTGTGGCGGCAGGCGGGCAGTGTGCGGCATGTCGCGGCCCGGCGCTCGGAAGTGTTTGATGTGTGCGGCGCGGGCGATACGGTGGTGGCCACCATCGCCACCATGCTCTCGGCGGGGCTGCCGCTCGAGACGGCGGTGGTCATCGCCACCACGGCGGCGGCGATCTCGGTCAGCAAGCATGGCACCGCTACCGTCTCGCGCCACGAACTGCAACAGGCCCTGAACGGGGAAACCACCGGCCACGGCAACCTTGTCAGCCTGAACGAGGCCGCGCGCATCGTGGCGGACTGGCGGCGCCACGGCGCGCGCATCGTGTTCACCAATGGCTGTTTCGACCTGCTGCATCCCGGCCATATCGCGTTGCTGCGCGGGGCGGCCCGGCAGGGCGACAGGCTGGTGGTCGCACTCAATACCGATCGCTCGGTGGCAGCCCTCAAGGGGCCATCGCGCCCGGTGCAGGATGAGCAGGCGCGGGCCACCGTGCTTGGCGCCCTGCGCGATGTGGATCTGGTGGTGCTGTTTGATGAGGAAACGCCCATCGAGGCCATCAGAACCCTGCGGCCTGACGTGCTGGTCAAGGGGGCCGACTATACGGAAGACCAAGTGGTGGGCGCATCCTTCGTGCGCGGTTATGGTGGCCGCGTGGCCCTGATTGACCTGATTGATGGCCGTTCGACCACATCGCTGGTCCGGCGCGCCGCGGGGCAGGCCAATGGGTGAGCGGCCCGTGGGCGCGCAGCCTTGCGGTGGGTTGCAGGGGTGGCTCGAGCAGGCCGCCCTGCCGCTATGGATCGATGCGGGCTTCGACCCCGCGCGGCGGCTGTTTCATGAGCGGCTGGGCTTTGACGGCGTGCCGTGCAACCCGCCCGCCCTGCGGCTCATGGTGCAGGCCCGCCAGATCGCGACCTATGTGCGGGCCGCCGATGATGGCCATAGCGCTGCCGGGGCCACGGCGCTGGCCTGCATGGCGCAGGTGCGCCAGCGTTACTGGCGGGCGGATGGCGCGCCGGGCTGGGTCTTTTCGCTGGCCCCCGATGGCACCCCGGCGGATACGCGGCGCGATCTTTATGCCCATGCGTTCATTCTTTATGCCTGCGCATGGTCCTATCGGCTCTCGGGCGAGCGGACATGGCTGGAGACGGCACGGCAGACGGTGGATGAAATCACCACCCTGTTCGGCACATCGCAGCCCGGCGGCTATCTTGATACCGTGCCGGGGCAGGATGGTTTTCGCCGTCAGAACCCGCACATGCACCTGCTTGAAGCCTTCCTCGCGCTGGCCGAGGTGGGGGGTGGGGAAATGTATCTCGGTCACGCCCGTGCCCTTGCCATGCTGGGCATGCGGCATTTCATGCTGCCTGGTGGTGCTGTGGGTGAACTGTTCACGCCGCTATGGCAGCCAGGCGCGCCTTTGGGCCAGAACAGGACCGAGCCGGGCCATGTGTTTGAATGGGCCTGGCTGCTGGCGGAATATGCCCGCCTTGCGGGGGAGGGAGCTGCTTCGTCCTTCATGCAGGCCTCGGCGCAGCTGCATGCATTTGGCATGCGCCACGGCGTCTGCCCCGACACGCTGGCCGTGTGCGATGCGGTGACCGACCACGGCGCGCCGCTCGAGGCCACGACACGCATCTGGCAGCAGACCGAATTCATCCGCCAGCTTGCCCGCCGCGCGGCAGGGGGCGATGGGGTGGCGCAAAAACTGCTGGCGCCAGCCTGCACCCGTTTTGCGCGCGCCTATGTGCCGCCCCGGTTGCGCGGCGGCTGGTTTGACCGGCTGGGGGCGGATGGTACGCCGCTTGATGGCTACATGCCCGCGAGTTCGCTGTACCACATCTATGGCGCCGTGCGTGAAATCGGTTGAAGGTAACAGCCATGGCAGATCACCCCTATGAGGCCATCCAGGCCGAAACATGCGCGCGGTTCAAGGCGCCCTATCTGGATTGTGGCTGGCACCTGAAGCTGGGCATTGCCCGCAATGTCAGGACAGCCCTGCGGCCCATAAATGGCGTGCGCCTTGAACCTGAAAATGGCACGAGCGGCTGGTACATATGGGCAGGCGAGGAAACATCGGACGACGTCGATTTTTTCGTGCCGCTCCATACCAGCCATATCGGTAACTGGTGCGCGCTGGTCATCCCCTATCTGGGCCTGGCACCCGGCTGGCGCTTCCTGATTACCGAAGATTACGAGGATGTGTGGATCAACGCGCATCCTGAAATCGAGTGACATTGCAAGGCCCGCTCCACAGGGAGCGGGCCTTTGTTGCATGCAGGGGCCACAGGCATGCAGCAGGCTTAAACCTGATATGTGGCCAGATTTAAGTTAAGTCCTTGCGATTTGCAGTAAGTAAAACAATTCAAATAATAAATAAGTAATAAATAATCTGTTCAGTAAATAATCATGCAAATTTTTGATATATGAAATATGTATGCTCTATATGGTTGCGTGTGAATGCAATCGTGTTTATTGCGCGTGGTGGACATGGCGGACAAAAATCGTACGATATGCCTGACAGTTATTTATCCAGCATATTTCCTTCACATCCCGGGCCATGGAGTTGAAGCATGTCCAAGGCAGATCTCAAGCTGCTGATCATCCAGCCATCGCATTACCGTTCCAAGACCGACCGGACCATTTTCAAGACCAAGCGGCGGCAGATGGTGCCGCTGGCGCTGCCTTACCTTGCAGCCCTCACGCCGCGTGAATGGACCGTCACCCTGCTGGACGAGCAACTGGAGGACATCAATTTCGAGGTGCCGGTCGATGTGGTGGCACTCAGCGCCTGGACGCTGCATTCCCCCCGTGCATACGACATCGCAGCCGAGTTCCGCAGGCGTGGGGTCAAGGTCATCATGGGGGGGCCGCACGTGTTCTTCTATGCCGAGGAGGCGGCCGAACATTGCGATGCGGTGGGCGTGGGCGAGGCCGAGCCCATCTGGCGCACCATGCTCGAGGACGCGGCGGCCGACCGGCTGCAAAAGATCTACCGCGCCACCCCGCTCAAGGAACTCAATGACCTGCCGCCGCCCCGCTACGACCTGCTGGACCTGAAGAAGTTCGGCCCCTTCCGCACATTTGCCGTGCAGTCCTCGCGCGGGTGCCCGTTCGTGTGCGATTTCTGCTCGGAGCGGTTCTATCTTGGCGGGCGCTTCCGCTGGCGGCCGGTGGACCAGATGGTGGCCGAACTCGAGCGCATCAAGGACAAGGGCAGCCACTTCTTCTTTGGCGAGAGCAATTTCGGCGGCAAGAAAAGCCGCGCCATGGAACTGATGGAAGGGCTGGTGCCGCTCAGGATCCGCTGGTCCACGCTGTGGTCGTCCAACCTGTGCCTTGATACGAACTTTCTCGACCTGGCCCAGCGCAGCGGGGTCATGCACGTCAATATCGGCATCGAGAGCATTGACGAGGAGATGCTCCAGGGCATGAAGAAAGGCTGGAACAAGGCCAGCCGCTATGGCGAGATGTTCGACAACCTGCGCAGGCGCGACATCAGCTACTCGCTCAACTTCATCTTCGGCTATGATGACGAGCACCCCGATGTGTACGAGGCGACCCTCTCCTTCCTCGAGGCGCACAAGGTGCCAGCCGCCTACTTCAATATCCTGACCCCCACCAAGGGCACGGCCCTGTTCGAGCGGATGAAGAAGGCGGGCCGCATCATCGACCCCGAGGATATCGACCGCTGGCCCGGCCAGGTCTGCCATATCTGGCCCAAGAACTGCACGCCGGGGCAGATGGAGCAGCGCATCCAGGGCATGTACCGCAAATTCTACAGCATGCGCTCGATGGTGCATCGCCTGCCGTTCCCGCGCACGCGATCGGACATGTCATCATGGATCCTGAACATGACGGAACGCCGTATGGCCTTTTCATCCACCGGAAACAATGATTTTGATATCTATTGACTCCGTCTGCGCCAATTTCGGCGCAGGTGGCAACAGATAGGGGAAAGACGGCATGCGCGGATCAATCGGTAGTATGCTGCTGGACCGGCTCCGGCATCTTGGTGTTTCGCGTATTTATGGCGTCCCCGGTGATTACAATCTTGAATTCCTCGAACTCATCGAGCGCACGCCGGGCATTGCGTTCATCGGCACCTGCAATGAACTCAATGCAGCCTATGCGGCCGATGGCGATGCGCGGCTGGCGGGCATCGGGGCGGTGCTGGTCACCTACGGGGTGGGTGACCTGTCATGCCTTTCCGCCGTGGCGGGGGCGAGTGCGGAGGGCGTACCGCTGGTCGTGATTTCGGGCATGCCGCCGTGGCACGCCATCCAGTCGCGCGCGCTGGTGCACCACACCCTTGCCGATGGCAATTATGACAACGTGCTGAACTGCTACCGGCAGTTCACGGTGGCCTGCGCGCGGCTCAACCCCGCAACCGCCGTGGCCGAGACCGACCGCGTGCTGCAGGCGGTGCAGGCGCTGCGCCGCCCGGTCTATATCCAGTTCCCCTCCGATATCTGCTATGTGGCGGTTGACGTGCCGCCGCCGCCCATGGTCGCCGCGGTATCCGACCCCGGCCTGCTGGCCCGCGCGGCGGAGCAGGTGGTCCAGCGCATCAGCCAGGCCCGCAGGCCCGTGGTGCTGGTTGATGCCATGGTGCGCCAGTACGGCCTGCACGAACGCGTGCAGGCGCTGTGCACCACCTTCGGCATTCCCTATGCCGCCCTGTCCACCGCGCGCACGCTGCTGCCTGAATCCGGGCCTGAATGGCTCGGGCAATATGGGGGGGCGGCTTCCGCCCCGGCTGTTGCGGATTACGTGCAGGCCGCTGATTGCGTGATTGCGCTGGGGGTCCGGTTTGTTGATTCCACGTCGGGCTATTTCTCGCAGCAGATCGCGCCGGGCGCCATGATCGACGTGCAGCCCTTCAGCATGACCTGCAATGGCGAGAACATTCAGGGCATTACCGCTGCCGATCTGCTTGATAGCGTGTACCAGCGCCTGGCCAGCGTGCGCATGACCCGGCCCGAACGGAGTAGTGCCGCATCGACCGCGCCCGTGCCAACCCCGCCAGCGGGGGCGGGCTGGGCGCAGGCCCCGTTCTGGCAGCGGGTCGAATCCTTCCTGCAACCGGGTGATGTGGTGGTGGCCGATAACGGCTCCTCCATGGCAGCCATGCTGCATGCGCGCCTGCCCGCGGGGTGCAGCCTGCTGGTGCAGCCGGTATGGGCTGCGATCGGGTATTCGCTGCCCGCAAGCCTTGGCGCATGCCTTGCCCGCCCCGAACGGCGGCATGTGCTGTTTATCGGCGATGGCTCCTTTCAGATGACCGTGCAGGAACTCTCCACCCTGCTGCGCCATGAGGCCAACATTACCATCTTCCTCATCAATAATGGTGGCTACACCATCGAGCGCATGATCCTTGGCCCGCAATCGGCCTATAACGACATTGCCAACTGGCGTTATGCCGACCTGCCCCGTGCCTTTGGGCCGGACAGGGCGCCGCGTGCGTTCAGGGTGGCCAGCATGGATGAACTCGAAACCGCGCTGGATCAGGCGGCGGCCCATAAGGGCGTGAACTTTATCGAGGTGCTGTTCACCCCCATGGATGCCCCGGCAGGCATGGCCAAAATGGGGGCGGCGGTGCGGCGCTATGATTATGGAATCGATCTGCCCGACCAGACCTGATCGGGGTGGCTGCACACAGGCAGGTCACTTTTTTGCCTTCGGGGTAAAATGACCTGTTTTTATGCTGGACGGGTGCTTCAGCGCAGGCTATTGAAAATAAGACAGTTTTTTTTGGCCTGCACCTGAAGTGGCCGGAAAGAGGCTGGCATGGCCCGAAAACGGGCCTGTTAGATAGCCAGATAGTTCACGAAATCGTGATAATTGAAGATTAAAATTTGTGCATTTGCACAGATTTTAATCTGTCCTTGCCTCCCTCTGGCGGGGTGCAGGACCATTATGCTGCTTTGCGCGGCACTGTCTTCCCGACCATTGAAAAGAAGATCCGGGCAGCCCGGGGGTCATGCGTATTTATTGAACAATAATAATGTGCCGATACTGTAATGGTCTGCTGGTTACCACAAACTGTTCCAGAATTTTTATTGATAGTATTTCGGTTCTGGTGTTCCTTCCGTCTCACCAACACGACACCAAAGGAACTGAAAACATGTTTATCGAAAATATCAGCACCATGATTGCCCACTCCGTTGACGCCATGTCCTCCCTGACCATGGTTGCTTTCCTGCCCATGATCGCTGCCCTGATGATCGCCACCATCGTGTCCGATCGCGCTGCCTGAGCCCTGGGGTTTCTGTCCTGATACCCCTGCAGCCGGAATTCCCACCTTCGTGTGGGAATGGCCGGCGGCCAGCAGGCAAAAGAGAATGACCATCACAGGCGCTGCGGCGTCTTTTTTTGTGCCCGGTGTTTCGCCGCCCCACCCATGAAAGGGCCACCGGCGCGGAACCGGTATCCAGCACGCTTGTGGCGAAGCGTTTTGGAAAAAAATCTTCGCAAAACACCGTATCAGGCGTTTACCGCCCCTTTTGCGCGCATGGTTTCAACGCGGGGGGGGAATACATTGCCTAGCTGGGCTTGTCGGCATGTCAGCATGGGTGTAACGGCGCGTTTTACGCCCATCATCCAGAGCATAGGCATGACACAGACAATGATCCATGACCGTGGAGGCCCGTCCGCGCCCGTGCGCCACGTGGGCAGTCCCGGCCTGATCTTCTTTATTCTCGCCCTTGGCGGCTTTGCCATCGGCACGGCTGAATTCGCGGCCATGAGCCTCGTGCCCATGATCTCGGCGGGCATGCACGTAACCGTGCCGCAGGCGGGGCACGCCATCGAGGCCTATGCCGCGGGCGTGTGCGTGGGCGCGCCGCTCATTGCCATGCTAGGCGCCAGGTACAGCCGCAAATACCTGCTGATCGGCATGATGGTGCTCTATGTCATTGGCAATGGGCTGACAGCCCTTGCCCCCAATTACCTGTGCCTGCTTTTGTGCCGGTTCATCAGCGGGCTGCCGCATGGGGCCTATTTTGGCACGGCGGGGATTGTCGCCTCTGCCCTCGTGCCCGAAAACCGCCGCACGCAGGCCGTGGCCCGCGTGGTGCTGGGCCTGACCATCGCCACCATTGGCGGCGTGCCCATGGCCAACGGGCTGGGCATGCTGGTGGGGTGGCGCTGGGCGTTCGTGCTGATTGCGGGGCTGGCGCTGTGCACCATGCTGCTCATCATGCGCTTTGTGCCCACCGACCCGCCGCGCCCCAACGCCAGCGCGATGACCGAGATCCGCGCCCTTAAAAACCGGCAGGTGTGGCTGACGCTGGGCATTGGCGTGGTAGGTTTTGGCGGCATCTTCTGTGTCTATACCTATCTTGCCTCCATCCTGCAGGAGGTCACGCATGCGCCTGCCTACATGACGCCCGTGCTGCTGGCGGTATTTGGCGTGGGCATGACGGTAGGCACCATGACCTGCGCGTGGGCGGCTGACCACAAGATGATGCCCACCATTGGCGGAACACTTCTGGTCAATGCGGCAGCGCTCGCGGGCTTTCCCGGAGCAGTGCATTCCGTATGGAGCATGATGCCCATCGTGTTCCTGATCGGCTGTGGCGGCGGCCTGGGCACGGTCATCCAGTCGCGCCTGCTCAGTGTGGCGGTGGATGCACAGGCGCTGGCGGCGGCGATGAACCAGAGCGCGTTCAACATGGCCAACGCCATTGGCCCGTGGCTGGGCGGCATGGCGATCAGCGCCGGGCTGGGCTGGGAGTCCGTGGGCTGGGTGGGCAGTTGCCTGGCCATGGGGGGCTTCGTGATCTGGCTTTTGACGCTGAGCGATATCCGCGCCGCCGCCCGCAGGCAGGCCGGTGGCTGATGGGTGTAAAAGGTTCCGGTAAAGCTTTTGCCAGGAGCCTCGAAAGAACGCCGCCTTTTTGAAAAAAGGGGGCAGCCAAAAACGTCTATTATTTTAAAAGAGTTCCTAAATCAGGGGGATGGTTGATGCGCCGCCCCATCCTTCCTATCGTGGCGCATGAGCATTCCATCGGCACAGGCCCCATGCCTGCCCCCGCTGTTAGGCGACCTGTTTCCCGCCCGCCGCGTGCAGGGTGAAGCGGGCAGGGTGCTGCTGCGGGCGCAGGCGGTGATCGATACCGTCATCGCTCCCACCGCAGCACAGCGTGACCGCGCGGGTGGCTACCCGCATCAGGCCATGGCGGCGCTGAAGGCCACCGGCGTGCTGGCCCTTGCCGTTCCACGCGCCTGGGGCGGGCTGGGGGTAGGGCAGGAACTCTCGCTCGAATTCATGCTGCGCCTGGCTGTGGCGGACCCCGCCATTGCCCAGATCTACAAGGTGCATGATGACCTGGTGCGCGAGATTTTCGTCTATGCTCCGGCCGCACTCAGGCCCGTGCTGGCACGGCGCATCGTGCATGACCACGCCATTCTGGGCATGGCCGTGGCCGAGAACGGGCGCACGGCAGACAGTTTCATGCAGACACTGGCCCGCGCGGGTGAAGGCGGCACGCATGTCATATCGGGCCGCAAGATCTATGCCACCGGCGCATCGGGGGCGGATCTTGTTGCGGTCTCATCCTTTGATCCCGTGCGGGCGCAGCAGGCTGGGGGGAGCGTGCGCGCGGGCGTGCGCATGGACCTCGTGCCGCGCGGGGCGGCGGGGCTGCGCTTTCACCATGACTGGAACCGCATGGGCCAGCGCGCGACCGATTCCGGCACTGTTACGCTGGAGGATGTCGTGGTCGATGATTTCTGGAATGCCCTGGCCCCGGATGCCGACCTGCCGCAGCATGTGGCGCTGCGCTTTCAGGCCGGTTTCAGCGCCATCCTGACCGGCATCGGCCTTGGCGCGTTGCGGGCGGTCTGTGCCTTTGTGCCGCAGCATGCCCGCCCATGGGGGGCCGCAGGCGTAAAAAGCGCGGATCAGGACCCCTATGTGCGCCGCCTGCTCGGCGAGATCGGGGCCGATCTGTCTGGCGCCTGGTGCAGCGTGATGCATGCAGGCCGCCTGCTTGACCAGTACGAACATGGTGAAGTGCCCCGCGCCACGGTCGCCATGGCGGCGAGTGCCGCGCGTTCGGTTGCCACGCGCGCGGCCCTGCGTGCGGCCAGTGATGCCCCGGCCGCGGCAGGGGCGCGAGGCACGGATGCGGCACAGGGGCTGGACCGTTACTGGCGCGATGCCCGCACCCTGTCGCTGCATGATCCCGTGGATTGGAAAAATGCTGAAATTGGCCGCAACCTGCTGACAGGCTGGGCGCCTGAACCGGGGCCGTATCAGTAAAAACCGATAAAAGTTTTTGGTAAAGCTTTTTGCAAAAAGCTTTGGGGAATACTGCCTTTTTCCAAAAAGGCAGCGCCCCGGAACTTTGCCTGACGGGTTTGACAGACGGCCTGCCCGCGTGATTGATCGCGCCCAGAGTGCCTGAAGCAGAAGGTAGAACGCAATGCAGCGACCCGTCATAGCCATCATATCAACCGGCGGCACCATTGCCCGCCAGGCGATGGACCCGCGTGATACGGTCGATTATGCCGAAATCGGCACAAGCCTTGGCGGGGCCGACCTGCTTGCGGCATTGCCCGAGGCCGTGCGGGCGCGCTTTGCTGTGCGGGGCATTCCCTTTTCCAGTTGCGACAGCGTGGAGATGACCCTGCAACGGTGGTTTGACCTGGCCAGCGTCATCAACCAGACCGTTGCCAGCCAGCCCGATCTGAGCGGCGTGGTCGTGACCCATGGCACCTCATCGCTGGAGGAAGGAGCCTGCTTTCTCGACCTGGTGCTCGATGTGCCGTGTCCGGTCGTGGTGGTGGGTGCGCAGCGCCCGGCCAGCGCCATCAGCGCCGATGGCCCGGCCAACCTGTATGCCGCCCTGCTGGTGGCATCGGCCCCGCAGGCAGCCGGTCGCGGCGTGCTGGTGGTGGCCAATAACGAGATCCATGCCGCCCAGGAAGTGACCAAGGCTTCCACTTACCAGCTTGAAACCTTCCGCTCGCCCGATTTCGGCCCGCTGGGCATGATCGAGGCCAACCGGGTGTTCTTCGGGCGCACCGCCGCCTATCGCCGCCATATCGGCTGGCCGCCCGCTTATGGCGCAGGCGGCGAGATCCCGCGCGTTGACATCACCTACAGCCATGCAGGGGCCGATGGCGTGGGCATACGCGCCTTTATGCAGGCAGGCGCGCGTGGCCTCATTGCAGCAGGCATGCTGCCCGGCATGTGCACGCCTGCCGAGAATGGAGCACTTGATGAAGCCGTGGCGGCGGGCATTGTGGTGGTGCAGGCCAGCAGCGGGTATTGCGGCGGCGTGGTGCGGCGCCACGAACTGTGCCAGCGCGGCCTCCTGGCGGCAGGCCACATGCGCCCCCGGCAGGCGCGGATACTGCTCGCGCTCGCACTCATGACGGGCGCGGATACCGATGCCATTCAGGCCCTGTTCGACCGGCCCTGAATGCGGGGCAGGGCGGCCAGGACTGCGGTTTCAGCCGTTTTTTCATGCGTGCAAAAAATGCCGCCTTTTGAAAAAAGGCAGCATTCATCATGAAGCGTATCGGGCCTGTCGTGCTGGAAACAGGCTGCATGATGTTGGGTCGAGAACACCACGCAGCCTGATCATGCAGGATGTCTTAGTGCTGGGGCGGGGTATCGTCGCCCGTGGTTACAGGAATAACCGGCAGGATGAGCGAGGAGGGATGCTTGCCGTCATGCCAGATGGTCTGCGTTGCGACTTCCATGCGGTCGGATGCACCGAATTTTTCGCCCGTATTGGGGTTGGGCGCAAATTGCGGGTAGTCGCTCGATGAAATTTCCAGCCGGATGCGATGCCCTTTGAGGAACAGGTTGCTGGTGGGCCAGACCTTGATGCGATACTCGTAAACCTGTCCTGGCGTGATCAGTTCCGGGGTGGACAGGGAATTGCGGAAACGCGCAACCTGAATCCCGTTGTTGAGGTTGATTGCGGTGCCATCGGGCGCCACATCCACCAGCTTGGCGGTGAAATCCGTATCCCTGGCGGTGGAAGAGGCAAACAGGTCCACGGTAATCGGTCCGGTCACGTTCATCGGCGTATCCAGAGCCTTGCTGGTATAGACCAGAATGTCAGGCCGTCGTTCGATGGAAGACTGGTCGAACTGTCCCTGCGGGCCTGCCGTCCAGGCACAGCAGGAATGACCGCCTACGCTCGGAACCGGGTTGTGGGGGTCATAAACGAAAGTATCCGTCTGGGTCTTGGCCTGCTTGCCGCCTTTTTCCTGCGACAGTGCGCCATCGCCCATGGAGGAAGACGCGCTGTGCTCGCTTCCCAGGTACCATTTCTGGTATTGCGTGCCGGCAACAGGCCATGACGTGGCGCTGTGCCAGCGGTTTTCGCCCATGGTGAAGTAATCGACATGCGGGCCGGTCTGCACGCCGTTATCCATCCCCTTGAGGAAATGGTCGAACCACTGGATCATGAGTTCGTTGACAGGGCTGTTGGCGACCGGGCCGATGGCCTTCAGGCGCGGGCTGACCACGGCCGCAGGCCGCCCCCAGCCGATATGTTCCCATGGCCCGATGATGATGCGCTGGTTTTCACGCGCAAGCGGCGTGCCGCCCTCCTTCTGCATGCCATTGAAATTTTCCAGTGCGCCATCAAGGAAGGAATCATACCAGCCATCAAACGCCAGTACCGGCACGTTTACCTTGCCGTAGCGTGAGCGGATGTCGAACGCCTTCCAGTAATCATCGGATGTGGAGTGATTGACCGCATCATAGAAATAGGGCGCGATATTCTTGCCATTGACCGTAAAGGGCGTGAACGTGGAATAGGGCAGCTGCTGCATCAGCACTGCGGGGTTCTTGCCCTGCAGGTACAACTGTTGCGACAGTTTCTTGTCGCCCTGGTTTTCGGCGGCGGAGGAGCCGATATCCTCCATCATCCACGGTTCGATGAAGGCTAGGCGGAAGGCGCCGTCCTCATAGGTCCAGCCATTGCCATAGTCCGACCCGGTGTTGGAGGGCACGATGGCGGCCAGCGAGGGCGGCGTTGCCGTGGCGGCCAGCCACTGCGTGGCACCGACATAGGATGAACCATACATGCCAACCTTGCCGCTCGAGCCGGGCAGGCGGGCGGCCCATTCCACGGCGTCATAGCCGTCGTCACGGTCATTGCGGTATTCATAGAACGTGCCGCCGGACTTGCCCTGGCCGCGGATATCCTGAATGGCGACGATGTAGCAATGCGACGCAAACCATTCCGGTGACTGGAAGCGCGAGGGCTGGACCTGCGCTGCCGACTTGCCGTACTGGGTGCGCATGAGGATGACCGGAACCTTCTCCTTCGTATCGGGCGTATAGACATCAGCGCGCAGCACCACCCCATCGCGCATGGTGGCGGGAACATCGGTTTTCTTGGTGACACGGCAGCTTCCGCGTCCTTCATCGCTCGGCCATGCCGCCGCGCGGGCGCTCCCCACCGACAGGGCGACAAAACCGCAACTGAGTAAAAGAAGATAACGGCGCATGAATACTCTTCCAGGTAAGGTTATCAAAAACACGATGGGCGGGTACTTGCGTTGAGCCAGGCCTTCTCCTGCTCAGAACCCTGTGGAGAGGGAGGCCGTGACCGCAACGCCACCAGACACGTAGTAAACCGGCGCATGGCCCGCGACCGTGCCATAGCCTTTTGACGTGGCCGTGGCGCTCTGGATGCCGGACAGGTAGTTCTTGGCCCCGAGGTTCATGACATTGAGCTGGAACTGCGGGCGCTTGGCAAAACCGACATCGTGCAGGCGGTAACCCAGCGTCATGTTGGCCTGTTCGTAGCCCGGAATTTTCTCGTCATTCATGAAGGTCGAATACTGCGAGCCGACATAATTGAACGAGAAGTTGCCGAAGTAACGTCCGTTGTCGTAGGCCAGGCCCACGGCGGCGACGAGTTCGGGGCTCATGACCGCGACCTTGCCCTTGGTGGGCAGCACGACGCGGTTGCCATTGGCATCCTGCGCCACGTAATTGTTATCCATCGTGGCATGCAGGTACTGGGCCGAGGCATAGGGGCTGAAATGATGCCACGGACGCAGCCCGATCTCGATCTGCGCACCGCGCGAGGTCTTGCCACCATTCTGCACGGGCTCGGGAATGTTCATGCTGCCCAGCGTGACATAGGTCTGCACCTGGTTGTTGGTAATATTGTAGTTGAACAGCGAGAGCGAGACGTTGACCAGGCCGTAATGGCGGTAGCCCAGTTCCTCGCCAATGGAATATTCACCCGCCATTTTCTGGAAATTGGATGCCGCCTGTCCATGCGCCGGGCTGAACAACTGGCCATAGGCCTCGACCGAGGCCGGTGCACGATAGGCGGTCGTGCCGTCAATGAAGATCTGGTCGTGCTTGGTCATCATGTAACTGGCGGAGAACTGCGGCAGCGGCTGTGCGTAGGACCCACCGGCGTCACGGATCGCGCCAGGCGTGTTGTTGACCATGGTGCGGTCGATCATGATGTATTTGAGCCCCGCGTTAAGCGTGAGCCGGTTGTTGAGCAGTTTGACGGTGTCCGAGATGTAGATGCTGTTCATCTGGTGCTGGAAATGCTGGTCCAGTTCCATGTAGCGGGTGCCATTGCCCAGCGTGATGGGGTATTTCCCCTCCACATTGCGCATGCCGCCATTGGCGGCGACGCCCGTGTACCAGATCTGCTCAAGCAGATCGATGTAGTTGTAAGCGTAACCCACCTGCAGGGTGTTGACGCCCTTCTTCCAGGTCAGGCCCGCATTGAGGAAGAAACTCTGCTGGGGAACGGGGTTGATTTCCTCCGCCATGGTGGAACTGCCGTTATTGTAGGTTGCCCCCAGTCCCTGCAACTGCCCTGCTGGCTGCGTGCCGTAATAGGAACCGTTGGGCGAAAGGCTTTGCGCACCCAGATAGAATTCATCGAATTTAGAATAGGCCGGCGTGAAGTTGAAGTTCAGCCCCTTGGCAAGCTTCGTCTTGAACGGCAGCATCATCATCATGGAGCGCCGTTCGTAATTGTTCAGCCCCGCCCAGTTCTGGTCGCCAACGGTATAATCCTTGTCATAGTTGTAGTTGATGCCGTAACTCTGCCACGCCTTCAGGGTCATGGGGCGGTAGTTGGTCTGCTGCCAGTTGTCATACGAAAAGATGAAGGCGAGGCTGGTATCGGGCGTCCAGTCCTTACGGATTTCGGCATCCACGTGGTATTTGCGGAACTGGCCCGAACCACGCCATTCGTTGTTGCTCGTGGAGGAGAAGGAAGCAAACGCCTTGACGCCCGTATGCGCGATATCGCCTGAATCGAGGCGGATGAATTCACGTTCGAGGGATTTGGAACCAAAGCTGAAATCAGCGCGGCCGCCCATCTTGTCCGCTGCGTGACGCAGCGAGATCTTCATCAGGCCGCCGACATCGTTATAGACAGGCGCTGAAATGTCAGGCGCGCCCTGGTCGATCGTAACACTGGAGATATTGTCAGAATCAACAACCGACTGCGTGTAGGGCGTGTAGTTGATGGAATCCGCAAGCGGCATATCTTCGTAAAGGAACCCGATTTCCGTCTGGTTCAGGCCGCGCATGGAGATGGAGGTGGTGGACTGGCCCAGCGGGTCGTTACCCGATGAGACCACGCCCGGCAGGTTGGTGACCAGTGCAATGGGGTTGGCGGTGGGTGACTGCTTGGCAATGAAGTCACGGGTAATGGTGCTCTGGCTTTTCGCCACGGTCTGTCGCGCCATGAGGCCGCCGCCTGGCGTGGTATTGGTCACGCCATTGGAAGAAGGCGTGCCCTTGCTGACATGAATGAGTTCAGGCTTTGGGGCGGGGGGCGGCGTGTCGGCGGCGGGCGCCTTCGCGGCAGTGGCCGTCGGCTTGGCGGAAGAAGATGGTGTATGGGTTTTATGCTGCGTAACGCTCTGGGCCCGTGCGTGCTGGTTATTGCACAGACCATAAAACGCCGTGGAAGACAGAATTAAAATCCGTAAGCACGCTTTCCGGCTTATTGTATATTTCGGCCTGTTTATGGTCCTGTGCGGTATTCTGAACATCATCGCCTCCGTCCATTTGCGTTCATTCAGAAAAACGTATCAATTTCAATATTCAGGATGGATTACCGTGGACAGGGCGCGCTCATGCTCCCTTTCCTCAATACAATCATCGACCCGAGCCTGATTATAATCATTTCATTACGAATTCATTCCAGAGAAAAAGTGTTTGATAAATTCAACTTCACATTGAATCATGTCTCGGTAGGGAAACGGGTGCAGAGAGAAATTCTGGCATGACGGCGATCCGGCATATTGCCCTGAGGCATTTCAGGTTACTGATCGCGCTGGTTGAAACTGGTAGCCGCGAGGGGGCGAGCCAGCGGCTCTGCCTGTCAGCCTCTGCCGTGTCCAAGTCCCTGCGTGAGCTTGAGGGGCTTGCGGGCGAGAGCCTGCTGGCCAGCCATGACGGCAGGCTTGTCCCCACGGGCAAGGGCGCCCTGCTGCTGGCAACCGCGCGCCGGATAGAAGATGAACTCGCGGCGCTGGAAATAGATTTCACCCGCACGCACAGGGTCCTGGCCGATACGGTTTCCATCGGGTACGCAACGGCCGCCCTGCGTCCGTTCCTGCAACGCCTGATGCTTGATATCAAAAAACATTATCCAAACGTTACGATATCGGCCTACAGGGGCCGCAGGGAAACATTGCTCCAGCATCTTGGCGCCCATCTGATTGATATATTCGTAGGCCATCTTGGCTGCCTGCCGCCCAGCGCGGCGCTGGAACGCCTGGAAATCTATCATGACTACATGGTGATATTTGCCCACCCACAAGACCCCATCACCACCGAGCAGATGTATGACTGGGGTTATCTGGGCACGCGCCCATGGCTGCTGCCAAGCCCCGGGCTGGTCAATTCCGTATATTTTCATAACTACCTGTCTGAAATCGGGCAGGCCATTCCGCTTGATGTCATTGAAACCGATGGCCTGTTCTTCGAGCGCGGCGAGATTGACCTCGGCCGCCTGATGCTGACCACCGATGGCGCGGCCCGGGCCTTCGGCATGGACCAGCGTTTCCGGCGCCTTGCCATTCCGCTCCCGGGTTTTCATGCCGCGACCGGCCTGGCCTGGCATAAGCCCACGCGGCCCGCCACCCAGGCAGTGATAGACCATGCCGTCCACCTGCTGCATCATGACAGCCGGTAAGGGCCAGGGCAGATCCAGTTTGAATGGACCCATTCGAACAGGTGAAAATGCTCGATAAACAATGAGTTGGAGCAATTCCACTGAGCCAGGGTTCAGTGGAATTGCTCTAGGCCATGATCTGGCGCACGCTTTCCATGATGTATTCTATGCCCGGCCGCCTGTGCTCTCCCTTTGCCCAGACCAGGCCGGAACTGCCCTGCATCTTGGCAAATGCAAGGGGTAATATCCTGTAATGATCAAGGAATGAGGTTTCTTCCAGCACGTCCTCGGTCATGAAGATCAGGCGGTTCTTGTCATAGTTCTCGGGGCGGTAGGTATTGTCATCGAGTTCAAGCACGTCCATCGGCATGGACAGGCCATGACTGCTGATGAAATTGTTGAAATGGACCCGGTTGACAAGCCCCGATGTGTGGAGCAGCCACGGGCAGCGCAGCAGGAAAGGCCAGTCCTTCTCCTGCTTGGGGGTGAGGTTGAACGTCTTGTGCGCCAGTACGATGTAGCGTGTGTCGGTCAGGGGATGGATCGTGAATTTCTTGGTGTCCATCCCGGTCAGGCCGCCGCAGAACAGGTCGATGCTGCCAGCCTGCAGGCGGCGCAGGAGCGGGATGCGGATGTCACGCACGGCGTTGATGGTCAGCAGCGGGTGCTTCTTTTTCGTATCGAGAATGATCCGGCGCAGCAGCGGCTGGAGCGACACGGTGGAATAGCCGATCGTGACACGCTCGTTCATGCCCGTGCCGATCTGGGCCAGGTCATGTTCGAGCATCTGCATTTCGTCATCCAGGCGGATGGCGGTTATGAGGATGCGCCGCGCCTGCGGCGTGGGCACGACGCGCCCGTCATGTTTGTGGTACAGGGCGCAGCCATATTTCTGTTCCATCTCCTTCAGCCCCTTGGAAATGGCGGCGAAGGAGACATTCAGCCGCGCGCTGGCCGCGCGCATGGAGCCCGTTTCATACAGGGCCCGCATGATCTGGAGTTGACGGAAGGAAAACTGCATCAGACCCTGTATGGCTCCTGACCCATGAAAAACAGGGATGGACAAGGCATGGCGCCTCATGAGCGAAGGCTGGCCTGCATCCGCCCTGTGCCATGCACGAAGCTAGCCATACCTGTTTCGCTAATGCAAGGTGTCGATGTGTGGCGGGCACGGGCGGGCGTGCCTGTCGCGCTGGCCATAAACCGGCTCTGGCGCGTGGCGGCTTCCTCAGGCACGGCAGCCATGCTGCCATGCGCCGTGATGGCGGTCCGACGGGCTTTCGCGGGCCCGGCCCGGGCTTGCGGGGCGGGAGCCTAGAACACGCTGTTGAAGGCGAATTGCGGCGAGATGACCTGCCCGGTATTGTGGCCGGCAAAGATGGCCGTCACACCGGCGATGATGCCAAAGCGCGGTGACCAGTTATATTCCACCGCAGGTGCGATCACCCAGTCACCCGAGGCCTGCCCCAGCGTGTCCTGGTATTTGCCCCGGGCATTATAGCCGCGCACCCGCGCGCCATTGGCCCAGTCGCGCGCCAGATCCATGGCGATGACCCATTTCTGGTTGATGCCATATTCCAGCGAGAATCCGCTCTCGCCATACATGCCCGGATGCGCCAGCCCGCGAAACCCCGCCGAGGTGCCATAGCTGCTGATATCGGCAATATGCGCCTGCGTCAGCGCGCGGCGAAAGGTGCCCCACGTGCGCAGCCGCAACTCGTGGTGGCCGGGCAGGGTATAGGTGGACTGCTCCGTCAGTGCCAGGCGGAAGGTATAGGTGCCGGTACCCACGCCATCTTCCGCGCGGCCCAGTTTTGTATAATCGCCTGCGGGGAAGGCCACGCCCACGAACAGGCTGAGCGCCGGGATATAGCGCCTGGGGTCGGCATCAAGGTAGCGCCACATCACGTCCACCGGCAGGTCGCCCATCTTGGCGCCACTCGTGGTGCCGCCATAGCCGCCATGCCGCCAGCCGTAACTGATGGTGGGCGTCATCTGCAGGCTGATCGAATTGGTGATGGAGTATTTGTACAGCGTAAAGCTCGAGACCATGTGCGCCCGGTCCTTTATGGGTGCCGCACGCCCCACGCTATCAAGGTTGCCAACAGGCTGGCTGTAGGCAAAATACGGCTCCCACGCAAACACGCCCTTCTTGGTCAGCGCGCCGGAGGGCGAGACGAGCGAGCCGGTATACCACTGCGGGTAAGGCGCGTTTACGCCCTGCGAGCCTGCCGCCGTGCCATTGCCGGTGCCTGCCGCCTGCGCGGATGAAAGGCCCGCGAGGGCAATAAGGAATGGAATCGCAACAAATAATATTGATTCCGATAGCGGAATGTATGATGCTGTTCCAAAGGGGCGACCAGTGTCTTTTTCCCGCGCTGTCAGGGCGCGGGGCATGGATGCGGTGCCCAGCCTTGCGGCGTGGGCGCGTGTCAGGGAAGTCATGGTTGCGGCCATTTCCTGCTCGGGGCGTCCCTGCATGCATGGCAGTGCATGCCGGGTCTTATCGGTTCTGGGGTAAGTGTGCGGGTGCCTGCTATACGAACTGCAGTCGCAGGGAAGGGATCAGGACATCAGGCCAGTGCTCCTCAAGCTGACAGACCGGTGAGGCGGCGGGAGAATGGCAGTTCTCCCGCCGTTTTCTTTTACGGTGCGGTCATGCGCGGCGGTTCCTGCCCATCATGCGGGGCGGCCGGGCGCGCGGGGTTGAGGTATTTCCACCCGATCACCAGCAGCACGGCCACGATCGACATGCTGGCAATGGTGTAGGTGCCATTGGGGTAGTCAAACAGCATCAGCACGAGCACGCTGCCCAGATAGGCCAGTGTCAGCCATGAGGTGAAGGGCGCCCCCGGCATTTCAAAGCCTGATGAGGTCATGCGCCCGCTGCGTACCGCCTGGCGCAGCCTGATCTGGCAGAGCAGGATGAAGGCCCATGTGCTGATGATGCCGATCGCAGCCATGTTCAGCACGATCTCGAACACCTGCGAGGGCACGATGTAATTGAGCACCACGCCCACCAGATACACCGCAACCGTAAGCAGGATGCCGTTGGCCGGCACGGCGCTTGCGTTCATGCGGGCCAGCGGCGCGGGGGCGGCGCCGCCGAGCGCCATGGCGCGCAGCACGCGCCCGGTGGAATACAGCCCCGAGTTGAGGCTCGACAGGGCGGCTGTCAGCACCACGATGTTCATGATCGTATCAACGCCGGGCACGCCGAGGGCTTCAAAAAAGGTCACGAACGGGCTGGTGCCCCCGTGATAGGCGGTCCAGGGCAGCAGGTTGACCAGCAGCACCACCGACAGCACATAGAACAGGCCGATGCGCCAGATCACGCTGTTGATGCTGCGCGGCAGGACAGTGCGCACATCCGCGCACTCGCCCGCCGCGGTCCCGATCAGTTCTATGCCCGAATAGGCAAACACCACGCCCTGCACCAGCAGCAGGCTGGCAATCAGCCCGTGCGGAAAGAGGCCGCCGTTATCGGCAATCAGGTGCAGGCCGGTCTGGTGGCCGCCCACGGGCATGCGCACGCCCAGTATGATGCTGCCCACGACAAGGAACAGGCACAGGGCCACGATCTTGATGAGCGAGAACCAGAACTCGATCTCGCCAAACCACTTCACGCCCACCAGGTTCAGCGTCGTGACCACGCACAGCGCCATGAGCGCGAAGACCCATTGCGGCACGAAGGCGAACGTGCCCCAGAAATGCATGTACAGCGCCACTGCCGTAATATCGACAATGCCGGTCATGGCCCAGTTCATGAACGACAGCCACCCCGCGACAAAGGCCGCCTTCTCGCCCAGGAACTCCCGCGTGTAGGACACGAAGCTGCCGCAGGTGGGCCGGTACATCACCAGTTCGCCCAGCGCGCGCATGATCAGGAACGAGAACATGCCGCACACAAGGTAGACCAGTGCCAGCGAAGGCCCCGCTGCCTGAAGCCGTGAGCCCGCGCCAAGGAACAGGCCCGTGCCGATCGCGCCGCCCACGGCGATCATCTGGATCTGGCGGCTGCCCAGGCCCTTGTGATAGCCCTCGTCATCTTCCGCTGGCAAAATGGGGGTGCTGTCTTCCTGCGCGTGGTCCGGTATGCTCATGCTGTTGTCTCCGCCGTGGTCATCGCAGATGGGAGGGTGAGGGAAGGCGCCCGCCGGTGCTCCGGCTGGCCATGGTTCAGGGCGGGCCTGAACCATGTACAAAAAGTATGCAATTTTTCTGAATGGTAAGAACGGTGTGGCCTGGCCCGTACAGATCCGGTCTGCAAGGGGCAGATCCTGTGCGGTGGGGGAGAAACAGAAAGAAATATCATGCAGCATCAAATAGTTGTTCTGTCGCGAACATTGTCAGACACATTAACGGCTGACAAGCAAAGATGCCTTGATAAGAGCGTTATGATTAAAAAATGAACATAAATTTTAAAGCTTTAGCACAAAATGCACTACATTTAATCATGAAAGGGAGCCGCCCCACCATGTCTGAACAGGAATCTGGCCCCGTGAGAGCCCGGTCCGTCGCCCTGATCGCGGGCGTGCTCGGCGCCATCATCATCCCGGTCGTGGCCCATGCCGATAACCAGCATTTCGATGGTGGCGAACTGGCGCAGGATGCGCCGCAGTATTTCGTGCTGCGCCCCGATGATGCGGCCACCACCACGCAGATGGGCGAACTGCGCCTGTCGGAGAGCAGCATCGATTTCAGCAATGGCGAACGGCTTGACGTCACGCTCGATCCGGGCGGTCGGGCCGGGCATCTGCTTTACCGGGTGGCATACGGGCAGAATCCGCTCACGCCCACGGGGCACCTGCTGTGCGCGGCCCCGCTCAACCCGCTTTACCTTGATTTTGCCACCCGGGGCGATGACGAGGCACATTATGACATGACGCTCTACTGCAGTTCGCGCGTGGTGCCGTTCCGCACGATTGGCGCGGGGCGGAGCGCTGCCGTCTTCCATTACACCCGCGCCACCGATACGGTCTGGGCGCACAGCCCGGCCGAGAGCGGCTACCTGCATGGGGCGGTGGCGCAGTACTGCACCCGCCATCACGCGCATGACACGCAGGCGGCCTGCACCGCGCGTGAGGAATCAGCCTACGCCGCCATCATGGCGCGCCAGATCGCGCCGCCGGTGCTCAGGCAGTGCGCGGCCTATGTTACGGGCCGGCGCGAGCATGCGGGTTATGTCAGCTTTGACGGGCTGCTCAACTGCGCCCGCCTGCATGACAGCAGGGCGGTGTTCGATTACTGCGCCACCCGCATCACCGGGCAGAAGCGGGCCGATGATACGGCTTTTTTCGATGCCACTCCGGCCCAGGCGGATGGCGTGGCGCTGTGCTTCAACGCGCTGGCCGCTCACCAGGCGCGCGATTAGGCGCGGCGCGGGTGGTCAGGGCGCACAGGCCATTCAGGCCACGTCGGGCACTTCAATGCCCGAGACGAATTTGTAGATGTCTTCATGGTGCAGCAGGAAAATGCGGTGTTTCTTGCCCAGCGTAAGGGCTTCCTGCGTGTAGGGCGCGTTGGAGACGATGGCGCCGATATCCGCGCGGCTGTCGGTCTTTTCCTTTATGCCCTGCCAGATCACGTCATCATGCACGGGCTTGCGGTCGATCCAGCAATGCACCAGCATTTTCAGCCCATTGCGGCTGCAATGGATGACCGAGCCCAGGCCGGTGGCCACGGGGGGGCGGATTTCCCATCCCGCCTTTTCGATCCATTGCGAGCAGAAGGCCGCGTATTCCGCCTGGTTCATCTCCTGGTGGTAAATGCCAGGTGTCAGCACGGTGGCGGAGGGTGTGCGCGCGGTGCTGGCAGCAAGCGTGGTGAGGTGCGCGCAGACCGTCTTGTGAATGGCAGGCCACAGCGCGCTCTGCCCGTCACGCGCGAGCGCGGGCAGGAGAGTGGTGCGCGTAAAGCGTTCCACATGCGTGTTCCATGGCGTGTGGCTGTGGGTCAGCGGGGTGGTGTCACTCTCGGCCTGCCGGTACCAGCGCGCAAGCATGGGGCGATGGCGCTCGGCCAGTTTCAGGCAGGTGCCGATGGCCTTGCGCCGCCGCGCCATGAGCCAGATCGTGCGCACCACCCGCATCATGATCCACCCGGCACCGGTCATGAGCATCAGCGTCAGGATGAGCGAGCCGAGTTTCTGGAAGCCGCGCGTCATGAAAAACAGGTCGGTTGGCAGCGGGGTTTCCCGGTTCTGCACGATAACGGGC
>NZ_JABJWC010000059.1 GCF_013155395.1 Komagataeibacter melomenusus | reverse complement strand
CGGCGGGGCCGGTTGCGCCATGGTGGCCGCAGGGCAGGGCGGGTGCATGCAGGATGAAACGGCGGTCCCATAGGGCCCCGGCCGTGGCGGCTATCGGGGGCGCAAGGGCTGCTTCCTCACGGGCCACGAGCCACTGCCCCGCCCGCCATGGCATGAGGGCGACCCCGGCCAGTGTTGCCGCCCGGGGCCGGGCCGCAAGGGCTGCCACCGCCTCGCGCGCCGGGGCATAATCCCGCCCGCCGACCGCGCGGATCAGGGCCGACAGCAGCCGTGGCGGCGCCAGACCGGGGGGCAGCACCACCCAGCCACCGGGGTGAAAGCGGGCATGGGCGGCCAGCCAGCATGCATCCTGCCCGTCGCGGGCCTGACGGGCCTGCCCGGCCTGCCCGGCCTCGGCCAGAAGCGTGCCTGCGAGGGAGGAATCCGCTGCCAGGGTGTGGCGCGCCCGGGCGCGGGCCGTGCGCAGGTCGGCGTTGGAGGGGTCTTCCACCCAGTTCACCCCCGCTGCCCGCACCGTGGCGTAAAGGGCTGCCTTGCCCATGCCCAGCAGCGGGCGGACAAGGCGCACATCCGCCATGTCCGTTGCCACCGCCATGGCGGCCAGCCCGTCATCGCCGCTTGCGGCCTGCTGGCGCATGAGCACGGTTTCCGCCTGATCGCCCGCATGGTGGGCCACCAGCAGGTCAAGCGCACCAAGGGTGCGGCAGGCGGCGAACAGGGCCTGATAGCGCATGCGCCGGGCGCGCTCGGCCATGCGGGGGCCGCGCGCCAGCCCCTCGAGCACCAGCAGGCGGGCCGGCATGCCCAGCCGGGCCAGGCGGGCCACCGTCTGCTCGGCCTCACGCCGCGACTCGGCACGCAGGCCATGGTCCACCACCAGCCCCACCACGTCACGCCGCCAGCCCCGTGCCAGAATGGCCAGCGCCATGCTGTCTGCCCCGCCTGATACCGCAACGCAGACAGGCACGCCCTGCCCCGGCCAGGGACCCAGCGCGGCCATGCGGGCGGCAAAACAGGCCGGGCTGACCGGTGCGGAAGGCTGCATGTGCCCTACAGGCAATCAGCTACATTTGGCGCGCTTGCGGTACACCTGCTCGGCGGCCTTGATGCGCGGGGCGGGGGTGGGGAATTCACTCGCAAGCTTGTCCAGCGCCTGGCAGGCGGAGGCCTTGTCGTTCAGCGCCACCAGTGTTGCCGCAACCCCCAGCAGGGCACTGGGCGCGCGCTGGCCGTGTGGCGCACGGTTATAGGTATCGTAATAGGCCAGGGCGGACTGGCGATACTGCTTCTGCCCCGCCAGCGACTGGGCCAGCAGATACTGTGCATCAATCTGCCTGGCAGATTTGGGGCCTGACAGCACCTGCTGCGCATCGGCCTGCGCCGTGGCGTAATCATGCTGCAACAGCGCATCATTACCCGCCTTGAGCACGTCATCGGGACTGCGCTTGGCCGTGGTGGGGGCCGGGGCCGTTGGCGTCACGCCAGCAGCCGCCGTGACCGGGGCCGGCACCGCCGGGGCGGCATGGCCATGCTGCTGCATGGCAAAATTCATGTCATCGATCTGCTTGCTCATGGCGGCATTCTGCTGCTGCACCTGATTGGTGAGCTGATCGATCTGCCCACGCATCTCGCGCGTCTGCTCTTCGAGCGTGTTGACCCGGTCAAGCAGTTGCAGGGTAAGGTTGCCATTGTCGCTTGCGCGCGCACTGGCCAGACAGGCCAGCGAGACGCCACCTGCCAGCATGCCAACCCGCCCCCAGCGTGAAAACCGGCCAGGAACCGCAAGGAAACACGACATAACAGACCGCATGGACCATACCCTTCAAGCAATACGACGCACGTCTACCTAAAACAAAACCGGCCGAGCGATAAGCGCCCGGCCGGTTCCATACCGCCACACTTCGTGGAAGTGCTGGCAGAAACTTACTGCACCGCCGTGATGGCGTTGCGGTTCTGGGCCCAGGAAGCCTCGTCATCGCCAACGGCGGTCGGACGGTCCTTGCCATAGGAGATGGTGGTGATGCGCGATGCATCGACACCCTTGGCCACCAGGTAGTCATGCGCCGCGTTGGCACGACGCTCGCCCAGCGCGATGTTGTATTCCTCGGTGCCGCGATCATCGCAGTTACCGGCGATCTGCACATGCACCTGCGGGTACTTGGCCAGCCAGGCGGCCTGCTTGTCGAGCGTTGCCTTCGCATCGCTGGACAGCGTGTTCTGGTTCAGCGCGAACAGCACGCGGTCACCTGCGGTCGCGACCAGATCGGCCTCGCTGCCGGGAACGGGGCCAACCTGCTGCTGCGTGGCAGCGCCGGTGTTGGCGTTCTTGTTCGCATGGTCAGAACAGGCCGCGAGGAAGAGAGCCAGACCGGCCGCACCAAAAAGCTTCAGTTTCATTACTTTGGATCCTGGATCGGTTTCTTGTTTCGAAACCATTTGTTGAATTTCCGGATTTAAATATAGAACGGTCCCGAGTCTCGTTGCGCCCTGCCAAACAAATTGTAAAACAGAAACTCGCGATCGCTGGAAACCGCCATTAGCATAGCTGTCAAATCCGGTTTCAGTCAACGCGGAACAAACACATACCCGCCATTTGCCAAATGAGTAGGTTCTGGCGATGTGTTTGTCCAACACATTGAAAAAACTTATTTATTTAGGCCAGACCACGCCGGATCAGACGAACTGCCCGCCGGCAGGGCGCGTTCATGGAAGCCGGTGATGTCAATTGTATTGATACCTGTTGCAAATCCGGCACCATTTGCTCCGGCCGCGCTCTGGCGGCAGAAGGCCAGCACGCGCCCGTTGGGGCAGAAAGTGGGGGTTTCCACCGTAAAGCCCTGGGTCAGGATTCGCTCGCCGGTGCCATCGGGCGCCATCACGCCAAGCGAGAAGGTGCCATTGGCAATGCGCGAGAACGCGATCAGGTCGCCGCGCGGCGACCATACGGGCGAGCCGTAGCGCCCGTGACCGTAGGAAATCCGCTTCGCATCGCCGCCCGACGCATTCATGATGTAAAGCTGCTGCGAGCCGCCACGGTCGGAGTTGAACACGATCTGCGACCCGTCGGGGCTGTAGGACGGGCTGGTGTCGATCGCCCCGGACGAGGTGATCTGCCGGCGCGCCATCGTGGCCAGATCGACCACAAAGATGTCCGACCCGCTGCCGCGCGTGACCGACAGGATGACCGACTGCCCGTTGGGTGCGAAACGCGGCGCAAATGAAATACCCGTAAAGTCACCAAGCAGGCGCTGCTGCCCGGTATTGAGGTTGAACAGGTAAACACGCGGCCTGTAGTTGGCATATGACATGAATGCCAGCTCGCTATTGGCCGGGTTGAAGCGCGGCGTGAGTGTCAGCCACTGCCCGTTGGTCAGGTAGCGGCTGTCCGCGCCGTCCTGGTCCATGATGGCAAGCCGCGTGACCTGGCGCGCGCGCGGGCCGGAGCGGGCGATATAGGCGATGCGGGAGTTGAAGTAGCCCTGCTCGCCCAGCAGGCGGCTGTAGATCACATCGGCAATCACATGCGCGATGCGGCGCCAGTCCTGGCTGGCCGCGGTATAGGCCGTGCCCTGCAACTGCTTGGCCGTCAGCACATCCCACAGGCGGAACTCCACGCGCAGGCTGCTGCCCTGCTCGACCACCTTGCCGGTCATGACCGCGCGCGCGCCCATCGACTTGTAGGTGGCAAACGGGGGCGTGCCCTGCGGCATGCTGGCGCTGATGGGGCGGAACAGGCCGCAATTGCCCAGGTCAGCCGAGATCACATCCGTGATCTGCTGGGCTACGCCACCGCCAAGCGAGGGCAGGACGATGGGAATGGGGGCCGTGCGCGCCTGATCCACCGTAATTTCGGCAGCACCCGCATCCTGTGCATGGGCGGTACCTGCTGCGAATAGCGGCGTGGCCATGAGCCCCCCCGCAACGCCCGCGCCCATGAAACCACGCCGGCTGAAGGCCGATGCCAGCCGTGCGGCATCATCATCCGGGATCAATGGCTTTACGCTTGACATCATTTTCCTCTCCTCGTCTTCGCCCGCTTTGTATCAGGGACGGAATACGAATTTCAGTTGCCGGGTCTGGCCCAGCAGGTTCTGCGGAATGGGCAGCTTGGCACAGGTCGGGCTGAGCACCGCATCACGCGCCCGTTCGGCCAGCGCGCGATAGGAGGGGTCAGCCGCCATCTGTGCCTGTGTCTGCGGCGCGAAATCCACCATGCGCGCCGTGCCGGTGCCATCCACGGTCACGACCAGATGCGCCACGAACTGGGCATAATTACGCGCCGCCGTATCTTCCGAGTAGCAGCGCCGCACCGAATTGCCGATGGCCTTCTGCTCGGTGGCGGTCATGGAACTGGTAATATCGCCATCGGGCGAGCCACCGCCATCGGGGGCGCCCCCCTGCTGCGGGTTGGGCCGGGCCTTGGGCGGGTGCGTCTGCTTCTGGTCCGCGCGGAAGGTATCGAGTGTTGCCAGCAGCGAGTGCGTGTCGGGCACATGCTTCTTGGCCTCGTTAGGCTGCGTGGTGCGTGAGGCCTCCTGCACCTTGGGCGCGGCCGTGGGGTCAGGCTGCGCGGAAGGCGGCACGGGGGCATGCGCCTGCGCGGGGGCCGCCTTGGGCGGCGTGGGCGGCAGGGGCACCGCATCGGGCGAGGGCGTCTGCTCACGCGGCGGAGTTGGCGCATCCGGCACGGGTTTTGACACCTGCTGCGGCGGCGGCATGGGCGGCGGCGGCGGTGGCGGCGGAGCGGCCTCCTCGTTGGGTTCCTTTTCCGGCGGCGTGGGCGAAGGCGGGGCCTCCTGTTTTACCGGAGCGGGCGCAGGCGCGGGCCTGGGGGCTGGCTTGTCGCCCTTGTGGGGCGTTGCCGTGCCCGTATCGGCTGCGAATTCCATCTCGATGGTGGGCGGTGGCGGTGGCTCCTTGGGCACCGGCACCGGCAGCCTGAGCAGCACCGCCACCAGCAGGGCAAAATGAAGCCCGCCCGACACCAGGATGGAACGCCGCATGAGGATGCGTTCGGAACGACGCGGTGGGACCACGATCAGACGGCTCCTGGCATCAGATTCTGTTTAGTGACCGGGTGGCTGCTGGGCCAGCAGGGCCACATGCGTGAAGCCGCCCGCCGTGATCTGCCCCATGATCTGCATGACGCGGCCATAATCGATATGCTGGTCGCCGCGCACGAAGATGCGGTGCTCGCTGTCATTCTGCGCCGCCGCCCTGAGCTGGTCCACCAGCTGGTCCTGCGACACGGGTTCATCACCCAGGTACAGGTCGCCATTGGAGCGGATCGAGACCGTGATGGGCTTGGTATCGGTATTGACCGGGGCCGCATCGGTCTTGGGCAGGTCCACGTTCACGCCGCTGGTCATCATCGGGGCTGTCACCATGAAGATGATGAGCAGCACCAGCATCACGTCCACCAGCGGCGTGACGTTGATCTCGGCCATGGGGCGCCGCTTGCGCCGCCGCCCCCGCAGGTCGCCCAGGCTTGCCCCCATGTTACGCGCCCCTTTCTTCCGACTGGCGCGACAGGATGGCGGCGAACTCGGTGCCGAACGCATCCAGCCGGTCCTCGAACACGCTCATGCTGTTGCTGACCACGTTATAGGCGATCACGGCCGGAATGGCCGTGACCAGGCCGATGGCGGTGGCGAACAGCGCCTCGGAAATACCCGGCGCCACCACCGAGAGATTGGTGTTGTGCATGGCCGCGATCGAGCCGAATGCGTGCATGATGCCCCACACCGTGCCAAACAGGCCGATAAACGGCGCCACCGGCCCGATTGTGGCGAGGAAGATGATCCAGCGGTTCAGCCGGTCCATCTCGCGCGTGATCGTAATGGCCATGGCGCGGTTGACGCGGTCCTGCACGCCGCCATGCACCAGGTCGATGCCGGCAATGCGCGAGGAACGCCGCCACTCCCCCATGGCGGCGCCAAACACGGCGGCCATCGGGTGCACGGGCTTGGCGCCATCGGATTCGTACAGATCCTCAAGGCTGCCACCGGCCCAGAAGCGCTCCTCGAAATCGTTGGCCTGCCGGTTGACCCGGCGGATGGTGGTAAATTTATCAAAAATGATGGCCCAGACAATCACGCTGCTGGTCACCAGCCCGATCATGACGAGCTTGACCACGATCGAGGCGTGCATGAACAGCGCCCACATCGAAAGATCACCCGCTGCAGCACCCAGATTCGCTGCATTAACCGCTTGGTCCAAATACGCCTCCTGCCCACCTTGGCCGTTCGCTCAAACACGAAGATTGCCCGTTTGGCAAGCCACGGCCAACCTGCTTTCCGCACAGCCTTGCATCACGGTCAACCCATGACACAAAAAGAACACATGCGGTGCATGGCTTTGTAACGTTCAGGCGACCAGTCCGCGCAACAGATCACGCCATAACGGCGGAAATCGGGCGGCGCGCCCATCAGCGGCCCGCACGCAGGCCAGCCGCACATCCAGCGTGCCACAATCAAGTTTTTCAGCCGCCCCGGCCCGCTCGAAGGTCTGGAGCAGCCTGCAGCTTGCGGCGCCGAGTTCCGTCAGGCGAGTCGTAACGCGCACGATGTCATCAAGCCGCAGGGGGGCGCGGTAGTCCATGGCGGCATGGCGCACCACGAAGGCCAGGCCAAAATCGCCCAGCAGGTCAGCCGCCGAGTGGCCCTGCGCGCGGATGGCCTCGGTGCGCGCGCGCTCGCCAAAGGCAAGGTAGCGGGCGTGATAGACTACGCCGCCCGCATCCGTATCCTCGTAATAGATGCGAAAATCGATGTTATGCTGAACCATCACGCCCCTCTCCAAGCAGGTCGCCCTGGCCGGGCACGCGGGCGGGGGGCTGCAGGCCAAGATGCCGCCAGCCCCGCTCGCCCAGCATGCGCCCACGGCTGGTGCGCAGCACGAGCCCCTCCTGGATCAGGTAGGGCTCGATCACGTCTTCAAGCGTGTCACGCGCCTCGGCCAGGGCTGCGGCCAATGTCTCGACTCCAACCGGACCGCCATGATGGTATTCGGCAATGCGGCGCAGGTAGCGGCGGTCCATGCCATCCAGCCCCATCGAATCGACCTCGAGGCGCGAGAGCGCCGCATCGGCCAGCGCGCGGTCCACCGGGCCACACCCCGCCCGCGCCACGGCGGCGAAGTCGCGCACCCGGCGCAAAAGCCGGCCCGCGATGCGCGGCGTGCCGCGTGAGCGGCGGGCAATTTCCTCCGCCCCTTCCGGGGTCAGGTCGAACGCCAGCTTGCGCGCCCCGCGCGAGACGATCTGGCACAGTTCCTCAGGCGTATAGAACACCAGCCGCAGCGGAATGCCAAAGCGGTCGCGCAGCGGCGTGGCCAGCAGCCCCGCCCGCGTGGTGGCAGCGACCAGCGTGAACGGCGAGAGGTCGATGCGCACCGAGCGCGCGGCCGGTCCCTCGCCAATGATCAGGTCGAGCTGGAAATCCTCCATCGCCGGATACAGCACTTCCTCGATGGAAGGGTGCAGGCGGTGGATTTCATCGATGAACAGCACATCGCGCGGCTGGAGGTTGGTCAGGATGGCCGCCAGGTCACCCGCGCGCTGGATCACCGGCCCCGACGTGGCCCTGAAGCCCACGCCCAGTTCACGCGCCACGATCTGCGCCAGCGTGGTCTTGCCCAGGCCGGGCGGGCCATGCAGCAGCACATGGTCCAGCGCATCGCCACGCTGGCGGGCGGCGGCGATGAAGATGGCCAGGTTCTCGCGGCTGGCCTTCTGGCCGGTGAAGTCATCGAGCGTCTGCGGCCGCAGGCTGCCTTCGCCTGCGTCTTCCTCCGCCCGGCGGGCGTCGATCTCGCGCTCGGGGTGCTCACTCATCGGGCCAGTTCCTTCAGCGCGTCACGGATCACGACATCGAGGTTCACATCCCCCTCGAAGCGGTCAATCACGCGCTCGACCACAGGCTGCGCCTCCGCCCGCCGGAAGCCAAGGCCGGACAGCGCCAGCACCGCATCCGCCGCAATGCTGCGCGGCGTGGGCATTGTAATGGTCACACCCGGAACACCCCCGCCCGCAGGCGCACCCGTGGGCATGCCCTCGCACTTGTCGCGCAGTTCGGTCACGATGCGCTGGGCCAGGCGCGCGCCCACGCCGCCCGCGCGGGTGAGCATGGTCTTGTCACCCCCGCCTATGGCCATCATCAGTTCAGCAGGCGGCAGCACCGACAGGATGGCCAGCGCCACCTTGGCCCCCACCCCCTGCACGGTGGTGAGCAGGCGGAACCACGAGCGCTCCGAGGCTTCGGCAAAGCCGTAGAGCAGGATCGCATCCTCGCGCACCACGGTCTCGACCAGCACGAGGGCCAGTTCCGGCGGCTGCGGCAGGGCTGCGAGCGTGCGGCTCGAGGCCTGCACGAGGTAGCCCACGCCGCTGACATCGATCACGCAGCGATCGGACTCGACCTGCGCCAGCAGGCCGCGTAGCTGCGCGATCATGCCATCCTCGTGGCGTTGGCGATATGGATGGCGGAGGCGCGATGATGCGCGTGGCAGATGGCCACCGCCAGCGCATCCGCCGCATCGGCGCGCCTGAGCAGGGCGGCAGGCAGGATACGGCGGACCATCATGCTGACCTGCTCCTTGGTGGCGGCACCCGTGCCCACCACCGCGCGCTTGACCGTCTTGGCGCCGTATTCGGCTACCGGAATATCGAGCAGCATGGGCACCAGCAGCCCTACGCCACGGGCATAGCCCAGCTTGAGCGTGGCGGCACCGTTGCGGTTGACGTACGTTTCTTCCACCGCCGCTTCATCGGGGGCGAAGTTGCGGGCCAGTTCCAGCAGCGCATCATGCAGGTGGCGCAGCCGCTCGGGCACGCTCAGCGCCGAATCGGTGGCGATCACGCCATCGGCCACATGGCTAAGCCGGTTGCCCTGCGCCGTAATCACCCCCCAGCCCGTAAAGCGCAGGCCGGGGTCGATGCCCAGGATACGGACCACAGGCCGGGTCAGGCCGAGAGCTTTTCGGCCACGTCGTCCGGCACGTCGAAATTGGCGTACACGGCCTGCACGTCGTCATGATCTTCCAGCGTGTCGATCAGCTTGAACACGCTGCGCGCCTTGTCCTCATCGAGTTCGACGGTGTTCGACGGCCGCCAGTCCAGCTTGGCGGAGGCCGGTTCGCCAAAGCGGCTTTCCAGCGCGTCACGCACGGCAAAGAAGGATTCGACCGGGCAGGTCACCTCATGCATGCCGTCCACGGTCTCGACATTCTCGGCACCGGCCTCGAGCCCGGCCTCGATCAGGTCATCCTCGCTCGCGGCATCAAGCGGGTAGGCGATCACGCCAAGGCGGGTGAACATGAAGGAGACCGAATTCGTCTCGCCCAGCGAGCCGCCATGCTTGGAGAAAGCCGCCCGCACGTCGGATGCCGTGCGGTTGCGGTTGTCGGTCAGCCCCTCCACGATCACGGCAACGCCAGCCGGGCCGTAGCCTTCGTAGCGGACCTCGGTGTAGTCATCGCCGCCACCTGCGCCACTGGCCTTCTTGATCGCGCGCTCGACCGTGTCCTTGGGCATGTTGACTTCACGCGCGGCGGAGATTGCGGCACGCAGGCGCGGGTTCATGGCCGGGTCGGGCATGCCTTCGCGCGTGGCCACGGTAATTTCACGGATGACCTTGGCAAACTGCTTGGCGCGCTTGGCGTCCTGCGCGCCCTTGCGGTGCATGATGTTCTTGAATTGGGAATGACCTGCCATCGTTCGTCCCTGATCGTGCTGTTCTTGATTACTGTCTTGCGTATCGGCCCGGGCGGGGCTGGCCGTTCAGACCAGCCGCCCGTGGCAATGCTTGTACTTCTTGCCCGACCCGCACGGGCAGGCCGCATTGCGCGAGACCTCGCCCCAGCTTGAGGGGTCATCGGGCATGATGGCCGCGGCCCCGATCGGCTTGCCCATGGCGGGGTCGGGCAGGTTGCCCGCCGCATCGGGCATGAGGCCGGGGCCCGGCTCGTTCTCCAGCCCCGGCACTTCGGGGTCGGAATGGATTTCGGCAACGCCTGCAAACGGGTTCTCGATGGGCGGCGGCGCGATTTCCACCCGCGCCATGGAGGACGTCACCCGCGCGCGCAGGTGGTCGAGCATGGCGTGGAAAAGCTCGAACGCCTCGTGCTTGAACTCGTTGAGCGGGTCCTTCTGCCCATAGGCGCGCAGGCCGATACCCTGGCGCAGCTGGTCAAGGGCGAGCAGGTGTTCCTTCCACACCGCATCGAACGTGGTCAGCAGCACCTGCTTTTCCACAAAGCGCATGACGGAGGGGCCAAAATTGGCGGCCCGGCTGGCCTGTGCCTGGGCGGCCGCCTGCTCGATGCGCTCGGTCACCACCGTGCCATCCACGCCATCTTCCGCCGCCCACTCGGCAATGGGCAGGGTGAGGTTGAGCGCGGTCTGCACATCCTGCGCCAACTCATCCTTGAGCCACTGCTCGGGGAAGGATTTCTCGGGGATGCGGCGGGCCACGATCTCGTGGATCACGTCCTCGCGCATTTCGGTGATGATGGGCGAAAGGTCTTCCGCCGCCATGTATTCGCGGCGCTGGGCGTATACTTCCTTGCGCTGGTCGTTCATCACGTCGTCATATTTGAGCGTGTTCTTGCGCATGTCGAAGTTGCGGGCCTCGACCTTCTTCTGCGCGCGCTCAAGGGCCTTGTTGATCCAGGGATGGACGATTGCCTCCCCTTCCTTCAGGCCGAGCTTCTGCAGGATGTTGCCCATGCGGTCGGTGCCGAAGATGCGCATGAGGTCATCTTCAAGCGAGATGAAGAAGCGCGAATTGCCCGGATCACCCTGCCGCCCGGCACGGCCGCGCAACTGGTTGTCGATGCGGCGGCTTTCATGGCGCTCGGTGCCGATCACGTACAGGCCGCCCGCCTTGCGCACGATATCGTGATCGCGGGCCACGGTCGCGCGCAGGGCCTCTTCCTGCCGGGCGCGCTCCTCGGGGTCTTCAATGCCGGCCAGCTTCTGGCTGATCAGCATGTCCACATTGCCGCCAAGCTTGATGTCGGTGCCGCGCCCGGCCATGTTGGTAGCAATCGTAATCGCCCCCGGCGCGCCAGCCTGCGCCACGATCTCGGCCTCGAGTTCATGGAAGCGGGCATTGAGCACGCTGTGCTTGATGCCGTTCTTGCGCAGCAGCGAGGAGAGATGCTCGCTCTTCTCGATCGAGGTCGTGCCGACAAGCACCGGCTGGCCCGAAGTGGCGCTGATTTCCTTGATGAGGGCGGCAACCGCCTCGTATTTCTCGCGCGCGGTGAGATAGACCTCGTCATCATCGTCCTTGCGGGCGACGGGCAGGTTGGTCGGGATCTCGATCACGTCGAGCTTGTAGATATCGGCGAATTCATCGGCTTCCGTCATGGCGGTGCCGGTCATGCCCGACAGGCGCGGATACATGCGGAAGTAGTTCTGGAAGGTGATGGAGGCCAGCGTCTGGTTCTCCTGCTGCACCTCCACGTGTTCCTTGGCCTCGAGCGCCTGGTGCAGGCCATCGGAGTAGCGGCGGCCTTCCATCATGCGGCCGGTGAACTCGTCGATGATGACCACCTTGCCGCCGCTGACGATGTAATCCACATCACGCGTGAACAGCGTATGGGCGCGCAGCGACTGCTGCACGTGGTGGATCACCGCCACGTTCTGGCTGTCATACAGGCCGCCATCATGCAGCACGCCGGCACCGCGCAGCAGGTCCTCCACCTGCTCGGCACCCTTTTCGGTCAGGATGACGGAGCGGAATTTCTCGTCCTTCTCATACGCCTCGGGGTCGGCCACGAGGGCGACCATCACTTCATCGACCGAGCGGTAGAGGCCGGAACTGTCCTCCGCCGGGCCGGAGATGATGAGCGGGGTGCGGGCCTCGTCGATCAGGATCGAGTCGACTTCATCGACGATGGCATGGTGGAAGGGCCGCTGGACCATGTCTTCCACGCGGTATTTCATGTTGTCGCGCAGGTAGTCGAAGCCGAATTCGTTATTGGTGCCGTAGGTGATGTCGGCGCGGTAGGCGGCGCGGCGCTCGTCCTCGGGCATGTTGGGCACGACCACGCCCACGCTCAGGCCAAGGAAGCCATACAGCGCGCCCATCTGGGCGGCGTCGCGGCTGGCAAGGTAGTCGTTCACGGTCACGACATGCACGCCCTGGCCCGCAAGCGCGCTGAGATAGACGGCAAGGGTGGCGACAAGGGTCTTGCCCTCGCCGGTGCGCATTTCCGCAATCTTGCCATCATGCAGCACCATACCGCCAATGAGCTGCACATCGAAGTGGCGCATGCCCAGCACCCGCTTCGCCGCCTCGCGGCAGACGGCAAAGGCTTCGGGCAGCAGGGCGTCCAGGCTTTCGCCTTTGGCGATGCGGGCGCGGAATTCCGGGGTCTTGGCGGCAAGGGCGGCATCATCGAGCGCCTGGACCTGCGGCTCGAGCGCGTTGATTGCGGGCACCCGCCGCTGATACGATTTCAGCGCCCGGTCATTGGCGGTTCCGAACAGGGCGCGGGCAATACTGGCGAACATGAAGACCTTCCCGGAATGACATTCCCGTACGCCCGCAACACAGGAACTGGCGGGGACGGGGCAGGCGTGCGGATAAAATTCTCGCGCGGAGACATGAGATAGGACCCGCGCCGCCACGGGTCAACCGATGGCGCGCGGCACCATGGAAAAAGCGGGGGAAAACGGCCATCCGCCATACGGCCCTTGCAGGCCGGGCCGCCCTTCGCCATGATGCCTGCCGAACGCGTTCATAACTAGGGTTTTTTGCACATGCGGACTATCAGTCCGGCAAAGGCTGTCGCAACGATGGCCCTGCTTGCTTCCTCTTTCATCATTCCTCCTGCAATGGCGGCCTCCCCCGCGCCTGCGGCACCTGCCGCACCGGCCACGGCGGACCAGAATCCGCTGCTCGCCAGCGTGAACGGGCAGGACATCCGCCTCAATGACGTGCGGCAGGCCATGGCCACGATGCCCGAGCAGCTGCGCAAGCTGCCCGACAACATCATCGTGCCGATCCTGCTCAACCAGCTTGTTGACCAGCGCGCCATCCAGCTTGCCGCCACCAAGGCCGGGCTGGACAAGCAGCCCGACGTGCAGCAGCAGATGCAGCAGGCCGCGCAGGGCGCGCTGCAGAATGCCTACCTCTCGGCCCAGGTCGCGCCGACCCTGACCGATGATGCGGTCAAGGCGTATTACGACAAGAACTACGCCAACAAGCCGGGTGCGGAAGAAATCCATGCCCGCCACATCCTGGTCCAGACCGAGGCCGAGGCCAACGACGTGATCAAGCAGCTCAAGGGCGGCGCCGATTTCGGGCAGCTGGCCACCAAGCTGTCGAAGGATCCCGGATCGGCCAAGCAGAATGGCGGCGACCTGGGCTGGTTCAAGAAGGGCGACATGCTGCCGACCTTCTGGGATGCGGCCTCCGCCATGCAGCCCAACAGCTACAGCCAGACCCCGGTGCACACCCAGTACGGCTGGCACGTGATCCAGGTGCTGGGCAAGCGCACCGCCCCCACCCCCACGCTTGATGCAACGCGCGACCAGATCCGCCAGAAGCTGATCCAGGACGGCGTGCAGAAGGCGGTTGCCAACGCGCTGGCGCAGGTCAAGGTCGTGCGCTACGGCCCCGATGGCAAGCCCCTGCCTGAAAACCAGCCCGCCCACTAAAGGCGGCCTGCCGCGCGGCGGGGCCTGTGCCCTGCCGCGCCACCCGAGTTCCTTCTCCCCGACCCCGCACCGGAAGCCGACCGACCATGGCCAAAGCCCTGCCCGTCTCCCCCCTTGCCCAGCCCCTGCCCGAACTGCCGCCGCTGGCGGGCGTGCGTTTTGGCGCGACCGAGGCCGGCATCCGCTACAAGGGGCGCACCGATCTGGTCATGGCCGAGTTCGCACCGGGCACGACGGTGGCGGGCGTCTATACAAAAAGCAAATGCCCCGGCGCGCCGGTGGACTGGTGCCGCGCCGCCATGGCCGATGGCCGGGCGCGCGCGCTGGTGGTCAATGCGGGCAACGCCAATGTCTTTACCGGCCGGGCCGGGTTTGAAGCGACCCAGGCCAACGCGGCCGATGCCGCCCGCCTGGTCAACTGCGCCGCCAGCGAGGTGTTCCTCGCCTCCACCGGCGTGATTGGCGAGGTGCTGCCCTACCAGAAGATTTCAGCCGCCCTGCCCGGCCTGTACGCAACCCTCTCGGCTGATGGCTGGGCGGATGCCGCGCGTGGCATCATGACCACCGACACCTTCCCCAAGGCCGCGACCCGCACGGCCAGGATCGGTGACACCACGGTGCGCATCCAGGGCATTGCCAAGGGCAGCGGCATGGTCGCCCCCGACATGGCTACCATGCTCGCCTTCGTCGCAACCGACGCGAAGCTGCCCGCCAGCGTGCTCCAGTCCTTCCTGACCGAGGGCGTGAACCGCAGCTTCAACTGCATCACGGTGGATTCGGACACCTCCACCTCCGACATGGTGCTGCTGTTTGCCACAGGCCAGGCTGGCAATGCCGGGATCACCGATCCTGCCTCGCCCGAACTGGCCGCTTTCCGCGCGGCGCTTGATTCGCTGCTGCTGGAACTGGCCCTGCTCGTCATCCGCGATGGCGAGGGCGTGACCAAGATGATGCATGTTGTCGTAACGGGCGCCACCTCCGATGAATCGGCCCACAGGGTGGCGATGGCCGTGGCCAACTCGCCGCTGGTCAAGACTGCCGTGGCGGGCGAGGACGCCAACTGGGGCCGCGTGGTCATGGCAGTGGGCAAATGCGGCGAGCCCGCCAACCGTGATACGCTATCAGTCGGCATTGGCGGCACATGGATTGCACAGAACGGCACCGTGGTGCCCGACTATGATGAAACTCCGGTCGTGGCCCACATGAAGGGCCGGGAAATCGAGATCGCGATCGACCTGGGCCTGGCCAATGGCACGGCGCAGGCATGGGGCTGCGACCTGACGCATGGCTATATCGACATCAACGGCTCCTATCGCAGCTGATCGGCACCAATAAAAAGTCATAAAAGTTTTTGGGTGCCGCCTTTTTTCAAAAAGGCGGCGTTCTTTTCCAAGTTTTAGGGAAAGCTTCACCAGAAACTTCCTTATGTTTTTATACAGTCACCGGGCCTGCCTGAGGGACGGCGCTTTTTTCCCGCTTCCGCTTCGCACTGGGCAGTGGCATTGCTGTACGGGTGAACCCCTTGGCAGCCAGACAGGAATGCCCTGCATGACAAACCCGTTTTTCCGCCCTGCCTCCCCCACCGAAATCTGGACCTATGCCGGGTTCTGGATGCGCGTGGTCGCCCATGTGATCGATGCCATCGTGCTGTGGGCGGTGCTGGGGCTGATGGGCCTGCTGCTGGTGCCGCCAAGCCTTTCGGTCTCGATCTTCGACCCGCAGGCGACTGGCGGCAGCGGTGGTGACTACCGCATCTCCTACATCCAGCCCGCAAGCTACACGCAGGCCGACTACACCATCGTCTCGACCATGCCCCACCTGCACTGGAACGGGAACGGCCTGTTCGAGCTGACATCGATCCTGCTGCCCGCGCTCTATTTCATCCTGTTTGAATCCTCGCGCTTTCAGGCCACGCCGGGCAAGCTGGCCTGCCAGATGCGCGTGACCGACCTGTATGGCAACCGGATCACGCCGCTGCGGGCGGCGGGGCGCTATTTTGGCAAATATCTCTCGGCGCTGCTGCTTGGCATAGGCTTCCTCATGGTCATGTGGACGCAGCGCAAGCAGGCGCTGCACGACATTCTGGCCGGCACCTGCGTGATCCGGCGCGAGGCCCGCGCCCTGGCCCCCCAGCCCCCGCAATGGGGCTGAAAAACGCAAAAAAGGCATGCCAAGAATGCAACCATGCAGGCTTTGGCAATCTTTTGTCCTGATATTGCATGGTTTCAGGCGGTAAGGTGACATGGCCCCCTGCGCAGCGACCGGGTGGGGGGACTGTGTCATTTGGCAGGGGAGCCTGAACCCGTCCCGGCGGGGTTTTGTATTTTCAAGGAGGTGAACAATCGGCATGTCAGCCCATTTCACGACGCGCGCCCATCCCGTATCCAGACAGTCCCGACGGGGCGGCATCCTGACAGTGCTGGCGGCTTTCCTGCTCGCCCTCCTGCCCTGCATTCCCCAGGGCCACGCCGCCGATCCCGGCACGGCGGCCGCCCAGGCCACGGGGCAGACCATCACCGCCCAGCAGGCCCAGCAGGTGCTCTCGGTGATGAACGACCCGCAGAAGCGCGAGGAATTCACCAAAACCCTTGATGCCATCGCCAGGGGCCTGCCCGCGCCAGCCACCCCTGCGCCTGCCCCCGCCCCACAAAGGCCAGGTCGGCGAAC
>NZ_JABJWC010000058.1 GCF_013155395.1 Komagataeibacter melomenusus | reverse complement strand
ACCTTGTGCGGGGTGGGCCGGGCAGGCGGCGCAGGCGTGGAAAAAAGATCGTCGTTCATGAAGCGTTCTTTGTTCTGTCAGGTCACGTCCTGTCAAGCTGCGCGGCCTGTCTCCTTGTGCCGACTATGCCCGCACTTGCAGGCATGAAAAAGGCCGGACAAAGCCCGGCCCCGATTTTTCTTTAACCTTTTGGGCGCAGGCTTCAGCTGCGTACCGTGCGGCGCGCGGGCGTGCGCGAGCGGGTGGGGGCTGCGGCCGGGCGGTTGGGCGCCGTGCAGGTCAGGTAGGAGGCGGGCTGGATGATGTCCTTGGCCTGGGCGTAGTTCGACAGGTCGGCCGTGCTTTCGAGTTCCTGCACCTCATCGAACATGGAAACATGCTGCTGGCAGAACGCGGTGCCTGCCTGCAGCCCACGCTCGGACTGCACGTTGGCAAGCTGCGTGATGTAGTCATCATGCTGGCGCTGGGCGTTGCGGCCATAGGTGGTGGAGAAATACCCGTTGAGCACATGCTCCTCGGCCGCGAGCTTGGTGCGGAACTTGCCGACGAAGTTGTTGTACTTGTCCTGCGCGCCACAGGACAGCGCGGTGACCATGAGCTGGCTCTTCAGCCCCTGCACGTCAAACGCCTCATGCGCGGGTGAGGGGGAGCACGGACCGGCAGCCAGTGCCTGCCCGCCATTAACCAGCCCCACAAGGGCAAGAGCTGCAGCGCCAGCGCGCCAGATCGACATGGACATCAGGACGGGTTCTCCAGAGATAGTGGGGCGGTTGCCAACGGGGGAATGCACGGACCCCGCATTTCCGGCAGATGAAATCCGGATCAGGTCTATAGCGCAAACACGCTGCCGCCAAAAGGGCGCGTGGCAGGCCCGCGTTCAAAAAGATGCGTTATGAATGCACGATGGGATGACAGCGCCCCGTGGGCCGGGTATGCCACACGGGCAGGGCGCGCATGCCTGCGCAAAACCAAGCGGTGGGGCTTTTCCGCCCCGGTGCGTTGTTCTACAGCGTATGCCATGGTGGTTGGCCCCTGTGCCAATCCTGACCGTTACGGGGCAGCGCGGGCGCAATGGCCCTGAGTAACGGGTGATGTATCAAACACAGCGGAGCTGACGAGTGCGACTGCGACTGTCTGCAATCATGATGACGACGGGCATTCTGCTCGCCGGATGTGACAACAAACCGGCGGTGAACCTTGGCGGCATCACCGGAACCCCCAATCCCTACAACTACATGAAGGCCTCGGGCCAGTGCCAGGTCGGCAGCCTTGCCAATGCGGGCAAGGACACGAAGTCCACCACCATGCAGGTGCGCAGCGATGATGGCTACTGCGCCATCGAGACGCGGGCCTCGGCAGGCCACCCCTATGCCTCGTTCGGTGTCTCTCCGGCGCCCGATCACGGCAAGGTGTTCATCTATAATTATAATGATCACACTTATGTGACATACACGGCCAACACCGCCTATTCCGGCCCGGACAAGTTCCGTGTCGTGCTCATTCCCGGTGGGGACAAGCCGCGTGAATACATGGACGTGACCACCACCGTCACCGCACCCGCCGTTACCGCCGCGAAGTAACCCGGCACACGCCGGCCCTGCTTGCGGCAGGGCTGGCAGGTGGGGTCAGATGGAAAAGGTGATCGGCTCGGGCAGGGGGCGGCGCATGCCGGCGTGCTCGGCGCGGCGCACAAGGTCATCAAGGCTGATCTTGCGGCACTGTTCATCGACCATCGCATCGAATTCCTGCCAGCATGGCTCGACAACCTTCTGGAACAGGCCGCCAATGGGGCCATCATCCGTGTTGTCCTCCGCCGTGATGACCGCAAGGATATCGGCGAGCAGGATATCGCGCCGCGGGCGGCCAAGCCGGTAGCCGCCACGGGGGCCGCGCACGCTTTCCAGCAGGCCCGAGCGTGACAGGGTCTGGAGCAGTGGCTCGATGCCGCGCCGGGCCAGGCCCGCGCGCTCGGCGATGTCGGCAGCACTGATGGTGCCGTTCCGCCCGGCGTGAAAGGCCACGTCAAGCATGATCAGTATGGCGATCATGGTCCTGTCACGCCGCAGCAGCATATCGTTCAGCCTCGCCTTGCATGGATGAAAAAACCGGTTTTCCCCATTTACCAGCAATTGGCTGATTGTTCCACGCTTCTGTTCAGGAGGATGGTGGATTATGTCAGACTGCACGCGTGAATAGGCCATACCGCACCAAGGAGTGATACCGGATGACGAAAACCACCCCGCCCGATCGCACATACGGTTTTGCCGCCCCGCGCGGGCGGATATACGACTCCATTGTCGAGACCGTGGGGGGCACGCCGCTCGTGGCGCTGCCGCATCTGACGCGTGAGGATGGCCTGGCCGCCCGCGTGCTGATGAAGCTGGAGTTCTTCAATCCGCTCGCCTCGGTCAAGGACCGCATCGGTGCCGCCATGATCGAGGATGCCGAGGCACGCGGCGAGATCCATCCCGGCAGGACCACGCTGGTGGAGCCGACCTCGGGCAATACCGGCATTTCGCTGGCTTTCGTCGCGGCTGCACGGGGCTACAGGCTGATCGTGACCATGCCGGAGGGCGCCTCGATCGAGCGGCGCAAGATGCTGCGCCTGCTTGATGCGCAGCTTGAACTCACCCCTTCGCGCCTGGGCATGGCGGGTGCCATCGCACGCGCCGAGGAAATCCTGCAAAAAACGCCCAATGCCTGGATGCCGCGCCAGTTCGACAATCCCGCCAACCCCGCAATCCATGCCGCCACCACGGCGGAGGAAATCTGGGTCGATACGGCGGGTGAAGTCGATATCGTGGTGGCGGGGCTGGGCACGGGCGGCACGGCAAGCGGCATTGCCCATGGGCTCAGACCCCGCAAGCCCGGCATCGAGGTCTATGGCGTGGAACCGATGGAAAGCGCCATCCTCAACGGTGACGAGCCGGGGCCGCACGGCATTCAGGGAATCGGGCCGGGCTTCTGCCCCCGCACGCTTGACCTTGCGGCTCTGGCGGGTGTGCTGCCGGTATCCGAGCGCGAGGCGATTGCCGCAGCGCGGCGCTGCGCGCGGCTGGATGGGGTGCCAGTGGGCATTTCATCGGGCGCTGCGCTGCATGCCGCCATACAGCTTGCGGGGCGACCCGAGAACGCAGGCAAGACCATCGTGACCATCGCGCCCTCCTTTGCCGAGCGCTACCTGTCCACATCCCTGTTCACCGGACTGGTCTAGGTCAGAAAACGCCGCCTTTTGAAAGAAGGTGGCCCCGGTCCCCTCAATATGGAAAAAGCGGCTCCCATGCGGTGCCGCTTTTTTCTTTTCCATGCCCGGACGTGAAACGGGCGGTCAGTGCAGGATGATCTCGACCCGGCGGTTCTGGGCCTCGCGCGTGTTGGCGGCGGTCTGCACCAGCGGGTTGCCATCACCATAACCGTGGATGTCGATGGCGGGGCCGGGCACGCCATCACGCACCAGTTCGGCCTTGATGACCTGCGCGCGCTTGAGCGAGAGCGCCTGGTTGTACTTCTCCCCCTGCGGGCCAGGATGGGCCGCCGAGTTGTCGGTATAGCCATTGACCTCGATGCGCGTGGTCTGCGTGTTGGTCGAGGCCTGGGCCGCGACGGCCACGATGGAGCGGGCGCGGTCGGTCAGGTCGCTGCGGTCCCAGTCAAAGAACACGAGATAGGTGCGGTTCTCGGCCGGGGCAGGCACGGCATTGGTCGAAGGTGGCGGCGGTGGCGGCGGGGCCGGATTGAACTCGTAGCGCAGGCCGAGCATCAGCGAATGGTTGAAGTCGGTGCGGCTGTCGCGGTTGCCGTTGCGAAAGCCGTAATCGCCATTCATGGCGGCAAGGGTGGTCTCGCTGCCCGTCACCACGGAATGGTGCGACTGCGGGCCGAGCATGGTCCAGAACCGGTATTCCGCCGTAGCCGACAGGCCCACCACCCACGGCATGGGGAAGGAGAGGCCGAATATGCCCTGATAGGCGAAGTTGCCGTAGCTGCCGCTTACATGCTGGTTGTAGCTTGCCCCGTTCACGTTGCCCGTGATGGTGGTGTTCATGTTCTGCCAGCCATAGCCGATACCCGCGCCAAAATACGGGAACAGCCAGCTTTTGCCGATATCGAGGTCGAACAGGGCATTGGCCATCAGGCCCGATTCCTGCTGCCGGCCATCGGCGCGGGCATGATAGGCGGCATTGCCACCCACGGTTTTCAGGTCGTTATTGCGATAATGGCCCTCAAGCTCGACGCGGAAGCCGTTGCCAAGCCCCCAGCCAATCGCGCCGAGGCCGATGGCGCCGGTGCGAAACTGATCACGTGCCGAAGAATTCCGTATGACCTGGCCCTGGTTGAAGGTCGCACCACCTTCACCGCTCATATACAGGCCCTGGACAGGCTGGGCGAATACAGGAGCGGAGACCAGCACGGAGCCCAGGGTAACCGAGGCAGCCAATAAAGACCCTGCAAGCAATCCGTACCGCAGATTCATACTCTTTTTCTCCCTTCGACGGGCCTCTTCCGGCATATAGGCCCGGTCGGGTGCACGTGCCATATTCCCTGGACTGATCAGCATCCGCATTCTTTTGCTGAAAGAAACCGCCCCTGACAATCCTTGCCACCACCTTAACTCCCCGCCGGGGGGTGTGTGGCCCACTGGCATGGCTGAGTGTGTGCCAGATGCCACACCCATTGGCCGGACCGGTTTCCCTGCTTTCAAACCCGTGGAATCACGTCTTTCATATCAATCTTGCTTCAAACGGCGGCGCCAGATCAGGGGCATCGAATTCAACAACCCACAAGTCGGGGTCGCGTTCCATCTGCCGTGTGACATAGGCGTCAACACCGGCCTGATCAACATCCGTCTCCCCTGTAGCGCGGAACCATGCCCGGCGTCCATCGGGGGTACGGGTCTGGGCCAGCACGCACATGCGTCCCTGCCGCCCCAGAAGCACGGCCAGCACGCCACCTGCATCCTCATCGCCATGATGCAGCACCATGCCCGGATTTCCCTTCTGTCCAGCCTGCCGCAGCATTGCCCGGACCCACAGGCCGGTTTTCAGGCGGGGTTCATCCATGGGGTCTGATTTCTCCGGTAATGCATAAAAACAGAGGGTGGCATGCAGGAATAGCACAGTTTCCACCCGCGCGGGCGACTCACCCCCCGTTTGGCGGGGGGGCGTCTTCTTCCGGTATGGCCGACAGGGCGGCGCGGTATTCCTCGGGGTTGTCGAGCAGGGAATGGGCGGCATCGAGGTCACTATCGGTGCCGATGGCGGCGGGGCAGGCCTTGCGGATGGCCAGGATGCGCGACAGATCGGCAGGCGAGCGCAACTGCCGCGCGGGCACGACCCACTGCGCGCTGTCGGCCGTGCCTTCGGCCAGGTTCTGCAACTGGCGCTCGAGTTCGCTTTCACCCCGGCTGGTGCAGACCTGCGGCATGACCCCAAGCCCCTGCAGCGGCCAGCCCAGCGGTGCGAGCACGCGACTCCATGTCACGAACAGTTCGGCGCCGTTGGGCATCTGGCCAATGGTCTGCACCAGCCCCTTGCCCAGCGTCGCGCTGCCAATCACCACGCCGCGCTTCTGGTCGGACAGGGCCGCGGCGAGAATTTCGGCAGCACTCGCGGTCCGGCCATCGACCAGCACGATGATGGGCAGCCCATTGGTCATGTCGCCGCCCTGCACGGCCCAGACATGGTTGGCCTGCGGGTCGCGCCCCTGCGTAATGGCGGCCACCCCGTGGTCGAGCATGAGGGCCGACGTGGTCACGGCCTGCTGCAGCACGCCGCCGCGATTGCCGCGCAGGTCAAGGATCAGGCCCGAAATGCCGGGCACGTTCATGGCCTCGTCGAGGTACTGGCTCATTTCCTCCGCCGTGTTGGCGGAGAAGGCGGTGATGTGCAGCACCACATGCTTGCCGCTGGTATAGGCGAACACCGTCTCGGGCGGGGTGGAGGCGCGGTGCAGCGTAACCGTGGTCTGCCGCCCCTTCGCTTCCACCGTGATGCGCACGAGGCTGCCCGCCGGGCCATTGAGCCAGGAGGTCACGGTATCGAGCGTGCGGGACTCGGTGGGGCGGCCATTGACCGCGCGCACGATCTGCCCCGCCGCCAGGCTGGTGGGCCAGGCGGGGCCGTTGGCGTTGACCGCCGTGATCATGATGGCGTGGTGGTCCAGCCCCAGCGTCAGCCCCGCCGTGGCCTCGCCGCCGGTGCGGGTGCTGCGGTCCGATACGGCGGCACCGGGCGGGATATAGCGTGAATAGGGGTCGAGATGATTGAACAGTTCATCAAAAAAACCCTGCAGCACCCCGTCCTGCCCGGTATTGCGCATGGCGGCGGAGTGATGCCACGCCACGTCGAGGATGCGGGTGATGGCCGCACTCCACCCCGCCACGTCATCGGGTGCGGGCACGGGCAGGGCGAGCACGGTCTTCTGGGTGGCGGCGAGTTGCAGGAAGCCATGCTGCTCATCAATGCTGAGCGAGGGGTCGAGCGCGCTCAGCCCGTTCAGCCCCCACAGGGCAAAATCGTGAATCGCGTGGCTTTCCAGCGTGCGGGGCTGGAGAAAGGACAGACTCGCCTGCATGACCGATGACAGCACGGCAAGGTCCATGCCGGGCATGTCCGGGTTCTCCACGCTGTCTTCATGCAGTGGCGGCTGGGGCGTGGGCGCGCGCGGGGTGGCGGGCAGGTCATCGGCGCAGGCGGCGGTGGTCAGCCGTACGATGATGAGCAGCAGGATGAACGTGTCACGCGGCAGGTGGCCCAGCGTGGACATGCGCCGCCGCCACGTGCCCGCCCCTTCGCCGCCCAGCCCCATGGGCCGGGCGATGATGACGGGAAACAGGGCGCGTTTCACGGCCTGCGTCTCCGCAGGCGGGGTGCCACATCGGGCAGGGCCAGAAGGACGGTGCCCCGGATGGCGCATGCTTCTTCTATCCGTACGCGCAGAGCCTGGCCGGGGCGGAATGCCGCGGTCGTGTCGCGTGCGTGCAATGTCTGCGTTTTTTCATCGTGATGCCATTGATCTTCCGGCAGGGCAGACATGGGCAGCAGGGCGGAGGTTCCTGTTGCATCCAGCACGACAAAAATGCCGAATCGGGACAGGCTGGAAACATGCCCGTCCATCTCGGTGCCGACCCGCGCTTCAAGCCAGGTCGCGGCGTAGCGCTCCAGCGTCTCGCGCTCGGCCTGCGCCGCGCGGCGCTCGGTGCGGGTGATGGCCTCGCCCACTTCCTCCAGCGCTTCATGGCCGGGCGCGGGACCGGGTTCGAGCCCGGTGGCCACGAGCAGGGCGCGGTGGGTCAGCAGGTCGGCATAGCGGCGGATGGGGCTGGTAAAATGCGCGTAGGCCGCAAGCGAGAGGCCAAAATGACCGACCGGCTCGGGGCTGTATTCCGCCTGGTTCTGCGCGCGCAGGATCAGTTCATTGACCAGGCCGGCCTGATCGGTGTCGCGCACCGTGGCCAGCACGCGGTCAAGGTCGGCGGCGCGCAGGCTGCCCACGGGCGGCAGTTTCAGGCCCATCAGGTCGAGCGTGCGGCGCAGGCTTTCCAGCCGCTCGGGGGTCGGCGGCGCGTGAATGCGGTACAGGCAGGGGATATGCCGTGCCTCAAGGCAGCGGGCGGCGGCGACATTGGCCGCGATCATGAATTCCTCGACCAGCCTGTGGCTGTCGAGGCGGATTCGCGGCGCAATGGCTGTGATCTGGCCTCCATCCCCCAGCCGGACCAGTCGCTCGGGCAGGTCGAGGTCCAGCGTGCCACGCGCGCGCCGGGCGTGGGTGAGGCAGGTCCAGGCGCCAAAAAGGCTGTCGAGCAGGCCCGGCGGCAGGGCCTGCATGGTGGTGTCGGGCGCACCATCGCGCGCGGCCTGTACCTGCTCGTAGGTCAGGCGGGCAGCGCTGCGCATGATGCCGCGGCCAAAACGGGCATTGCTGACCGCGCCATCGGGCGCCACGGTCATGGTCACGAACAGGCAGCCCCGGTCCTCGTCCGGGCGGAGCGAGCACCAGCCGTTCGAGAGATCCTCGGGCAGCATCGGGATCACCCGGTCGGGGAAGTAGACCGAATTGCCGCGCAGCAGGGCCTCGCGGTCAAGCGCCGTGCCGGGGCGCACGTACCAGGCCACGTCGGCAATGGCGATGGTGATGCGGAAGCCGTCCCCATCGGGCTCGGCGTAGATCGCATCATCAAAATCGCGTGCATCCGCGCCATCGATCGTGACCAGCGGCATCTCACGCAGGTCGGTGCGGCCTGCGGGGGCAACGCCACGGGCGGCTTTTGCCTGGGCCAGCGCCTCGGTGGGGAAGACGTGGGGAATGCCCAGCATGGCCACCGATACCATGCTGATGGTGCGTGCATCGCCCTGCGGGCCAAGGCGCTCGATGATGCGCGCAGGGTGCAGCCCCGGCCCGGACTGGGGCAGCGGCGTGGCAATGACAATCTCGTTATCCGGCGCGCCATCATCCTCGCCCGCAGGAATGACCCATTCGGCCCTGGCGCGGCGGTCGGCAGGTGTGAGGCGACCTGCGGGGCGGAAGCGGGCCGGCGTGCTGGCTGCCGGGTCATCAGGCGGCAGGGTGCGGAACAGGCCCACGATCCGGGTGGGCGCATCGCTCAGGCGGCGCAGCGTGCGGCCTTCATACCGGCCGGGGCCGACGCGGCGCAGGCGGGCCACAACGCGCTCGCCCGGTGCCAAAGCTGCGCGGCCACGCAGTTCGGGGTGCATGAACACGGTGGGCGCCATCCCTTCGCCATCCCACTGCACGGGTCTTGCAATCGGGTCGCCATCGGCATCGGTGCCGGTGACCTGCACCACCATGGATTCGGGCAGCCGGTCCGATACACGAAAGCGCCGTGCGCCAGCAGGGGCAAGCGTGCCATCAAGCGCCATGTCGCGCAGCATCTGGCGCAACGCCGCCTTGTGCTCCGGCCCAAGGCCGAATTCACGGCTGATCTCGCGCTTGCCGATGCGCCCTGTCGCCCCTTCGATAAACGCGCGAAGCTGCTCACGATCGGGCAGGCCCCCCGTACGGGCTGGCGGCGTGCCCGTGGGCAGGCGGTCCGGCATCTCGGGAGTTGCTGGACGCTGCCGTTTCATGATCAGTCCGTCTCGCTTTCAGTCTTGGCCGGGGCGGCCTTCTTGCGGGTAGTAGTCTTTTTTGCAGCCGGTTTGGCTGCCGTCTTTTTGGGGGCTGCCTTTTTCTTCGGTGCAGCCTTCTTGGGCGCGGCGTCCTTGCCGTCCTCACCTTCTCCCGCCTTGGCCTTTGTCTTGCGGGCAGCGGGCTTGCGGGTGGTGGTGGCTTTCTTGCCCTTGGCCTTGAGCGGCTTGCCCTTTTCGGCCAGCAGCGTCAGGGCTTCCTCCATGGTCACGTCGTTCATGTCCTGCCCGCGCGGCACGGTGGCCACGATGGAGCCGTGCTGGACATACGGGCCAAAGCGGCCCTTGCGCACCATGACCGGCTCGCCATCCTTGGGGTGGGGGCCGATGGTGCGGATCGAGGCCAGCTTCTTGGCCAGCGCATCGACCGCGCGGTTCAGCCCCACGGTCAGGACATCGTCATCCTTGTCCAGCGAGCCATAGACCGCGCCCATCTTCACATACGGGCCAAAGCGGCCCAGACCCGCCTCGATCGGCTCGCCGAGTTCGGGGTGGATGCCCACGATGCGCGGCAGCGACAGCAGCCCAACCGCCTGCTCGAGCGTGATCTTGTCACCATCGAGCCCGCGCGGAATGGTGGCGCGTTTCGGCTTGGCCTTCTTGTCCTCGGGGTCGGGCTCGCCCTGCTGCACGTACAGCCCCCACGGGCCACGGCGCACGGTTATGTCCTCGCCGGTCGGGCCTGTGCCGAGCACGCGCATGCCGTCCTTCAGGGTGGCGTCATCGCCTTCGTTCGGGTCGGCCACGAGTTTGCGGGTATACTGGCATGTGGGGTAGTTCGAGCAGCCGATGAACGCGCCATAGCGCCCGAGCTTGAGCCCCAGCCTGCCGGTATTGCACGCCGTGCACAGGCGCGGGTCCTGCCCATCCTCACGCGCGGGGAAGAAGTAGGGCGAAAGGTCGGCATCAAGTGCGGTGATGACGTCGGATATCTTGAGGTCCTTGGTCTGGTCCACCGCGTGCGAGAAGTCGGACCAGAAGGCGGACATGACATCACGCCAGTTGGCCCGCCCGCCCGAGATGTCATCAAGCTGTTCCTCAAGCCCTGCGGTGAACTGCGTGTCCACGTAGCGCTCGAAGAACGAGGTGAGGAAGGCCGTGACCAGCCGCCCGCGATCTTCGGGGATGAAGCGGCGGTTCTCAAGCTGCACGTAATTGCGGTCGCGCAGCACGGTCAGGATGGAGGCGTAGGTGGACGGGCGGCCAATGCCGATCTCTTCCATCTTCTTGACCAGCGAGGCTTCCGAATAGCGCGGCGGCGGCTGGGTGAAGTGCTGGTCCGCCGTGACCTCGCCGCGCCCGATGGCATCATGCTCCTTCATGGCGGGCAGCATGCGGTCCTGCTCGTCCTCCGCCTTGGCGGGCGAGTCGTCGCGGCCTTCGCTGTAGAGCTTCAGGAAGCCGTCAAACGCGATCATGGAACCCGTGGCGCGCAGGGTCACGCGCTTCTGGCGGTCCACGATATCGACCGCCACCTGGTCGAGTTCGGCGGACTGCATCTGGCTGGCGACAGAGCGCTTCCACACCAGGTCGTACAGCTTCTTCTGCTCGGGCGAGAGGTAGCGCGCCATGTCGGCGGGCGTGCGGCGCACGTCGGTCGGGCGGATGGCCTCATGGGCTTCCTGCGCGTTCTTGGCCTTGGTGGCGTAGATGCGCGGCTTGTCAGGCACGTACTGTGCGCCAAAGCTATGGTCGATATGGCCCCGGATGGCGCTGATCGCCTCGCCCGCCATCTGCACGCCGTCGGTTCGCATATAGGTGATGAGGCCCACGGTCTCGCCACCGATGTCGATGCCTTCATAAAGCTGCTGGGCCGTGCGCATGGCCACCTGCGCGCCCATGCCCAGCTTGCGCGAGGCCTCCTGCTGCATGGTCGATGTGGTGAACGGCGGCGGCGGGTTGCGGCGCACCTTGCGGCGCTCGACCTTGTCCACCCCGAAGTCACCGGCCTCGACCGCGGCCTTGGCCGCCATGGCGCTGGCTTCGTTGTTGAGATCGAACTGCTCGAGCTTGTGGCCATCAAGATGCGTGAGCCGCGCGGTAAAGCCAGCCCCCGCGGGCGTGGTCATGCGGGCCAGCACGGACCAGTATTCACGCGGCTTGAAGATCTCGATCTCGGCCTCGCGCTCGCAGATCAGCCTGAGTGCGACCGACTGCACGCGCCCCGCGCTGCGCGAGCCGGGCAGCTTGCGCCACAGCACCGGCGAGAGCGTGAAGCCCACGAGATAGTCGAGCGCGCGGCGGGCGAGATAGGCCTCGATCAGCGGGAAGTCGAGTTCACGCGGATGCGCCATCGCGGCCTTGATGGCGCTTTTGGTGATCTCGTTGAAGGTGACGCGCTGCACCTCGATGCCCTTGAGGAGTTTCTTCTCTTCCAGGATCGAGCGTACATGCCACGAAATGGCTTCCCCCTCGCGGTCGGGGTCAGTGGCGAGATACAGGTGCGTGGCGCCGCGCAGCGCCTTGGCAATGGCCGCGATCTGGCGGCTGCCGCGCTCGTCGGTTTCCCACACCATGGCAAAGCCCTCGTCGGGCTTGACGCTGCCATCCTTGGGCGGAAGGTCGCGCACATGCCCGAACGAGGCCAGAACCGTATAATTATCACCCAGATACTTATTGATCGTTTTCGCCTTGGCTGGCGATTCGACCACCACGACGTCAGTCATTCTGTCTCCGGATCACGATTCTCAAAACCTTGCTCTATCCCGCGCTCAGGCCGGGGGTGGACGCCGCACGACCAGATCTCCTGCAAGGAATTCGATCGTGCCCGCAATCTCCATTTCCGACAGGACGGTCAGGACTGCTGCTGTCGAGAACTGGCAGCGCCGTACGAGATCGTCAACAGGCGATGGCGTGAAAGATAGAAAACCTTCCACCATTTCATGCAGGTCGCCCTGGGCGGGCGGGGGTGGGGCCGGGTCTGGCCGCAATGGTGCCAAGGCTTGCCCGCCCGATGGGGCAGCATTGTGGCGCACAGGGCGGGGTGGGGCGCCAAACAGGTCATTTTCCTCTATTGTTTCAGGGAGTTCGCGCAAAATATCACGCTCGGTTTCGGTCACGACCGCCCCCTGGCGCAGCAGGTCGTTGCTGCCCCGGCAGCGCGGATCAAGCGGCGAGCCGGGCACGGCGAAGAGGGTGCGCCCGTAATCAAGCGCCATGCGCGCGGTAATCAGGCTGCCCGAGCGCAGTGCTGCCTCCACCACCACGCAGCCCAGCCCCAGCCCTGCAATCAGCCGGTTGCGGCGCGGAAAGTGCCGGGCCTGTGGCACCGTGCCCAGCGCGGCCTCGGTCACGACCGCGCCGGTGCGGGCAATTTCGGCCTGCAGGGCGGCATGTTCGGGCGGGTAGGGGCAGTCCAGCCCGCCCGCGATGGCGGCAACCGTGCGGCCTGCGGTCATGGCGCCGCGATGGGCCGCGCCATCAATGCCACGCGCCAGCCCCGATACGGTGTGCACGCCGTGGGCGGCCAGCAGGGCGGCCAGGCTTTCGGCCATGCGCAGCCCGCCTGATGAGGCATTGCGCCCGCCCACGATGCCCACCATGCGGGCGCAGAGCAGGGTGGCGTCGCCCAGCACCGACAGCACGGGCGGCGCGTCAGGCAGTGCGGCCAGCAGGGCGGGGTAGCCGGGCTGGCCGTGGGTGAGCAGCGTGCCGCCCATGGCGTGCAGGCGCTCAAGCTCGCGCAGTGCATCATCGCGCGGGCAGAGCGGGCCGATGGTGCGGCTGATGCGGGTGGCGCCACGCTCGAGCATGGCAAGTGCTGCTTCAACGCTGCCATGGGTGCGGATGAGCTTGCGATAGCTGACCGGGCCGATGCCGTCCGTTCGCGCCAGCCGCAGGCAGGCCAGCGCCGTTTCGGCATCGGGGTGGGTCATGTGCTTTTCTGGCCGATTCTGGGCTCGGTGCCCTTGAGCAGGCGGGTGATGTTGGCGTGATGGCGGATCAGGATCATCACCGCAATCAGCACCCCGGCCAGATAGGCGGGGGAGTGGAAGTCAATCCGCCCCGGCCGGATCATGAGCAGCGGCAGCGCCGCGAAGGCCACGATCGCACCTGCCGAGGAAATGCGCGTGACCTTGGCAAAGATCAGCCACAGCGCACAGCAGCACAGGCCCACGCCGGGCATCAGGGCCAGGATGCAGCCAAGACCCGTGGCGACGCCCTTGCCGCCCCTGAACTTGAGCCAGACGGGAAAGCAGTGCCCCGCCACGGCAAAGATGGCGGCCAGCGATTCGGCGGCCAGCGTATGGAACGGGCACAGCACGAAGGCGCAGAACACCGCAAACGCCCCCTTGGTGCCATCAAGCGCCAGCGTGCCTGCGGCCAGCCCCTTGCGGCCGGTGCGCAGCACGTTGGTCGCCCCGATATTGCCCGAGCCGATCTTGCGGATATCGCCCCCACCCGACAGCGCGGTGAGCACCAGGCCAAAGGGAATGCTGCCGATCAGGTAGGACAGGAAGGCGACACCGCCCATGAGCGGCAGGTCATAGGTGGGGATGCCGTAGATCATGCGGCCTGCGCCCCGAACACGCGCACGCCCTTCTTCCATGTGCCCAGCACGCGGCCTTCGAGCGCGCGGCCATCGAACGGGGTGTTCTGCGCCTTGCCCGGCAGGTCGCCCGCGCGCACCACCCAGGCGGTGTCGGGGTTGAACAGGCACAGGTCGGCAGGCATGCCCGCGGCCAGCGTGCCCGCCCTGCTGCCCAGCACGGCAGCCGGGCGGTGGGTGAGCAGGCCGATGGCCTCCATCATGCCCAGATGGCCCGCATGCACCTGCGCCAGTGTTACCGCAAGCAGCGTGCACAGCCCGGTGCCGCCGGCTGCCGCCACGGCAAAAGGCTGGCGCTTGTCATCGGCGTCACACGGCATGTGGTCGGATGCGATGGCGTCGATCGTGCCATCGGCCAAAGCAGCGCTGACGGCACGGCGGTCGGCCTCGGTGCGCAGCGGCGGCGAGAGCTTGGCATAGGTGCGGAAATCACCGATCACCGTCTCGTTGAGGTCGAAATAGGGTGGAGCCGTATCACAGCTCACGCGCAGGCCATCGGCCTTGGCGTTGCGGATCAGGTCCAGCCCCTCGGCGGTCGAGACATGGCCGAAATGCAGCCGCCCGCCGGTCATGCGTGCAAGGCGCAGGTCGCGCGCGATCAGGATGGCCTCGGCTGCCGCCGGAATGCCCGGCAGGCCAAGGCGGGTGGCCAGTTCGCCATCGGTGGCACAGCCCCCGCGCGCCAGCGACGGGTCTTCGGGGTGCTGCACGATCAGGGCGTTGAAGCCGCGGGCGTAGGTCAGCATCTGGCGCATCATGCGGCTGTCGGCAATGGCGTGCGGGCCATCGGTAAAGGCAATGGCGCCCGCTTCGGCCAGCAGGCCGATCTCGGCCATTTCCCGGCCCGCGCAGTCGCGGGTCAGGGCGCCATAGGGCAGGATGTCGATCATGCCCGTTTCCTCGCCACGCGCGCGCAGCAGGCGGGCGAGGGCGGGGTTGTCGATGGTCGGGCTGGTATTGGGCAGCACGGCGATGGTGGTGATGCCACCGGCCACGGCGGCGCGGGCAGCCGAGAGTACCGTCTCGCGGTATTCGTAGCCGGGCTCGCCAATGGTCACGCGCATGTCAACAAGGCCGGGGCACAGCACGAGCTGGCCGCCGCCATCGATCACGTCCGCGCCATCAGGCGTGCCTTCGGCGTTCGGTGCGTCGGTGCCCGCAATCAGGCCATCGTGCACCAGCAGGCGGCCGGGGCGGTCGGTGTTGCTGGCGGGGTCGATCAGGCGCACATTTTCAAAAACGACCGGCTTCATGCGCCTTCTCCCCCGCGTGCGAGCAGGTCGAGCACCGCCATGCGCACCGCAACCCCCATTTCCACCTGTTCACGGATTACGCTCTGGTCGGAATCGGCCACGCGGCTGTCAATTTCCACGCCACGGTTCATCGGGCCGGGATGCATGACCAGCGCATGCGGCCTGGCCAGCGCGAGGCGCTTGTTATCAAGCCCATAGAAGCGGAAATATTCCCGCGCGCTGGGCACCTGCGTGCCCTTCATGCGCTCGCGCTGCACGCGCAGCATCATCACCACGTCCACGCCGCGCAGGCCGTCTTCCATGGTGTGATGGATGCTCACGCCCAATGCGCCAATAGCGCCGGGCACCAGGGTGGGCGGTCCCACCACGCGCACCTGGCAGCCCAGTGCGGTGAGCAGGTGAATGTTGGAGCGTGCGACACGGCTGTGGCTCACATCGCCGCAGATCGCCACCGTCAGCCCCTCGAACGTGCCGAAATGGCGGCGGATGGTCAGCGCATCAAGCAGGGCCTGCGTGGGGTGTTCATGCGTGCCGTCGCCCGCATTGACCACGCTGGCCTGCACCTTCTGCGCGAGCAGCGCGGGCGCGCCGGACTGGGCGTGGCGCACCACCAGCAGGTCGGCATGCATGGCGTTGAGCGTTGCCGCCGTGTCGAGCAGCGTCTCGCCCTTGTTGACCGAGGAACTGGCCACGGTCATGTTCACCACATCCGCGCCCAGCCGCTTGCCCGCCAGTTCGAACGAGGTGCGGGTGCGGGTGCTGTCCTCAAAGAACAGGTTGATGAGCGTGCGCCCGCGCAGCAGGTCGCGCGGGGTCTTGCGCGAGCGGTTGAGCAGGGCGTAGTGCTCGGCCAGGTCCAGTATGGGCGTGATCCGGCTCGGATGCATGCCCTGCACGCCCAGCAGGTGGCGCGTGGCGGGGTTGGCGAACACGTTGCTGCCGTGGCTGCCGCGCTCACTCATGGGCGGCGACCGCGTTGATGCGCGCCAGGACCTCGTCACGGCCAAGGGCGAGCAACGTGTCATCAATGCCGGGCGACATGGTGCTGCCGGTTACGGCGGCGCGCAGCGGCTGGGCCACCTTGCCGAGCTTCATCTCATGCGTCTCGGCAAACTGGCGCAGGGTCGCGTCGATCGCTTCCTTGCTGAACGGCTCGGTGGCCTTGAGTGCCAAAGCCAGCCTGCCCAGCATCACGCGGTTTTCCGGCGTGAGCTGCTTTTCGGCCTTGGGGTCGAAGGTCAGTGGCAGCGACCGGCCCAGGAAGGCGGCGTTATCGGCCAGTTCCACCAGCGTCTTGGCGCGTTCCTTCAGGCCGGGCATCAGGGCCAGCACCTTCGCACGGGTGGCATCGGATGTATCGACGCCGTCCATCTTGGCCAGCCGTTCCATCACGTCGTTGGTCAGGCGGGTGTCATCGGCCTGGCGCAGCCACACGCCGTTGATGTGCAGCAGCTTGGCGTAATCCATGCGCGAGGGCGAGCGGCCCACGCCATCGAGGTCGAACAGCCTGATCTGCTCCTCGCGCGAGAGGATCTCGGCATCGCCGTGGCCCCAGCCAAGGCGCAGCAGGTAGTTGTTCAGCGCCTCGGGCAGGTAGCCCATCTCGCGGAATTCCACGACCGACTGCGCCCCATGCCGCTTGGACAGCTTGGCCCCGTCAGGCCCGTGAATAAGCGGCAGATGCGCGAAATGCGGCAGCTTCCAGCCCATGGCGCGGTAGATCATGGCCTGACGGAAGGTATTGGTCAGGTGGTCATCGCCACGGATGACGTGGGTGATGTCCATGTCATGGTCATCGACCACCACGGCAAGCTGGTAGACCGGCGTGCCATCGGCGCGCAGGATGATCATGTCATCCAGTTCGGAATTGGCCACGCGCACGTCGCCCTGCACCAGGTCGTGGATGGTGGTTTCCCCCTCGCGCGGGGCCTTGATGCGGATGGTGTAGGGGGTGTTGGCG
>NZ_JABJWC010000057.1 GCF_013155395.1 Komagataeibacter melomenusus | reverse complement strand
GAGGAGATGTGTTTTCCCAACGGGGCGGGACGGGGCGAGTTGCATGCGGATAGGGGGGCATGGCTGATGGCTGTTGCCAACGGCGCCGCGACAGGGCACACGGGCGCATGAAACGCCTGTAGCCAGAAGGCCCTGCCATCCATGCGTAACTGTCCGGCCATTGTGGCCGCATGCAGCCTGCTTGCCGCCCTGTGGTGTGGCCCGGCCGCAGCCAGCCCCGACACGGTTGATTTTACCGACCTGACCTGGACCGAAATCCGCAACGCGGTGCAGGCGGGGGATACCACCATCATCGTGCCGGTTGGCGGCACGGAACAGAGCGGGCCCTACATTGCGGTGGGCAAGCATGACGTCCGTGCCCTGCTGCTCGCCCGCCGCATTGCACGGACCGCGGGCCATGCGCTCGTGGCGCCCGTGGTGGCCTACGTGCCCGAAGGGGGCACGGCGCCGCGCACGTCGCACATGCGCTTTCCCGGCACCATCAGCATCACCCCCGCCACCTTCCGTGCATTGCTCAGCGATGCGGCCGATAGCTTTCGCGTGCAGGGCTTTACCCGCGTGGTGCTGATTGGCGACCATGGCGGCTACCAGAAGGACCTGCGCGCGGTGGCCGATGCGCTCAACCACCGCTGGCTCGGCACGGGGGCGCATGTGCTGTACGTGCCTGCCTATTACGACGTGGTGCCGGGCGCCTATGCCACCTGGCTGCGCCAGCATGGTCACGCAGCGGAGGTAGGCCAGCATGCCGACCTGTCTGATACCGCGCTGATGCTGGCCCTTGACCCGGCCCTTGTGCGCGAGCAGGCGCTGCGGGCCGCTGCCTTGCCCACGGCGGCGCAGGGCGTGTATGGCGGCGACCCGCGCCGTGCCGATGCAGCCCTTGGGCAGGTCGGGGCAGACATGCAGGTCAACGCCACGGTGGCGGCCATGCAACACGACCCAACAGGACGGAATTCGCCCTGATTGCGCCGCTGCCATGGCGTGCTATAGGGGCCGCGCGACGAACAGGATCACACTATGACACACAAGAAAAAACTACCGGTTCTGGGGCTGGGCATGCTGCTGCTGCTGCAAGGTGGGGTGGCCATGGCGCAGGCTGTTGACACCATTCCCGGCATGCCGCCCGTGCTCGACCCCCACAATATCTATACCGAGACCCGGGCCAACAACCTCAACCCCGAGGTAGCCAAGGATCCGCCGCGCATTTACGTGCCCAACCTGCGCTCGAACAATGTGTACGTGATCGATCCGCAGACCTATACGGTCATCGCGCGCTTCAAGGTGGGCAAGAGCCCGCAGCATGTCGTGCCCGCGTGGGACCTGCGCACCCTGTGGGTGACCAACAATGCCGAGGGCACGACCAACGGCACGCTCACGCCCATCGACCCGCGCACCACCCAGCCCTTGCCTGAAGTGGCGGTGGATGACCCGTACAACATGTATTTCACCCCTGATGGAAAATCCGCCATTACGGTGGCCGAGGCGCGGGAACGGCTCGACTTCCGTGACCCGCACACGATGGAACTGCAGGGTTCGGTCTCGGTGCCGCAGTGCAAGGGTGTCAACCACGCCGATTTCTCCATCGACGGGCGCTACGCCATCTTCACCTGTGAGTTTGGCGGCTACCTGGCCAAGGTCGATACCGTCAACCGCACGGTGATCGGTTACCTCAAGCTGTCAGGCGGTGGCATGCCGCAGGATATCCTGACCGCGCCGGATGGCCACAAATTCTACGTGGCCGACATGCATGCCGATGGCGTGTTTGTCATTGATGGCGACAGCTTCCGCGAGACGGGCTTCATCCCCACCGGCATCGGCACCCATGGCCTGTATCCCAGCCGTGACGGCACGAAGATGTATGTCGCCAATCGTGGTTCGCACAAGATTCACGGGCCGCCACATGGCAAGGCGGGTGGCGTGAGCGTGATCGACTTTGCAACGGACAAGGTTGTGGCCAACTGGCCCATTCCCGGCGGCGGCAGCCCGGACATGGGCAATGTCAGCAATGATGGCAGGACATTGTGGCTCTCGGGCCGGTTTGATGATGTCGTCTACGCTATCGACACCACGACAGGGGCCACGCGCAAGATCCCGGTGGGGCAGGAACCCCATGGGCTGACCGTATGGCCGCAGCCGGGCCGCTACTCGGTCGGGCATACCGGCATCCTGCGTTAAAAGTCTGTTATAAAAGTAAAAAAATTTCGGGAGCCGCCTTTTTTCACCAAGGCGGCTTCTTTTTTTCGCGCTAGACACAAAACCTTTTGCATGATGGCCCGCTCTTTGCTGCAATACCCGCCACACGCAATGAGGGTTGTCCGTTCATGACACCATTCAGACACAGGGCCGACATCCGTTTCATCACCGGGCCTTCAGGCCTTGGCATGGTCCTGGTGGCGCTTGGCCCGGAAGGGCTGGTGGGCATCATGCTCGATACGGACGAGCGCGCGCTGCAACGGGCTGTTATGGCGGCTTTTCCCGCAGCGCGGGCCGGGGGTGCGGATGATGCGGCGCTGGCACAGGGGCTGGCGGCCGTGACAGCCTGCATCGAGACCCCCTGGGCCATGCCCGACCTGCCGCTTGCGGTGCAGGGCACGCTCTTCCAGCTTCAGGTCTGGCAGGCGCTGCGCGCCATACCCTGCGGCCAGACCGTAACCTATGGCGAACTTGCGGCCCGCATTGGCCGGCCGGGTGCCGTGCGCGCGGTTGCCGGGGCCTGTGCGGCCAACCGGCTGGCCGTGGTGGTGCCGTGCCATCGCGTTATCCGCACCGATGGCAGCCTGTCGGGCTATCGCTGGGGCGTTGCCCGCAAGCAGGCCCTTCTGGCGCGGGAACGGGCCTGGCGCGCAGGGAAAAAAGGATAGGGTTTTTTGAGGATTAAAAAAAACCGCAGGTCACGGCCCAAGGCTGTTCCCTGCGGTTCGAGTTTACGGATTGCGGCCCGGTCTATACGTGGGGCAATCCGCCGTAATAGGTATCGACCTGCTGGCCATAGGTGTCATTGCTCCAGTCAGGCGACATGTCCTGCGCATAGGCCGGAGCGCCTTCAAGCTGCTCGCGCGTGAGGGACACGATATAGCCGCCCTGGCGGGGGTCGTAATGCAGGGCTTTCCACGGCAGGGGGTGGTAGCTGTTCCCCATGCCCATGAAGCCGCCAAAGCTCATGACAACATAGGCGACATCGCCTGAAATCTTGTCGACCATGAAATACTTGACCGTGCCCAGTTTCTCGCCCGAGGGTGAATACACGGCCGTGCCTTCAACCTGGTCGGAGGAAATGAGGTCATGCTTGTTGGTCATCGTGCTGGTTGCCGTAGCAGACATGTAACTTCTCCTTGCCGGTTCTTCACGCCGCACCACGCAGGGGCATGCCTGCCGCCTCGTGTTGTCGTGGCGCGGGTTCAGTTGCAAAAGGGGGAGGCGGCATGGCACCGCCATGGCCGCCTCCTGCCCTGAGCCGGTGCGTTCAGGTCTTGGAGTGGCTGTGCTGGCCGCCCTTGCGCCCGGCCTGGGCCGCCCGCTCGGGGTCATCGGCAAAATTGCCGGATGGGTGGGCCGTGGCCTTGTGGCTGGCCTGGGTGGTTTTTTCCGCCTCATGGCCCGTGCCGCCATGGCTGTGCTGGCCCCCCTTGCGGCCTGCCTCGGCGGCGCGTTCGGGGTCGCGGGCAAAGTTGCCGGAACTGTTCTGGCCCCCCTTGTGCCCTGCCTCGGCCGCTTTTGCGCGGTCATTGGCGAAATTGCCGGGATTGTGCGCGGCACCGCCGCCCCCGCGGCTATCGGCAGGGGACAGGACGATACGGTTATGCAGGGAGATATGAGAATTCATGATCTTCACCTTTCGCTGGCAGCGGCTACAGGGGATCCTTGTTTTTCCTCGTTCCCTCATGGGGTGTGATGGAGGAAGCAATCCCGGAAACGCCCGCTGTGAGGAGATCAACGATGCATTGCTATTCCGGTTGCGGCCGTACCGCATAAAATAAAAAATAAGGCCATGACAATAAGCGGGCATGCCGGAATGAGTCCGGCCACAATAAAATTAAGACCATAGACCTTATAATTTATTCCAACCACAGGCGATAAGAAGAAAATGTGTTGCGCAAAAGATTGGTGCAGCGCGTCAATACACCCGGCACTTTATGCTGCACTGCGTGATGACGGGCATGGGGAACACTCACCACGATCAGGGGTGAAGGAATGGCATGGCGCTTGCCTGCGCCGGGGCGATAAAGCGCAAATCCAGGGGCAGAAGCGGGCTTGGTCGCGTTTTTGCGGCCTCATGGCCTATTCGGCTGCCATCTGCGCCAGCATGTCACCATATTGCGCCAGCATGGCCACCACTTCCATCAGCACGGATTGCAGGCGCGCGAAGCCATCATGGGGTTGCAGGCTGTCCTGATCCATATACAGCGCCCGGCTCATTTCCAGTTGCAGGGCCTGCACGCCACGCCGTGGCCGCCCGTAATGCCGGGTGACATACCCCCCTGCAAAAGGCACGTTGCGCGCGACGCTGTAGCCGTGGCCTGTCAGCACATGCTCGACCAGTGCCGTCATCTGTTGGGTGCAGGCGGTGCCCCAGGCATTGCCCAGCACAAAATCCGGCTGCTCGCCACGCCCCTTCACCACGGGCATGGAATGGGCATCGAGCAGCAGGCAGAAGCCATGTTGCGCCACGCAGTCATGCACCAGCCGGGCCAGGGCATCATGATAGGGCTGCCAGCAGGTACGGACCCGCTTTTCCGCCTCCGCGAACGGGAGCGGGCGGGCATAGATCGGCCCATCACGCGAGACAATGCGGGCAATGGTGCCAAACCCGGCCCTGACCTTGCGGCTCGTGGTGTTGCACCACGCAGGCAGGGGCTCGCGGAACATGGTGGGGTCGAGTTCCCATGCCTCGCGGTTCACATCGCAATAGGCGCGTGGAAAGGTGGCGTGCAGCAGGGTCGCACCCTGCCCGGGTGCGGCTTCAAACAACTGCTCCACGTAACAGTCCTCGCTGCGCCGCAGCGCGAGGGCGCCCAGCCGCGACTGGCGCAGGAATTCGGGCATGTAGTTACGCCCCGAATGCGGGGACGCCACAATGACCGGCCGATGGATGCCTTGGGGTTCAATGACGTGAAAGGGCGGCACGGCGTGTTCCGTCATGCGGGTTTTCCCATAGGGAACAGCCGCATGCACGCAGGCAGCAGGGATGGGAAGGCAGGGCAGCGCATGGCCGCCATAGGGGCAGGCGGCAGTCTGGGGGTCAATGCGTTTTTTTTGAAAAGAGGGGTTGCATCCACCTGAAAGGGCCAGTAAAAGCCACTTCATCGACGGACGATGGGCGCATAGCTCAGCGGTAGAGCACTATCTTGACATGGTAGGGGTCACAGGTTCAATCCCTGTTGCGCCCACCATCGTCCTCGATAAAAAATCCTGAAAATAAAAATAAGTAAGTAGCAGCTCCCATCAGGGGAAAGCCTGTCATCAACTGCATGGCGCATGTGTTATCGCCCTGATCCGTGGGAAATCCGTGGCTTGTTTTCTGCCACCGGCGCGGCATGCCAGGACCGTGTGCGCGACCGTCATTTCTGGCAGCATCATGAAAACTGCCAGGCAGTCCATGGCGCACGCTGCATCATGCCCCATGATTCAGTCGCCATAAAGAAGGAGCCGGCCATATGTGACCGGCCCCGTTCTGTATTCAGGCGGTTTTGGGGGCTTCTGCGGCAGTTGCCGGGGTCTGGGCGTTGACCGCCTCGGGCAGCAGATGGGCGAGGACAGGCAGGATGGTCGCGGCGGGCAGGCCGGTCTTGTCTACCATGGCCTGGACCTGCTGGTTGCTCAGCAGCGTGCGCAGTTCATCGGTCGAGATGGGCAGGTTGTGGCCATCGCCAATCCATGAGCGCACCTTGTCGCCCAGTCCGGCCTGTTCCGCCTGGGTCACGAGGCTGGTGATGGTGGCGGGGGTAAGAAGCTCGGCCAGGTAGGAATGCACCTGCTCCGACAGGCCCGCCGCACCAGCCAGATCGCTCAGCTTGCCCATAACATCATTGAAGATACCGCTCATTCTGCTGTGTTCCCGTCATGTAATTTGCTCTGTGCCACATTATACTACACGACATAGAGTTATAGGAAATTTATATAAAACAGGACAAAAAAAAGCGGTGCATATGCACCGCTGAGTTTAGGGAGGAAACGTCCAAGAAGCAGTTGCACAAGGCAGGTCTGCTTCTGGCGGTTATGACAACCCTCACATTGTTGTGTCAACAAAAAAACGTATGTTCATTTTCGTGCCTGGTACATGTGCCATGAAAGCAACGTTTTGGCGTCCGTCATGCCAATATGGGGCAGGTCCGCCATGTCGATCACATGCAGGCGGATATGTTCGTGCTCGCAGGCAAGCCCGGTCTGCCGGTCCGCAAGGCGCCGGGCCAGGGCCTCGTCTATGGTCAGTTCGGTATAGTACAGGCCAATCGCCTCGTCACACCCGCCCGGCGAGAGCCAGACATGCGTCAGTTCCACCAGATCCCCGGCGCGTACATTCAGGTCGGCGCCCACTTCCTCGGCCAGTTCGCGCAGTGCCGTGCTGACAAACGCGCCGCCATCGAGCATGCCCGCGGGCAGGGCCAGCAGGCCGGGTTGGGCGACCGGCACGCGGGCCTCACGCGTGAGAATGGTGCGGTCAGGGTAGCCGGGGCATTTCAATACCACCATGACCGATACGGAATCCCCCCGCAGCAGGGCAAGGCCAGGCACGGCTTTGCCTTCATGCAGGGCATCGGCCTCCACGAATATGAATCCCATGCGCTCCGGGTCAAAGGCCACCGCATCGCGCACCAGCACATGGCGCAGCGTGAAGCGGGTGCGCATGGCCGCATGCCACCGGCGGAAATGCGGGGCGGCCAGCACGCGGGCCTGCAGGGCGGCATCAATGCCCGGCGCAAAGGAAATATCGGTCATCCGGCTTCTTTCATGATGGCGGCCGGAGGGGGAAGGCCGGCCTCTAGTCTGGCGCGAACAGGCTGTGCATGATGTCACCGATCCGTTCCTGATAGGCCAGCGGGGCGTGTTCGGTGGCAATGCGGTGCAGCGCATTGTCGCGCACCGTCTCCCATAACGTCTGGTCATGATACAGCCGGATCACCTGACGGGCAAAAGCGGCGGGGTCGGTTATGTCGGCGCAGAGCATGTCATGCCCGTCCTGCCAGCCCGCCTGCTGGCACAGAAGCGGCGAGCCGACAACGGGCAGGCCATTGGCGGCTGCCTCGTGCAGTTTATAGGCAATGCCCGCGGCAAAGCGGGTGGGGGCGACAAAGACGCGATACTGGTCATAGATGGGGGCGGTATCGGTCACCTGGCCCAGCATGCGCACGTTGGGGTGCTGGCGCAGTGGGCCAAGATCGACGCGTGGGTTCACGTGGCCACACACCCCAAAGCGGATGTCCGGCCCGAGTTCGGCCACGAGCAGGGGCAGCACCTCGGCGCTGAACCAGGCCAGCGAGTCGAGGTTGGGGGCCTGCTGGTCATGCACCGCGCCAAGGAACAGGATGTCGCGCCGTGCGGCCCAGCCCGGCCCCGTGGCGCGCGGCACCTGCGCATGGCCCAGAACGGACACGTTATCAAAACCCGCCTCACGCAGCAGGTCCGCCTCGGCCGCGTTCACCGCCACGACCCGGTGGGCCAGGAAGAGCGGGGCCAGTTCCGCCGCCAGCCGCGTGGCAAAGGGCGCGGGGCTGGCAAGGCCGTGCAGGCGCTCATGGGCCACGTCGCGGCAGGTGGCCAGGGCCTCGGTATCGACCACGATGCGGTCGGTGGGAATGCTGGAGGCGGCTTCGTTTACAATGGAGGCGAGGCGGGCGGCATTATGGGTGCGGGCGATCCAGATGGCATCGAAGCAACTGCGGCGCTCGTGCAGGAACGCACCCAGGTCAGGCAGTTCGCGGTCATGAATGACCTCGACCTGATCGGGGAAGGCCGCGCGGATCGTGGCCAGATCCTCAATCGGGCGAAAAATGGGATAGACCGTGACAAGGTAGCCCAGAGCCGCCAGCGCCGTGATGATATCGTTCGAGCGCGTGAAGCCCGAGCCGAGATAGCGTAGCGGCAGCCTGTCCTCGATGAACAGTACATGCCTGCTTCCTGCATCGGCATGGCGGGCGCGGGCCTGCAGCGGGTCGTGGCGCAGGGGCCTGCGCCGCAGTTCCGGGCCGTGGCGGCGCGTGAACAGGGCGCTGTTGCGCGCAATCAGGCGCGAGGCACTGGTGGCGTCCGACGTGCCGCATTCATAATGCACCAGGCACACGGTGGGGTCGTACAGGATGCGGTAGCCCTGCGCGCGGATGCGCAGGCACAGATCCGTCTCCTCGAAATAGGCGGGGGCATAGGCTTCATCAAACCCGCCCAGGGCCTGCGCCACATCGGTGCGGACCATCAGGAACACGCCCGAGCAGAAATCGACCGCGCGCACGAATCCGGCCTCGGGCACGGCGGGGTGGGCATCGCGCATGTAGCCCTGCACGGAGCCGTCGCGCCAGACGATGCTACCTGCCTCCTGCAGCACGCCGTGGGTGCGGATGATGCGCCCGCCCACGGCCCCTGTTGCGTCATCGGCCATGAGGCGGGCCAGCGCGTTGGCTATCGCGCCGTATTGCAGGTCCACGTCGTTGTTGAGGAACAGTACGGCAGGCGCCACCGCCCTGGCAAGGGCAGCGTTGCACCCGCGCACGAAGCCGATATTGCCTGCAAAGCGCAGCACCTCGATGCCTTTTACATGCTGCTCGATATGGGCCACGCCATCGCGTGAGCCGGAATCCACCACGATCACCTGCAGCGCGCCCGCGTAATTGGCCCGCAGCGAGGCCAGCGTGGACATGGTCATTTCAAACTGGTCATGCGCGATGATGATGACGCTCAGCGCAGGCGGTCCGTCAGCTCTGAAATCGATGCCCGCCGCCAGCAGCAGCGGCAGGCGCACGGCGCACATGTGGCGGAACAGGGCGCGGGCCTGTTCCTCGGTTACGGGTGGCGGGGCCGCAGGCCGCAGGTCGGGGCGGGTAGTGAGATAATGGCCAAAGCCATCGCGCGCGCGGCCTGCGCTGACGTCAGCCTGAATGGCGGGGTCGCGCATGTACTGTGCCAGGTCCAGCATCGAGCATGGCTTGCGCAATTCATGCACGCCGTGGCGGAGGAAGTGGGCATAGCCATTGCGCAGTTCGCCCCGTTCTACCGCCTCGAGCACGTCGGGGTTGATGGCGCAGTAAAAGGATTCTGAAAACAGGGGGCCGGGGTCGAATTCCAGCGGCGTGGCATTGCACAGGTAATGGTGCAGGGCGGACTGCCACACCCCCTGCGTGATTTCCGCCTGCACGGCGGGGTAGGCATGCACGTACCATTCGGCATCGAAATAGGGCGAGAGCGTGCGCCACGGCATAAAGGCCGCGCCGCGCAGCAGGTAATCGGCAAAAGGGCGGGCGAGGGCGCTGCCTTCTCCCTCCGGCGCCAGGGCAAGATAGGTCGCCGGGTCGAAAAAGCATGACCCGGTGCGCATCTGTGCATCGCCCGTACGCAGGTAATGGTCGTAGCCATTGCGGTAGCCCGCCTGGTCGAGGTCGGCCTGCGTCATGTCGGGGTAGGCGGCGCGGTAGGCGTGCTCATCAAAGAGCCAGTGGGGGTTGTGGTCGTTCAGTCCCGCGTTCAGGTAATGGTCAAACCCGCTGCGCCATACACCCTGCGCCACCAGGGCGGCCACGTCCGGATAGGTGGCGCAGTACCATGCCTCATCAAAGAACGGATTGGGCGCGTGACGCAGCGCGGCACCATGCTCGTGGTAGAAATCACACGCCTGCGCGGGCGTTACGTCCATAAGGTCCAGCACCGTGGCATAGCGGGCATGGTACCATGCGGCATCAAAACTGGCCCAGCGGGCAGCCATTTCCGCATGATCGGGGGAAACAGCCATCATCAATCCCTGTCTCGTTCCTGTTCACGGCGTTATGCCCGCAAAAGGTTAAGAGACGGTGTGAAGCGCCGGTATCGGGGGCTGTTTGCTGCACACGGGCGGTACGCGCGGCCCCGCAGGTCACGCCATGTTCAGCCCCGTGCCAACTGCCGCCGTGCCGGGTGGCCCCATGTGTTCATGATCACGACCCCCAGCATGACCACGCCACCGCCAAGCAGCGTGCGGAGTGCGGGCACTTCCCCCGTCAGGGCAAAGGCCAGCAGCATGGTGACCGGAGGCAGGGTATAAAGCAGCGCCGATCCCCGCGCCGCCCCCATGTGGCCGATCACGAAGGTCCAGGCCCCGTAGCCCAGGGCTGCGGGAAAGACGGCCAGTTCCACTACCGCCGCCGTGCACGACCAGGGCGCATGGGCGGCGACCATGCAGGCGCGTGGCAGCCACGGCAGCAGCAGCAGCCCCCCGGCAATGAGAATGTAGGCAATGGTGGGCAGCGCCCCGTAGCGCGGCATGAGCTGGCGCAGCATGATGGTATAGATTGCCGAGCACAGGGCGGCGCCCAGCACCATGGTCGCCCCCGAACCGAAGGCGATACCGCCTGCCTGCCCCCCCGCGATCAGGATCACGCCCGAGAAACTGAGCAGCGATCCCGCCCAGCCCCATGCCGTCAGCCGCTCGCCCAGAACGGGCATGGCGATCAGCGCGGTCATGAGCGGGCATGAACTGATGAGCAGGCTCGCCGCCCCGGCCGAGACCGTGACCTCACCCATGTTGAAGAGTACATTATAAAGTGAAATGCCAATGCCCGCGCAGGCCAGCACGCGCGGCACGTCGCGCCAGGCAGGCGGCGGCACGCGCCGGCAGGCCAGCCACAGCGCGGCAAGGGCCGCTGCCACCGCGTAACGGATGGCGGCCAGCGGCACGGGCGGCATGTCGCGCAAGGCAATGCGCACGACCGGATAGGCGCTGGCCCACGACAGGATGGCCGTTGCCACGGCAAGCGGCACCATGCGGGTTGCCAGGGTCTTGTTGTTCATCCTGCCCGCATAGCAGGATTTGGAACGCCAGGGGAATGGCTTTACGCCCCGCGCCATGCTGCCTGGCCGTGGGGCGGATCAGTCCGTGCTGGCTGGCGGTGGTGCGGAAATATCGGCCACCTTGGCTGCGACGGCTTTCTGCGCATCAGCCGGGGCCAGTGCAACGACAAGTCCCTGGTCGCCTGCATTGATATAGACCGTGGGTTGCGTCATGGCGGCAGCCGACAGCACGACCGGCATGGGGTTGGCCTGCCCGAACGGGCTGGTGCCGCCGGAGCGGAAGCCGGTCAGCGCCGCGGATTTCTCGGGCGGCATCATGCGGGCGTTGCGCCCCCCGAACAGGGCCGCCACCGCCTTGAAGTTGACCCGGTGGTCGGCTGGCACCACAAGGCAGGCTGGCGTGGTGCGATCGACTTCCACCACCAGTGTCTTGAGCACGCAGGCCGGGTCCGCCCCGATGGAGGATGCGGCCTGCATGCCGATCAGCCCGCCACCGGGCGCATATTCATAAGTGTGCACTGAAAAGGGCACGCCACTGGCGGCGAGGAAATCGGTAGCCTTGGTCTGTTGGGTCATGGTGTCTGTTTTTCACCCCTTTGGCGCGGTCCATGCCGCCTGTTGCAACGCCAAGGATAAAATGACACCCGGTGGCATGCAACCATAGCACCCTGTGGATCAGCCCCGCTGTCTGCCCCGCAGCACGGCAGGCAGCGCGAGCATGACCAGTACCACCCCCAGCCCGATGAGCGCACGCGCCCCCCACCACCCATAGCCCAGCGCCCCTGCCGCGCCACCCAGCACGAAGGCGGCGATGATCGCGCCATGAAGGCGCAGCCGGGTCGTGACATCAGGCGAGGCAGATGCCCGGTTTCCCATCCACTGGGCCAGTTCCAGCCCAAGGTCGGTCAGCATGCCGGTCATGTGTGTGGTGCGCACCCGCGCACCCGAAATATGGGTGACCGTGGCGTTCTGCATGCCCATGAGGAAACCCAGCCCGTAGCCCAGCACCCCGGTGCCCGGCCCCGTGGGCAGGCAGGCCGCCACCAGCCCCAGCGCCACGAGTGCCAGCCCCTCCAGCATGATGATGCGGGCATGCATGCAGGCCATGCCCCGCCTGCACCCCGCCCTGAGACGCAGCGTCGCCACCACGGCCCCCGCCACGAAGGCCGCGACCAGCCCCAGGCTGCACAGCACGGCCATGCGCCCGCCTTGCACCAGGCCCGTCGCCATGGCCGAAAGGTTGCCTGTCATGTTCGCGGCATAGGCGCCAACGGCCAGGAAGCCGGTCACATTCACGCCACCTGCCACCGCAGCGAGCGTGCAGCCCAGCCTGAGGTCGGTCGTGATACTGCGTGATGGGCCTTCGTGAACCAGCATGTCCGTCTTCCGCGTGACGCGGGACAATCCGCGCCATGACGGTGATATCGGCCAAGGGATACGGAAAATGCAACCTGCAATACTGCAAGCCGCCCACGGAACCCGGATGGATCACATCGTCGCGAGGCTCCAAGGGCAGGAATACAACTTGCGGTAGCAGTTCTCTGGTGATGTTACGAATATTTCTTATTTAAGGCATTGCGTGCTTCCGCGCGCATATGCCCTGCGGTGCTGCCGCAGGCCCTTGCGCCTGACGCGCGGCCTGCCTGATTTTTGCCATATTCGTAAAGTCGTTTTTAACAAAACCATTTCATTATACGATTATGGCAAGCGACATGGCCGATGCTTTCATAAATACTGATAGCGTATATATGAATATGTGTTAATAATATGATCCCTTTTTCAGGTCATGCTGCAACTCTTCCAGTGCGCGGCCTGCGGATATGCCAGCATAATACGAATTATAGGAAAATATACCTAAATGGTAATTTTCCAGTCAGAAGCAGCGGATTTTTGAAGTGAACAGGCGTCTGTTAAGTGATTTTTTATAGACCGATGTAAATAAAAACATAAACCATAAAATTAATATATATTAACGTAATATTTTGCCTCAATTTCTCGAAAAAAATGCGATTTCCACATTAATTCTGCCCCTGTCATGCAACCTGAAAGGGAAAGAAGTCCCTCTTTTGGGTCTGTTTTTTGCAATCGCGGGTTGTTGTTCTCTTTTTCGTACCTCAATGTTCGGATCTATACATATGGACAGGCACGCATGATGGTGGCATGTTCCGAAAAAATACCTAATGAATTTACTTAAGTGATGATCAAGCGTTTACGTCTCCAGAAACCGGGATGCAGCAGGCCTGTCCTGAGCCTGTACATGCCTGCACTGGGGCAGCATGGGTAAGTAATGATCGATATCCTGATTTGTGATGCCCACCTCTATATTGACCGTGAATGGGAAATTCCCGATGGCTGGATTGCGATCAGGGAAAATCGCATCCACGCCGTCGGCACCGCCGACCAGCCCCGGCCCGAGGCCCGTCGTGTCATCAGCGCGCGGGGGCGGCTGGTCACGCCCGGTCTGGTCAATGCCCATCACCACATGGTCCAGAACCTCACGCGCTCGTACGCGCCCGCCACGCACTGCAAGCTCTTTACATGGCTGCGCGCGCTGTACCCCCTGTGGGCCAGGCTGGATGAGGAGTCGACCTATCTCGCCACCTACGTGGCCATGGTGGAACTGCTCATGGGCGGCTGCACCACCTCGATGGACCATATGTATGTCCATCCCTGTCCCGGCCTGGTCGATGCGCAGTTCCGCGCCGCGCGTGACATCGGCTTCCGTTTCTACGCGACACGCGGCAGCATGACCCGCTCGGTGGAAGATGGCGGCCTGCCCCCGGCCGTTCTCGTGCAGGATGAAGACACCATCATGGCCGACTGCGAGCGGCTGGTCGGGCTTTTCCATGACCGTTCGCCCGGTGCCATGGGGCGGGTGGCCCTTGGCCCGGCCTCGCTGTTCTCGGCCTCCGGGCAGATCATGCGGGACTCCGTAACACTGGCCGATCGCCATGACCTGCGCCTGCACACCCACCTGGCGGGGGACATGGAGGAAGATGATTACAGCCTGAGCCTGTATGGCTGCACGCCGACCGAGCATTTCGAGCAGATGGGCTGGGCCAGTCCGCGCGCATGGGTGGCCCACTACATCTATCCTTCCTCCTCCGAGATCGACCGCCTGGCAAAGGCGGGGGTGAGCGTGGTGCAGTGTCCCGGTTCGAACATGATGATCGGTGGCGGCAGCGCCGACGTGCAGGCCCTGCAGGAGCGTGGCATGCGCGTGGGCCTGGGCTGCAACGGTTCGGCCACGACCGACCATGCCTCGATGTGGATGGAAACCCGCACTGCCATGCTGCTTGGCCGCATGCGCGGCGGCCCGCAATCCATGAGCGCGCGCGACGCGCTGGACATGGCGACGCGGGGCGGAGCCGCCTGCCTGGGGTGGGAGGACGAGATCGGCCATCTGCGTCCCGGCGCCTGCGCGGATCTTGTTATCTGGCATATGTCCGATGTGGCGCTGGCGGGCGCGCTGACCGATCCGGTCGAGGCATGGCTGCGCTGCGGCCCTGCCGTGGCGGGCACCACGATCGTCAATGGCCGGGTCCTGGTCGAGAACTGCGAGCCCTGCCTGCCGGGGCTGGCTGATATCCTGCGCGATCATGCCCGGCAGGCCCGTCGCATCCAGCAACTCGACTGAAGGCACGGCCCCTCCCTGCGGGGGCGGCGCGGGGGCAGAACCATATGCTCTTGCCAAAGATTGTTTATTTTACTGCATGAATCGAAATCTTCATGTTTTTTCCACAGGGTTATCTTTCTGACTATCCCCGGAATCTGTGGATAAGGCCCTGCCGCGCTAATGCCCTGTCACGCTAATGATAGCGGCAGGGCTGGTTCGTAACCGGCGCCGCATCGGACTGGATCACCATGAGCGTGACCGGTCCATCGCCTATATTGCCTGCGTCATGGCCTTTTTTGCCGCGAAAGGGGCCGTGGGCCATGGGGCGCACGGCCTGGTCTTCGCCAAACAGGATGTCGCCGGGGCCCATCTCCACCCGCGTGCCATCCATGGCCCGCACATACCACCGCCCCTGGAGCGGAATGATCCATTGCGGCCTGGGGTCGGGGTGCCAGGTGCCATTCCAGTGCGCGGGCTGGACCGTCATCATGATGGTCGCCACCTGCGGCGCCATGGGGTCCTGCCATTGCGGCCCGGCAGGGGGCGACATGCTCTTGAGGAAGAAGGCGTGCACCGGGCAGGTGGCAATGTGGCTCACGCCTTTGTCATCGGCCCATAAATGCCGGTACAGCCGCTGTGGCGGGGCGGGCTGGGTGGTGTCGGGCAAAATGGCGGGGGCGGGCGCTGCAGGCGGTCGCGCAGCCTGTGCACCCATGCCGGGCAGAACGAGCAGGCCAGCGAGCATGAGCGTTTTGCGAATGGACATGGTCATGCCTCCTTGGTGGGGATGAAGGGCCTCCCGCGCCCGGCAGTCCATACGGACGGGGCAGGCGGGTTGCGCGGCTTACGGCGTGGGTGCGGCCCCACCATAGCTCAGGCGATAGAGCGCGCCGGACAGGTCATCGCTGATCAGCACGCTGCCATCGGGCAGGGGCAGCACATCGGCAGGCCGCCCCCACGCGTGCTGCCCCTGCCGGAAGCCGCCCACGAGCACCTGCGGCGCCCGGGGCCTGCCATCGGCGTCAAACGCCACGTTCACGACCTGATAACCGGCAAGCTGGCTGCGGTTCCATGATCCGTGCTCGGCAATGACCAGGTTGCCGTGATAGGCGGCGGGAAACTGGCTGCCTTCATAGAACCGCAGCCCGAGGGCCGCCACATGCGCGCCGAGCAGCAGGGCCGGTGGCGTGAATTCGGAGCAGGCATGCTGCTGGCCGAATTCCGGGTCCGGCACATTGCCCTGGTGGCAGTAGGGATAGCCAAAGGACTGGCCAGGCGTGTCGAGCCGGTTGAGTTCATCCGATGGTACATCATCGCCCATGTTGTCGCGCCCGTTATCGGTAAACCACAGGGTGCCGCTGCCGGGCTGCCATGTGAAACCGACCGTGTTGCGAATGCCAAACGCCACGTCGCGCCGGTCGGTGCCATCGGGGGCCATGCTGATGATCCGGCCAAAATCATGCCCCACGTCGCAGATGTTGCATGGTGCGCCGATGGGCACGTACAGCCGGTTATCCGGCCCGAAGGCAATGAATTTCCATGAATGGTCGCCCATGCGGTAGGGCAGGTTGTCCGCCACGGTTTCCGGCGCTGGCGGCTTGTCGAGGTGGTTTTCGATATCACGCAGCACGACAATGCGCTGCGTGTCGGACACATACAGGTCGCCATCATGATAGGCCACGCCCACCGGCTGGCTCAGCCCCCGTGCAATGGTGCGCACCACCACCGGGCCGCCCCCGTCCACGCCCGTAATGGCATAGACCTTGCCCGGCCCCATGCTGCCCGCGAAGATGGTGCCACGCGCGCCACGGGCGAGTTCGCGCGCGCCAGGCACATGATCCGATACAAGGCTGACATGAAACCCCGGTGGCACCTGCAGCGCATCAAGGCGGGGGGCCGCCTTGGCAGGGGAATGCAGGCCAAGGGCCACAATGCAGGCCGCGCCGCAAAAAGCGCCACGAATGGGGCCGGAGAGCCATTTCATCAGCAGAAAATCTCCTTGGGGCAAGGGGGGATCAGGGCCGGTTCAGGATACGATCTGGCGTATTTTTTCAGCAAGTGCGCGCGCTGAATAGGGCTTGCGCTCGATCGGCACGTCGCGCAGGTCGGGCGGGATCATGGTGCGGTCGGCATAGCCGGTGGCGAAGATGAAGGGCACGCCCCGCGCCCGCAGGGTGCGCGCGACCTCAAGCGAATTCTCGCCGCCAAGGTTCACGTCGAGTATCGCCACATCCGGCACGCGCGCGCTGATGGCTTTCAGGGCTTCATAGACGGAGGCGACGGTGCGGACCTGCCCGATGTTGATTGCCTCGATCGCGCTTTCGGCTTCCATGGCGATGAGGAACTGGTCTTCCACCAGCAGGATGTCGGCAGCAAGCACGGAATTCTCCTTCGGGGCCGGGCAAGGTCTATGCCATTACGGGCGTGGACGGGGGCGGCCC
>NZ_JABJWC010000056.1 GCF_013155395.1 Komagataeibacter melomenusus | reverse complement strand
GGGTTACGGTGGGCTGGGTGTAGCGGTTCAGCGCATCGGCATCGCTCTGCACGCCATAGGCATTCATGGGGGGCAGGGGCTGGGGGGATGGCTGGTCCGCCGCCGGGTTGCGGTCAAGCACCACGCGGGTATTCTGCGGGTAGCGGTTCATCAGGCCGAGCAGCGTGCCATTGGTCCAGCCAAAGCCGATCTGCATCGGGTATTCGCCGCCACCCTTGCCGCCCTTGGGGCTGATATAGGGATTGACCACGTCATATTTTTCCAGCAGCACGCCCGATTTTTCGTAGGTGCCGATCACGCGGCCCATCCAGCGCGCCGCGATGTCGCTGGCAAGCTGGTCATAGCCATACTGGTTGAAGCCTTTGACCGCCATCCACTGCAGTGGGGCCCAGCCATTGGGGGCATCCCACTGCTGGCCGCTATTGGTGCGCTCGGTGGCGATCAGGCCGCCCACCTTGAGCAGGTTCTTGCGCACGGTTTCCGATACGGCCCTGGCCTGCTCGGGTGTCGCCATCTGCAAAAACAGCGGCACGACGGTTGCGCCTGACAGGATGGAGGTCGATTCACCCTTCTTCCAGTCATAATCGATATAGGCCGCGCGGCGCTCATCCCACAGGATGCGCTGTGCGGCATTGATGCGCTCTTCGGCCAGATGCGCGTAGCGGGCCGCTTCTTCCTTGTTGCCCTTCAGGTCATAGGCGTGGGCCAGGGTCTGCTGCAGGTGCGGGATGAGGAAATTGAGTTCCACGGTCAGCAGTTCGGTGGTGTGGATGGTGGAGAGCGTATGCCCGTCCGCCAGCCAGCGCGAACTGAAGTCCCACCCCGTCTCGGAGCCTGCGCGCAGGTCGCGGTACACCTCGTTCTTGGGGCGGCCGGATTCGGCGGCCGTGGCGATGTCCTGCGGGTAGCTTTCATCACGCGGAGTGTCGCGGTCATCCCAGTGGCGGTTCATGATCGTGCCATCGGGCAGGCGCACCACGTGGCGGTAGGCGCCGCCGGGGGCGACCGAATCCTGCCCGTCCATCCAGTAGTCGTATTCCGCCTGCAGTTCGGGCAGGAAGGTGGTGTAGGCCACCTGCCCGTCATGCATGGCCAGCAGGTCGACCATCAGCGAGAAGAACGGTGCCTGCGAGCGGCTGAGGTAATAGGTGCGGCTGCCGTTGGGGATATGGCCGTACCGGTCGATCATCGAGGCCATGTCGCGCACCATGTCGCGCATGAGGTCGATCTTCTGGTTTTCGTACAGCCCGATCATGGTGAAGTAGCTGTCCCAGTAATACAGCTCACTGAAACGGCCACCGGGCACCACGTAGGTGAAGGGGAGCGGCAGTTGCGAGGAATAGGCCACCTGCGTGTCGGGCGGGCGGCTGAGCACTTCCCACATGCCCACGATGTAGTCGCGCACGTTTTCATCGGGCGTGCGCTGGTAAGACACGGTCTTGCGCTCGGGCAGGGTGAAGTGCTGGGCCACGAAATCCTTGAGCGAGAAATCGGGGCGCTGGCGGGCAAGGTTGTACTGCGCCATCAGGTCGGCGGGCGCTTCATCGGGTATGGCGTCGGCCGCGGTCTTGGCATCGGTGTAGATATGCGCCTCGCCAATGGCCTGGAACAGGCCGTCGAGTGCGATCGAGGGCGGGCGCAGGTCCTGGGCCAGGGCCGCGGGCGCTGCCGCGTCGGACAGGAGGGCAGTGGCAGGCGGGACCGGGCTGCTGCCGCTCGATGCCGGGCCATCCTTGTGCATGACCTGCGCGGGGTCTGTGCCCGGCGGGGCGGCATCGGCATGGTCGGTGCTAGCTGGTCCTGGCGCGGCCGTGGGCGTGCTGGCCGGGGGGGCGCTGTCCTGCGGTGCAGGGGGCACGGGCGCTGGAGCAGCGTTGCCCGGCGTGGGGCCTGCGGGTGGCGTGGTGGCGACTGGTGCAGGTGGCATGCTTCCGCTCCCCGAAAGCGGTTCGGGTGTTGGCACCGAATAGATCTGCTCCTCCGCCGTGTCCGGGCTGGCGGCGGGCGCGGACGGTGCCGCTGCTGTCCGTTCCGTGCCGGTGGGCGCGGACGGGATGGCAGCGGGAGTCTGGACGCCGGGCGTGGCCTGTGTGGATTCAGGCGCTGTCTGGGCCAGGGCGGGCGTGCCCGCATAAAGGACGCTGGCGAGCACGAGCCCGGCCTGGCGGGGCGCGGACCGGGACAGGTTTGAACCGCACAGGAGTAAAACTTTCACGAGACGCCAATTCTCCAGATAATAATAAAGATAAATATGATCCGTCCAACATGCCCTGCCTTGCCTGCCTACCACAAAGGGAAACCCTGTAGATGGAGGGAAGTTCATTTTCAGGCATGGTGGCTGTCATGAACATGTGCCTGCTTTTCCATAGGGTGCAAAACCGGCTATGCTATGTGCCCTTCCGGCCTGCGCGGCCTGAGCGTTCGTGTTTTTTCCTGTTCCGCCAACCCGGAGTCGTCCTTTCATGCCCTCATCCCTTCAGGGTCTCACCCCGCTGGCCGCAACTGATGCCCTGTTCTTTGAACGCGCTGGCGCCCGCCTGGGCCGCCCCGATGCCGAGCGCCTTGTGCAGCAGGCGCTCGAGGGGATGGATGATGGCGAGCTTTTCCTGGAATATCGTGAAAGCGAGGGTATTTCCCTCGATGAAGGCGTCATCCGCTCCGCCACCTTCGATACGTCATCAGGCTTTGGCCTGCGTGCCGTGCTGGAGGCGGAAACCGGCTTCGCCCATTCCGATGAGATCAGCGAAAGCGCGATCCGCCGCGCGGCCGAGACCGTAAGCCAGGTGCGCGCGGGTCGTTCAGGCACGCTGGCGGCCGGACCGCGTTCAACCAACCATCGCCTCTACCCCGACATCAACCCGCTGGCGGAGGGCGAATTCGCCGCGCGTGCGGCCATGCTGTCGGAGCTTGATGCCTATGCCCGCGCACGTGACCCGCGCGTGGTGCAGGTGATGGCCTCGATCTCGGCGGAGTGGCAGGCCATCCAGATCCTGCGGCCCGACGGGCAGCGCATGGCCGATATCCGCCCGCTGGTGCGGCTGAACGTGTCGGTGGTGGTGGAGCACGACGGGCGGCGCGAAAGCGGCGGTCACGGGCTGGGCGGGCGTTATGCCTACAGCCGCCTGCTGGCCCCCGAAGTGTGGAAGAACGCGGTGGACGAGGCCCTGCGCATGGCGCTGGTCAATCTTGATGCCCGCCCCGCCCCCGCGGGCGAGATGGAGGTGGTGCTGGGTGCTGGCTGGCCCGGCATCCTGCTGCATGAGGCCGTGGGCCATGGGCTTGAGGGCGATTTCAACCGCAAGGGCACGTCCGCCTTCGCCGGGTTGATGGGCCAGCGCGTGGCGGCCCCCGGCGTGACCGTGGTGGATGATGGCACCATTCCCGAGCGGCGCGGCAGCCTGACCATTGATGATGAAGGCACGCCGACGGGCCGCACGGTCATGATCGAGGACGGCATCCTGACCGGCTACCTGCAGGACCGCCTCAATGCCCGCCTGATGGGGGTGGCCCCCACCGGCAATGGCCGCCGCCAGTCCTATGCCCATGCGCCTATGCCGCGCATGACCAACACCATCATGCTCGGCGGCGATGCCACGACCGAGGACATGATCCGCAGCACGAAGCGCGGGCTGTATGCTGTCAATTTTGGCGGCGGGCAGGTGGATATCACCTCGGGCAAGTTCGTGTTTGCCGCATCCGAAGCCTACATGATCGAGGATGGCAAGATCACATCCCCGGTGCGCGGCGCCACCCTGATCGGCAATGGCGCGGATGCCATGACCAAGGTGACCATGATTGGTGGCGAACCTGCCCTTGACCCCGGCATCGGTACCTGCGGCAAGGCAGGCCAGGGCGTGCCGGTGGGCGTAGGCCAGCCGACCCTTAAAATGACCGGGCTGACCGTGGGGGGCACGGGGGGCTGAAAAACCGGCCCTTTTCGTGATCTGACGCAAGCACTGGCGCAGGATCGCTTCGCCGTGGTGGCGCGATGTATGTCACAGGCGCTGCGCGAACGGATGCCCCCGGCAAACAGCTGCTTGGGCTGGCTTTGTCGCGCGGGCAGCGTTCTTCAGGGCATTTTTGGGGGGGACATCCTTATGGCGGCATGATGCGGGTTTCTTGCCATAAAGCCGTGCGCACGCGGGCAGGAGCATAATAATAAGAACATGTACGGGTTGCTGTATCAGATGGTATTATCATGAGCGATAAAATTAAAAACAGATTTTTTATATTGATAACATTATCTGTTTTTTCCATGGTTATCTTATCCGATTTTTCTCCTGCCCTGCTGCATGGCGGCCGGTTTGTGGCGGAGGAAGGGTGCGTATTCTTTGAGAAAGCATGGTATTCATCGTGGTATGACGCACTGTTCTATTCTTTTGGCGGCTATATAAATATTGTGGCCAATGCCAGTACATTGCTGGCGCGTCATCTGGTGCCTTTGGCGTATGCCCCCTATGTTACGATGTCTGTTGCTCTGCTCTTTCAACTGGGAGCGCCGTTTCTGCTCCTGACAGCGAAAGATGCGTGGCTTGCTTCCCCCCGCGTGCGACTTGTGGCTGTTGCGTTGCTGCTGCTTGTGCCGCAATCAGTGGAAGTTTCAGCCCAGAGCCTGCATTCCCAGTTTCATCTGGCCTTGTGCTGTGGCCTGATCCTTGCCTTTGAAACCTGTTCAGGCTGGCGGGAATACCTGCGCCTGATCATGCTTTTCCTGGGGCCGCTGAGTGGACCGGGCGCGGTAAGCCTAGGGCCGCTGTTCGTGCTCAGACTGCTGGCTGACCGGAGCAGGGTCCGACTTGTCGAGTGCCTGGTCATCATCAGCGCCAGCGCCATACAGGTTCTGTTCTTCTTTGGAAAATTCAAGACCAGAACCTATAATTCAAACCTGTATGACTGTATTCTGGCCTTTTTTGTCCGTTATTTTGTCTACCCTTTCATGGGGTTCAAGCATTTTGTCAACAGGTTAGGCCAGACCCTGCAGGCACATGAACTTGCGGGCCATCCGCCTTATGGTTTCATCGTGCTGACCCTTGCGCTGATGGCGCTTGTCGCAGGCATGTTCCTCTATCAGGCCTGGTACAATAAAAACACGCGTGAAGCCGCCTGGCTGGCCCTGGCCGGGGCAACCCATGCCTTTGCCGCCATGTATGGCGCTTTGAACGGGGCGGTTACGATCATTGTACCCTATTTTGCCGAACGTTATGTGTTTGTGGGACAGTCCCTTCTGGCCTGCTCCGTTCTGTGCCTGGCGGTTACGGGGGGGCAGGTGGTACAGCGTGTCTGCCGGGTGCTTGTGGCCGTCATGCTCCTGTTCGGGGTCTATCATTACTTCAAACCCTTCATCTTCCATCCTTTCATGGAGGGCCCTTCGTGGCGTGGTGAAGTAGCGCGATGGGGAAAGGACCATAGCTACGGATTGCGTGCATGGCCTGCGATTGGATGGCTCGTGTATCTTGACGATACGCATACTGCTGAACAGAGAAGGAAGGCCTGCCCCGTACTTCCAGCGCCTCATGAGGGTGCTGAATAGTCATATCAAGAAAAACCTATTGTAACCATTTTATGGAAACAGGTATTATTATCAGGTTCAAAATAATTTTCGGGGCTGGCATTAGGTCAGGAGACTAAATGAGAGCTCCGACTGGTATGTCGGCCCATTGAACGAGGGGGTGCTGGTATTTCCCGGCCGAACCCAGAGACATCAAGCGTCCAGCCTGCCGGGTGCCATGCCTGCCAATGATCTCTGCAAGCGCGTTGCCCGTGGGTCTGGTTTTTCAGGCGGTCGTCCGGTCCGTGGACAGGATGCGCGATATGACCCGGTTGAGGTGCCAGACCAGCGCGAAGGTGGCGGCGGCGCCGACAATCAGGATGGCGGCGTGGATCCATGATGCGCTTTCCCCGCTGACCGATGTCAGGCTGCGGGCGGTCAGCGCGCCCATGGCGATATAGCCGAGCAGGGCGGGTAGGGAGGCCAGTGTCCCGATCATGTAATCGCGCAGGGACAGCGCGCTCATGCCCAGCGCGTAGCTGGTGAGGGAAAACGGCATGATGGGCGAGAGGCGGAACAGGCAGGCAATTTTCCACCCTTCCGCCGAGAGCACATGATCAAGTCTGTCCAGCCATGTCTTTTTGCGCAGCAGGCGGTTGATGAAGCCACGCAGGAACGAGCGGGCCAGCACAAAGGACAGCAGGGCCCCGATCATGGTGGCGGGCGCCGCGAGCAGAAAGCCATCGACGATGCCATAGGCCGCGCCAATGCCCATGGCGGTGGCCGAGGCGGGCAGGATGCCACAGAGTGCGACAAGGATCTGGATCACTTCGCACACGATCCACCCCTGCCAGGCGCGGTCGCCATGCAGGCCTGCAAGCACGTCCTGGATGGAGAGGGACAGGCCGGTGCGCCGCGCGACCAGCAGGCCCCCGCCAAGCAGCGCAAAAACCGAAAAAAGAAGGAACAGCTTGATCCGTGAGACGCGGTCCGGTGCGCCATCAAGGTCGTCTTCTCCATCCGTTTTCAGGGATTGGTTCATTTTTTGAAGATGGTATGGCGATAGAGGCCCATCCGGTTGAGGCGGTAGATGGCCGATGTGCCCAGCACGCCGAGCCCGTATTTCACGCTGCGGCGGAAATTGATGGAGGAGGCTTCCTCAAAGTAACGGGTGGGGCAGGAAATCTCGCCAATGCGGAAGCCCGCATTCACCACCTGCGCCAGCATCTGGTTGTCGAACACGAAGTCATCCGAGCACAGGTCAAGCGGCAGGGCTTCAAGCACTTCACGCCGCCAGCCGCGGTAGCCGGTATGGTATTCGGACAGCTTGGCGTTCATCAGGATGTTCTGTGTCAGGGTCAGCATGCGGTTTGCCACATATTTGTACAGCGGCATGCCCCCCTTGAGCGCGCCCTTGCCCAGAATGCGCGAGGCAATGACCACATCATAATGCCCCGAGGTCAGCATGGCCGCCATGGCCCGGATCAGGCGCGGCGAATACTGGTAGTCAGGATGGAGCATGATGATGATGTCGGCACCACGGGCCAGCGCGCTTTCATAGCATGTCTTCTGGTTGCCGCCGTAACCGCGGTTGCGGTCATGTTCGATGACATGGATGCCAAGCGAACGGGCCAGTTCAGCCGTATCGTCCTTGCTGGCGTCATCGGTCAGAATGATGTCATCCACGATATCGAGGGGAATTTCATCATAGGTCTGCTGCAAAGTCTTTGCGGCATTATAGGCGGGCAGAACAACCGCAATACGCTTACCGTCCATCATTGAAGATAAATTTTCCCGGTTTTGTGGAAGACGCCGCCTGCTGATCAGGCCAGATGCGCCATGGAAAGACTTTTTACTGTAGCATCCACATTCTACAAGGGCCGGCCCCTTGGTGCGCCCCAGGCCCACGGAACGGGCGAGTGGCCATTATAATGCAGCCTGATGGGTTTGCGTTGCTCATGTTTTTCGTACTATTTTGTAACGGGTGGCCAGGCAGCGCTGCCCCTCATGGCCAGCCACGCAGCCCGGTCGCCTGTCTGGCCTGTCAGTCCCGCGCTGCGGCGATCACGGCCTTCATATGCCTAATGACCGTAGGCAGTCCATCAAAAATGGCCTGTCCGATCAGAAAGTGCCCGATATTGAGTTCCATGATCTGTGGCAGCACCGCGATGGGGGGCACGTTGTCGTAGGTCAGGCCGTGCCCGGCATGCACTTCCAGCCCGCAATGGGCCGCATGGGCCGCACCCGTGGCCAGGCGGCCGAGTTCAACCGCGCGGGCATCGGCATTGGGCGCGTCGGCATAGGCGCCGGTATGCAGTTCCACCACGGCGGCCCCCAGCCCTGCCGCCGCTTCAATCTGCGCGGCATCGGGGTCGATGAACAGGGAGACACGGATGCCCGCGTCATTGAGCCGTGCAATGCGCGGGGCCAGCGTTGCGGCCAGGCCTGCCACGTCCAGCCCGCCCTCGGTCGTGACTTCCTGCCTGCGTTCGGGCACCAGACAGCAGGCATGGGGGCGCAGGCGGGTGGCGATGGCAGTCATTTCTTCGGTCGCGGCCATTTCCATGTTCAGCGGAATGGCGAGTTCCGCGCGCAGGCGCTCAAGGTCGGCATCGCGGATGTGGCGGCGGTCCTCGCGCAGGTGGGCGGTAATGCCGTCAGCCCCTGACTTCTGGGCCAGCAGGGCGGCCTTGACCGGGTCGGGATGCATGCCGCCGCGTGCATTGCGCACGGTGGCGACGTGATCGATGTTTACGCCCAGCCGGATCGGGGCGGGAGAAGATGCGCTCATGACCTGTTCCTGTGTTCGGCCATCTGCATGGCCATGCGCAGGGCCGCGACAAGACTGGACGGGTCAGCCGTGCCATGGCCTGCAATATCGAAGGCGGTGCCGTGATCGGGCGATGTGCGGATGATCGGCAGCCCCAGCGTGGTGTTGACCCCCTGCGTCATGTCGATGGTCTTGAGCGGGATCAGCGCCTGGTCATGGTACATGCACATCGCCACGTCATAGCGCGCGCGGGCGGCGGGGGTGAACATCGTATCAGGGGGCCACGGGCCGCTCACATCCATGCCATGCGCGCGCAAGGCCTCCATGGCGGGGATGATGATGGTCTGTTCTTCCGTGCCCATGGTGCCGCCTTCGCCCGCATGCGGGTTCAGCCCGGCCAGGGCAATGCGCGGGCGGGCAATGCCAAAATCACGCATCAGGGCCGCATGGGTGGTGCGGGTGGCGGCGATGATGCCTTCGGTGGTGAGGTCATCAAGCGCGCGGCGCAGGCTGACATGGATGGTAACCGGCACCACGCGCAGTTCCGGGCAGGCGAGCATCATCACCTCGCGCCCTGGCACGTTGCACAGGGCGGCAAGGTATTCCGTATGGCCGGGATAGGCGAAGCCCGCCTTCTTGAGCACGATCTTGCTGATGGGGTTGGTCACCACGCCTGCCGCGTGCCCGTGGCGGGCGAGTTCCACCGCACGCGCGATGGAGGTGGTGATGGCCTCCGCATTGCGGCTGTCCGGCTGGCCCGCCACGGCGGGTACAGCCAGCGTGACCGGCAGCACCGGCACGGCATCGGCAAACACGCCTGCGGCTTCCCCGATCGTGCCGATCTCGCGCACGGGCATGCCATGGCGGCCGATCAGCGCCGCATCGCCCAGCACGGCAAAGGCTGTGGCGCCAGCCCGCATGGCCCGCCAGGCGCCTGCGGTGATTTCCGGCCCGATCCCGGCCGGGTCGCCCATGGTCAGGGCAAGGGGAGGCGTGGCTTCAGGCATCGGTCGTGGCCATGGCGTGCAGGATGCGGATCCACGAGCGCATGCCCTTGTGGAAGGAGGTCAGGTCATATTTCTCGTTGGGCGAATGCGCACGGTCATCATCGAGCGCAAAGCCCACCAGCAGGGCGGGCATGCCCAGCACGCGCTGCATGTCGGCCGCCACCGGAATCGAGCCGCCACAGCCGATGGTCACCGCAGGCGTATCCCACTCCGCGCCCAGCGCCCTGAGGGTGGATTGCAGGCCAAAGGCATCATCGGGCAGGGCGCTCGCCACCGACCCGCCGCAGGGCGTGAACGTGACCGTGCAGTCGGCGGGCAGCATGTTGCGGACATAGCCGCAGAAAGCCTGGCGGATATGCACCGGGTCCTGCCCCGCCACCAGCCGGAACGAGACCTTGGCCACGGCCTCGCCGGGGAGCACGGTCTTGAAGCCTGCGCCGGCATAACCGCTGGAAATGCCATTGATCTCGAAGCTCGGGCGGCACCATGTCTGCTCGATGGCGGTATAGCCGCGCTCACCCGCCGGGACGCAAAGCCCGACCTCGCCCAGAAAGGTCGCGTCATCAGGCGCGATCGCGCGCCAGCGCGCGCGCAGTGCGGGGGGCGGGTCCTGCACGCCCTCATAGAAGCCGGGCAGCCTGACCCGGCCGGTCGCCTCATCGCGCAGGGTGCCCAGCACCCTGCACAGCAGTTCGGCAGGGTTGCGTGCGGCATTGCCGTAAATGCCCGAATGCAGGTCGCGCGTGGCGCAGCGCAGATGCACCTCCTCGCCCACCATGCCGCGCAGCGTGGTGGTGATGGCGGGCACGCCGGGCAGCATGGCGGTATCGCAGATCAGGCCGACATCGGCGCGCAGTTCATCGCGGTGCGTTTCCATGAAGGGCAGCAGGCTGGGGCCGCCGCATTCTTCCTCGCCTTCGATCAGCAGCGAGATGCGCACCGGCATCTGCCCGCCTGTTGCGCGGATGGCGCGGATGGCCTCGATAAAGGTCATGACTTGGCCTTTGTCATCCGAAGCTCCACGGGCGACGATGCGCTTCGTGCCATCTTTTGCCGTGACCAGCTTCGGCTCGAACGGCCCGCTTTCCCACAGGTCCAGCGGGTCAACGGGCTGCACGTCGTAATGGCCATAGAACAGCACGTGCGGGCCTGCGGGTGGCGTGCGGTCATGGGCCGTGAGAATGGGGTGGCCGGGCGTTTCGTGCAGGGTCACGTCAAAGCCGAGGCCATCGAGTTCATCGCGCAGCCATTGTGCGGCACGCCGGCAGTCATCGGCATGTTCGGGCTGGGTGGAGATGCTGGGAATGCGCAGGAAGGCAAAAAGCCGCTCAAGGGCCGCATCGAGCGTGCGGTCCGCCTGTTCCAGAACGGAAGAAAGGGGGGAGGCGGTCGCGGTCATGAAATCTCCGTTTGCTGCAATCGGCTTGTGGCCGGGCGTGGGCCCGAGCGCGCTTTATACCATACCCCACGGGGAGTGAGTGAAGGCTGGGGCAGGGAAAAACCTGAAGACGTTTTTGGTGAAGCTTTTTTCAAAAAGCTTCAAAAGAACGCCGCCTTTTTAAAAAAAGGCGACATCCAAAAACTTTCAGTCAATTCATGAGTGGCATTGCCCGTGCAGAAAGCCCAGCGCGGGCAGGGGCCGCCAGGCGCGGGGCAGGTCCGCGCGGCGATAGGGGCGGATGCTGTATTGCGGCACCGCCACCGCATTGCGCTCAAGAAAGGCGCGATAGGCCGTGACCTGCTGGTTGCGCCACACGCAATCGGCCTCGGCCGCAGCACGGGTGGCATAGATGCTGGCGATGCAGGTCTCGCGCCCGGTGCGGGCTTCCACAGCCCAGGATTCATCGCGCCGCGCCGTGCTGCGAAAAACGACAACCTTGCCCATTGCCCCGCTCCCTGCGCCGTGTGAATGACAGGCAACCATGCCCGTGCCGCGCGATCAAGCCAGCGCCGCATGAATTGATTTTCTTGCAGGCACTGGTTGTTGGGGGTAGGGAAACAGGATCATGATACGTCTTTTCATCACCCTGCCCGTGACCGTGGCATTGATCATTTTCGCGGCCTGCAACCAGGCGCCCGTGGAACTGTCATGGCTGCAGTGGAAATGGACGTCATCGCCCGGCGTGCTGGCACTGCTGGTGGCCGCCCTGTTCTATGCCACCGGCTCGGCCAGTGTCTGGGTCGTGGTGCTGCGCCAGATCCGCCGCGCGCGCCGCGCCGAGCAGGAATTGCGCACCCTGCGCGCCAGCCTGCCTGAGGCCGATGCGCCCGCCCGCCCGCCGGGCCTGACATCGGCCCCGGCCAATTCCCCCATGCTCAAGGCCTATGCCGCCGCCCAGCCGGTCGAGACGCCGCCCGCGCCCGAGGTGGCCCCAGCCCCCGTGGCAACCCCGGAGCCGCCCACACTGCCCAGGTCGCCCGAGCATTCCTGACCAACACGCCATTTCTGCCTCTGGAGCACCGCCAATGAGCCATGGACGGTCCACCCGCCTGATCGTTGCCCTCGACACCAAGGACACCGCGCAGGCCATAAGCTGGCGCGAGCAGGTGGCGGGGCCTGCCAGCATGGTCAAGCTGGGGCTTGAGTTCACCTATGCCTGCGGTCTTGATGCGGTGCGCAGGGCGGCAGGCGACAGCCCGCTCTTTCTTGACCTCAAGCTGCACGACATTCCCAACACCGTGGCCTCGGCCATTGGCAGCCTTGCGGCCCTCCGCCCTGCCATGCTCACCATCCATGCCAGCGGTGGCCGCGCCATGATCGCCGCCGCCCGCAAGGCGATCGACGAGACCTTTCCCGCAGGGGCCCGCCCGTTGCTGCTGGCCGTGACCGTGCTGACCAGCATGGACGCGGCCGCCCTGCATGAAACCGGGGTGCAGGGCAGCGTGGAGGCACAGGTGCTGCGCCTTGGCAGGCTGGCCATGGAGTCCGGCGCGGATGGGCTGGTCTGTTCCTCGCACGAGATCGCGCCGCTGCGGGCGGCACTTGGTGCGGCGCCGGTGCTGGTGGTGCCAGGCATCCGCCCCGCAGGCAGCGCCCTGGGCGACCAGAAGCGGGTCATGACCCCGGCCCAGGCCAGTGCTGCCGGGGCGGACTGGATTGTGGTGGGCCGCCCCATTACCCGCGCCGACAACCCTGCGGCGGCAGCGGCTGCGATTGCCGCCGAACTGGAAGCGCCTCTCTCCTGAAAAAAGTTTTTGGTAAAGCTTTTTGCAAAAAGCTTTGAAAGAACGCCGCTTTTTTGAAAAACGGCGGCATTCGAAAACTTTCAGACCTTAAAGGAGCGGCAGGACCACAATGACAGTCAGGGTCAAGATATGCGGTATCCGTGACGGGGCAGGGCTGGATGCCGCCTGCGTGGCCGGGGCCGACTGGGTGGGGTTCGTGTTTTTCAGCCGCTCGCCCCGCCATGTCACGGCCGCGCAGGCCGCCCCGCTGGCGCGCCGCCTGCCGCATGATGGCCCCCGTGCCATCGGCCTGTTCGTGCGCCCGACCGATGATGAGATCCGTCACGTGCTGGATACGGTCGCCCTTGATGGAGTGCAGATTTACGATACCGCAGCCCGTGCCGCCGCCATCCGTGCCCGCTTTGGCGTGAAGGTGTGGCTGGCCGCCGGTATTGCCGCCCGTGCCGACCTGCCGCAAAGCTGTAGCGTGGATGGGCTGGTGATTGAATCCCGCCCCCCCGCAGGCGCGCAGCGTCCCGGCGGCAATGCCCGGGCCTTTGACTGGAGCCTGACCGGGGGCTGGCAGGCCCCCGTGCCGTGGATGCTGGCCGGTGGCCTGCAGCCTGATAACGTGCGCGCGGCTGTTGCCCGCAGCGGGGCGCGGGCGGTGGATGTCTCATCGGGGGTGGAAACCGCGCCCGGCATCAAGTCGCCCGCGTTGATTCGTGAATTCGTGCGGGCAGCCCGCAGCCTGTAAGAGCTTTATCTGTTGTTCTGAGGATTCAGTCGTATTCGACCGGGTCAAGCTGGACTTCATCTGGCAGCAGCCTGCTGGCGTCAATGCGGTACAGCGTGCGTTCGGGCGCAAGCCAGCCGGGAATGGTGGTGACATCCTCGTAGCGCCCAAGGATCATCAGCACGTCATCAAGGTCGAATGTGGTGGTGCCGTCCGGGTCGGTTGCCATGGGGCAGTACAGCAGCAGGCCCTCGGCCATGTACTCCATGGTTTCAACCTCAAGCCACAGATCGGGCAGGGTGGCGGCAGGGTTGGCGCGCACGCGGCCCATGCGCTTACAGGCCATCAATTTCCTTCAGGTCCATGATGATGCTGTACTGGCTGCGTGTCAGGACGCACGTATCAAGCGCATCGGCGCGGAGGGGAGAGAGCATGCAATCCTTTCCTGCCCTGTCGGGACATGAGGCATGATCCTGCGGTTCTGCTCCCCTGATTTCCAACCCATCCAGCGCCATTTCTGGCATATGGCTGGCATGTAATGGCCCCCGTTTTCCCAGGCAGCACAGGGCGTGGGATGTCAGTAATGCAGTGGCGTTTGAGCAGGCATGGCTGATGCGAGCGTGCCATGCAGGCGCGACTGGCGCTTGGGCGCGTGGTGCGACATGAGCAGGCTGAAGCATAACGGCCCCGCACGCAGCACCGTGCATTGGGGGATGCGTGGTCTGGGCTGCGTACGTGGCGGGTGATCAGGAATCGCTATTTTGTACAGAAGTAAAAAGCTTTACCCAAAACTTTCATCCGTCTCGGCTCGTGGAGCAGTTCCACTGAACTCTGACTCAGTGGAACTGCCCTAACTCATTGTTTATCGAGCATCTTCACCAGTTCGACTGTGTCCTTCAAACGGGATCTGCTCTAGCGGTAATAACCGTAATAGGCTGGAGGCGGCGGGGGTGGCGGCGGCGGATAGGCATAGACCGGGTAGGGCGGCGGATAGCCGTAAACCGGATAGCCATACCCGTAGCCATAGGGCCGGTAGCGATAGGGCGACATGGCCACGCCAAGTGCCGTGCCAGCGGCCATGCCCATGCCAAAGCCACCCCAGCCCCAGCCACGGTGCCAGCCGCCGCCCCAGCCGGGGCCACCGCGCCAGCCACCACCCCATGCATGGGCGGCCGGGGCGGGCAGAACACCAAACAGTCCCATGGATACAGCCAGCAGGAGAGCCAACTTACGCATCTGACGGGTTCCTTTTTTGTACCATTGCCAAGCCGATATTGGCACGGATCAGCCAGATATCCAGCCCCGATACCTCACCGTTCCGTGATGTTGTGCATCAGCAAACCTCCGGAACAGGGCGTTTTCATGACAGCATGCCTGCACCTGTAAATAAAAGTTTTCGGGTGCCGCTTTTTTTAAAGCGGTGTTTTTTCAGCGGCCCTGCCGGGCGCGGAGCCATCCGCCGAGTGATGCCAGCGCCTCTTTCAGCGGGCCGTCGGGCATGTCGTCAATGTCCACAGGCGGCGGCGGCGTGCGCGGCGGGGCAGGGGGGCGGCCCTGCTGCGGCAGGGCCAGCAGGTCCTGCACCATTTTCAGCCGCTTGACCACGCCGGTGCCGCAGGTGGTGTTGATGCGGGCAATGACGGTGGGGGCGAGGTGCTGCAGTTCCATCGCCACCGGCCCCTGGCAGCCTACCGTCAGCGTGCCCGCCGAGAGCTTGCGCGGCACGGTGAGTGCTGCCAGATGCGGGCCTACAATATCCGCCCAGTCCGTCATGACCTGCACGGCGGCAGCCGACTGCTTGCGAAAGACCGGCTGGCTGATCTGCGGCAGCAGGGCCGCCATGCTCCGCGCGCGGAAGGCCCGGCGCGGCGGCTCGGCGGGCGCAGGGGATTCGTTCTTTTTCTTGCTGCGGGGCGGCGGGTTCGTCATAAACGGGTCCGTGTTACCTAGTGCTACCGATCTGTTACGCTGGTATGACCGGCACCGTCGCATTCTGCCATGGCGTGCGCTGCCGGGCCAGAACATTGATCCCTATCGGGTGTGGCTGAGCGAGATCATGCTCCAGCAGACCACGGTTACGGCGGTCATGCCCTATTTCGAGCGTTTCCTCGCTGCCTTCCCCGATGTCACGGCGCTGGCCCGCGCCCCGCAGGACCGGGTCATGGCGCTGTGGGCGGGGCTTGGCTACTATGCCCGCGCGCGCAACCTGCATGCCTGCGCCAAGGCCGTGGCCGCACGGGGCGGCACCTTTCCCGATACGGTGGAAGGACTGCTGAAACTGCCGGGAATCGGCGCCTATACGGCAGCCGCCATTGCCGCCATCGCCTTTGGCCGCCCCGTGGTGCCGGTGGATGGCAACGTGGAGCGCGTGACCAGCCGCCTGTTTGCCCTGACCGACCCGCTGCCCGGCGCCCGCAAGGCCATTGCAGCCCGCGCCGTGACCCTGAACGGCGATGCGCAGGCAAAAGCTCGCCCCTCCGACTTCGCGCAGGCCCTGTTCGACCTTGGGGCCGGCATCTGCACGCCGCGCAACCCCGCCTGCGTGCTGTGCCCGTGGCGCGATGCCTGCGCGGGCCATGCGCAGGGCATTGCCGCCACCCTGCCGCGCCGCGCGCCCAAGGCCGTGCGGCCCGTGCGGCATGGCGTGCATTTCTGCCTTGTGGATGAAGCCGGTGGCCTGCTGCTGGCCCGCCGCCCCGAAAAGGGGCTGCTCGGCGGCATGATGGGCCTGCCGGGGCCGCATTGGCGCGATGAGCCATGGCCCGAGGCGGAAGCCCTGGCGCAGGCGCCCACAGCCCCCCGCATGCAACCGCGCTGGCGCATGGTGGGGCAGGTGAAGCATGTGTTCACCCATTTCACGCTGCTGGTGGATGTGTACGCAGCCACGATTGCGGCCTTTCCCAACAGCATGGCGGCACGGGGATGCGTGCATTACCCCGGCGATGGCGCCGTGGCACTGCCCTCGCTCATGGGCAAATGCGTAAAGGTTGCGCGCAAGGCCGATATTTTTTGATTGACGCCGCCCCGATCGGCGCGGTTGAGTAACAGGTGTCCGATCAGGAAAGGGACCGTGATGTTCGCTTTTGTCCAGATGCTTTCCCCCGTTTTGGCCCTGCTGGGCCTTGTTGCCGCCACCCGTTACTGTTCAGCCCCCGCGCGCGCCATGCAGCCGGTCCGGGTGCGCGCCCGGCGTTAGGATGCCCCTGGCACAGGGGAGGGGTATGATCCGCTGTTCCTTTGCATCCCTCTCCGGCTTCCTGTAGCAGCCGGAGCATGACATTCATTACCGTAAAACGCGCGGCGGGGCATGAAGATGCGCCGCCGCGCACCGGGGTACTGTTGAGCAATCTTGGTACCCCCGATGGCACCGGCTATGGCGCGGTCCGTCGCTATCTGGCCGAATTCCTGTCAGACCGGCGCATTATCGAAGCCAGCCCCCTGATCTGGAAGCCGATCCTGTATGGCCCGGTGCTGACCTTCCGCCCGCGCAAGTCGGGCGAGGCGTATCACCGCATCTGGCATCATGACCGTGATGAAAGCCCGCTGCGCACCTACACGCGCGACCAGGCGGAAATGCTGGCACAAAGGCTGGCGGCCGACGACGTGCCGGTGGCCTGGGGCATGCGCTATGGCCAGCCTTCCATCAAACAGGCGTTGCATGAACTGGTGGCGCAGGGGTGTGATCGCATCCTGCTTGCCCCGCTTTACCCGCAATACAGCGCCACCACCACGGCCACGGCCAATGACCAGGCGTTTCGCGCGCTGATGCAGCTGCGTAACCAGCCCGCCATCCGCACCCTGCCGGCCTTCCCCGATCATCCGGCCTATATCGCGGCCCTCGGGCGCTCGATCACGGCCCGGCTCGAAACGCTTGATTTCAAGCCGCAGATGATTGTCGCCTCCTTCCATGGCCTGCCCAAAATATATGTGGAAAAAGGCGACAGCTACGCCGATGAATGCGCGCGCACCATCGTCGCGCTGCGCCGCGCCATGGGGTATGACGCGCAGATGATGCCGCTTACCTTCCAGTCCCGCTTTGGCCCGGCCAAGTGGCTGGAACCCTATACCGCGCCATTTATCGAGTCGCTGCCTGCGCAGGGTATCGAGCGCATTGCGGTGATTACGCCGGGCTTCATTTCCGACTGTATTGAAACACTCGATGAAATCGGCAACGAGGCAGCGGAGGACTTCATCAAGGCAGGCGGCAAGGAACTGGCCCTGATCCCGTGCCTGAATAATTCGCCCGATGCGATTGACCTGCTCGAGACCCTGGTGCGCGAGGAACTGGCCGGCTGGCTGCCGCGCAACCCGGCAGCCCCTGCTGGCTGAGGCCGGGCCCGCCTGCAAGCCAGGAAAAGCTTCAAAAGAACGCCGCCTTCGGGGAAAAAGGCGGCATCCGGCACATTGATGATTTAACCCACGGCGCCCCCGTCAGGGCCGGTCGCAACTCTCGGTCAGGTCGTTATAGACCTGCCCTTTGGGGCACGAGGCCGGAGGGCGCTGCGGCGCAGGCTGGCCATTGCCCTGCGGGCCGGGCTGCGGCTGCGCCGGGGCGGGTGCCAGCAGGGTGGACAGATCCTTGTCATAGACGGAGTCGTCTTCCGGCGCGTTATTGCCCGTGCCGTTATAGACTTCAGGTGCGGCCCGGTAGCTCGCACTAGCCGCGGCAGCCCCCATTGCGGCGCCTGCGCCATAATAGCCGGGCCAGCCCCAGCCACCCCAGCCG
>NZ_JABJWC010000055.1 GCF_013155395.1 Komagataeibacter melomenusus | reverse complement strand
GCAGGAGACTGACTGTTACTCCCCATCGCTGGTCATAAGGGACCACTTCACGCCCGGTCAGGATTATCCGGTCCGGGAGTTTCTTGAAAAGGCGGACACCGCCCTGACGGACGCCAGCGAGCGGGTTTGCGCCCGCTACGGCTTCCCCTGCAGCCGCGCCCTTGGCCAGCTTCAGGCCATAAGGCAGGCCAGTGCGCCTTTTCTGAACCAGTCCGACGCGCAGGTGCGCGTCCTGTCTTTCAGTTATTGAGACGAAAAGAACGACCATGACACAGAACGAAAAAAGCATCCCCGTCATCATCGTGGGTGGCGGACAGGCCGGGCTCTCCATGAGCTGGTATCTCTGCCGCGAGAAGGTGGAGCACATTGTCCTTGAGGCAAAGACGGCCTGCCATTCGTGGGATGACGAACGCTGGGACAATTTCTGCCTGGTCACACCGAACTGGCAGTGCGAACTCCCCGGTCATCCCTACAAGGGGAAAGACCCGCACGGCTTCATGGTGAAGCAGGAGATTATTGACTACGTGAAGGGCTTTGTCGCCTCCTTCAATCCGCCTTTGCGCGAGCACACAGCCGTTACCTCCATCACGCGCCATGAAGGTGGTGGCTACCGCGTGGTGGCAGGTGGCGAGACGTGGCACGCAAAGCATGTTGTCATCGCATCAGGCGCCTATCAGGACGCGGTCATCCCCGGCTATGCCAGCGCGATCGACCCCGCCATCCATCAGGTTCACTCGCAGGATTACCGCAACGCGGCCCAGTTGCCGGAAGGGACTGTGCTGGTCGTGGGCAGCGGCCAGTCCGGCGCGCAGATTGTCGAGGACCTGTTCCTTGAAAAACGCAAGGTCCATCTCTGTGTCGGCTCCGCCCCGCGCGTCTCGCGTTTCTACCGTGGGCGGGACGTTGTGGACTGGCTTGCGGATATGCACTTCTATGACCTGACGGTGGATAATCACCCTCTGCGTGACGGCGCACGCGACAAGACCAATCATTACGTCACGGGCCGAAATGGCGGGCATGACCTTGATCTGCGCCTGTTTGCAAGGAAGGGCGTTGGCCTGCATGGCACGCTGGAGACCATCCGCGATGAAGTGGCGCACTTCGCGCCGGATCTTGCGGAAAACCTTGATGATGCGGACAAGACCAATGCCGACATCAAGAAATCCATCGACGCCTACATCACCCGTGAAGGGATCACGGCTCCGACCGAAGCCCCTTATGTGCCTGTGTGGGAGCCCGATGGCAGTAACACCCCGCTCGACCTGAAAGCTGCCGGGATCACTTCGATCCTCTGGTGCATCGGCTTCCGCCCGAACTATCGCTGGATCGACGTGCCTGTCTTCAACGGGGCGGGCAAGCCCGTCTGGCATCGTGGCGTGACCGATGCGCCGGGCTTCTACTTCCTTGGTCTGCCATGGCTGCACACCTGGGGATCGGGACGGTTCTCCGGCGTTTCGCGTGATGCCGCGTGGCTGGCCAGCCAGATCACCGGCAAAGACGTGCCTGTAGCCTGAACGGAGTAAAGCACCATGCTTCCATGGACAACATATGAGGCGATGTATGACGCGGCCATAAGCCAGCCAGAACAGTTCTGGCTGGAGGCGGCGCAACGCATCACATGGAAGCAGGCACCCGTGAGCGCATGCAGGACGCGGGCGGATGGTTGGCATGACTGGTTCCCCGACGCCACGCTCAACACCTGCCATAACGCAGTCGACCGGCATGTGGAGGACGGACGCGGCGAGCAGGCGGCCCTGATCTGGCATTCCTGCGCCACGAAGGAACGGCAGGTGGTAACCTACCGGGAACTCCAGGGCAGGGTGGCCGGGTTTGCCGGTGGCCTGCGCGCGCTGGGGGTAGGGCAGGGCGACCGCGTCCTGATCGCCATGCCGACCATGATCGAAACCGCCATCGCCATGCTGGCCTGTGCGCGGATCGGGGCGGTGCATGTGGTGGTTTTTGCCGGTTACGCCGGGCCTGAACTGGCGCGCCGGATTGATGACGTGGCACCGAAGGTCATCATCATTGCCAGTTGCAGCTTTCAGGGCCAGACGCCCGTTCCATCCGTACCTGCCCTGAAAGAGGCGCTGGCCAAAACGGCGCATAGACCGCAGGCCTGCGTGATCGTGCAACGCGAAGCCTGTCCGGCTCCGCTTCTGCCGGAACGGGATCATGATTTTCGCACGCTGGAACAGTCCGCACCGGCAGAGCCGGTCACGCTGCGCTCAGAAGAGCCCCTGTATATTCTTCACACGTCCGGCACGACAGGTCATCCGAAGGGTATTGTGCGTGACAATGGTGGCCACGCAGTCGCCCTCGCCCTGTCCATGGAGCTGATTTATGGCTGCAAACCCGGCGATACCTTCTTCACCACATCGGATCTGGGCTGGGTGGTTGGCCATTCCTACGGCGTCTATGCGCCGCTGCTCAGCGGCTGCACCAGTGTGATCGTGGAAGGCGGCGCATCGGCTTCCGCCATCCGCGTGCTGTGCCATGAGCATGACGTGAAATGCCTGTTCACCACACCAACACAGATGCGCCTCATGCGGCAGGAAAGCCGCAGCCTGTCAGGTGCGATCCTGCCCACGCTGGCCCACATCTTCGTGGCCGGGGAGTATGCGGACCCGACATTGCTGGAGTGGGCACGGTCGTATTTCCGCAAACCTGTAGTCAATCACTGGTGGCAGACTGAAACCGGGTGGAGCATCACCGCTCATTTCTTTGGCCTGCCCGAGCGCGAGCCGGTCACGCTGATGAATGACATCGGACGACCTGCGCCGGGATTTTGCCCGGCCATCGTGCCGCCCATACCCGGTGAACAGTGCGGCGAGATTGTCCTCTCCCTGCCGCTGCCACCCGGCTGCCTGACTGGCATATGGAAGGATGGAGCGATCCGTGTTCCTGCCGCCTATCTTGATGAAACGAACCGGTATTATCGCACCTTCGACGAAGGCATGATCGAAGCCGGCCGCGCCGTGCATATGCTCGGGCGTTCCGATGATGTCATCAAGGTCGCAGGACGACGGATTTCGGGCGTGCAGATCGAAAAGATCATCGCCACCCATCCAGCCGTTCATGCCTGTGCCGTGGTTGCAATTGCTGACACGCTGAGAGGACAGCGTCCCGTTGCCTATGTGGTGCCTGATGCCGAAGCGGCATGCGCGCCTTCTGCCGAGGAAATCGTTGCGCGGGTCAACGCAGTCCTCGGGCGCTGGATTGGCCTGAAAGAAGTCCGCTTCGTCAGGCATCTGCCGACCACGGTATCAGGAAAGATCACCCGAAAGCGCCTGCTGGTCTCCTGACGTGAGCAGTATCGTACCTGAACATGCGGTGTGAGCGGATCAACCGGGTCAGCTCAGGGTTCGGAAACGCTCTTTCTGCCCCGGACTGGATTTTGTTCGGGGCAGAAAACACACATCTCCTATCAGGCGACGCGGATCAGCTTACGGTTGATGAACTCCTCAATACCCAGGAAGGACAGTTCGCGGCCAAAGCCCGAATTCTTGATCCCGCCAAAGGGCAGTTCAGGGGCCGCGGCCGTGGCCGTGTTGATGAACATCATGCCGGTCTCGACCGCTTCGGCCACCCGTTCCGCCCGGCCAAGGTCGCGGGAGAACACGGAACCGCCAAGGCCATAGGGGGAATCATTGGCCAGTTCGATGGCTTCATGTTCGGATACAACCTTGTGCACGACGGCAACAGGGCCGAAAATCTCCTGATAGAAGACCGGGTTGTCCTTTGACACATTGGTCAGGATGGTCGGTTCCATGAAGAAGCCCGTCCGCTCCATCCGCTTACCCCCGGCCACCAGCGTTGCCCCTGCCTTGATGGCCTCGTCGGTCTGCGCCAGTGCGGTATCGAGTGCCTTCCTGCTGCTCATCGGGCCATGGGTGGTGCCCTCAGCCAGCGGGTCACCGATGTGGAACTGTGCGATCGCCTTTTTCAGACCTGCGAGGAAGGCGTCATAGACCTTCTCATGCACGATCATGCGCTTGGCCGCCGTGCAGACCTGCCCATTATTGGCGAAACGCCCCCATGTCGCCCACTTGACCGCCAGTTCAAGGTCCGCATCATCCAGCACGATGAAGGCGTCGCTGCCGCCAAGTTCCATCGTGTCCTTTTTCAGTGCTGCCCCCGCTTCGGCCGCGACCGTCTGGCCCGCGCGTTCGCTGCCGGTCAGGGCGACGCCACGGATGCGGACATCCTTGATCAGTTCGGCGGACTGGTCATTGTCGAGGAAGATGTTGGTATAGACGCCAGCAGGCGCGCCCGCATCGTGAAACAGTTTTTCAAAGGCCAGCGCACATTGCGGCACGTTGGGCGCGTGCTTGGCGATGACCACGTTGCCCGCCATCAGGTTCGGCCCCGCCACGCGGGCAAGCTGGTAATAGGGGAAATTCCATGGCTCGATACAGTAGATCAGGCCAAGCGGCTGGTTGATGATCTTCGCATGGCCTTCCTTGACTTTCAGATGCGTGGGGGCAAGGAATTCTGCCGCACCATCGGCATAGAAGGACAGGATATCGGCGGTGATGTCGATTTCCTCCAGCGCGTCAGGCAGGGCCTTGCCCATTTCGGTCGCGATCAGGCGCGCATGGGCCACCCGGTCGCGGCGCAGCAGGTCGGCGGCCTTTGACATGATGACCTTGCGGGCGGCGATATCGCGCTTTTTCCAGTCGGTCTTCCACACATGGTCCGCGCGATCGACAATCGCCTTCATCTGCGCGGCGGTGTGCAGTTCAAACGTGCGTTCCACGGTTTCCGTGGTCGGGTTGAGGGTCTGGTAAAAACTCATTGCTCCGTTTCCCTGTTTATTGGTTATGGAAAGGGTAGTCGGTGTAGCCATGCGCGCTGCCGCCATACATCGTCGCCGGGTCCAGCGGATTGAGCGGCCAACTATGTTCCAGCCGCGCGGGCAGGTCCGGATTGGCGATGAACTTCCGGCCAAAGCCGATCATGTCCGCCCATCCATGGCCCAGCACATGCTGCGCCTTGTGCAGGTCGTAACGGCCCGCGCACAGGATGCGGCCGCCAAAGATGTCGCGCACGCTGGCGCGGAAGGCGTCCGGCATTTCGGGCGCATTGTCCCAATCAGCCTCGGCCAGCGAGACATAGGCGATGCCTGCCTCTGCCAGCACGCGTACGGCCTGCGTGTAGGTCTCCGCCGGATCGTCCTCCAGCAGGCCGAGATAGACGCGCTCTTGTGTGGTCGTGCCAAACAGCGGAGAAAACCGCACGCCCATCCTGTCGGGGGTGACCACGGCGGAGACGGCCTCCACCACCTCGCGCAGGAAGCGCAGGCGGTTGGACAGGCTGCCGCCATAGGCATCGGTGCGGAAATTGGCCCGTTCGGATAGGAACTGGTTGATCAGGTAGCCATTGGCCGCGTGGATCTCCACGCCATCGAAGCCTGCAGACAGCGCGTTGCGCGCTGCCTGCGCATACATCTCCACCAGTGCATGGATTTCGGGGATGGAGAGTGCGCGTGGCATGTCGGGCGGCACCAGCTTTCCCGTGCCCGGCCCCGTGGGGATGAACACGTTGACACCTGTCGCAGCCACGGCGGACGGCGCAATCGGGGCCTCATGACCGGGCTGCAATGCGCGGTGAGAGACACGACCCACATGCCATAACTGCGCAAAGATGGGCCGCCGCTTTGTGTGCACCGCGTCAGTGACCAGTTTCCAGCCCGCGACCTGTTCAGGGGAGTAGATGCCCGGTGTCCAGGCATAGCCCTGCCCGCGGGGTTCGATCTGCGTGCCTTCGGTAATCAGCAACCCAGCCTGCGTGCGCTGTGCGTAATATTCGGCCATCAGCGCGTTGGGAATATCGCCGGGCTGGGCGCTACGGCAGCGTGTCAGCGGTGGCAGGAATATCCGGTTTTCCAGCGACAGGTCGCCCAGCCGCACAGGTCCGAATAAAGAAGATGAAGACATGATCAACCCTGTTTACAAATGCAGGCCATCCGTCCGGCCCGCATGTAAACATTGACCCAGGCTGCGGCGTGCGCAAGAACGCACATAAACCGCCACTAGTGTCAGGAATGATACCATGCCCCGCATCCGTCACACCACGCTGGCCTGTAGCCCCGGCTGCACGGTGGAAGCCACGCTCGAACTGTTTGGGGGCAAGTGGAAGGCGCTGATCCTGTACCACCTGTTCGAGGACGGGGTGCTGCGGTTTGGTGAACTGCGCCGCCGCCTGCCCAACGTCACGCAGCGGATGCTGACCAATCAGTTGCGCGAACTTGAGGCGGATGGGCTGGTATCACGCACCGTCTTCCCCGAAGTGCCGCCGCATGTGGAATATGCCCTGACCGAGTTGGGAAAGACGCTGAAGCCGGTCATTCAGGCGCTCAAGACCTGGGGGGATCGCTATGCCCATTCTGTCCAGCGGAACAAAGCTGCTGATTAAGATTGGCTGAGAATGTTTGCAAAAACCATGGAGACGGCTGGCTTCATTTTCCTCGCGATGGAATAATCCATCATCAGACAGACCGAAATTTCGGGAAATACGATATCGGGTGATTATCTGTCGCGGAAATATTGAGCACCTTCAGGACGTGAGCAGGCCGAGGCTGGACATTGCCGGTTTATTCGGTCGCGATCTGGCTGGCTGCCGCCATAAGAAATGCCCGATGCCGGGGGAGACACCACTCCGTATGCCGACAGGAGTGGTGTTCTACTTCAAGGAAGCAGCCCGGATCATAGCCTCAAGCCAAGCACTAATGCGGGTAATGACCTCTGCCTCAATGCCAAAATAGCCGTGTGGCGTAAGCGAACCACAGTTCTTTCAGACCGGGTTGTGCCGCCTGCCACCATTAACACGGTGACGTCACGACTGCCTGTCATGGCCGCGCCAATTCGCTTTGCCTCCTGTGGCGGGGCAACGTTGCATCGGTCATCGTGATTGGCGACAACGAGAATGGGAAGGTGCGGTGCGATCACCGGCAAATCTCACGCGTGGCAGGAGAACGCAGGCAGCCAGCACGATGATCGTGCAGCACAGATAGTTCGGCATGGGCCTGTGCTGACTGCTTCTGATCATTTCATCCAATGCCCAGGCCCACTATTGCTCATGGCCCGAAGACCAGACATGGTCTCCGGGCCGCTTCATATATCATTGTGACGTTCCGTTTGTGGAACGGCCAGCCTTCAAATGGCCTGACCACCAGAAACTTCGATCCGCTGCGCGTTGACCCAGCGATTATCCTCGGACAGAAGCGAGGCAATCATGGGGCCGATATCGTCAGGAAGGCCGGGGCGTCCCAGTGCGGTGCTCTCCGCGATGTGACGGGCAATGTCCGGATTATCCCGTACCATGCCGCCCGAGAAATCGGTTTGGATCGCGCCTGGCGCGACCGTATTGACAGCAATGCGACGGGCCCCAAGTTCCTTGGCCATGTAACGTGTCATCACTTCCACCGCCCCTTTCATGGCGGCATAGGCAATCCAGCCGGGATAGGAAAAGCGCGTCAGGCCGGATGAGATGTTCACGATCCGCCCACCATCCGCGATCAGCGGCAGCAGCGTCTGCGTCAGGAAGAACGGACCCTTGGCGTGAACGCGATATGCGGCGTCAAAATCCTCTTCCGTTACCTCGCCAAACAGCCCGCTATGAGACGTGCCAGCCATGTTGACCAGATAACTGAAACGTTCTGCTCCCCATTCGCGCAGCACGCGCCCGACTTCCTCGGCAAAGGCAGGAAAGGCATGCGTATCGCCGGTGTCGAGTGGCAGCGCCACCGCGCGGGCACCGCTGCTCTGGACATTCTCAACCACCTCATCGGCTGCGGATCTGTTGGTGTGGTAGGTGAAAATCGACGAGACGCCGCGTCGGGCGAGAGCCTCAACGGTGGCGCGGCCCAGTCCACGGCTGCCGCCGGTGACGATGGCAATGGTGTTGGCTTCTGGCATGGGTATCTCCATCTGGTGAGGGACTAATCTTGGTCACACCATCGTCCGTTCGATAAGATCGCTCTGTCCGCCAGCATTGTTTTGCGCCATGGAATAATCCCATGGACAGGCTTGCTACACTCGACCTCTTCGTCCGCATTGTTGACCGCAGCAGCTTCAGCGCTGCGGCAACTGATTGTGGCATCTCCCGCCCGGTTGCGACCGCTGCGATCAAGGCATTGGAGCAAAGGCTCGGCACCCGACTGCTGCAGCGCTCCACCCGCCACGTCCGGCCAACCGAGGAAGGCGCTGCCTATTATCGCCGGTGTGTGGCGATCCTGGCTGACCTTGAAGATGCCGATCGTGGCGCGAGTGGGGCTGTGGCCGGCCTGTTGCGCGCTGACGTCATTGGCCGTCTGGCGCGTATGATCCTGCTGCCAGCGTTGCCGGACTTCCTTGCCCGACATCCAGCGCTGACCGTTCATCTTGGCGAGGGCGAGCGGTTTGTCGATCTGGTACGCGAAGGAGTGGACTGCGTGGTCCGGACCGGAACACTGCCAGACAGCGACATGATCACCCGGCCGCTGGGCGTTATGGAGGAGATGACCGTCGCCAGCCCGGCCTATCTGGCGCGGCACGGAATGCCTGCCTCTCCCGACGATCTGGAGGGGCACCAGATGGTCGGCTTCGTGTCCTCACGCACCGGCCAGCCCCTGCCGCTGGAGTTTACGCGCGGAGATGAAGTGATCGAGGTCTCGCTTCCCGCACGCCTTCTGGTCGGCGGCGTTGATACCTACGCCGAAGCGGCCAGGCTCGGCTTTGGCCTCGTGCAGGTGCCGCGCTATGGCTTTGAGGATGACCTGGCGAATGGCACGCTGATTGAAGTCCTCCCTGATTTCCCACCCACGCCAACGCCGGTCTCTGTGCTTTACCCGAGTAACAGGCAGCTTTCTCCGCGCGTGCGGGTGTTCGTGGATTGGCTGGTGGAGATTATTGGCCCGCGCCTTCATCCACAATGCGCGTGAGCATCCCTACGCGGGTGCAAAGGCGAGATAGAGCGAGATTGTTGCAATCGAGAACACGGTGGAGGCGAGGACGACCCGTCCCGTAAGGGCTGCCTCCCGATCATAGAATTCCGCCAGCATGAACGAGCCGGTTCCTGTCGGGAGTGCGGCAAGAAGCACGGCAATATGTGTCATTGCTGGCGGCAGGTGCAGCACGGGCGCTGCGATGATCCACGTAACCAGAGGCTGGGCAATCAGCTTCAGGCCGACAAGAATGGCGGCAGTCGACGGGCGTGCAGACGCAGCACCGGCCGAATTCCCGGCAAGGAACAGACCGAGGGCGATCAGGGCGCAGGGGGATGCAGCCCCACCGAGAAGCTTCAGGAAGGCATGAACCGGTTCCGGCAGGTGGCCACCCGATACCATGACAAGGCCACCAAGTGCTGGCGCCACCAGCAATGGATTTTTCACCAGCGAGAAGAGCGTTTTCGCAACGATGTCGCGCGGTCGTGCTTCGGTCTGCAGTCCGGCCTCGATCAGGACGATCGCTATGACAAACAGCACACAGACCGTCACGATCGTGGCGATGAGCGTCGGCGCCATGCCGATATCGCCGACAAGGGACAGGACAAGCGGGAAGCCGACGAACCCCGTATTGGCGTAGCTCGCGTTCAGTCCGTCAATGGCGGCATCGGCAAGATGATGTCCTGTCGATACCCGCCACCACAGCGTCCCGGCAAACACGATAAAACAGCTGAGCGTGAACGCCGCAATGAATCCCGGCTCCCACAGATCGGTCATTTTTGCATTCGCCACGATGTCGAACAGCACCGCAGGCAATGCAAGATAGACGACGAGCCGATTGACCTCGCGCGTGGCATTGGGGCCCAGCGCACCTGATTTGCGTGCGATCCATCCAGTGAGGATGAGGGCGAAGACAGGCAGGACGATCAGCAGATTGTTCAGCATCAGGGATCTCGGGCGGTCAGCAAAAGCGTGACGCTACCGGACGCCATTGATATAATCCAATGCTCATATGGTTCACGATCAATGCTTTCAGGGTATCAGATGGACACGCGGCATATGCAGTATTTCATGGCCCTGGCGGAGACGCTCCATTTCGGTCGGGCCGCCGAGCGAATGAACATGAGCCAGCCGCCGTTCAGTCGCCAGATTGCCATGATCGAGCGCACGTTGGGTGTGAAGCTGTTTGAACGAAACTCGCGCAACGTGGCGCTGACCCCGGCCGGGGAATACTTCATGAAAGACTGCCGTAACGTGCTGGGGCAGTTTGAGGAGGCGTGCCGGGATGTCAGGCTGGTTGCCAGCGGCATGAAGGGCGAATTGCGATTTGGGTTCATGATGCATGCCGCCCACAGCGTCGTGCCGCAACTCGTGCAGCTTTATGCAGAGTCAAGGCCGGATGTCCGGCTTGTGCTTGATGAACGCACGCCGACAGAAATCGATGAGATGCTGGTGGCAGGAACACTGGACGCCGCCGTAACATTTGACTGCGGATATGCGCCGCACCTGCAGACCGTGCTGCTGGCCAGGGAGCGATTACGCATCATCATGCGAAAGGACCATCCCCTTGCCACGGTCGGCCAGATCGGCCCTGAGGAACTCCGCGCGGAGAAGATCATCGCAGCACCCGCCGCGACGGCGCCGGCTCTGCGATCCGCGATCAACAGCTATTTTTCGGTCAGGGGAATTGTCCCGCATGTCGTGCTTGAACCGCGGTTGCAGCACACGATCATCCAGCTTGTTGCAAAAGGGCTGGGCGTAGCCCTTATCCCCGCATCGCTGCGTACCGAACCGGGAGCAGGACTGATATCACGGGCTTTGACAGACGCGCCTCAACTTGACGTTGTCCTTCGGGCGCCGATTACTACAAAAAACCCAGCAGTCTCGACATTTATGGAAATCGGGAAATCGATACAGCGAACTTTACTCTGATCCATGGAACCTGTGCAGAGAGCCAGTTTCTAATATCTTTGCTCTTCATCTTCCATCGTCATGAGTGGAGTAATTTCATGATGTCTTCCGATGCCAGACCCAGCCCAAGAACAATCATGATCGCTCCAGATATATAGCCCATCACGATGGACGCCTTGGGGCGGCTGCTTAATATTGTCCGCGCGCCAAATCCGACCATCAGATAGATGGATACGCAGTTCATTGTATGAATGATGCCCAAGATCCCGATCTGTAAAAAGATCGGCCATGATGAACCCGGATTTGTAAACTGGGGCAGAAGGGCAAGAAAAAACAGAAGAGCCTTGGGGTTCAGGCCACTGATGGCGAACCCTCTGGTAATCCAGCGTCGCGCACCAGTTTCCCGTTCATGTCCCTCTTTCGGCACGGGAGGATGACGCAACAGGGAAATACCCAGTTTTATGAGATAGGCCGCACCTGCAAACGTCAGAATGGTGACCGCAAGCGGCATGCTGGCGACAAGCGCACCGATACCACCTGCGACCGTTCCGGTAATGGCGATATATCCCAGGAACAGGCCAAATACCGCAGGAACGACTGCGGCATGAGCACGTATTCCGGCGGAAATGACATACGCCCAGTCAGCACCAGGAGTTGCGGCAAGAAGGATGGAGATTGTCCAGAAGGCAAGAAGTGTATGCAAATTCATCGAAGACGCGTCGCTTTAGAAGAAAATCCACAAGGTTCCGCGGCGTTTTCATGCTCTCCGATTATGCTCCGGATCACTATTCCTGCGACGCGAGAGAGGGCAGGATAGCGCGGACCAGCGGACAGGGGGTTGCGTTTATGCCAATTTATCCACCAATATCTGACATATGATTGCGTCATAAATTTCATTCGTGATATATGATGCCAATGAAACTGGATGCGATTGATCGGCGTATTCTTCGTGTTCTTCAGGAAGATGGCCGCTGTCCTAACAATGAACTTGCGAGGCGCGTCGGGCTTTCTCCCTCGCCATGTCTGCGCCGGGTGCGGATACTGGAAGAAAGTGGCGTTATCGAGGGGTATGTCGCCGTTGTGAATCCCGCAAAAGCCGGGTTCGGCGTGACGGCTTTTGTCAGGATATGGCTGACAGGAGAAGACGAGCGGCAGTCCGAGCATTTCGTCGAGGAAATCGGGAAGCTTCCGCAGGTGACGGAAGCACATGTCCTTGCGGGAGATTGTGATTTCCTGTTGCGCGTTGTTGCAGAAAACCTTCCAGGACTGAGACGTTTTCAGAGTGAACACCTTGCACGGATCAAAGGCGTGCGAAGTATGAAGACCGACATCCCTCTCCTGAAGGTCAAGAACGCAAGCTTTGCATAAGATATCTCACCCATCATGCTGGAGATGCTGGAAGCGAAGCGGGCTGCAGGTTATATTGGCGCGTGCGTGAACGCATCGTCCGGAGATCAATTCTTCGCTTCTGATCTGACAGAAGGCGCAACGTTCAGGCACGCAGATATTGACGTGCCCCCCGAAAATGTGCCCATTTTAAAGTAGAGTCCGATCGAGAAGGATACGGACGGATGAAACGCAGTCGCTTTACGGAAGAGCAGATTATAGGGATCCTGAAGGAACAGGAAACTGGGCTGAAGGTCTCTGATCTTTGCCGCAAACACGGGATCAGTGACGCAACCTTCTACAAATGGAAGACCCGCTATGGTGGTCTTGAAGTGTCCGAGGCCAAACGGCTGAAGGCGCAGGAAGATGAAAACAGCCGCCTGAAACGTCTTCTGGCGGATGCCATGCTGGATAATGCAGCGCTGAAGGAAATCGTTGGAAAAAAGTGGTGACGCCTGTCGCCAGACGGCAGGCGGTCGACCATATTCGCGGTGTTCTGGCCCTGAGTGAACGCCGTGCCTGTGCGCTTGTCGGTCTTGCCCGCCGTGTTGCGCGCTATATTTCGACCAGGGCGGACGATGTCGTCCTGCGCCAGCGTCTGCGGGAACTAGCGGGCCAGCGGCGCCGCTTTGGATACCGTCGCCTGAGCTATCTTCTGGCGCGGGAAGGCCTCACACCCCATCATAAGAAGCTGTTCCGCCTCTATCAGGAGGAGGGGCTGAAAGTCCGTCATCGGGGAGGCCGAAAGCGAGCATTGGGAACGCGTTCTCCCATGACCGTCCCCCAGGAGCCTGGGCAGCGTTGGAGCCTGGATTTTGTGTCCGACGCCCTGATCTGTGGCCGCCGGTTCCGCATTCTGGCTGTTATCGACGATTTCAGCCGGGAGAACCTGGCATTGGTTGCCGACACATCGCTGTCAGGCGGACGTGTGGCGCGGGAACTGACACCTCTGGTGGAGCGATATGGCAAACCCCTCATGATTGTCAGCGACAACGGGACGGAATTCACCTCCCATGCCATTCTGAAATGGGCCGACGGGATGCAGATCGAATGGCATTATATCGCCCCGGGGAAGCCGCAGCAGAACGGGTTTGTCGAAAGCTTCAATGGCCGGCTCAGGGATGAATGTCTCAACGAAACGCTGTTCACGTCCCTGACGCATGCCCGCCAGATTCTGGCTGACTGGCGGGAAGACTACAATACGGTACGCCCACATTCCCAACTGAATGGCAGGACACCGGATCAGGTCGCCAGACAAGGGTCTCGGGGGCATGCCCCCGAGACCCTTGCTATTCCATCAACTCCAAGCCATGAAAAACGGGAACTCTCCTTTTGAGTGGATACAAAAAGGGGGGCACGTCAGAACGCCAGCCCGCTTCAGGCGTGCCGGATCTGCTGTCCAGACATCGGGCAGGAACAGACGGAGTGACAGCATCAGTGGCACTTCACGCGAAGCCAGTGTCACGGACACCAGTGTCTGACAACTCGCTTTCCTGCCCAAGGTCGAAGCATATTGGGGCGCCACGCCAACAGAGTGTTCTCCCTCTTTGGGAAGCAAGGTATCATTGATGATCAGTCATGAACGCTCGCCACCCACCAGATGGTCAGCATGATGCCACAGAGCAGCCTCAAGTGGCGCACTGTCCCATACACCGGCACTGACGACATGATGCAGCCGGTCATAAGGGATATCGCCATTGCGTGCAGCCATAGGCTGCACGCAATGGCGGTCACCAGGTCCGATCAGGCCTGCAATATAAGCCGGATACATCGCCCGCTGCGCTTTGTGATCCCAGTGCGGCCAGAAGTGGCGCAAGCCATACTTCCAGATCCGATCGCCAGTCGGCATTCATCGCCAGCTTCCACTACAGCTGGTCTTCCATGAATCACGATCACACCCGTTGGGAATCCTTATTCCAAATTTTCTGCAAAAGTAGTGCTAGGACCGTGGTGTTCTGCTCAGGAATAATATCCGATCTCAGTTTAAGCATTTTGCCTTAGCTAATGTCTTGCTCCGCTATATGGAACATATAGAGAACTTCAGTGAAGCGTAGTCAATTAAAATTTTGTTTTTAAACAATATTATATTTATGAAGGTGCGCGAAGATCGGCATCGAAAAATATGAATAGGCTTTATTCCAATATCGCCCATGCAACTATCAATATGCGCAAATACAACCTGTAATATAAATGAAGCAGGTATATATTCCTAACTCATTTATATTAATGATGCATTTTATTTACCACAAAAATATTGCAGCCAACGCAAGGAAATGATATCAAGCGATAACAAAATTTACAGAAATTATAAGGTAGTAAAACTATGGGGTACCGGCCCGACAACTTGTCGGGCCTGATCAGTAATCCGCTGGAAACCGAAATTCGGGGAGGGTACTTTGTACTTGCGCATGCTCTGGTTGGGGTCGCTCAGGGGGCTTCCCTGTCGCAGCAACCGGGACAGGGCGGAGTTGTCGCGCGATTAGTCGCCGGGCCCGGTTCATGGCTGCGCGCCAGCGTGCAGGAACTCGGGCAATCCTGCGAGCGTGACTATATTCTGCGCGGCGGGACAATGGAGTTTGACAGTAAAGGCCCGCTACAGGTTCTCTGGACGCGCCTAGGCGTGGAAGAACCAGGTGGCACACTGATTCTGGGGCAGAGGACTCCAGACGCAGGATTACTGCTCGTGGACCTGACGTTTCATGCCGATCTTACACGAATACAACTTTCAATTGTATTCAGGAAGGTTACACGCGTCACCGCCACCTATGACAGTGTCGCGAACGTAACCCTGATTGGCATGCTGGGAAACGAAATGCCCGGTTTGGACCGAAACGTCTGGGCTGTTGTGCGTCTGCCAGGCAACGTCTGCGCCTTTTCCTCCGAAAACAGTGAGAAGATCCGGAGCGATGGCGGCCAGTCCGGGTTGTATATGCGTAATTTCGTGGCAGAAGGATCGGAAGATACGTATATAAATGTAAGTAAAAAACAACAAACCAATTGATACTGCGAAAATATTTTTATGAATAACCAGCTTCTTCTCGCCGCGCCGAAAGCAGCACTTTCAGGAGATCGCGCCCTGCATCTGCTTCAGGGCGCCTCCGATGGGATCGTTGTCATCGACACCCAGAACAATATCGTATTCTTCAACGCGGCTGCCGAAGCGTTGTGGGGGTACCGACAGGCTGACGTTATAGGGCGTAATGTTGCCATGCTGCTGCCAAGCGGCATGAGATCCGAGCATGACGCATTCATCTCCCGTAATCGGCAGACCGGTGTCAATACGATCGTCGGAACATCACGTGAAATCATGTTCCAGGACAGGGCCGGAAAACTCCTTCCCGCTGAACTGGCGATATCAGCGGTCGAGATGCCTCCTGATGGGGAGAAATATTATCTGGCCAGCATCAAGAGCATAACGGACGAAAGTCACCGCAAGCACCTGCTTGACCTGCAGAATACCGTCTTCCGTTCTCTGTCCACCGACATGATGATCCAGGATGTCGCGGATCTGATCTGCCGTGAAATAGAAACGTTCGTGCCCGATACGGTTGCGGTGCTGGCGCTTGTCGATGACAGCCAGAAGCTGCAGATCCTGTCCGGAACCGGGTTTCCGCGCCGATACGCGGCAGCACTGGAAAGCATCGTGCTTTCAGAAGCCGACATGATCGGCCTGATGCAAAATCCGGACGATGCCGATACCGTTGTCTGGAACAGCTATTACTCCCTCGGCATCTCGCTTGGACTGCATCACTGCTGGGCATCTGCCATCCTGTCCCCGCGTGGAAAGGTTTCCGGTATTTTTGCGCTTTTCTCGCGTGCTCCGGGGCGCAAGCCCGAATGGATACGCAGGATTGTCGATGGATGTGTGCCTTTTTGCGGTGTCGTGATCGAGCAGTATGATGCCCGACAGCATATCGCCCATCTGGCACGCTATGATTCCCTGACCGGCTTCCTCAATCGCGCAGCCATTCATGCGCTTCTGGAAAAACAGGTTGGCCAGCCGGGCGATCACCATTTTGCCGTCGTCATGCTCAACCTTGACCGTTTCCGCGACATTAATGAAGCTCTTGGCCACGCCAATGGTGACCTGTTTCTCAAGTCCGTGGCTGAGCGGCTCCGGCGTCTGAGCCGCAGCCATTATGTGCTGGGGCGGTCGAGCGCTGATGAATTCATTGTGGTTATGCCCGACACCCGGGAGGGTGCCGCAGTCCAGTTCGCGAATACGCTGCTCGAAGGGCTGACGCAGCCGATCGACATACATAACAATTACATCGTGCCGTCGGTCAGCATCGGCATCAGCATGTTTCCCGATACAGGGCCAGACAGTGAGTCGCTTATCGGTCTCGCCGAAACCGCCATGCGGCAGGTCAAGAAAGAAGCGCCCGGGACATACCGCATCGCAACACCCGAGGACCATAGCGCCGCACAGGATCGCCTGCTGCTGGGTTCAGCACTGCGGGAGACCCTGGAAAACGGTCGGCTCGCCCTGCACTACCAGCCGCAGGTCACCGCAGTCTCCGGCAAGCTTTATGGCGTCGAGGCGCTCTCGCGCTGGCATCACCCACATCTGGGCAATATCTTTCCCTCCCGTTTCATCGCCGTGGCGGAAGCGACAGGCCAGATCGAGGCGATCGGAACGTGGTCGCTGGAAGAGGCCTGCAGGCAGATTGTCGCGTGGGATCGCGAAGGCATCCATGTGCCCACCGTTGCCGTCAACCTTTCGGCGGGTCATTTCCGCAAACTGCAGCTTCCCGCGACGATAGACCGCCTGCTGAAGGAATACGGGATCCAACCGCACCGTCTGACGGTAGAAATCACCGAAAGTGTCATGATGGATGAGAACCAGGACACGATGGCGGTGCTGCACGCGATCAGGACCCTGGGGGTTGGTCTGTCCATGGATGATTTTGGTACCGGCTTCTCAAGCCTGTCCCGCCTGACCCGCCTGCCGCTTACGGAAATCAAGATTGACCGTAGCTTCATCATGAACCTTGAACATGACGCAAATGCTCAGGCCGTAACAACCGCTGTCATCGGGATCGGCAGCCGCCTCGGGATGACTGTCGTGACGGAAGGCGTGGAGACAGAACAGCAGAAGGAACTTCTGGAAAGTCTCCATTGCGATGTCATGCAGGGATATCTTTTTTCGAAACCCCTGCCTCCAGATGAACTAGGGCGGTGGCTTCTGTCACGCCATTGAGAACAAGTCACGTCGTAATACAACCTGCCAAATAAAAATATATTGAGGATCGATCGCGTGGGTAACGAAGTATTCCCGGTAACGGATGAAAATGTAAATTCTGATATCTGTATGGACATGTTGGAGCAGGCCCGAGATGGTGTCATCATTATTGACGACAGGAACTGTATTGTCTTTTTTAACAGCGCGGCAGAAAAACTCTGGGGTTATACAGCATCTGAGGTCATGGGACGCAACGTCAAGTGTCTCGTGCCAATACCATATCGCGACGAGCATGATGGTTATATTGCTCGAAATCGTGAAACCGGCGTAAACCGGATTGTTGGTACGTCACGCGAAATTACGTTTGAAAGCAAGAACGGCAGCTACGTCTCCGCCGAGATGTCCATTTCGACAGCGCGGATCGGGCCAGACAAAAAACAGTACTACATGGCCTTCATGAAAGGCGTGACGGAAGAAAGCCACCGCAAGAAACTGCTGGACCTGCAGAACACGGTTTTCCGCTCCCTTTCAGGTGATATGCTCATACAGGACGTGGCTGATCTAGGGCCTGTTAGATCTTGAATTTCTTCCCATATTGTAGGGATGGAAGAAGGAGACAGAACAGGCACCTTTACGGACGAGACATGGGCGATCTGGGAACCTCTGATTGAGGAGGTTCGCCCGAGGG
>NZ_JABJWC010000054.1 GCF_013155395.1 Komagataeibacter melomenusus | reverse complement strand
GCGTTGTCACAGATGATGGTGGCGCAGAACAGGAAGATGGATACCCACACCGCCTGCATGCCCTGCCCGCCCTGCGTCATGCCATTGACCAGATGGCGGATGATGGCCGACATGCCCACGTTGCACGCCACCGCCACCGCAATCGCGCCGACGATGATGGCATGCCACCGGCCATGCAGCCGCACGTAATGGAAAATGAACCCCAGCGGGCGGGTGCGGTACCGCGCCAGCGCGGGCATGGGGCGCGTATCGGGGGGGAGTGCGGAGTCTTTCACGTTCATGCGAGAATGCTGCCTTGAGGGCATGGCGGGGAAAAGGCTCCGCACTTATGCCGCATTTGGCCCGGTATCATGCCTGCATGACAGATGCACCCCTATCCCGCATTGCGGGACGTCTCGCCTTCGTGTCGCTGCTGGTCGTGTGGCTGGTCATCATGGCGCATGATCCCGTGCCGCTACCCTTCTGAAACCCGGCCGGGCGGCGGCGGTTCATAACCGAATACCGAGCGCCCGCCATATTCATGCGAGCGGCCACGTTCCTCCGCCATGATGGCGGAGAAGGACGGGCCGCGTGCCTCACGCTCGAGCCTGCGGGCAGCGGAATCCAGCCTGCGAATGGCATCGAGCCGTTCCTCGCGCCCCAGCCTTGCCGCAGCCACCGCCGCCTTCATGACCGAGAGCGTGCGGTCATACACCGCCACCGGCACGGGATAGGGGTGGCGGTCCTTGCCGCCATGCGCCAGCGAGAAGCGGGCCGGGTCATCAAACCGGCAGGGCGCGCCATGCACCACCTCCGCCACCAGGGCCAGCGCGCGCACCGTGCGCGCCCCCACGCCGGGCACGCGCAAAAGATCAGGGAAGTCACGCGGCCCCGCCTCGCTTGCCGCCGCCAGCGCGCCATGCAGGCGGCGCATGTTTACATCCTGCGGCTGCACGTCATGGTGGGCGGGCATGCACAGATAGGGCAGTTCACCCTGCGCGGGCGGTGGCGGGGGCACATGGCCCTCGATGCGCATGAGTTCACGCGTCAGCCGGTCCGGCCCCATTTCATGCAGCAGTTCGACCTGCCCCGTGCGTGAGGGAGCCGCCCGCCGGTCGGTCAGGTTCATGATGGGGCCGCCTGTCGTGCGGCCATCAATGGCGGCGTGCGGGGCCTCGACAAAACTGCTCACGTCATCGGACAGCCAGTGATAGCGCCGCGCCAGGCGCTGGCCCGCATGCATGCCCTGCTGCACCACCGCCCATTTGCCATCCGCCGCCACCACGAAGCCATGCAGGTACAGGTCGAACCCGTCCTGCACGGCGGCACTGTCCACCTTGGCCACCATGCGGCTCGTGGCCACAAGCGGCGTGGCGTCAAGCCCGGTGGCCTCCCCCACCGCCAGCAGTTCATCAGGCGTGCGGCGCGAATGGCGGCCACGGCCACCGCATACATACAGGCCCAGTTCATCCTGCAGGGGCGCCAGCCCGCGCTTGAGCGCGCCGATCACGCTGGTGGTAATGCCCGAGGAATGCCAGTCCATGCCCATGACCGCGCCAAAGGACTGGAACCAGAACGGATGGGCCAGCCTGCGCAGGAACTCGTCGCGCCCGTAATGATGCACCACCGCCTGCGTGATGACCGCCCCCAGCCGCGCCATGCGCTGGCCCAGCCACGCGGGCACGCGCCCGGTATGCAGCGGCAGGTCGGCGGAGCCCGCGCGTCGGGTCATGGGCGGGTTCCTTCCCTTGGCGGCTCAGTCGTCGTGGCGCCTGGCCGCCCTGGCCATGAAGGCGGCCAGCCCCGCCTCAAGCGCGTGGCGGAAGGCACGCAGCGTTTCCGCGCCCACATAGTGTTCCATGCCCTCGGCATCAATGCGGGCGCTGGCCTCGCTTATGCCAAGGGCGCGCAGGAACTGCTCGACCGTGTGGTGGCGCGCGCGGCTTTCACGCGCCATCTCCTGCCCTGCCCCGGTCAGGAAAATGCCGCGATAGGGCCTGCGCGTGACCAGCCCGTCCGCCTCGAGCCGCACCAGCATCTTGGCCACCGTGGGCTGCGATACGCCAAGGCGGGCGGCGATATCGACCTGGCGCGCCTCCTGCCCGTCATTGAGCAGGTCATCGATCAGTTCGACATAGTCCTCGATCAGCGCCGTCTTGCGCGCCAGCCGCGCCTGGCGGAAGCCCGCGCACTGCGTATCGGCATCGGGCATGGGGGCGGCTGCTGGCCTGTGGTCCGGGCCGGGCATCAGGGATTGAACACGATGGTCTTGCGCCCGTTGGGAATGACGCGGCACTCGGTAAAATACCGCACGGCGCGCGCCAGCACCCGGCGCTCGATGTCACGCCCCTTGCGGATCAGGTCATCAGGGGTATCGGCATGGGTAATGCGCTCGACATCCTGCTCGATGATCGGGCCTTCATCGAGGTCGGGGGTCACGAAATGGGCGGTGGCGCCGATCAGCTTCACGCCGCGCGCAAACGCCTGATGGTAGGGTTTTGCCCCCTTGAAGCCGGGCAGGAAGGAGTGGTGGATGTTGATGCACCGCCCCGCCAGCCACGCGCTCATGGAATCGGACAGGATCTGCATGTACCGCGCCAGCACCACCAGTTCGGCGCCTGTCCCGTGCACGATTTCGGCCATCCTGGCCTCCTGCGCTTCCTTGGTGGCGGCGGTTACGGGCAGGTAGTGGAAGGGGATGCCGTCAAGGTCGATATGGGCATAGGTCTCGCGCGGGTGGTTGGCGATGATGGCCACCGGCGCGATGGCCAGTTCGCCAATGCGCCAGCGATACAGCAGGTCGACCAGGCAGTGATCGAAGCGCGAGACCATGATGACGGTGCGCGTGGGGCGCAGGCTCTCGCGTAGCGACCACTGCATGTCGAACCGCGCGGCCAGGGCTGCGAGCGCCTGCCCGAGCATGGCGCGTTCCACCCCGCCCGCGGGCACGCTGAACACCACGCGCATGAAGAAGATGCGGCTTTCACGCTCATCGAACTGCTGGGCACCCGCAATGTCGCCCCCCAGTTCGAACAGGGCCTGGCTGATCGCCGCCACGATGCCGGGCCGGTTGGGGCACGACAGCGTGAGCACATAGGAGGGGCGCAGGCCCGGGGCCGGATCAGACATGGGGGTTACTGCCCGCGCCTGCTGCCCGTATCGGGCACGGGGTTATAGAACCAGCACCCGCCACCGGCCTTGCGCAGGGCGGCCTGCGTGGTGGGCACGGGGCGCACCACGTCGCAGCCCGGCGTCCAGCCCTCCGGCGTCATGACCGCATTGCCCTCGCTGCGGCGCAGGGCCTCGACCAGGCGCAGCAGTTCCTCCACCGAGCGCCCGACCGACATGGGGTACCACACCAGTGCGCGGATCACGCCCTCGGGGTCGATCACGTAGGTGGCGCGCACGGTGGCGCTGTTCTGCGCGGTCAGGTCCAGCATGCCGTAGGCGCGGCAGACCGCCATGGAGGGATCTTCGACCAGCGGGAACGGAATCTCGACGCCAAAGCGCTCCTGTATCGTCTCGAGCCAGGCCAGATGCGCGTACAGGCTGTCGACCGACAGGCCCAGCAGCGCGCAGTCAAGCTGCTCGAAGCGATCGGCCGCGCGGGCCAGCGCCATGAACTCGCTGGTGCAGACCGGCGTGAAATCCGCCGGGTGCGAAAAAAACAGCAGCCAGCGCCCGCGGAAGTCCGACAGGCGCATTTCCCCTTTTGTGGTACGCGCCTGAAAGTCTGGCGCCACGTCCCCGATCCGCAACGGGCGCGTTCCGGTCACGCCATGGTTTGCGGGTATACTCGCCTCTGTGCTCATGTCCTGCCCTTTTGCATCTGCCGCGCCTTGACGCAAGCCATCTCATAACATACATTTATTATGTAATTCATAAACTATGGATGAGATTCCATGACCGACCCCGCCCTTGAAGCCGCTGCAAGCCAGGTGATGACATGCCGCGCAACAGGCCAGGTGCCGGTTGTGCGGACATTTTTCGACCTGCCTACCTTCACCGCCACCCATGTGGTGCATGACCCCGCCACCCGGGCCTGCGCCATCATCGACAGCGTGATGGATTACGACCCCGCATCCGGCAAGACCGACCACGCCATGGCGCAGGACATCGTGGACTACGTCACGGCGGAAAAGCTGAAGGTGGAATGGCTGCTTGAAACCCATGTCCATGCCGATCACCTCTCGGCAGCCCCCTGGCTGCAGGAGCGCCTTGGCGGCAGGCTCGGCATTGGCCATGCCATCCTCAAAGTACAGGACATCTTCGGCAAGCTGTTCAACGCGGGCACGCGGTTCGCACGCGATGGCTCGCAGTTCGACGCGCTGTTCGAGGACGGGGCGCAGTTCACCCTCGGCACGCTGCCCGTGACCGTGCTGCACGTGCCCGGCCACACGCCTGCCGACATGGCCTATGTGATCGGTGAGGCCGCCTTTATCGGCGATACGCTGTTCATGCCCGATTACGGCACCGCGCGGGCCGATTTTCCCGGCGGGAATGCCCGCATGCTCTACCGGTCCATCCGCCGCCTGCTCGCCCTGCCCGCCGAGACGCGGATTTTCCTGTGCCATGATTACAAGGCCCCCGGCCGTGACACCTTTGCGTGGGAAACCACCATCGGCGCGGAACGCGAGAACAATGTCCACGTTCATGACGGCGTGGATGAGGAAACGTTCGTGCAGATGCGCACCGCGCGCGACGCCACCCTGTCGCTGCCCAACCTGATCATGCCCTCGGTGCAGGTCAACATGCGGGGCGGCCATTTGCCCGAGCCGGAAGATAATGGTGTAAGCTACATCAAAATACCGCTCAGCCGTTCCTGACGCACATCCATCCTCTATCAAGTCATTACGGAGACCCTTCATGACCGATACCGCCCCATCCACCCCGAACCTCGCCAGCACGGCGCGGGGCCTGACCTATGATGTCGTCGTGGTGGGCGGGGGGGCTGCCGGCCTGTCCACCGCCGCGAGCATTCTCAAGCGGCGCGGCGGCATCACGCTGGCCATCATCGAGCCGTCGGGCTCGCATTTCTACCAGCCGGGCTGGACGCTGGTGGGCGGCGGCGTGTTCAGGCAGTCACAGACCCGCCGGTCGGAAAAGAAGCTGATCCCGCCCGGCGCCGACTGGGTGCAGGCGGCGGCCACGGGTTTCGAGCCCGAGGCCAATCTCGTGCACCTGTCCAACGGGTCATCCATCCGCTACGAGGTGCTGGTGGTGGCCACCGGCCTGACGCTGGACTGGGACGCGATCGAGGGCCTGGGCGAGACCCTTGGCCGCAATGGCGTGACCTCGAACTACCGCTACGACCTTGCCCCCTATACCTGGCAGATGGTGCAGACACTGGGCCGCGGCAATGCCGTCTTTACCCAGCCGCCCATGCCCATCAAATGCGCGGGCGCGCCGCAGAAGGCGATGTACCTGGCATGCGACGCATGGCGCAGGCGGGGCCTGGCCGACAACATCAACGTCTCCTTCCACACTGCAACGCCGGGGCTGTTTGGCGTGAAGGAATTCGTGCCGCCGCTGATGGACTACATCAACCGCTACCATATCGACCTGTGCCTCAAGTCGAACCTGACGAAGGTGGACGGCAAGGGCCGGATCGCAACGTTCGAGAACGTGGCACAGGACGGCAGCAAGACCACCTCGGAAGTGGAATTCGACATGCTGCATGTCGTCCCGCCCCAGCGCGCGCCCGACGTGATCCGCAACAGCGCGCTTGCGGGCGAGGGCGGCTGGGTATCGGTTGACCCCGCAACGCTGCGCCATACCAAATTCGCCAATGTGTTCGCACTCGGCGACGTGGCGGGCACCTCCAACGCCAAGACCGCCGCCGCCGTGCGCGTGCAGGCCCCGGTCGTGGCCGTGAACGTGCTGGCAACCCTCGACCACAAGCCTGCCGTTGCCGATTATGACGGCTATGGCGCCTGCCCGCTGACCGTCGAGCGCGGCAAGATCGTGCTGGCCGAGTTCGCCTATGGCGGCAAGCTGGCCCCCACCCTGCCCACATGGCTGCTCAATGGCCGCAAGCCCACGCACCTGGCCTGGTTCCTCAAGGAATGGGTCATGCCCGTGCTGTACTGGGATGGCATGCTGCGCGGCCATGAACTGATGGTGGCCCCGCACAAGATCGGCACGCCCCGCTGATCTTTCGCACCCGCTGAAACGCGCCATGGCCGCGCGGGGGTGGACCTCCGCGCGGCCATGCGTATGTTTGGGGCCATGAACACCACCAGACAGGGCCAGCACCATGTGGGCCACAGCCGCCCGCTCCGCCTGGCCGATGACGTGGTCAGCCATGCCATCTATGGCGGCCCGGACAAATGCTACCGCTACGAACTGACCCGCACCTGGAACCCGCAAGGGCCAGCGGTGATGTGGCTCATGATGAACCCGTCGGTTGCGACGGAAGATGGCGATGACCGCACGGTGGCCAAGTGCCAGCGCTATGCCCGCGCCTGGGGCTACGGCACGCTGCTGGTGGGCAACACCTTCGCCTATCGCTGCACCGACCAGAAGCGCCTGACCGAGGTGCCCGACCCGGTCGGCCCCGAAAACGACCACCACCTGCTGGCCATGGCGCGGCGGGCCGACCTGGTGGTGGCGGCCTATGGCTCACCGCAGATCAAGAGCCTGCTGCCTCGTGGGCCAGAAGTGATCCGCATGTTGCAGCAGCACGGCATTACGGTCAGCGCCATGCGGCTGAGCAAGGGTTCGGGCCGCCCCGAGCATCCGCTCTACCTGCCTGCCAGCCTGAAGCCCGAACCACTGCCGCCTGTGGCCCCGGCCTGAATGGGCTGCGGGGCCTGAAACAGTTCCTGGCGGTGTCTTTCAAAGCTTTTTGACAGAAGCTTCACCAAAAACTGTATTATTCCAGGGCATTAACCGCGCGCTCAGTAGTCAAAATCGACCGAGAATGACCCTGCGGCCATGTCCACCCGCAGGGTCAGCCCGGTCCAGACCGGCTGGTCGCGGGCCGGGTTCTCACGCCAGAAGGCGGCGCGCAGTTCCAGCAGTTCATGCTGCAGGTCGTGCAGGTAGCGGATATGGCCTTCGGTCGATTCGTCCTCGAACGGGCTGAAATTGACCTTCTCTCCATCCTGCGTTTCGTAATCGAAGCCGAAATACACATTCGTGTCGCCCAGTTCGACATTGCCGGTAAAGGCCATGTGCATCTCGATGGCGCGGCAGGTTTCCTCCTCCTCTTCCGGCACGGCGATCAGCACGAGTTCGGCAATGGCGTTGAGAATGGCCTGTGAGCCGGGAGGGGCTGCGTTGTTCATGGTGTCCTGCTTCGCTTGGGAAAGGTCATCCAATGACCATGATGCGCCAAGCCTGCAATCAATAAGACGTTTTTGGTGAAGCTTTTTGCCAAAAAGCTTCTAAAGGCGGCGGCCGAGCGGGCGGAACCGCGCCGGGCGCGCGCAGGCCCGATACGGTCACGCCAAGCAGCCTTATGCCGCGTGGCGGCGGAAAGCACGGGGCCAGCAGCGCCAGCGCGCGGCGGGCCAGATCGGCCCCGTCCCCTACAGGCTCCGGCGCCGTGCGCCCGCGCACGATCTGGCGGAAGTCGTTGTATTTCACTTTCAGCGTCACGGTCACACCCGTCAGGCCACGGGCCACGCAGCGCCCCCATACCCGCTCCGACAGGGCCAGCATGTGCCCACGCGCTTCAGCCCAGTCATGAATATCGGCATCAAAGGTCTGCTCGCCGCCAATGGAGCGGCGCGGGCGGTTGACCTCCACGGGGCGATCATCAAGCCCGCGGGCAATGCCGTAATAGAAATCCGCCGCCTTGCCAAAATGCCGCAGCAGGCGCGAGAGCGGCTGCGCGCGCAGGTCGTGGCCCGTGCGGATGCCAAGGGCATGCATGCGCGCCGCCGTGGCCGGGCCAATGCCATGAAACTGCTCGACCGGCAGGCTTGCCACGAAATCCGGCCCCATGCGCGGTGTAATGACAAACTGGCCATCAGGCTTGCGGTAATCGGAGGCCAGTTTGGCGAGAAATTTATTGTAGGACACGCCAGCGGAGGCGGTCAGTGCCGTCTCATCGTGGATACGGGCGCGAATGGCCGTGGCAATCGCCGTGGCGGAGGGATAATCCAGCAGCGGGCGGGTGACATCCAGATACGCCTCATCAAGCGAAAGCGGCTGGATGATGGGGGTAAAACAGGCAAAAATGGCGTGAATCTGCGCGGAGACCGCGCGATACACATCAAAACGCGGCGGCACGAACACAAGGCCAGGGCATTTGCGCTGTGCCACGACCGAGGGCATGGCCGAGCGCACCCCAAACCGGCGGGCCTCATAACTCGCGGCGGCAACAACGCCCCGCCGCCCCGCACTGCCTACGGCCAGCGGCCTGCCCCGCAGGGCCGGATCATCGCGCTGCTCGACCGAGGCATAGAAAGCATCCATGTCAACATGGATGATACGCCGGTGCCCCACTCCACTCACGGCGCAAACCGCACCAGGGCCATGCCCGCAAGGGACATGACCGGCACGGCGTGACTGCGCGAGATCAGTCGTTGCACTTCTTTTTCTTAAGGAAAAACACGATAACGCCGACAATCGCACCGAAAACCAGGATACCCTTGAGGCAGGGAGACTTGGAAGGGCACTTGGTTGCACATTCAGACATGATTCATTCCTTGATAAACAGCTCCGCTCCAGACGGGAGCGGCCCGGCCCATACTAGCGCATGCATGCGCCGTGACCAGTGGGCTTTTGGCACGCAGGCGCCCGCTCAGGCCTGACATGCGGCAGCAGGGCAGCCGCATTGCGTTGCCACATCTTTTGTTACAGATGGCGTCGGGCAATGATACCACCACCAAGACCGGAGAATGAACCATGAAGAAATATGCATTTCTGCCCGCCGCCCTGCTCATGCTGGGCACGGCGGTCGGCGCGGCGCAGGCGACCCCCTCGACCGGGCGCGCGGTCAACCGCGATTTCGCCAAGCTGTCGGCCGATGGCAGCCGCGCGTTTGATGATATCGCCATGGCCCGCACGGCGCTTGCCAACAGTGACACCGCTGGCGCCATCAAGCTGCTGACCGACGCCAACAACGCCCTGACCCGCGCCAAGAGCGACAACAAGGTGTTCATGAAGGCCGAGGCCCAGCTGACGCCCCCCAAGAAGGCCCCGGCAGGCGCGCCCGCGCCCAAGGCTGCGCCCTCCACCCAGCCCGTGGCCTGGCTGCCGGTTGATGGCGAATACATCGTGACCGAAGACCTTGAGCCCACCTCCACCAAGGGCACGGCAGTGGCCTCGGCCAATACCAGCCTGAACAAGGGCCAGCCCGCGCAGGCCGCGCAGAACCTGCAGGTTGCCGCGGTGGATGTTGACTTCGTGCTGGCCATCGCGCCGCTTGATGCCAGCGCCAGCGATGTCTATCGCGCCTCCAACCTGCTTGCAGGTGCCACACCCAACACCAAGGATGCGGACGCCGCCCTGCTCGATGCCCAGAACAGCATCCGCTTCGTGTCTGAAGACATGGTAGGCACGCCTTCGGGCAAGAAAGCCGCCGGGAACTGAGTCTCCCCGGTTGTTTCCGGTCGGTACCATGCCGCGCGCAAGGACAGCCTGCTCCCCATCGCCCCCGGCGCAGGGGGGCGGGCTGCCCCGGCGGGGCCTCTGGCTGGCCATGACCGGACTCTGCCTGGCCCTTGGCACCCACCCGGCCCGCGCGGCCGGGCAGATCGAACTGTGCCTGGCGCGGCACCCTGTTGAAAACAGCTTTGTGCAGAATGCCGCAGCCCATGGTCCGATTCATGTGCCCGCAGGCACCGCGCTCAATTACGCGGGCCATGCCTTTGGCCCCGCATCGGACCCGCTCGACCGTGCCCACGCAGCCCCCGATGGCGATGGCTGGCGCGACATCCCGCCCGCCGAGGAAGCCCGCCGCCGCGACCTGCAAATGGAAGATATAGGCGGGGACAGCCGCTACCACCGCCCGCAGGCGGCCCTCATGACAACAGCCGCCGTGACCCTGTCACCCGCGCACCCCTGCGCGCAGGTCGGCGCCACGGCCCTCCTGTCCGATGACTGGACATGGACGATGGACACCATCCCCGCCCGCCCTGACATGTATTTTCAGGCTTATGGCACGGTACGGGGCAACCAGCTTGATCCGACCTTCAATAACGATGCCGATCCCTTTCAGTGGACAGCGGCGCATGGCGCACTGAATGCCATTGTTACACAAACAGTTGACCAGTCGCTGACGCTTCGTTCTCCCGACTGAGAACATTTTTTTCAGTGACACGCCGCCCGTATCATGATGGCGGCCATGACATAAGCCAGACCGGGAACAGGATTCTGGCGGGTTGCCGGAACATTCCCATCAGTAAACTGCCCGGGCTGATATGGAATTTATTGTCCGACTCCCATCGTGAAAAATTTTATTGTTTTTAATCAATTCTTTATTGCGATAAAATTTTTCAACACACACTTTCAAAAAAATGAACCCGATTATCAGAAATTATATATTTTGTATTTATTATGTATCTAACAATTTCATTCCAGATAAAACAGGAATATGAATTGCATTTTACATTGCATGGTATAAAAATTTTAATTCTGTACTGGAAAAATGTTGGCCTGCAGCCAATGTCCTCATAAATAGTCTACCCATTCCCACAAGGGGTCAGTCCCCACGGGTCCGGAAAAGCCCAGCAATACAGGCTGCGGCATGTAAAGATGGGTGTGTCACTACATAAGATGCATGCTAAAGGTTATTTTAACAGTTCAGCCAGCCGATGAAAAACAATGGAGAACGGGATGGCCCTCTACCAGTCCGCACAGTTTATTGACACGTGGACCGATCCTGAATTCGACAAGCTTCATCCGCCCCGCACTGTCGCCCCCCATTCCGGCATTTACCGTTGTGCCGGCTGCGGCGTGGAAATTGCCGCAAGCGAGGGGCAACTCCTGCCTGCCATCCATGCCCACCCCCACCGGCTTGGCACGCGCGAGGCCTGGCAGATGGTGGTCTATGCCGACCACCGCCCCAAAGTGACCTGAACCGCTGGCAGGCAAGCCGTCCAGCCCGCATCAGACAGTTTCTGGTGATGCTTTTTTTTCTGGAATTCTCAAGGCAATACCGCCTTTAAAAAAAAGGCGGCAGCCGGACCCTTGTATTATTTTATCAATGCCGGGCTTACCACCAGCCGCCGCCCCACGGGCCACCCCAGCCACCGCCGCCCCAGCCCCACATGCCCCAGTTCCATGAGGCATCTTCATACATATCCGCCGTCATCTGCTGCTGGTCAGCCAGATTCTGGGCCTGCACATAGGACATGTAGCGCCCGTAGGCCGCCTGGTTGCCCACATACAGGCAGTTGCACACCTTGGGGTCGGAATAGATGTAGAGCATGTGGTCCCCAAACGATTTCTGGAGGAACCGGTTGGGGGGCAGTTTCTGCAGCATCAGCTGCCGTTCCGGATTATTGGCGGGGCGCGCCACGAAACCCGCTGCGGCAAGGCTGTTTTCCTTATCCACGATCTGGTCATGCACGCTCTCGCACGCGCTCAGCCCGGTGGATAGGGCAAGCAGCAACGCACCACCTGCGTAAAGATGCCTCAGCGCTTTCTTGTTTCCCATCGACGTGCCGCCTGTTTCCATCCTGTTAATCTGGGCATCCTGTCCCATCAACGAGCCGGAATAAAGATGCCCGGAAAAAAACATATGAATTATTTCAGCCGAGTTTGATTTATCTCATGTCCGGACCCGGCACGGTAATGCGATAAGGATCGGGCGATGGGGGCATCGCATATCGAATCATCACTTTAAAACTTTGGCAGGCGCACCTTGCGGGGTGGGCCTGCCATTTTTTCTTTGCACGGATATTTTAACGATGACGGGTCTGTTCGGGTTGCAGGCGCTACAGCCCGCCAGGCATCACGCCGCTGTTACCTGCGTTACCGGGGCATTGAAAGGCGTGGAGGATAAGGGCGGGGTTTCATCGCGCAGCACATAGCCCTGCCCCCATACCGTGGCGATAAGCTGCCCCGCGCCCGCAACCTGCAATTTCTTGCGCAGCTTGCAGATGAACACATCGATAATCTTCATTTCCGGCTCATCCATCCCGCCATACAGATGGTTGAGGAAGGCGTCCTTGGTCAGGACCATGCCCTTGCGCAGCAGGAGCAGTTCCAGAATCATGTATTCCTTGCCGGTCAGGTGCACACAGTGCCCCTGCACGCTGACCGCGCGGCTATCAAGACACAGTTCAAGCGGCCCCGCGCGCAGGGTCGGCTCACTATATCCCTTCGAGCGGCGGATAACCGCCTGCATCCGTGCGGTCAGTTCCATCGATTCGTAGGGACGGGTCACGTAATCATCCGCCCCGGTGGAGAAGGCCCTCACCTTGGTGGCGGCGTCGCACTCCTCTGACAGGACAAGAACGGGGGTGGGTACCCGCGCGGCCCGGCTGACCCGAATGACCTCGAATCCATCAAGATCTTTCAGCCGGATCTCCATGACTGCGAGGTCATAGTTATAGGATTTTAACATTCCCAGTCCATCATGCCCTGTATCAACATGATCTACTGTAAATCCGGCCTTCTCCATATGCCGGGTGGTCTCTTCGGCTTTCCGGGCATTGGGCTCTACAAGCAAAATCCGCATATCGACCATCCAGTAGATATTTATACTACATATACCTATAGGTGCGCGAAGCGCATTAAACAACCTAAAGTTGTTTATATATTACCATTCTTTCATTATGATTATAAATATAATGATAATTATTTTATTAATGGATTATTAATGTTCTAACCCACGCCATGGTTCAGCGGACCTGCCCCCGCACCGTAGCCCGGTGCGGCCGCAATGGCCCGCAGCACATAGGCCCGCGCCCGGATCACGGCATCACGCAGGCCCATGCCCTGCCCCAGCCCCGTGGCAATGGCGCTGGCCAGCGTGCAGCCCGTGCCGTGCGTATGGCGGGTATGGATGCGCTGGCTCGTGAATTCCTGCACCGTGCCATCGGCTTCCACCAGCACGTCAAGCAGTTCATCGCCGTCCATATGGCCGCCCTTGAGCAGCACGGCGCGTGGCCCGAGCGCGAGCAGGGCACGGGCTGCGGGCACCATGTCAGCACGCCCCGCAATGGGCTGTCCCAGCAGGGCCTCGGCTTCGGGAATGTTGGGGGTCAGCACGGTGGCAAGCGGCAGCAGCCGCGCCTTCAGCGTGGCCAGCGCGCTATCGCGCAACAGCGCCGCCCCCCCTTTCGCCACCATGACCGGGTCAAGCACGTAGGGTATATCGGCTGTTGTGAGCAGCACATCGGCAATCGCCTCGATCACCTCCGGGCGGTCGAGCATGCCGCTCTTGAACGCATCAACGCCCAGATCATCCATCACGCAGCGCATCTGGGCCACGATAAAGGCCGGGGAGACCGGCATGACCGCCTGCACGCCCAGCGTATTCTGCGCGGTCAGCGCGGTGATGGCGGTCATGGCGAAGCCGCCCAGCACGGTTACGGTCTTGATATCGGCCTGGATGCCCGCCCCGCCGCCGCTATCGCTGCCCGCCATGATGAGGATGCGCCCGTGCATGGCTCAGCCCGCCATCTGGATGGCGGTGATCGCCTCGCACATGTCATCGACCACTGCATTGACCAGCGCCTCGTCCTCGGCTTCCGCCATGACGCGCACCAGCGGCTCGGTGCCGCTTTCACGCAGCACGAGTCGCCCGCGCGTGCCCAGCCGCTTCTCCGCCGCCGCGCGTGCCTCGTGCACCTGCGGGTCATGCAGCGGGCTGCGACCGGCAAAGCGCACGTTGCGCAGCAGTTGCGGGTAAGGCTTGAACATGCGGCACACCTCGCTTGCGGGGCGACCGGACTCCACCACTTCGGCCAGCACCTGCAGGGCCGCCACCAGCCCGTCGCCCGTCGTGGCGAAATCCGACAGCACCATATGCCCCGACTGCTCGCCACCGATATTGGCGCCAAGCTCGCGCATTTTTTCCACCACGTAGCGGTCACCCACCGCCGTGCGCACCAGTTCCAGCCCCTGTGTCTCGAGATAGCGCTCAAGCCCCATGTTGGACATGACGGTGGCCACGATATGGCGCCCCGACAGCCGCCCCTGCCGCGCCCATGAGTGCGAGATCAGCGCCAGGATCTGGTCGCCATCGATCAGGCGGCCTTTTTCATCGGAGATCAGCACGCGGTCGGCATCGCCATCGAGTGCGATGCCGATATCGGCCCGGTGGCGCTGCACGGCGGCACACAGGGCTTCGGGGCGGGTGGAGCCGCAGCCTTCATTGATGTTGATGCCATTGGGGTCGCAGCCGATGCGCACCACTTCGGCCCCCAGTTCCCACAACGCCGTGGGCGCCACGCGATAGGCCGCCCCGTTGGCGCAGTCGATCACGATGCGCAGCCCGTCAAGGCGCAGGCGTCGGGGGAAGGAGGACTTGGCACTTTCCACGTACCGGCCCGCCGCGTCATTGAGGCGCGAGGCCCGGCCGATCTGGTCGGGGGCGGCGAGCATGTGGGTCAGATCCTCGCCCATCGCCGCCTCGATGCCAGCTTCCGTTTCATCGGAGAGCTTGAACCCGTCGGGGCCGAACAGCTTGATGCCGTTATCGCCATACGGATTGTGCGAAGCCGAGATCATGACGCCCAGATCGGCGCGCAGGGAACGGGTGAGCATGGCAATGGCGGGCGTGGGCATCGGCCCCACCAGCGTCACGTCCATCCCGGCGGAAAGAAAGCCCGACACCAGCGCGCATTCGATCATGTAGCCCGACAGGCGCGTATCCTTGCCCAGCAGCACGCTATGGCGATGCGTGCCCTGGATGAAGCGCAGGCCCGCGGCCTGTCCCAGCTTCTGCGCCACTTCCACCGTCATGGGAAAGCGGTTGGCCATGCCCCGAATGCCATCCGTGCCGAACAGCTTTCTTGTTTTTACCATTACTGGGGATCTCCGGATACGTTCTGGTCGGACACCGACCTACCCTACCTGCTACTGCCGATCCAGTCCCTGCTGCACCCGCATGGCCTGGATCATGGCCGTGGCATTGTGAACCCTGAGCACCACATCGGCAAAGACCATTCCCGGCAGGCTGGCCGCAATCGTGCCCGGATCGCGTGCCGCCGCATCGGGTTCGTGGGCCAGTTCGCCAATCATGCGCTTGCGTGACGTGCCCAGCACCACCCGGCAGCCCAGATTGGCCAGCAGCGGCAGACGGGCAAGCAGGGTCAGGTTGCCTTCCAGCGTCTTGGCAAAACCGATGCCGGGGTCAACCATGATCCTGTCGCGCGCAATGCCGGCCGCCACCGCCTCATCCACCCGCTGGCCGAGTTCGCGCACCACATCCACCGCCACGTCGCCATAGGCCGTATGCGCGCGCATCGTCTCGGGCGTGCCGCGCATGTGCATGAGCATGACCGGGCAGCCATGCCGCGCCACGACCGCGCGGGCCGCCGGATCATGCGCCAGCGCCGAGACATCATTGATGAGCGTGGCCCCGGCCACCAGCGCCCGGTCCATGACCGCCGCGTGCCGCGTATCGATCGAGAGGCTCAGCCCGTCAAGCGCGGAACAGGCCCGCACGGCGCGGATGACCGGGCCGATCCGCTCCCATTCCGCCTCGACCGATACGGCGGGCGCACCGGGGCGGGTGCTCTCGCCGCCAATATCCACCACCTCGCACCCTGCGGCATGCAGCGCCTTTATGCGTGCCAGCGCCGTCTCCACGCGGTCATGCTGGCCGCCATCACTGAAGCTGTCCGGGGTCACGTTGATGATGCCCATCACCTGCTGGCCCGGCGGCAGCCCCGCATCCGGCGCAGGCGCACTGATGCGCCGGGCCGCTTCATCCCATGCGGGCGGCAGGGCCGTGACCGGCAGGATCGTATCATCCTGCCCCGGCCCGATCAGGCGGGCGAGCGCATAGGCCCACGGGCCGCCCGCAAGCCAGCGCGCAACACCCAGTGCGACCGCCTGCCGGGCCGCTCTGCCATGCAGCAGGGCCAGAGGTTCGAGCAGCAACTGGTTGGAAAAATGACTCACGAACGATGCACCCGGTCATGAAATTGTTTCTGGTGGCGCTTTCTTCAAAAAGAACGCCCCTCATGTCCTGTTCCCGAACATGGCGCCGGAATACAGACATGGCGGAACAGCCTGAAGCTGCTCCGCCATGTCTGTATCAAGAAAAACCTGCCAGCTTGAAGCCGCAAAAGAATGCCGCCTTTTTGAAAAAAGGCGGCACCCGGAAAGTTTTTCTTCTTTTCTGTTCACCTAGCCCGCCGGGGCGGCGCCCACTCCACCCCCGCCTTCTGGCGTGGGCAGCGGCGCCACGGGGGCGGAAGGGGCTGAAGGCGGCACGGACGGACGACGGTTCTCGGGCATCGGGTCATCCACCACCACGCGCTCGATCTTCTCGCCGCGCAGCACCTGGCGGATTTCCTCGCCGGTCAGGGTCTCATATTCCAGCAGGGCCGCACCCAAGCGGTGCAACTGGTCGATATGCTCAAGCAGCAGGCTGCGGGCGCGCTCGTAGGCGGCATCGATCAGCTTGCGCACCTCGTTATCGATCTCGCGCGCGGTTTCCTCCGACACGTTCTTGTTCTGGGTCACGCTATGGCCCAGGAACACTTCCTGCCCGTTGCCGCCATAGGCCACCATGCCCAGCTTTTCGCTCATGCCCCATTCGGTCACCATGCGGCGGGCCACGTCGGTCGCCATCTTGATGTCGCCCGAAGCACCGGTCGAGACATTGTCGGCCCCGAAGATGATTTCCTCCGCCGCGCGGCCACCCATGGCCAGCGTCAGCTTGCCGATGCACCACGAGCGGCTTTCGGAGTAGCGGTCCTTCTCCGGCAGGCTCATCACCATGCCCAGCGCCCGGCCACGGGGAATGATGGTGGCCTTGTGCACCGGGTCGGAACCCGGTGTGAGAATACCCACCAGCGCATGCCCGCCCTCGTGGTAGGCGGTCATCTTCTTCTCGTCCTCGCTCATGACAAGGGAGCGGCGCTCGGCACCCATCATCACCTTGTCCTTGGCGTTCTCGAATTCGAGCATCGCCACCGTGCGCTTGCCCAAGCGCGCGGCCATCAGCGCCGCCTCATTGACCAGGTTGGCAAGGTCGGCACCCGAGAAGCCGGGCGTGCCACGGGCAATGACCTTGGGGTCCACATCCGAGGCCAGCGGCACCTTGCGCATGTGCACGCGCAGGATCTTCTCGCGGCCCGCCACGTCGGGGTTGGGCACCACCACCTGCCGGTCGAAGCGGCCGGGGCGCAGCAGGGCGGGGTCGAGCACGTCGGGGCGGTTGGTGGCTGCAATCAGGATCACGCCCTCATTGCTGTCAAAGCCATCCATCTCGACAAGCATCTGGTTGAGTGTCTGCTCACGCTCGTCATTGCCACCGCCAAGGCCCGCGCCACGATGGCGACCGACGGCATCGATCTCGTCAATGAAGATGATGCAGGGTGCTGCCTTCTTGCCCTGCTCGAACATGTCACGCACGCGCGAGGCGCCCACGCCCACGAACATTTCCACAAAGTCGGAACCCGAGATGGTGAAGAACGGCACGTTCGCCTCACCCGCGATGGCGCGGGCAAGCAGCGTCTTGCCGGTGCCGGGCGGCCCCACGAGCAGCACGCCCTTGGGGATCTTGCCGCCAAGGCGGGTAAACTTCTGCGGATCGCGCAGGAAGTCGACGATCTCCTGCAACTCGCCCTTGGCTTCATCAATGCCGGCAACGTCATCAAACGTTACGCGGCCCTGCTTTTCGGTCAGCATGCGTGCGCGTGACTTGCCAAAGCCCATGGCCCGGCCACCGCCCGACTGCATCTGGCGCATGATGAAGATCCACGCCCCCACCATGAGCAGCAGCGGCGCATAGTTGATGAGATAGCGCAGGATGGGGTTGGTATCCGCCTCAAGCGGCTTGGCCACGACTTCCACGCCCTTTTCCGTCAGGCGGGAAATCAGGGTGGGGTCCTGCGGGGTGTAGGTATCGAACGACGTGCCATCCGTCAGCGTGCCGGTGATGTTGTGCTCCTGCACCACGACAGAGCGAACATGCCCGCTGTTCACGTCTCCGATGAAATCGGAATACGCCAACTGCTGCGATGCATGCTGCACGCTTCCCGGCTGGAAGACATTAAACAGCAACAGCAGCAGGACGATGATGATAACCCACAGGAGCAAGTTCCGGCCGAAATTGTTCATCTTGTCCACTGTTCCATCCGCTGGCCCCCTCGCCCATGCCCCACAGCGGGCAGGCGAACAGACGCCACGTTCACTACGTCCTACCATACATAGGACGATCAGGGGATATTCACACCCCCACCCGCCAACCTTTTATGCCAGCCTGCCCGGCTGGTCGCGTCCGGCGCCGCCAAATACGGCGCAGTCGAGCACGGGATGGGGGGGCTGGTTCATGAAAACCGCATGGGTGGCAAAAGGTTCCCGCGCGTGCAGGCCCATATGGGGCACGGCCTTGACCTGCCCGTCATGCCATAGCGCGGGCAGCGTGCGCAACAGGCGCGCGGGCCAGCACGACCGCCCCCTGCCC
>NZ_JABJWC010000053.1 GCF_013155395.1 Komagataeibacter melomenusus | reverse complement strand
GCGAGACGCCGCGCACGCGGGCCAGCGCATCGACCGTGTCAGGCGCCGTGGCCGCGATCTCCATCAGGCTTTCATCCTTGAGCAGGCGCTGGCGCGGCACGTTGACGCGCTGGGCCTCGCCCTCGCCTGAAAAGGAAGCGGCGCCGGTCAAGGCCGCTGTCGTGGCGCCCGAGCCAAAGGCAGCAGCCCCGGCGCCAGCAGCCGAACCAGCACCAGAGGCGCCTGCCGCCCGCCCGGCCCGCGCACCGGCCCGTACTGCCCGTGCCGCGCTGCGTCCTGTCAGTGAGCCGCGCCGCCGCAGCAGCCAGTCCTGTTGCTGGCCGCTGGGTGATCCGGGCACGCCGGGCTTCCACTTCTGTGGCGCAACGCCGCTGCCGGGCAAGCCGTACTGCGCCGAACATGCGCAGCTTGCCTATGTAAAGCTGCGCAGCGACCGGCGCGATAACGTGGCCTGAGCGCCTGCCGACCAACAATTCGACTTTGAAAAAAAACGCCAGGGCATTGCTGCCACTGGCGTTTTTTATATCCGCCCGGCCAGGCCGGGCGGAAGGGTGCCTCAACCAGCGCTGGCCGGGCGCGGGGGCGCGGGCTGGGCTGCCGGAGCAGGGGCGGGCGCAGCCTGCGGGGCAGGGGAGGTGATCATTTCCAGCTGGCCGGTCACCTGGCCGCCATCTTCCACCTTCAGGCGGCGGCACTTGGCCTTGCCCAGCAGGCGGCCGGTGGAGCGGATGGTCAGGCTGCCGCGCACGGTCAGTGTGCCATCGATGGTGCCCGCGAGTTCGGCGTCCTCAACCTCGACTTCGCCCTTGAACACGCCGCCCTGCGCGATCTGCAGCTCGGATGCATTGATCAGCGAGGATTCGACCGTGCCTTCCACAACCAGGCGCTCGGCATCCTGGATGGTGCCCTGCACGCTGATGCCACGCCCGACCACCAGGGTGCGGCGCTCATTTTCCTTTTTGACGGGTGCTGCAGCGCCCGGCGCACCGGGGCGTGCGCCACCCGGCGCGGGTGAGGGGGAAGGCGTGGGCGGGAAGGGCGGACGGGCCATGGATGTATTTTCCTTGCTGGCAGATGAAGAAGAGGGAGAGGCGCCACCGCCCATGACCGGGCGGCCCGGCTGCTGCGCGGGAGACGGAGTGGGGGCGGGTGGCTTGGTGTCTGCTGGCTTGCGTCGTTTAAACAATATTACCCCGCTTGGTTAGATGCTGCATCGGGGCGCGTGAACGCCCCGGAACGAAAAAGAACGCGTCTCGGGCTGGTTGCAGGCCGCAGCCCCCTATACCCGGTTATACGCCCCCCAAACCTGTCGACAAGGGCGTTAAGGGGCCGGGAGAGGCATAAAAAACTTCATGCATTGCGCCATTTACCCGCCAATGATAGCGAAGGGCGACTTTGGCCCGAAAAAATGGGTTATTTCGTGGCGCACCTGCGCCTTGCCTGCATATTGGGCCTGATCAGCGATGGGAGTGACACAGGATATGGAAAATTCGGGACAGGCGGCAGAGTGCCGGTTTGACCTGCTGGGCATCGGCAATGCGATCGTCGATGTGCTGGCGCCGGTGGAAGCTGCCTTCCCGGAGCGTAACGGCATGACGCCGGGCGGCATGATGCTGATCGATGCCGCCCGTGCCGAGGCGCTGTACGGCCAGATCCGGCGCGAGAAGGAAATGGGTGGCGGCTCGGCGGCCAATACCTGCGTCGTCGCCTCCAACATGGGTGCGCGCGTGGCCTATCTGGGCAAGGTGGCCGATGACGGGCCGGGCCAGGCGTTCGCGACCGACATGCAGGCGGCAGGCGTGTATTTCCCCTCATCGCCGCTGCAGGGTGATGCGGGCAGCGCGCACCCCACCGCGCGCTGCATCATCCTGGTCACGCCTGATGGCCAGCGCACCATGAACACCTATCTGGGCGCGTGCGTGAATTTCGGCCCTGAAGACGTGCTGGCCGATGTGGTCCAGTCCGCCAAGGTCACCTACATGGAGGGCTACCTGTTCGACCCGCCAGCCGCGCAGGAAGCCTTCCGCACCGCAGCGCGCATTGCGCATGAGGCAGGGCGCAAGGTGGCGCTCTCGCTGTCCGACAGGTTCTGCGTCGACCGCCACCGCGCGGCGTTCCTTGACCTCGTACGCGGGCATATCGACATCCTGTTCGCCAATGAGGACGAGATCCGCGCGCTGTACCAGACTGCCGATTTCGACCACGCCGCCCGCCTTGTCGCCGCCGATACGCATTTTGCCGTGCTGACCCGCTCGGAGAAGGGCAGCGTCATCATCCAGGACCAGCAGCGCATCGTCATCGACAGCGTGCGCACGCAGGTGATCGACACCACCGGCGCGGGCGATGCCTATGCCGCGGGCTTCCTGGCGGGGTGGACATCGGACCGCACGCTTGCCGAATGCGGGCGGCTGGGCAGTGTCGCCGCCTCGGAAGTGATTTCGCATTACGGCGCGCGCCCGCTCATGAACATGCGCCAGGACATGGATTTCTGACCTGAAGGGCATATGCGCGGGCGTTTGACGGGGTTGTGCGCGAAGTTTCGCGTGCAATCCGCGCCAGTCCGCTTTATCTACGCAGCCAGCAGCCAATTATTCCGCCGCCGCACGCACGGGTGTCGCCCGCATGTGCCGCCGCGCACCCGTATGGCGTAACGCCAAGGAAAGTCAGGTCAAGAGCACTTATGGATATCCGCAATATCGCCATTATCGCGCACGTCGATCATGGCAAGACCACGCTGGTCGACCAGCTTCTCAAACAGTCCGGTTCCTTCCGTGACAACCAGCACGTTGCTGAACGCGCCATGGACAGCAACGACCTCGAGCGCGAGCGTGGCATCACCATTCTTGCCAAGTGCACGTCGGTTGTGTGGAAAGATACCCGCATCAACATCATCGACACCCCGGGCCATGCCGATTTTGGCGGCGAGGTCGAGCGTATCCTGAGCATGGTTGACGGTGCCGTCGTGCTTGTCGATTCCGCCGAAGGCGCACTGCCGCAGACCAAGTTCGTGGTGGGCAAGGCGCTTGCGCGCGGCCTGAAGCCGATCGTGGTCGTGAACAAGATCGACCGTGGCGATGCCCGCCCCGATGAAGTGCATAACGAGATTTTCGACCTGTTCGCGGCCCTTGGCGCCAATGACGAGCAGCTTGACTTCCCCATGCTCTACGCATCGGGCCGCCAGGGCTGGGCCGATACCGAGATCGAGGGGCCGCGCAAGGATCTCTCGCCGCTGTTCGACCTGATCCTGAGCCACGTCCCGCCGCCGAAGGTCAACAAGGACGCGCCGTTCGCGATGGTCGCCACCATCTTGGAGAACGACAACTTCCTTGGTCGCGTGCTGACCGGCCGCGTCGAGCAGGGCACGGCGAAGATGAACATGCCGGTGCATGTGCTGCGCCCCGATGGCTCGGTGGTCGAGACCGGCCGCCTGACCAAGCTGCTCTCCTTCCGTGGCCTCGACCGCGTGCCGGTGGAAGAAGTCGAGGCAGGCGACATCGTGGCCGTGGCTGGCCTGTCGGAAGCGACGATTCCCGAGACGATCGCAGCCCTTGAAGTCAAGGAACCGCTGCCCTCCACCCCGGTTGATCCGCCGACGCTGTCCATGACCTTCCGCCTCAATGACGGCCCGCTTGGCGGCCGCGAAGGCAAGAAGGTCACCTCGCGCCAGATCCGTGACCGCCTGTTCAAGGAAACGGAAGGCAACATTGCCATCCGCGTGTCCGAAAGCCCCGAGAGCGAGGCCTTCGAGGTCGCAGGCCGTGGCGAACTCCAGCTTGGCGTGCTGATCGAGCAGATGCGCCGTGAAGGGTTTGAGCTGACCATCGGCCGCCCCCGCGTGCTGTTCCGCACCAATGAGGAAACCGGCGAGCGCGAAGAGCCGTTCGAGGAAGTCCTGATCGACGTGGACGAGCCGTATTCGGGCGTGGTGGTCGAGAAGATGGCGCTGCGCAAGGGCATCATGCAGGACATGCAGCCTTCGGGCGGCGGCAAGGTGCGCCTGAGCTTCCTCATCCCCTCACGCGGGCTGATCGGCTATCACGGCGAATTCCTGACCGATACGCGTGGCTCGGGCATCATGAACCGCCTGTTCCATGGCTATCAGCCCTATGTCGGGCCGATTCCGGGCCGTCGCAACGGGTCGCTGATCTCGTCGGAAGACGGTGCGACCACGCAGTATTCGCTGTTCTCGCTGCAGGATCGCGGCACGCTGTTCGTCGATGCGGGCGAGAAGGTTTACGTGGGCATGATCATCGGCGAGCATTCGCGTGAGAATGACCTGGAAGTAAACCCGGTGCGTGAAAAGAAGCTGACCAACATCCGTGCCGCAGGCAAGGACGAGGCCCTGCTGCTGATCCCGCCGCGCAAGATGAACCTCGAGCAGGCGATTGCCTATATCGAGGATGACGAACTTGTCGAGGTCACGCCCTCTGCCGTGCGCATCCGCAAGCGCTACCTCGACCCGCACGAGCGCAAGAAGCGCGAGCGTTCGGGTTCGGTTGACTGATTTCTGCCCGGCGTAAGGGCGGCTGCAATCTTTAGTAATGTTTCAGTTCTTGAGATTGCGGTCGCCTTGCGGCAGAAGTGGGAACATATCCATAAATTTAAGAATTTTAATTCAGGACGACTTCCCCGCTTCATGTTAGAGCAGGGAAGCCAGAGCGGCTGGCATGATTCGCCAGCCCATTGGCGTATTGGGGCATAAAGTCCTGAGTCCTGGAGTATTTTTATATGATCGTTTCCACCCGTCGTTTCCTGGCCGCCCTGTCTGCTGTGGCCGTCATGGGCGTTGCCGCACCTGTCATGGCGCAGACTGCCGAGCCCACCACCCCGGCCGTTTCCGCGCCGCAGCACGTGCCTGATGCAGCCGACGCCACCGCCCCGGCAGAAGCCGGTGCGAAGAAGAAGCATCACAGTGGCCGCCACCATAACGGCACGCACCATCACGGTGCCAAGAAGGACGCGGCGGCTCCGGCTGCTGCTGCCCCGGCCGCTCAGTAATTCCCGCATGCTCGTAACCGGCTCCGTTGTGGGCTGGTTACGGCTGCAAGAAAAAAGCCCGGCTCATGCCGGGCTTTTTTTTGCGCAAAATCCGGGCGGTGCCGCCCTGTTGCGCAAAGGCGGCACCCTGTTTGAAAGGCCTGTCCGGCTTCAGGCCGTGGCGTAGCGGTCGATGGACAGGTCGAGGCAGGGAATCTCGGTGCGCTTGTTGCTCATGCGATCCGCCAGCACGCGGCCCGAGCCGCAGGCCATGGTCCAGCCCAGCGTGCCGTGGCCGGTATTGAGCCACAGATTGGCAAAGCGCCCCGCAGGCCCGATCACCGGCGTGCCATCGGGCGTGCTCGGGCGCAGCCCGGTCCAGTAGGCCCCCTGCGACAGGTCGCCGCCCGCGCCAAACAGTTCGCTGAACGAGAGTTCAAGCAGTTCGCGCCGGTCGCGGCTCAGGCGCAGGTTGTAGCCGGTCAGTTCCGCCGTGCCGCCAATGCGGATCCGTTCGCCCAGCCGCGTGATCGAGACCTTGTGGGTCGCGTCATTGACGGTGGAAACCGGCGCGCGGGCCGGATCGGTTACCGGCAGCGTCAGCGAATAGCCCTTGGTGGGGTAGACCGGCAGCTTTATGCCCAGCGGGCGCAGCAGCAGCGGGGAATAGCTGCCCATTGATACCACATAGGCATCCGCCGTCATGCGGCCCATGGAGGTTCGCACGCCCAGGATGTCGGTGGCCGAGGCATCGAGCGCCTCGATATTGGTCTCGTAATGGAAGGTGACGCCAAGTTCCTCTTCCGCCTTCTGGGCCAGGCGTGCGGTAAACATGTGGCAGTCGCCCGATTCATCGCCGGGCAGGTGCAGGCCGCCCTGGAACAGGTGGCGGTTTTCCATCAGGCCCGGCTCGTGGCGGGCGATGTCATCGGGGCTGAGGAACTCGTGGGCAATGCCTGCAAGGTCGAGCAGCTTCATGTCGCGGGCGGCGGCATCCACCTGCTTTTGCGTGCGGAAAAGCTGGATCAGGCCACGCTGCTCGTCATCATAGGTAATGCCGGTATCGCGGCGCAGGGCATCAAGGCAGTCGCGGCTGTAGGTTGCGATGCGCAGCATGCGGGACTTGTTGATATCGTAGTCATGCGCGTTGCAGTTGGCCAGGAGCTGTTCAAGCCAGCGCATCATGGCCAGGTCGAGGCGCGGGCGCACGACGATGGGCGCATGCGGCCCGGCCATCCAGCGCAGGACCTTGAGCGGCAGTCCGGGCTCGGCCCAGGGGGAGGAGAACCCCGGCGAGATCTGGCCCGCATTGGCAAACGAGGTTTCCATCGCAGCGGCGGGCTGGCGGTCGATGACCGTGACCTGATGGCCTTCCTTGGCGAGATACCATGCTGCCGTCACGCCAACCACGCCCGCGCCCAGAACGATAACTTTCACGGTCTGTCCCTTATTCTTCCGTCATTCACACATCGGGGATGCGCCAGACGGAAGCAATGGTCAACCATTTGAGTTATGACAGGACCGGATGGCTGGAATCCGCCCCCCGTCAGCCCGCGGGCACGCCCTTGCTGGTCGAATATTCAAAATGCAGCGCCCTGTCAGGGTGCACGATGGGGTGGATGGCGTGGGCCGCCATGGCCCCTTCGGTAAAGCCCTGCAGGATCAGCTTGAGCTTGCCGGGATAGGTCGCCACATCGCCCACCGCGAAAATGCCGGGCAGGCTGCTCTCGCAGGTGGAAGGTGTTACGGGAATGGTGCCGCGCACCGTGTCAAGCCCCCACTGGGCAATCGGCCCCAGGTCGGTCGCCAGCCCGAAAAAAGGCAGCAGGTGGTCGCACGCCACATGCCGGACCGTGCCATCGAGTGTTGCCAGGTCCACGCCCGCAAGCTGGCCGTCGGTGCCATGCAGGCCGTGTAGCTGGTAGCCGATGATCTTTTCCACCTCGCCACGGCTGACGGCCTCGTCAAGCTGGCGCAGGCTCTCGGGGGCGGCGCGGAAGCGGTCGCGGCGGTGCACCAGCTTCACGCTGCGGGCCACATCGCGCAATGACAGCGCCCAGTCCACCGCGGAATCGCCTCCGCCTGCAATCAGCACGTCTTTGCCCGCAAAATCGGCGCGGCGGCGCACGAAATACTGCACGCTCCCCGTGGCCTCGAAGGCGGCCAGCCCCTCAAGCAGGGGGCGGTTGGGGCCAAACGCGCCTGCACCGGCGGCGATGATGACGGCGCGCGCTGCAATCACGTCGCCTTTGTCGGTGCCGAGCACGAAGGCGCCGCGCGTGCCCTCCAGGCTTTCGACCCGGCGGCCGAGCAGGCGCGGCACGTCAAAGGGCGCGATCTGGCGGTCAAGCGCCTCGATCAGCGCGCCCCCCTCGATGGCGGGGTGGGCAGGAATGTCATAGATCGGTTTTTCGGGGTAGAGCGCTGTGCACTGGCCGCCAATTTCATCAAGCGCGTCGATCAGCACGCAGCCAAGCTTGAGCATGCCGCATTCAAAGGCGGCGAACAGCCCGGCAGGGCCCGCGCCGATAATGGCGACATCGGTGGTGTGGGTGGGGGAGGGCGTGGTCATGTCCGGCTCGGCTGTCCTGCAGTCCGTGGTCTGGTTCAAAGGCATATCTCAGGTGCGGTTTTGCTTGGTTGTGCCCCGGGGCGCAAGTGCCAGGCGCGGTGCGGGGCGTTACGATGGCGTGCGCGGGCGCGCTAAGTCTTTGAAAACAGGTTTTTCCAAGCGTAATGGCGGTGCAGGCCGTGAAAGCGGTTTTCCACGCCCGCCACCGTGCATCCCCCTTGTGCGTGGGGGCGGGGCAGGGGCACACTGGGTGGCATGGATGCAAACCTTTCCCTGCGTGACATTCCCCTGCCCGACCCCGCGGCCACGCAGGCGCTGGGCCGGGCGCTGGCCGCCGTGCTGCGCCCCGGTGATGTCGTGCTGCTCGAGGGCGATCTGGGCGCTGGCAAGACCACGCTGGCCCGCGCCCTGCTGCGCGCGCTGTGCGGGGATGCGGAGATGGAGGTGCCCAGCCCGTCCTATACTCTGGTGCAGGTGTATGAAGCCCCCGTAGCCCCGGTCTCGCATTTTGACCTGTGGCGGCTTGATGGGCCGGACGCCCTGCATGAACTGGGGTGGGATGAGGCGTGCGAGGGCATCGTGCTGGTTGAATGGCCGGACCGGCTGGGCAACCTCACCCCGCCTGATGCGCTGCGCGTGCGCCTCGTGCCCGATGCGGCGGGCGGGCGCGTGGCCCGGCTGGCAGGCGATGCAGCCCGGCTGGCGCCGTTGACGAACCCCGATACAGGAGATGCCCCATGAGCGTGAACATGCCCCGTACCGCCATGGTTTTTGCCGCAGGGCTGGGGCGGCGCATGCGGCCTTTGAGCGAATCGGTGCCCAAGCCGCTGCTGCGCGTGGCGGGCCAGCCGATTCTGGACCATGTACTCGACCGGCTCGAGGCGGCGGGTGTGGCGCAGGTGGTGGTCAACGCCCACTGGCAGCCCGATGCCATCCATGCAGCCCTTGCCGCGCGTGCGGCCGCCCATCGCGGCCCCCGCACCGTCGAGCAGGTCGAGGACACATTGCTCGAAACCGGCGGCAGTGCGGCGAGTGCCTTGCGCGCGGGCCGGATCGGGCCGGACCCGTTCTTCCTACTCAATGGCGATGCGATGTGGCTCAACGGCCCGGTGCCCGCCCTGCGGCGGCTGGCGGCGGCGTTCGACCCCGCCTCCATGGACGCCATGCTGCTGCTCGGCGCCATGACGCGCGCGGTGGGTGAGGTGGGGCATGGTGATTTTGCCGTCGATGCCCATGGCCGCCCGCGCCGCCCACGCGCGGGCGAGATCACGCCCTATGTCTTTACCGGCGTGCAGATCGTCTCGCCCCGGCTGTTTGATGCAGCACCCGAAGGCGGCTTCAGCATGAACCGGCTGTGGGACCGGGCGATGGCGGCGGGCCGGCTGGGCGTGATCGTGCATGATTCGCTGTGGTTCCACCTCTCGCGCCCGGCCGATATCACGGCCGCCGAGCGCGTGCTGCATTCCACCCTCAACCCGGATTCGGACACCGGGCTATGACGCAGCCCGATGCGCCCTGCCTGCGTGGTCGTGCCGCCGTCATTGCGCCGCATGTGCCGTTTGTGGACCAGATCGCCGCGCGCTGGCTGGCGCAGGCGGGGGATGACGCGCAGGCCTGCGGCAACGGGCTGATCCTGCTGCCCAGCCGCCGCGCCGCCCGTGCCCTGACCGAGGCCTTCGTGCGGCAGGTCGATGGCCGCCCCATCCTGCTGCCGCGCATCGCCCCCATTGCCGGGCTGGATGAGGCCGCCCTGGCCCTGTCGGGCCGCAACGCGCTCGACCTGCCGCCTGCGGTCGATCCCGTGCGCCGCCTTGCCACGCTCACGCTGCTGGTCATGCAGGCGGGCCGTGCCTTTGGCGATGTGCAGGGCGTGGACCAGGCCTGGCCGCTGGCCCGTGCGCTGGCCGACCTGATGGATGAGGCGGAATGGGCCGAATGCGACCTGCATGACCGCCTGCCCCATGCCGCCGAAGGTGATTTTGCCCAGCACTGGCACCTGACCGTGCGGTTCCTGTCCATCATCACCCAGGTCTGGCCCGCCTGGCTGGCCGAGCAGGGGGTGATGAACCCCGTCGCCCGCCAGACCGCCCTGCTGCACGCGCAGGCGCAGCGGTGGCTGGAGGCGCCACCACCTGCGGGCTATCCCATCTGGGCGGCAGGTTTTTCCGATGCCGTGCCCTCCACCATCGCCATGCTGCGCGCGGTGCTTTCGCTACCCGATGGGCTGCTGGTGCTGCCGGGCGTGGACATGGAATGCGCCGATAACGTGTGGTGCACCCTGCCGCCCGACCACCCGCAGGCGGGCACCGCGCACATGCTGGCCGAACTCGGCCTTGAGCGGGCGGGCATGGACCAGTGGGGCGATCTGCCACGGGGCTGTGTTGCCAGCAGCCCCATCCCGCGCGCCAGCCTGCTGGCCCGCGCCCTGCTGCCCGCCCATGCGCTGGCGGGCTGGCGCGACTCCGCGGCCCCGGTCATGGCCGATGGCCTGTCGGTGCTGCGCAGCGCCGACCAGCAGGAGGAGGCGGCAGCCATCGCCATGGTGCTGCGTCAGGTGCTCGAGCAGCCGGGCAGGCGTGCCGCCCTCGTCACCCCCGATCGCGCGCTGGCCGGGCGCGTTGCCACCGAACTGGTGCGCTGGGGCGTCATTGCCGATGACAGCGCAGGCGAAAGCCTGCTCACCATACCGCAGACCGCCTTCCTGCGGCTGATCATACAGGCGGTGGATGGCGGGCTTTCGCCCGTGGCGCTGCTTTCGGTCATCAAGCACCCGCTGGCGGCGTGTGGCCTTGCGCCGGGCAACTGCCGCGCCAGCGCCCGCCAGCTCGAGCGGCTGGTGCTGCGCGGCCCCGCCCCGCCACCGGGCATTGCCGGGCTGCGCGGCGCGCTGGCCCGCGCGGCGGAAGATCCGCATGGCGCGCTGGCCGATGCGCCTGATGCGCCGGAGGAAATCACGGCCTTCATCAACCGGCTCGAAACGGTCCTCGGCCCGCTGCTGGCCTTGCCGCGCGCGAATCTGGTGCCGGTCTCGACCCTGCTTGCCGCCCTGGTCGAGACCGCGCAGGCCCTGGCCGCGACCGACACCACCGATGGCGCCGAGCGCCTGTGGGCTGGCGAGGAAGGCAACGCGCTGGGCCAGCACATGAGTGCCATGCTGGCATGGTGCGACGTGCTGCCCGATGCCCGGCTGGGCGCGCTTGACGGGCTGCTGGCCTCATCCCTTGCGGGCATGACGGTGCAGGGGCGGCGCGCGGTGCGCGGGCGCGAGGGCACGGCGGTGCATCCGCGCGTGTTCATCTGGGGCCTGCTCGAGGCGCGGTTGCAGACCGCCGATACCATCGTGCTTGGCGGCCTTGTGGAAACCGTCTGGCCCCCCGCCACCGATCCGGGGCCGTGGATGAGCCGCCCCATGCGCACCCGCGTGGGCCTGCCCTCGCCGGAATGGGCCATCGGCCAGGCCGCGCATGATTTTGTGGCGTGCGCCTGTGCCGCGCCAAGGGTGGTGCTGTCCATGGCCGCGCGGCGGCAGGGCGCGCCAACCGTGCCCGCGCGGTGGCTGGTCAGGCTCAATGCCTATCTGGCAGGCCACGGCCATGGCCTGCCGCCGCACCCCGCCCTGCGCTGGCTGGACAGCCTCGACCGGCCGCCCGGCGGGCTGGTGCAGCCAGCAAGCCCGCCGCGCCCGTGCCCGGCAGTTCCCCTGCGCCCGCGCAGCCTGTCGGTGACCGAGATCGAGACATGGATGCGCGACCCCTACGCCATCTATGCCCGCCGCATCCTGCGCCTCAACCGCCTGCCCGACCTTGAGGAACTGGCGGATGCTGCGGATTACGGCCAGATCGTGCACGCGGCGCTTGACCGCTGGTTCCGCGCCCACCCCACCGGCTGGCCTGCTGATGGTGAGGCGCAGATGCAGGCCGTCTTTGCTGATGTGCTGCGCGCGGCCGAACTGCGCCCCGCCCTTGCCGCCTGGTGGGCGCCGAGGCTGGAGCGCATCGCCACATGGTGCGCCGCGACCGAACAGGCGCGCTGCACGGCGGGTGGCAAGCGCACGGTGCTGACCGAGCTGAGCGGGCGGATGCAGCTTGAAGATCTGCCCGGCGGCCCCTTCACCCTGCGCGGCCGGGCCGACCGGATCGACCGCCACGATGATGGCACGCTGAGCCTGTTCGATTACAAGACCGGCACCCTGCCCACGCGCCGCAGCGTGCTGGAGGGCTGGCAGTCGCAACTGGTGCTCGAGGCCGCGATGATTGAAAGCGGCGGCTTTCCGCCCCCCGTGGCGGGCACGGTGGCCGAGCTGGTGTACTGGCGGCTGACCGGCGGCCATGTGCCGGCGCTGGTGCTCGACGTGGCGCGTGGGGCGGAACTGGCCGGACTGATCGCCTCATGCCGCGCGGGGCTGCGTGATCTGGTGGCCGGGTATGACAATCCCGACCAGCCCTACCTGTCGCACCCCTATCCCGGCGAGGAACCCCGCTTTGCCGATTACGCCCATCTGGCCCGCGTTGCGGAATGGAGTGCGGCGCGTGAGGAAAATGGCGGATGAACGTCTCCCCCCCAAAAACCGACACCACGATGGACGCCATCGGCCTTGCCAATGCCAGCCAGGCGCAGGCGTCCGACCCGCAGGCCTCGGTGTTCGTTTCTGCCTCGGCGGGTAGTGGCAAGACCAAGCTGCTGATCGACCGGCTGCTGCGCCTTATGCTGCCGCGTGACGTGCCCGACCGTGATGGCGTGCCCACCCGCGTTGCAGGCAGCGACCCCGGCCGCATCCTGTGCCTGACCTTTACCAAGGCGGCGGCGGCCGAGATGTCGATCCGCCTGCAGGACCGGCTGGGCCAGTGGGTCATGCTGCCCGATGCGGCGCTTGATGGCGAACTCGCCCGCCTGTCCGTGCCGGTGGATGAGCGCACGCGGCAGGTGGCGCGCGAACTCTTTGCCCGCGTGCTCGACCTGCCCGGTGGCATGCGCATTGGCACCATCCATGCCTTCTGCCAGTCGCTGCTGCGGCGCTTCCCCATCGAGGCCGCGATCAGCCCGCATTTCACCCTGATCGAGGAGACCGATGCCCGCCTGGCCCAGCGTGCCGCGGTTGAGGATGTCGTGGGTGCGGGTGGCCCCGCCGTGGGGCTGCTCGCGGGCCAGATTGGCGTGGGTGACTTCACTGCCCTGATCGCCCGGCTACAGGCGCAGGCCCGCCGCCTGCTGCCGGTGGCGCGCCAATGGGTGCGCGACCGGGCCAGTGTCGAGACCGCCGTGATGCGCCTGCTGGGCATAAGCGGGCGCAGCGTGGAGGAGGTGCTGCGCCAGGCCTGCGCCACCATCCCCGATGAGGACGCCCTGCGCGATGGCCTGCGTTACGCGGCGCAGGAGGGATCGCCTACCGTGCGCACGCAGGCCGCCACCATGCTGGACTGGCTGGGGCAGGATGCGGCCACCCGTGCTGCGACCTGGCCCGTGTGGCGCAAGGCGTTGCTTACAAACGAGGGCGCGCCCCGCCAGCGTGGCGGGCTGAACGCGAAGCTTGCCACCCTGCGCCCGGTTCTGGTCGAGCAGCTTCTGGCCGAGGCCGCGCGCGTCATCGCCATCGAGCAGCAGATGCGCGCCATTACGGTGTTTGAACTCACCTGCGCGCTGCTCTCGGTTGCCCAGCCGGTGCTCGAGCGCTACGCCACGCGCAAGAGCGCGCAGGGCATGGTCGATTATGACGACCTGATCGACCGCACGCTCGAACTGCTGCGCGATCCCGGTGCGGCATGGGTTCTGTACAAGCTCGATGGCGGCATCGACCACCTGCTGCTCGATGAGGTGCAGGATACCTCATTCGACCAGTGGGCCATTGCCGGTGGGCTGACGGCGGAGTTTTTTGCTGGCGAAGGCACGCATGAGGATGACGGCACGCCGCGCACCATCTTCGCGGTGGGGGATTACAAGCAGTCGATCTACTCCTTTCAGGGCGCCGACCCCGAGGCCTTCCGCGCGTGGCGGCAGCGCTTTCGCCAGCGTGCCAGGGCCGCCGAGGCCCTGTGGCGCGAACCGGCCCTGACCGTCTCCTTCCGCTCCACCGCACCTGTGCTCAAACTGGTGGACAGCGTGTTCGCCAACCCCGCCGCCGCCCGTGGCGTGGCCGAGCCCGATGGCACCATTCCCCGCCACGTCACCGCCCGCCCCGGGCAGGGGGGGCGCGTGGAGATCTGGCCCCCCGTGCCGGTGGAAGACGATGGCGCGGCGGTCAGCCCCTGGCAGGCGCCCACCCACAATGCGGGCCAGTCCACCGCCCAGCAGCGCCTGGCCGATACGCTGGCCGCCTGGATCGCAGCCGAGTTGCGCAGGCCCCCCGCACCGGGCGAGGCGCCGCTTGCGCCGGGGGATGTGCTGATTCTCGTGCCGCGCCGCTCGGCCTTTGCCCGCGCCCTGATCCGCGCGCTCAAGACCAACGACGTGCCGGTGGCCACCCTCGTGCGCACCGTGCTGACCGACCAGCTTGCGGTGCAGGATCTCATGGCGCTGTGCGCGTGCCTGCTGCTGCCGCAGGATGACCTGACGCTGGCCTGCGTGCTGACTTCGCCCATGGGCGGGCTGGATGATGAATCGCTCATGCATCTGGCAACGGGGCGCGATGGCAGGCCGCTGTGGGCCGTGCTGCGCGCGCGCCATGCCGAGCGGCCGGACTGGGCGGCGGCGTGGCATATCCTCAACACGCTGTTCCGGCAGGTGGATTACGCAACGCCCTACCAGCTTCTGGCCGAGGCCCTTGGCCCGCTGGGCGGGCGCACCCGGCTGCTGGCCCGCCTCGGGCCGGAGGCGGTGGAGCCGGTGGATGAGCTGCTCTCCGCAGCGCTGCGTTTTGAGGAGGCGCATGCCATCTCGTTGCAGGGCTTCCTGCACTGGCTCAATGCCTCGGACGAGACCGTGCGCCACGAGCCCGATGCCTCGGCCAACATGGTGCGTGTCATGACCGCGCACGGGGCCAAGGGGTTGCAGGCACGGCTGGTGGTGCTGCCCGACACCATCGCCAGCCCGCGCTCGGATACCAATATCCTGTGGCAGCATGACACGCAGACCGGTCTTGATATTCCCATCTGGGTGCCTCGGCGCGAACTGGCCACCGACCTGACCGCCGCCTTGCAGGAAAAGATCAGGCTGGAGGCGGCGGAGGAATATAACCGCCTGCTCTACGTGGCGCTGACCCGTGCCAGCGACCGGCTGGTGATATGCGGCTGGAAGCCAAGCCGGGGCGTGCCCGATGGCTGCTGGTATGACCTGTGCCACCGTGGCTTCGGGCAGGCCGGTGCCGAAGCCCGGCCTTTCGATCTGGGCTGGGAGGGCGAAAGCCTTGTGCTGGAAGAAAAGCGCAGCGTGCCTGCCCCGACGCCCAGGGCGCAGGCCCCGGCGCTGGATGCGGAGCCGGTTGCCCTGCCGGACTGGATGGGCCATGCGCCGCTGTGGCGGCCCGTGCTGCCCGTGGCGGAAGGCCCGCTGGCGCGCCCGCTGGCCCCCAGCCGACCCGATGACGTAGCCCTTGGCCCGCAGCCTGCCGTGCGCTCGCCGCTGGCTGCGGCCAGCACGGTGCGTGACCGCGCCGATGCCACGGCCCGGCGCGCCCGCGCCCTGCAACGCGGGCAACTGGTGCATGCCCTGTTGCAGTACCTGCCCGACTGCGCGCCCGAGGCGCGGGCGGACCTGGCCCATGCCTGGCTGTCGCGCCCGGCGGCGGGGCTTGCGCCAGACCTGCGTGATGAACTGGTGGCGGAGGTGCTCGCGGTCATGAACAGGCCGGAGCTTGCGGCCCTGTTTGCCCCCGGCAGCCGCGTGGAGCAGCCTCTGGCCGGAATCGTGGGCGAGCAGGTGATCGTGGGGCAGGTGGACCGCATGGCGGTCAATGCCGATACGGTGACGGTGTGCGACTTCAAGACCAACCGCCATCCGCCCGCCGATATTGGCCAGACCCCCGTGCTCTACCTGCGCCAGATGGCGGCCTACCGCGCCCTGCTGCGCGGGGTCTATCCTGGCAGGCAGGTCGTGTGCGTGCTGGTCTGGACCGAAGGCGTGCGCGTTGACATCCTGCCAGCAGTGCTGCTCGACCATTATGCGCCGGACCGGGTGACCTTAAAGGGGCCGGTACGGGCTTGACCACGTGCCGGGTGATTGCCATGTCAGCAGGACGCAAGGACAAAGGCAGCCGTTGCTGCCGTAAATGGAGCATTGAGTGATGGGTGAAAACACGATTGCGGTCAGCGACGACCAGTTCAAGGCGCTGGTGCTTGAATCAAAGGAACCGGTGCTGGTTGATTTCTGGGCTGAATGGTGCGGCCCGTGCAAGATGATCGCCCCGGCGCTTGAAGAACTCGGCGGCGAGTTCAAGGGCCGCATGACCGTGGCCAAGGTCGATATCGACAACAACCTGCGCACCCCCAATGAATACGGCGTGCGCAGCATTCCCACCCTGGTCCTGTTCAAGGATGGCAAGCCGGTGGCCCAGCAGACTGGTGCAATGCCCAAGAGCCAGCTCAAGGCATGGGTTGAATCCAAGCTGGGCTGATTGCACCGCGCCCGAAAGGGAAAGGTCATCAGTAAAAAAGTTTTTGGGTGCCGCCTTTTTTCAAAAAGGCGGCGTTCTTCTGAAGCTTTTTGAAAAAAGCTTCACCAAAAACTTTTTCTCTTAACGCCCGCAGGCTACATCGGTCCACGTAGTGGGGGTTGCCCCCGCATGGGCCAGCCCGGAGCGAAAGCCCGGCGCGCACAGCGTGCGGAACTCGGCCTCATGCTCGTAAGTGGGCATGAGCCGCTGCAACAGCCTGTTCTTGGCCGTGGCGGGGTGGAAATAGATTTCCGACAGGCCATCAGGCAGGTGGGCGGCCAGGGCCGAGACACGCTCGGTGGTCATGTGCCCGCTCCAGGCCAGGCCGAAGCACCAGTCATTCGTCACCAGCCCGGCCTTGTGCGCCTGATGGCGCAAAAGCCCGGTCCAGCGCCGCAGGGCGGCATCGCCCAGCGTGTCGGCATAGGTGCCGGCGGCCCGCAGCGGCTCGGGCGGCTCAAGCGGCACGCGCACCGCGCGCAGGCCGTGGCGCAGGCCGCTTTCGATCAGGTAGCGCCCCACGGTGGGGTGCAGGTGCATGTGCTTGTGCGCGTTGGCGTGGTCCAGCGCCAGCCCCGTTGCGGCAAAGGCGCGGAACTGCGCCTCGATCTCGGCAGCGAGTTCGCGGCGCACGGCAGGGCGGAAGAAATACTCAACCCCCAGCTTGAACTGGTCGGAGGGGAACTGCCCATCCTGGGGCACCAGCAGCGGAATATCGGCAGGCGGCAGGGTGGCCGGGCCTTCTATGGCCACAAGGTGCAGCCCCACCCGCAGGTCAGGCAGTTTCTTGGCGCGGCGCACGGCATCGGCGGCGGCAGGGCCGGATACCATCAGGCTCGCGGTTGAGAGCAATCCATCCCGGTGGGCGATCTCGATGGCCTCGTTGACTTCTTCCGACAGGCCGAAATCATCGGCGGATATGATAACGCGCTTCATGCTGGAAAACCGGGTGGCTTGAAAAAAGAAATGCCGGAACCCGAAGGTTCCGGCATGGATCGTGGCGCGATCAGGCCGCGCGGCGTTCGCGCAGGAACTGGAAGAACTCCACCCCTTCGCGCAGGCGGCGCTTCATCATCTGCGGGCTGCGCACCATCTCGTTCAGGATCGAGGCGATCTTGGGCGCACGGAAGTAGAACTTCCGGTAGAATTCTTCCACGCTCTGGAAGATTTCGGTGTGCGACAGGTGCGGGTAGTGCAGCGGCGCGATCTGCACGCCGTTATCATCGATCAGTTCGGCGTTCTTTTCATCCAGCCAGCCATTCTCGGTCGCCTGCTGGTGCAGGAACGTGCCGGGATAGGGCGCGGCCAGCGAGACCTGCAGCGTGTGCGGGTTGATCTCGGTGGCAAAGCGGATGGTTTCCTGAATGGTTTCCTTCGTCTCGCCCGGCAGGCCGAGGATGAAGGTGCCATGGATCTTGATGCCGAGTTCGTGGCAGTTCTTGGTGAACTCGCGCGCCGTCTCGACACGCATGCCCTTCTTGATGTTGTGCAGGATCTGCTGGTTGCCGCTCTCGTAGCCCACCAGCAGCAGGCGCAGGCCGTTGGCCTTGAGCACTTCCAGCGTCTTGCGGGGCACATTGGCCTTGGCGTTGCACGACCACGTCACGCCCAGCTTGCCCAGTTCCTTGGCGATCGCCTCGGCGCGCGGCAGGTCATCGGTGAAGGTATCGTCGTCGAAGAAGAATTCCTTCACCTGCGGGAAATACTGCTTCGCCAGGCGGATCTCGGCAGCCACATGCTCGGGGCTGCGGGTGCGGTAGTGGTGGCCGCCCACGGTCTGCGGCCACAGGCAGAAGGTGCAGCGCGACTTGCAGCCACGGCCGGTATAGATCGAGATGTAGGGGTGCATCAGGTAACCGATGAAGTAATCTTCGATCTTCAGGTCACGCTTGTACACTTCGGTCACGAACGGCAGGCTGTCCATGTCCTCGATCATGGCGCGGTCGCGGTTATGCACGATCTTGCCGTCGGCATCGCGCCAGGAGATGCCATCGACATCCTTCCACTCGCGGCCTTCCGCCATTTCCTTGATGGTGAAGTCGAACTCGTTGCGGGCCACGAAGTCCACCGGCGGGGCGTTGAGCAGGCTCTCCTCGGGCTGCACGGCCACCTTGGCGCCAACCATGCCGATCTTGACCTTGGGGTTGGCATCCTTGAGCATCTGGGCCACGCGCACGTCCGATGCGAAGGACGGCGTGGAAGTGTGCATGATGACAAGGTCGCGGTTGCGCACGTCTTCAAGGATCGGCTCCATGCCCATGCGGGCAGGCGGTGCATCGATCAGGCGGCTGCCCTCGACCATGGCAGCGGGCTGTGCCAGCCAGGTCGGGTACCAGAACGACTTGATTTCCCGCTTGGCCTGATAGCGGGAACCGGCCCCACCGTCGAATCCGTCAAACGAAGGCGGCTGGAGAAACAGGGTTTTCATCATGCTACGCGTATCCTCGGGTTCTGGCGGGGAACGGGGTTCCCTTAATACCCGTTCTTATTGACTACAGGGTGGGTTTTTAAAACGGTCCGGCGGGCTGGGGGG
>NZ_JABJWC010000052.1 GCF_013155395.1 Komagataeibacter melomenusus | reverse complement strand
CCCTCGGGCGAACCTCCTCAATCAGAGGTTCCCAGATCGCCCATGTCTCGTCCGTAAAGGTGCCTGTTCTGTCTCCTTCTTCCATCCCTACAATATGGGAAGAAATTCAAGATCTAACAGGCCCTAGGCAGTCAGCCCGATTTCATCGCATCTTATCCGGTTCTACCTACAGCAGTTGCGAAGCAGTTATTCTTTGTCATGACTGGTCTCATGACAGGCCTACTGGCAGTCGGATACAACCGAACAATTCTTGCAGCACTGCGCCTTGCCGACCGTCTGCCTGTCAGCATATACACCAGAGCCACCCTAATCGGCGGACTGGCCGGACTTGTCGTATGGCTTGATCCCCATCTGGCGGGTGGAGGCGACTGGATCACCCAGGCCGCAATAAGTAATACGATAAACTGGCATCTTATTCCCCTCCTGTTCGTTTTCCGCTTGGTATTCGGGGCAGTTTCCTATGCTGCCGCGACACCTGGCGGATTATTCGCGCCTATGCTTGCCTTGGGGGCACTATCAGGGTTGGCCTGCAGCTTTGTCGCACAAATACTGAGCCCGGACACAGCACTGGCGACTGCGCCGTTCGTGATTGTTGGCATGGCTTCAATGTTCGCAGGATCCGTTCGATCACCCGTGACGGGCATTATCCTCGTCATGGAAATGACTGGATCATCCGATCTTGTATTACCGCTCCTGTGCGGAAGCTTCTCAGCAATGGTGGTGGCAGGTGCATGCGGAGATACCCCGATCTACGAGGCCTTACGACTTAGGGCAGCAGTCGGCAGACGCTGACTGATTGACCTACAGGCATTTTGTCGCCGCATGTTTCATGAGAAATCATTCTGGCCCGGATGTTGATGATGGGTAAAGCCTGCGGACGACCCATTCCATGGTCAGTCCCTGTACGATGGTGGTAAACACCACCACACCGTAACAGACAGGCAGCAACAGATTGCGCAATTCACCTGGAGGCAATCCAAGCGCCAGTGAGACCGAGATGCCACCGCGCAAACCACCCCAGGTCAGGATACCAAGAACACGGCCCCGTTCCCATTGTCTGAGATGAATCGGAAGAGTGGAGAACAACACGCTCAGTGCGCGCACGACAATAGACAGCGGAATCACCATGAGCGTCGCCATCATGGTAAACAGACGCGGCGTGATCTCCAGAATTTCAAAACCGATAAGCATGAATAGCAGGACATTCAGCACTTCGTCCATAAGGGTCCACGCGACATCGAGGTTCTGGCGGGATGCTTCATCGAAAACGGAATCGCTATAGCTGGTTCCAAAACACAATCCAGCCACGACGACAGCTATCGCGCCTGACATGCCAAGATGGCTGGCGATACTGAAGGTTCCGGTCGCTAGGGCCAATGACGTCAGCAGATCGATATGCGGATCCCGTTGCTCCTTGAGTACACGAAGCGCGATCCATCCGGTCATGGCACCTAACAGACCACCACCAAGCGCCTCACGGCAAAAGCTGAGCACAATCGCAGAAGCGGCCAGACCCTGACTGTCTCCGGTCGCCAACCCGATCGTCACACCAAAAATAACAACTCCCACACCGTCATTGAACAGACTCTCGCCCGCGAAAACTGCCTGAAGTGGTCCCGGAAGTCGCAGACGCTTCAGCATGCCCACGACCGAAACCGGATCTGTGGGTGCGAGAATCGCACCGAGCACAATGCACCATGAAAACGGAACGGCATGGCCCATCAGGGGCAAAATACTCCAGACTGCACCCGCCAGAAGGACCACAGCCAACACCGTTCCAAGGACAGAGAGGGCTGTCACGGACATCAATTTGGCACGCAGGTGCCCGACATCAACCTGCATGGCTCCCGCAAAGAGAAGAAGTGACAGCACACCGTTCAGAAGCGCTACGGGTAGATTGATGATCCCCAGCATAGACCGCGACAGAGCCTGCAGATCATAGTCCGGAATCAGCAGGTTCAAAGCCACAACCAGCAGGGATGCCAGCAGCGAAAAGATCAGGACACCGATTGTCGCTGGAACGCGAAACGTGTGGTGATTGAGAATGCTAAAGGCTGCGGCGAGCACGAAAAGCAGAGCAATAAGGCTGATAGTATCCATTATATGATCGCTGGCCCTTCTGATGTTTTGCGTCAAGGAAAACCGGCGTCGGCACCCCAAGCGAAATGCCGGCCACTATGCGAGACCCGGCAGGTGTTGACCTATATCCCTGTTACAATCAGTATCTGGGGAGAACGGAATGTTAGTTTGCGGGTAAATGACAGACCTCATTCGAGACCTTATCCTTCGCTGGCGAGATGATCCGGCAGGGACCTATCAGAGTTGGTTCTTGTGGGATGAACGCCTCAAAAACTTCCGGTCTATCCGTCGCGGTCTGCAGCTGGTTGTGGCTGAGATAGCCGCTGGTACATTCGGGGTTGCCTATCGTGGCTCCTCCTTGGAAACAGTTGTACATTCGATTGCTGAGCAGCGTCAGATTTTCAAGGGTGCGGATCATGCATTCTTGTGGAAACCGAAGTTACGCATTCCCGACATCTACGAAAATCCCGCCAATCAGAAAGCATTTGGGCAGCTTCTCGATACCTGTCTGTGCTGCAATACCGAAGAGCATGTAGTCTCGGCCATTCATGCAATCGACGCCAGGAAGATAAAAGGGCTGGGGCCAGCTGTCGCCAATCTGCTGTATTTCCTGCATCCCACGATCATGCCACCTTTCAATACGGCGATCGTGAAGGGCTATAACGCCCTGACCGGATCAAAGGTGAAGCTGGGGCGATGGGAGGAATATCTTGCCATGCGGCAAGGGATACTAAAGCTGAATGCAACCTATCGTGCGCTGCTTTCCAATGATCTTGGTGCTATCGGAGGACTGCTGTTTGATCTCGGAAGCGGACGTTATACAGCGCCGCCTCTCGAAGATAACGAAACAGCACGAAAACTCTGGGAAGCCGATCTTCACCAGGTTAGGGAGCAGAGCGCAAAAGAGGCCCGAACTCTCGCTGCGGAGCGGGAAACAGATCATACTCATACCGAGATTCAGGGATGGCTTCGTGATCTGGGGCTCTCCTTGGGTTACGATGTCTGGATTGCCGCCAATGATCGCAGCCGTCCATGGCAGGACGGCAAGCTGGGGGATGGTTGCCTGTCGGTATTGCCGGGGTTCACGACGGAAACGCAGGGAGCGGAATCCGTGCGTCTGATCGACGTCTTATGGCTTGACCAGGAAAGCCATAGGATTGTTGCAGCATTCGAGGTTGAGCACTCAACGACCATCTATTCCGGTATCGTGCGGATGCTCGACCTTGCTCTCGGGTCAGCGGCGCAGGCTCTGGAAGGGATGTTCCTTGTCGCGCCGGACAAGCGGGAGATTGATGTGCGGGAACAGTTGAAGCGACCGGCTTTCAGCAGGATTGCTGATCTGAAAGTCCGGTATCTGCCTTATGGAGCACTGGAGAAGGATCGTGAGGCAATCAGGCGTTTTGGCCATGGTCTGAAACCGATACAGAGCATTTCCCATCTTCTGACCCCAGTGTGATATCTGCAGTACATCGCCTGTTCTGACGCAAGTTACGATAAGATTGAAGCGACTGCAGCCCACCCTCGCATTGACCCCTTATCGGTCGTATTAGGCTTCGCCTTATTCGCGGCCGTAACCGCGGCTTTCGCCATCGAATCAGCCTCGCCTGCAGTGATCATGATTGGTATCACGATATGGAGGCTGACATTTGGCGAAGTCACGACGTTGCTCCAAACCGCGCTGGCCGATACGGCCAGGAAGATGCCGGGATGATGATCCGGGCCTTTCCAATCTGGAACTTTAGGGTCGTGAAAGAAAGCCTGTTCCAGACCAACATTTTATGATGCGGATATTCCGTCGGCCGCAACACGAAGATGAAGAGCTTGTCCCGGCTGTGGCCGAACATTTTCTGGTGCGGATCATCTCAGGAGAAGCACAGGTCGAGGAACGCGAACTGACAGGTGAATGGACGAAAAGTGAGGCCGGGTCCGGATCATTTTTCCTGACACAGACCGATGCGCCTTACCTCATGCGCTGGCAGGCTGATCCGGACCGTCCGTTTGAAGTCCTGCATCTTTATCTGGGCCCTACTCTGGTGAACCGCGTCGCCCGATCGTTAGGGCTTAATCCATCACGGCTTTCCATGCGCGCAATTTCCGGTGTTCAGGACGCATTTATCTCTGGCGTTCTGACAGGCCTGACGGCCGAGATCCAGACGACTCATTCGGCCAGTTCTCTATTTGTGAACGGACTTCTGGAAAGTCTGACTGTCCATCTTCTGCGTCATTATGCCCAGACACAGCCTTCGCCCACACCCAGACCCGCACAACTGCCAGCGTGGAAGCTGCGCAAGGCGCTTGATCATATGGAGGCCCATCTCGCCGAACCGTTCGATCTCGATTTTCTGGCCGGGTTGTGCGGGATGAGCCGGTTTCATTTCAGCCGGTCATTTCACAACACCATGGGGCAAAGCCCATCACGCTGGTTTATCCAGCGGCGTGTGGAACATGCGAAGGAGCTTCTGTCACAGACCAACAGGTCCATCATCGAGATCGCCCTGACCAGCGGCTATGAGAGTGCGAGCCATTTTGCACAGATGTTTCGCAGAGAAACCGGCATCAGTCCACGCGACTACAGAAAGCGATGACATCATCAGAACGGATATGAACGTCAAACAGAGATACGGCGAAAGAAGACGCAGCGAGTGAGGCAAGCGGGGTAAATGATCGCACCCTGATGGCCAGATCGCTGCTCCCGTCATCCACCAAAATTGTCGTCAAGCCTCAGCGCCAGCGGGTTTGCAAGGGCGGGATCTGTCGCATCGGTCTTCAGCAAGCTCCTCCTCCAGAGGTGGTCCCCATTTTTCAGACAGGGCGATAAGCTATAATCCGACCTGAGAGAGGGCAGGTTTTATGGGTAAGGTTACGCGCAAGAGGTATGGGGCGGAGTTCAAAACACGGGTTGCCCTGGAAGCGATCCGTGGGGAACTGACGCTGGCGGAACTGGCGTCGAAACATGGTGTGCATCAGACGATGATCGCCCAGTGGAAACGGCAGGCGATCGAGGGGATGGCGGCGACCTTCTCCGGGAAGCCGGTGGCCGAGCCCCCGGTCAGCCCTGCTGATGTGGAGAAACTGCACGCGAAGATAGGCGAGCTTCTCGTGGAACGGGATTTTTTACGCGATGCCTCTGCTCGGTTGGGCGTGATCAGAGGCGGCAGATGATTGACCCACAGCGACCGCGCCTTTCCATTGTCCGGCAATGCCTGCTGCTGCATCTGAACCGGTCTGGCGTCTACTATCGGCCAGTGCCACAGAGCGAGGCCAATCTGGCGTTGATGCGGCTGATCGACGCCCAGTTCCTGGAAACGCCATATTATGGCTCACGGCAGATGACATGGTATCTGCGCCGCCTGGGATATGAAGTCGGCCGCAAGCGGGTCCGGCGGCTCATGGCGATCATGGGCCTGCGGGCGGTCTACCAGAAGCCGCGCACGAGTGTGCCTCATCCGGAGCATCGGAAATATCCGTATCTGCTGCGGGATCTGGTCATTGAGCGGCCTAACCAGGTCTGGTGTTCCGATATCACGTATATCCCCATGAAACGGGGATTTCTCTATCTCGTGGCGATCATGGACTGGTTCACGCGCAAGGTGCTGTCCTGGCGTCTGTCGAACACGATGGATGCGGAGTTCTGCATCGAGGCGCTACAGGATGCCCTCACGCGCTATGGCGCTCCGGAAATTTTCAATACTGACCAAGGGTCGCAGTTCACGACGCCCCGTTTCACCGGGCTCCTGGAAGAGCGTCAGATCCGCATCAGCATGGACGGGCGCGGGCGATGGCTGGACAACGTGTTCATCGAGCGTCTGTGGCGGTCGCTGAAATACGAATGCGTCTATTTGCATGCGTTCGAGACCGGATCGGAGCTACGGGCCGGGCTTGCCGGATGGATCACCCATTATAACGGGCAGCGTCCGCACTCGGCACTGGCTGGACGCACGCCCGATGAGGCGTATCATGACGTGTCGACGCCATCTGGTCCGGGGTTAACCCCGGACCAGATGGCCAACAGCAACGCCGTCAGAATGGCGGCATAACAACAACCGGGTATAGCTTATCAAGCCCACAAAACTGTCCGAACGGACGGGTCCACCTCTTTCAGCCCGATCCAGTCGGACGCCCTGACCCGGGTTGCAACCGATATCGGGGGCACCCCGTTACAGGTGGCGCTGGCCTGGTTGCTGGCCCGTTCACCCAACCTGCTTCTCATCCCGGGAACCTCGAACCCCCTTCATCTGTCAGAAAATCTTGCAGCAGCAACGCTGGAACTGTCGGCCGATGTTCAGGCGCAACTTGACACGATCGCCATTGCATAATCCCGGAAGCCTGTTCAGACCATTACCATTCTGGTGCATGGAAACGCAGGCTTTCAGACCGGGAAACAGGACCGTCTTCTAATCGCCGACAAGCAGTACGAAGCGACAAACCGGCACGCTACACTGTGGGAATAGTGCCGCCATCCAGAAGGTAATCCACACCAACGATATAGCCGCTGCGGTCAGAAGCCAGAAACGCAACAAGTTCTGCCACCTCCTCAGGACGGCCCGGGCGACCAACAGGGATACCGCCAATCATATTCATGACGTACTGACGTGCAGCATCCTCGGATATGTGCCTATTTTGCTGGATTTCCGTGATCATCCCATGCGCACCAGACGTCTCGATAAAACCTGGTGACACCATGTTTACCCTTACGCCGCCTGCTGCAACCGCCCTCGAAAGGCCCTTACTGTAAGTTCGTAGTGCGCCTTTTGCAGAAGCATAGGCCAGTGTCGACTGTGATGGCGGCATGATATGGGCGATTGAGCCTATGTGAATGACCACGCCGTGCTTTCTTTCGAGCATCCCCGGAATGAAGGCACGGTCAAGACGGACTGGCGCCATCAGATTGATATCAAGTACCTGCTGCCAGAACGCATCTGTCAGTGTCTCGAAGCCGCCGGGAGGCGTAGCCGTGGCTCCAAGATTATTGATGAGAATATCAAGTCCGCCCCATTTGTTCTCAATTTCCTTCACAACCGCATCAACGCCCGCGGTTGTGCCGAGATCAGCCGCGACAAACATGAGATCGGCATCCCGGGAGGCCGAGGGCGCGCGCGCCGTTGTTGCAACCTGTGCACCGGATGCGGCAAATCGATGGGCAATCGCCGCGCCAATTCCCTTAGTGCCGCCTGTGACCAGCACTCTCTTCTTATCGAACTCGTTTTTCATCTTGCGTGATAACTCCAGATTACGTCTGAGAAAGAAGAATGACGATGCGACGTCGTCCTGGTGGCTACGCTTACTGTCTGCAGTGCTCAGATCCTGCAGACATTTTCTCAACCGCGTCTCTGCGGAAGCAGGATGGGGAATGATCGTTGATGATGCCAATCGCCTGCATCCAGGCATAGACGATGGTCGGGCCGACGAACTTGAACCCCCGCTTTTTCAGTGTTTTCGAGATGGTTCGGGATAATTCGGTTTCCGTATTGTACCCTGCCCTTTCCAATGGCCTGCCATCTGTGAACGACCAGCAGAAGGCAGAGAAATCGTCCCCGGCCTCCTGCATCGCATTGAAAATCTGTGCGCCACGAATGGTCGCCTCAATTTTGGCATGTGCGCGGATAATGCCAGCGTTGCCCATCAGTCGTTCGACATCTTCTGCGGTGAAGGCGGCCACTTTCCGGGGATCGAAGACCGCGAAGGCCTCCCGGAACGCCGCACGTTTTCGCAGCACGATCTCCCAGGAGAGTCCTGCCTGAAAACCTTCGAGCATCAGCATTTCCCAGAGCCTGCGCGGATCACGCTCTGGCACGCCCCATTCAGTATCATGGTAATCCTGCATCAGGGGGCTCGAACTGGCCCAGGCACAACGACATTTATGATCCATGAAGCGCCTCTTGTATGGCATTACAGGTCAACGATGCGGGTATCGGCTATGGTCTCGGCAAAACCGTTCCCGAACAGGCCGGCAGGCGTCTGGAAGCCGGGATGGACTTCTCCCCCAAGCACGCGGCGCGCGGCTTCGACTGCGGCCAGAGGCGTGAAGGTGTAGCCGTTCACCGTATCAAGAACCGAACGGACTGTGATGCCATTCGCTTCCGTTACCTCGGCCGCTGCCTGATAGCGGTGTGCTTTCCGTTCCTGCACGCCGGGGCCATCAGGAAGAAGTGCGAGATCGCCACCCGGAAAAGCATCGCCCGAGATATGCACGAATGTCTCGATATCCGGAATATGGGTTGCCCGTCCGATCGTGATGAGATCTGGAAGTGTCACCGAAAAACATGACACCGCACCATGGCCGAAATCAAAAGGCCTCTGGTCGGGTGCCGGACATGCGACAAGATGGCCGTCTTTGCAGATCAGCGTCTCCGGCGTTACATTTTCCGCAGCACTGATTGCCGAACCACGTGACATGGTGCCGGAGACATTCAGCGCAATGACGATTTTTTGGGGGGCCTGCACGCGTTCCGCCGTATGCCCGGCGAGGCATCCCAGCATGGCAACACTGCCGCCGCTGCCCGGAAGCAGCATGACGCCTGCGGCGCCGGCAATCGTATCCAGTTGCGCGGCAAGGCGGTAGCTGTCCAGTTCCGCCGCGATATCAAGGTAATGAACTCCACAGCGAATGGCACTCCGCATCAGTGGCTCAGCCGTGCGTCGATAAGGGCCTGCGCAGTTCAGCAGCACCGTCACATCTGACAGGGCCAGATCAATGGCGGCGTTCTGTTCGAGGCTGAACACACGATGATCCGCCCCAAGCCGGGTCGCGAGTTCCTCAAGTCCGTCTGCCCTGCGACCGGCGAGAATGATGGAAAGACCGACTGCTTTCGCATGCTCGGCAACCATGCGGCCGGTATAACCATAAGCCCCATAGATCATCAGTATCCGCGGGGGATTTTCAGTGGAAGTCATACACAGAACCTCAGCGACCATGCTGCCAGCTCTTGTAGACGAATTCGAGGCTGTAGCCGTCCGGATCGCGGACCTGGGCGGCATAGTATCGCGGGTCATAATGAAGCTGCGGCCCCGGGGGGTGGATGCCGGTTGCACCGGCTACCAGAGCAGCCTCAAAGGCCGCTTCCACCATGGCGGCAGATTCCGCAACAAAGCCGACATGGACCGCCCCGGCTGCTGCTGCTCCCTGTTGCAGCCAGAAGAACATGCGGCCCCCGGCACCGAAACCCTTGAGATCCGGGTGGTCAGCTGGCGCGTTCTTTCCGTCGTAATCGAGGCGGTTTGTGATTCCCAGGTGTGGAAGCACGGCTTGGTAAAAGGCGATCGATCGGTTGATATCGCTCACTGTCAGAAAGATATGATCGAGCATGGAAAATCCTCAAAGATTATAACAGCCAGACACTTCGATGGTCTGGCATTTCGGTTGCCGCCGAAACCCATGCCAATACTCGTCGGAGCTTATCGCCCGACCTGGAGGAACAAGAGATAATGTCGGCAGCAGATGATTGCTCTCACGTTTCTCTCTGAAACCTGCCTGTTTCTGCTTTTCCGTTGATCGGGGAAAAGGGCTGTGAAACAACGCCGGGTATGGAAACGCAGCTTCAGGAACTCAGGCGACTGGCCGCACGGGCAGAAAACCGTCGGACGGAGACAGGCATTCCGCGGGTTGCCATGGTGCAGGGTGAAATCCCGGAGCATCAACTCGCTGCCGTCTATGATCCCATGATCAACCTGATCCTGACAGGGTCAAAAACCTTGACAGTGGGCAGCCGAACCCTTCGCTATGATCCGGCAACCTATTTTGTGATGTCGGTCGATCTGCCCGCAGTCGGCGCCTTGCATCCATCGGAAGAGGGCCATCCCTACCTGGCGGTGAGCCTGACGCTGACGCCCGCCATTATCGCCAGTCTGCTGGCAGACCTGCCTGTACCTGCCGGGAGCGATGCCTTCAGTCCCGGCTTTTCGGTCGCCCCTGTTACCCCGGAGCTACTGGATGCATGGGTTCGTCTGCTACGGCTGATGGACCATCCGGATGAAATTGCTGCTCTCGCGCCCGTCTACGAACGCGAGATCCTATTCCGCGTCCTTCAGGGACCGCTCGGCTGGATGCTGCGTGACATCGCCACACCTGACACCGCTCTTTCGCGGGTTGCCAATACAGTCCACTGGATCCGGGAAAATTTCGCAAAACCGCTACGTGTCAGCAATCTGGCGGAGATGGCGGCACTCAGCATCTCCGCCTTTCATCGCCATTTCAAGGCCGTGACCTCATTGAGCCCGGTTCAGTATCAGAAGCGTGTAAGGCTGCTCCATGCCCGCTCACTCCTGATCGCGGGACAAGGCAATATAACGTCCGCCGCCTTCCATGTCGGATATGAAAGTCCAAATCAGTTCAGCCGGGACTATACGCGACAGTTTGGTCTGCCTCCCTCCAAGGACGTTGTGCGACTACGGCGGATAACTTCAGGCAGGGATTAATTGCTGTTCACGATGATTATGGAAAGGCAGAAGCAGGCGAGGTCCGCATTGGGAAAATGCCGTAGTCCTTCCTGATGGCATAAATGAGGCGAGACCTGGCCCGGCACTGCCCGGTTTTGGCGTAAGAGACCTGGCTCCGGCTGGCCGGGATCACGGAAGGTCGGGCCTTCCGGCGCATCTGGTCCGCAGGGGCTATAGGATGCATGAATGATCTACGTAGCAGTCCCATAGATTTTAAGGGTGAATATCAGCTGTCTTCCCGGTATGGGTTCCGAGTGGGCACATATGAACATATGGTATATGCCTCATTTCCTGCATCACAGTGTGGAACTTCCCTACCGTGGCCGTTTTCCCGACATTGTCATATCGTGGTGCAGTTCCGGCTGGCCGCCAGTCCACTGAAGGTGGAAATCGCCCCAGACGTACCCGTCGCCTTCGTCGCCTGGCTCGTGTCAGGACACTAAAATGGCAGAGAACATTCATGTACTGCTCCGGGGCGGTGCTGATCGGCATCATTTCGGTGATCTTTGCCCATCTGGGAGATGCGGCAGCCGATCTTCGTTACCGCATTGTCGCTCTGAATGCCTGGTCCATGCTTCTGATTGCACCACTTGGAATGATCACCATTACCTGGTTGACGCGCCTACTATTCAATGGTGCCCAAGGCTCCGGCATTCCCCAGACAATCGCAACATTGCACATGCATAATTTCATGCTGGTGGACAAAATTCTGACATTGCGCATTGCGCTAGGCAAGGTCCTGATGACTTGCCTCGGGCTGATCTGCGGTGCATCGATTGGTCGCGAAGGACCCAGCGTTCAGATCGGGGCATCCATCATGCACGCTTTCTCGCGGGCCATGCGTCAGCACAACGATGTCACCCGGCATGGCATGATCCTGGCAGGTGGAGCCGCAGGCATGGCGGCGGCTTTCAACACACCTCTCGCAGGCGTTGTTTTCGCCATTGAGGAACTTGCCCATTCCTTTGAACAGAAATCGTCGGGCCGGACACTGACCGTCATCATCTTTTCCGGGATTACTGCAATCGCCCTCCTGGGAAATTATACATATTTTGGTCGTGCCAATACCTCTATCCCCGTCGGTGTCGCGTGGCTGGCTGTTCTGGTATGTGGCGTGAGTGGTGGCTTGGCGGGCGGCCTTTTCGCGCGTTGTGTCATTCGCCTCTCCAAGGGACTGCCAGGATCACTTCGCCCGTTTGCGGCACGTTTCCCTCTCGGTTTTGCCGCTTTATGTGGTCTGCTTCTGGCCCTGATCGGCCTGGTTTCTGACGGGGCGACCTATGGTACGGGCTATCTCCAAGCGCGAGGAATCATAGACGGCACCCTCCATTATCCAGCCTCCTTCTTTCTCCTGAAATACCTCTCCATGCTAATCACCTTTTGTTCTGGCATACCTGGCGGCATGTTTGCGCCGTCCCTAGCCATCGGTGCTGGCATGGGCGGATGGATCGGACAGTTCCTACCCCATACCTCTCCAGGCGCTGTCGTTCTGCTTGGGATGGCGGCATATTTCTGTGGCGTTGCCCAATCTCCGCTCACAGCGACGATCATCGTGATGGAGATATGCGATAACCAGCAGGTCACGCTGGCACTTCTGGCAACCGCGTTTCTGGCGTTCGGAGTGTCGCGAATGATCTGTCCCCATCCACTATATTCCGTCCTTGCTACAGGTTTCATGGAAAAGACCGAGCAGAAGGAGATTTAGCTGTCAGGTTGCGGATCTTCCGATATGGGCTGTAGTATGAACCCCAGAGACTGGGCGCGACGGTGCAAATTGGAGACGACACGTTTACGATGGATCTCGTCGTAATAACCCGCTCCAGGATCGGCATAGGCCATGCCATGCCTGAGGGTATTGTAAAACAGGACCGCTATTTTTCGGGCCGTGGCGGTCACGGCCTTTGCTTTCCCGACCCGGGCAGACAGGCGTCTGTAAAAGGCCCCCAACGCCGTATCGCTTCGCCCGAGCGTCGTGGCAGCCAGACGCAGAAGGGCTGCGGCTCGGCTTGAGGACCGACGGGTACGCGATGAAAGAAGTCTGCCGCCAGAAATCTTGTTCCCAGGGGCCAGACAGAGCCAGGACGTGAAATGTTTTGCACTCGGCCAGGCACGAAGGTCTGTACCACATTCGGCCACGAGTTTGAAGGGCAGCGAAACACCGATGCCATGGATCTGCGTGAGATCCACCCCCAGCAATCGATACAGGATGCTGCGCACGTCGAAGGATGGGGCGCTAACCTGCTTTGTCCTGATCCGCGGCTTTGGGAGGTCTGCCGCAGGCTTCGCACTCTTGTGGCTCAGACGCAGCAGCAACCCTTCCATGCGACGGTCACAGGCCACGATCCGTTCCTGGTAGATATCATAAAGCTCCAGCGCCTGTGTCAGCGCGAACACACGCTCGTCCCGATAATTTCCCATCAGGGCTGCTGATATCACTTCAGCCGATGAGCGGCACCTGATGTCGCGATTGGCAGCCAGCGTATCCGGATCACGTTCACCACCGACAATTGCCCGGATGATCTGTATTCCTGTGACGCCCGTAATATCGGACACAACGTGATGGAGTTGCAGGTTCATTTCCATCAGGGCCTTCTGCATGTGCTGAATATGTGCCGCTGCATACTCAACAAGACGCTCGCGTTGGCGCAGGTAGGCCCGTAAAGCGGCAATATCGGCCTGAGGCCGAAAGCTCCCGCGCAGCAGGCCGTAGGAATGAAGTTGCTGGAGCCAAGCGGCATCGCTCACATCTGTCTTGCGCCCAGGCACGTTCTTGGCGTAACGCGCATTCACGAGGATGACCTCGAAACCATGCTGCTCAAGGATTTCATAAACCGGAATCCAGTAGACGCCGGTGGATTCCATGGCGACACTGGTAATGTTACAGGCCCTGAACCACTCAGCCAGCGTATGCAGGTCCGAGGTGAATGTGCCAAAGGACCGGATCGGATTCTTTGCAGTCTCGGGTGAGACGGCCGCCATATGCATCCGTGATCCAATATCGATCGCGGCTGCTCCGTGAATGTGGCGGGTAAGCCCAGAGGACGCTTTTGCAGATTTTCGAGGCATCGTAACATCTCCATGCACTATGCTGCAGGAGGGCGTGGAACATGCCAGTCAATCATCTTCCTAACCGGGATCACCGCAAGGCAGTGTCACCATTCTCAAGTCCGCACAGTTCCATGGACCACGTTTTTTAACGGGGACGAACCCGCCAATAAGCTAACGGCCGCTACCCTCCTGTCCAGCACGATAGCACGACCAGTTTCTATGCCGCACAGGCGGGCATACGCCCGGGATCGTTTTTTAGGATATCCCGCTCTCCCAGGCCACTCAGGCCAGTTCGTGCTTCAGTGGCCGGATCTCGGCATCCTTGCCGGTCTCGCCTGATGCCACCTTCACGCATTGCCGCTTCTACGCATACAGCGGATGTGTGCTGACCCCGAGCCGCTGCAAAAAACTCTCTGGACTGAAAACCTCTCGTTGCTTTCCTCTTCCCACGGGACGCCGTCGACTTGTCCCGCCAAGCCCCCTGTCCATCCCGGACAGGGCTGAAGAAAACACTCATTCTGGTCCGTTATGGCGATCTCCTGACAGCTTCACTCCGTCGTGGTTTAGAGCAAAACGGCCTATGCGATAATCTGACCTGCCCCTCGCCCGTCCCATAACCGAAAGGGAAACGTCAATGATCCGTTTGCGTCCGCTCGTCATTGCCGCATTGCCGTTCCTTATTCCCGGGTATGCACATGCCCGCATGGTCGACAGGCCAGTTTCGTAGACGTTCGAGGGCGCGCGTTATGACTGCGTCCTAATCTACGACGACACGACTGCCGCGCGGCGGCCGGGTCTCCTGATGGTGCTCGCATGGTTCGGCGTCAACGAGAGCGTGATCCGCAAGGCCGAGGACATCGCAGGGCAACGCTACGTAATCCTGCTGACGGATATGTATGCCGCCGCGATCCGCCCGAAAGACGCCGCTGGCGCACACAATGCCATATCCCCCCTCTGCTCGCTGACCGTTCCATGATGCGCCGTCGCGTGGCCTTTGCCCTGGCACAGTCCAGATCGTTTGTATCGCAGGCACCAATCGACACGACCCATCTTGCGCCATCGGTTATTGCCTCGGCGGCGCGGCCGTGCTGGATCTTGCGCGGTCCGGTGCGGAGATCGCAGCTGTGGTCGCGTTCCACGGCAATCTCTCGACGGATAATCCCGCCCTGGCACATGCGATCCGGGCACGGGTTCTTGCCATGAACGGGGCGGATGATACCACGACCAGCCCCCAGTTTGACGGCTTCCTGGCCGAAATGTACGGCAGCCCTGCCCCGTGGCAGTTTCTCGCCATCGGCCATGCTGTCCATTGCTTCACCGAAAAGGAGGCCGTGGCCTCATCCGGCCTATGCCGGTACGATGCGCAGGCAGATGCCTGGTCATCCGTGGCCATGCACGCATATGGCTTGACAAAAGTTTCTCCTCGCATTGACGATCCGGGATGAATGTCCCGCTTGGATCCAGATTGCGGGGAAGAACGAACGAGATCCGCACCATTTATCTAATGTTGGGAATATCTCGACTTCATCAGAAAACGGCGGATATGATGCCCGTCTTAGTGAACATTATGGAATGCTGCGGGCCACTCTGGGTTCATACGCAGCATAATCCGTCACGCCGAAGGATCGATAGATTAGACTTCTATCAATCATAAAAATACGATATAATGATTGATAGAGCCTTGGGGTATCAATCATGCTTTGGAATTGGCAGCTTCCAGACTGGCCACATTTTCACTTCGAGAAAAGCTGTCTGCGAGACGCCGAAACGGAGTTTCTGAAAGGTTCAGGCGTGGTCGTCGGTGCGATGCAGCATCTAGACAAAGACGCCAATCAGCATCTTGTCGTTCAACTCATGTCGCAAGAAACGGTCGAGAGCTCCGCTATTGAAGGCGAGGTGCTTGATCGGGCCAGTGTGCAATCGTCGATTGCGCGACACCTTGGCTTCGCCACAGACAGGCGACGTTCTACGCCAACTGAGGCCGGGGCCGCTGAATTGATGGCGGACCTCTATCGGCATTATGCGGCCCCTTTGACTGACCAGAGTCTCTTTGAGTGGCATGCCATGCTCATGAATGGTCGGCGAGATCTGGATGTCATTGGCGGGTATCGGACGCATGCCGAGGCAATGCAGATTATCTCCGGCCCCATCCATGCGCCGCACATCCACTTCGAAGCCCCGCCATCTCGAAGCGTCCCTTCGGAGATGGCGCAGTTTATCGGCTGGTTTAACAGGACCGCCCCAAGCGGGATCGACCCCTTGCCCGCGATTGAGCGGGCTGCAATTGCCCATCTGTGGTTTGAGACCATTCATCCCTTTGAAGATGGAAATGGTCGCATCGGACGGGCTATTGCTGAAAAAGCATTGGCGCAAACCCTTGCAGCCCCAACGCTGACGGCGTTGGCCGCGACCATCAATACATACAAGAAAGCGTATTATCTCGAACTGCATCGGGCCAGCCAGACGAACCAGATAGAGAACTGGATGGTCTGGTTCTCTCAGGTCGTGTTGGAGGCACAATCCCGCACGCTTCGGAACATCCGGTTTCTTATTGAGAAAACGCGGTTTCTGGATCGGTTACGCGGAAAACTGAACATTCGTCAGGAGAAGGCCCTGCTTCGAATGCTGGCAGAAGGGCCTGATGGTTTTCAAGGTGGCCTGAGTGCCCAGAATTATCGGTCGATTACAGGGGCGACGTCTGCCACGGCGACGCGTGATCTGGTTGATCTGGTGGCGCTTGGTGCTCTTATTCGGACAGGAGAAAACCGGTATGCCCGGTATTCTCTTCGTCTCTGACAAACATGTAGTTTACTGTTCAACCACGAAAAAACCTTCAAGGTCGCTGCATTATGGACGCGGATAATCTGACAGAGCTCCCGACCGCGCTGGATGGCATTTTCGGCCACGATTAACTGGACGGTGCCAAATAGGTGGTTGGTAAAATAGGATTTCTGTTCCCATTCATGAGTCATTTCGACAAAAATCCCAAAATGCGCCTGTTCCAGAGCCTTTCCACCCTACCCGCCTGTCTGCCCCTCCCCTGCTGCCCGCGTAGCGGTCGGCTCTGTCCTGCCAAACCGATCGCCCAGCCTAGAGGGTGTTATGCACCTTGAGCGAGTATAGCTGCGTTTCTGAGCATGAAGCATGCGAAAGCGACGACATGAAGACTTGCGAGCGTTGAAGCGTAGCGCTCGTAATACTTGACGAGTCTGCGGCATCGTGTGGCCCATGCGAAAGACCGTTCTACGACCCATCGGCGAGGCAGCAGGACAAAGCCGCGCTTGGCTTCGGGCAACTTGACGACCTCAAGGGCGATCCCCTGGGCCCGTGCTGCCCCGGCCGACTTCTCGCCCGTATATCCCTGATCGACATAGGCTAGTTCGACAGTTTCGTTCGTCACCTCCTGAATGGCGGCGGCGAGGCGCCCGACCTCGGCGCGGTCGTCCCGGTTGGCTGGCGTGACATGCAGGGCCAGCAGATGGCCAAACGTGTCCACGGCCATATGCAGTTTTGAGCCCTTTTTGCGTTTGGCCCCATCATATCCGGCGCGCGGTCCGCTCTCCGGTGTCGAACGCAAGGTTCGGCTGTCGAGGATGGCCGCCGTGGGTTCGGCCTTGCGCCCGGAGGCCATGCGCAGCACAACCCGCAGGTCAGACGCCAGTGCTTCGAAGCAGCCTGCCTCCATCCCGCGACGGGATTGCTGATAGACCGCCGACCACGGTGGCAGGTCGTTCGGCATGGCGCGCCAGGCAATCCCGTAGCGGATCACGTAGCGCAACCCGTTGAACAGTTCGCGCAGATCATGCCGCCGCTGTTCCGCGTCCTCTCGCATCAGGACCAGATACGGGACGACCAGAGACCATTCTTCGTCTGATACATCAGAGGGATACGGTTTGCGTGTAGGCGTCATCCCTCATTACTGCACCAATCAGGCACGAAAGTACATAACACCCTCTAGAAACAGGCGGGAGTAAGTAGGCACACATATCTTGCCAATCCGTTTTCTGCTTATTCGGCCCTAAACGGGCCAATTTGGGCATGAACGAGCAGATTTAGACTGGAGGAGAAAATCAGGGCAGGCAAAGAGGTGTTGCCCATATAAAGTGCCAGCCAGACCTGTATTCCGTGCTCGCTGGGATGCCAAGACAGTCACACATTCAGTGCTTTCCATGCTGCAATGCTCTCAACCGATTGGAGTGGAATAAAGGCGCTACGCAGGAACGCCTTCATATGCACGCAGAAATCCCTCAATATTATCGCTCATCAGGAGCGGCATCCGGGCCCGTATGATCTTCTCCGGCCAGTCCCACCATGCCAGTGCCAGCAGCCGCTCGATGGTTCTCTCGGGGAAGCGGTATTTGATGATCCGGGCCGGGTTACCGCCCACGATGGCATACGGCGGCACGTCCCTGGTCACCACGGCCGCCGTGGCGATGATCGCGCCAGACCCTATGGTTACACCCGACATGATATTGGCCCGCGCGCCGATCCATACATCATTGCCGATGACAATATCCCCCTTGGTGGAATGGTCATCGGACGCGTCGGCTGCTTCTGGCCAGAAATTGCACTGGTTCTTGAATGGGTAGGTGGTGATCGTGTCCGGGCGGTGGTTGCCCAGGATCATCAGCACCTCGCGGGCGATCGAGCAGTATTTCCCGATCTTCAGACCTGCGTATTCGGCCTCTATGATGATGGGAGAACCCTTGGCGCCGTACGTATGGTCCCCGATCTCCCAGCCCCATTCCTCGATCTCGTGGGCAAGCGTGTAGCGCAGGAGCAGCGAAAAGGCGTTCTTGCCGTAATTCATGGGGGCGGTTTTCTCCCATCATGGTTGAGGTCATGCGGTTGTCGATATGTGTTTTTGCACATTGGTCACAGGAATCAACTGTCTTGCCATAGTGGGCTGCCGTTTGAAGGGGAGAACGCTCCATCACACCCGAAGCAGGGATCAATGATGTCGCTCCAGCCATCGAACAGTCAGGTCGACCGCCAGTTGTCATGCATCGGTTGGAGCATCGCGATGCGGATTGCCTTGATGCGGGTAATCTGGCGGTCGTAAATGATCTTCATAAGGAGGAAGCTGTCTGTCCTCGCTCATCGGCGGGTTTCAGGACAACGCCCTGAAACCCGCCGTAGTCATGCAGCAGCCCGCGCTGTGACCCCAAGACGATATCCATTCTTCTGGAGCACTTTAATCGAGGCCTCGGAATATTTCGCGACCAGTCCCGAGACATCACCAGGTGCACACCAGAACCCCAACGTGACCTGAATATTTGCCGGTTTTGGCAGAAAAGACACTGACGGCGCGGGATTCTTGAGTACCTGCGTGTCATTCTCCGTAAGACCCAGCAACAGTGCCCGGGCCTTGTCCAGATCGTCCTGGTAATCAATCAGCAGGCTGACCGAACCCGCAAGCCGGTCTGACTCCGAGCTGTTGATTACGATGTTGTTCGATAATGTTCCATTGGGGATGTAAATGATCTCATTATTGGCATCAAGCAGTACGGTACGGAACATCTCGATTGATGTAACCGTTCCCGAACTGCCCCCCGCCGTAATCGAATCCCCAACCTTGAACGGGCGGAACAGCAGGATCAGCACGCCTCCAGCAAAATTGGCGAGGCTACCCTGCAATGCCATGCCTACCGCCAGACCGGCGGCACCCAGAACCGCCACGAACGATGTTGTTGCAATGCCGACCATGGATGCCACACTGATCAGCAGAAGGGCTTTCAGAAACAGCCCGACCACACTCAGCAGGAATCCGCGCAATGTCGGCTCTATATGGCTGGCCTCCATCATCCGGCCCATCGCCCGCGTTACGGCGTTGACGAGTTTCCAGCCCACAAAGAGAACGATCAGAGCCAGAATAAACTGACTTGCATATCCGAGTATAAGCGGAAGTAATCCATCAACCTGTTCCAGAATGGAATGAATCTGCTTTTCCATGACTATTCCTGATTTATTTTTCTCATATTTTGCGCAGTAAAATACGCAATCTACTTCATATTGTAAGCTGTTTCATGCCGGTTCGTCACCACCGCGGTCTTACAAGATAATTTCAGGGACAGCGTGAACAGCCCCTAAATTTCTGGACGTCTGAACTCCAAAAAATGTAGTGGAAGTTTCACAGCGGTTCGGGATCAGCACACATCCGCTGTATGCGTGGAAGCGGCAATGCGTGAAGGTGGCATCAGGCGAGACCGGCAAGGATGCCGAGATCCGGCCACTGAAGCACGAACTGGCCTGAGTGGCCTGGGAGAGCGGGATATCCTAAAAAAGTCACCGCGTATCTCACTAGGGCCTGTTAGATCTTGAATTTCTTCCCATATTGTAGGGATGGAAGAAGGAGACAGAACAGGCACCTTTACGGACGAGACATGGGCGATCTGGGAACCTCTGATTGAGGAGGTTCGCCCGAGG
>NZ_JABJWC010000051.1 GCF_013155395.1 Komagataeibacter melomenusus | reverse complement strand
GCACAAGGTTCCCCCCGCCGCCATGCCAGACCCCGCAAAAAACGGTCCCGATTCCTATGATGCCAGCGCCATCGAGGTGCTGGAAGGACTCGAACCCGTGCGCCGGCGGCCGGGCATGTATATCGGCGGCACGGACGAGACGGCGTATCATCACCTCGCCTCCGAGATCCTTGATAACGCGATGGACGAGGCCGTAGCCGGCCACGCCACCACCATCGATGTAACCCTCGAGGCCGGTGACTACCTGACCATCCGCGATAACGGGCGCGGGATTCCGGTGGATGCGCATCCGCGCTTTCCCGACCGTTCGGCGCTGGAAGTGATCCTGACCACGCTGCATGCGGGCGGCAAGTTCTCGGGCAAGGCCTATGCCACCTCGGGCGGGCTGCACGGGGTTGGCTCATCGGTGGTCAACGCGCTGGCATCGCGCATGGAAGTCGAGATCGCGCGCGATCGCGCCCTGTGGCGGCAGGTCTATGAGCGTGGTCGCCCGCTGGCAGGCGTGGAAAAGGTCGGCCCGGTCAATAACCGGCGCGGCACCCAGATCCGTTTCACGCCGGACCCCGAGATTTTCGGGCGGCTGCATTTCTCGCCCGCGCGGCTGTACCGGCTGTGCCGCTCCAAGGCGTTCCTGTTCCGTGGCGTGACCATCCGCTGGTCGTGTGATCCCGCGCTCATCAAGGACCATGACATCCCCGCCGAGGCGGTGCTGCACTTCCCCGGCGGCCTGGCTGACAGCCTGCGCGATGAACTCGGCGAGAAAGCCGCCCTGCTGACCGACCTGTGGGCCGGTGATGCCGACCTGCCCACCGGCCCCGATGGGGCGGATACGGGGCGCATGGAATGGGCCATCGCCTTCCTTGAGCAGGGGCCTGCGGCGCTGGCCTCATACTGCAACACCATTCCCACCCCCAATGGCGGCACGCACGAGACCGGGTTTCGCAACGCGCTGGTCAAGGGCCTGCGCAACTGGGGCGAGCAGCGCGCCAACAAGCGCGCGGCCAACATCACCGCCGATGACATCATGGGCTGCATCGCCGCCAAGCTGTCGGTGTTCATCCGCGACCCGCAGTTCCAGGGCCAGACCAAGGAGAAGCTGACCAGCAGCGAGGCCAGCAAGCTGGTCGAGACCGCCCTGCGCGACCGTTTTGACCACTGGCTGGCGGGCAACCCGCCGCAGGCCGACAACCTGCTGGCCTTTGTGGTCGAACGCGCGGAAGAGCGCCTGCGCCGCAAGGAGCAGAAGGACACCCCGCGCAAAAGTGCCACCCGCCGCCTGCGCCTGCCCGGCAAGCTGACCGACTGCACGCGCGAGAACGCGGCCGAGACCGAGATCTTCCTCGTCGAGGGCGATTCGGCCGGTGGCTCCGCCAAGCAGGCCCGCAACCGCGAGACGCAGGCCGTGCTGCCACTGCGCGGCAAGATCCTGAACGTGGCCAGCGCCTCGAATGAAAAGCTGCGTGGCAACCAGGAACTGCGCGACCTGGTCGAGGCACTGGGTTGCGGCACGGGCGAGCGCTTTGACGCCAGCAAGCTGCGCTATGGCCGCATCATCATCATGACCGATGCCGATGTGGATGGCGCGCATATCGCCTCCCTGCTCATGACATTCTTCTACCGCGAACTGCCCGGCCTGATCCGGGACGGGCACCTCTACCTGGCCCAGCCACCGCTCTACCGCCTGACGCAGGGCAGCAGGAGCGTGTACGCGATGGATGACGCTGACCGCGAGCGCAAGCTGAAGAAAGTGTTCAAACCCAACAGCAAGGTCGAGGTCTCGCGCTTCAAGGGCCTGGGTGAAATGCCACCCGCCGACCTCAAGCAGACCACCATGGACCCCAAGCACCGCACGCTGCTCAAGGTCATCACCCCGCCCGAGGACCGGGCCTTTACGCTCGAGCGCGTGGAACACCTGATGGGCCGCAAGGCGGAACTGCGCTTTCGCTTCATTCAGGAACACGCCAATCAGGTCGATAACCTCGACGTATGAAAAAACCCGGCCCCCAGATGGGGCCGGGCTTTAAAAGCAGACGTTTTTGGTGAAGCTTTTTTCAAAAAGCTTCAGAAGAACGCCGCCTTGTAAAAAAGGCGGCGCCCCGAAACCTTTATCCCGCCACATGCGTGATCTGCGTGGGCTCGACTGCCGCCACGGTGGCCAGCGGGTGCAGCAGGTAAGTCACGGCGGGGTCGAACACGCGCAGGAACGAGTTGGGGTGCACCCCCATCCACAGCGTGACGATGGCCAGCGGCACCAGCACGGCAAGCTCCTGCCCCGTCAGGTCGCGCAGCAGGGCTACGATGCCGCCCCGGTCCGCGCCAAACAGCACGCGGCGGTAGAGCACCAGCATATAGACCGCCCCCAGGATCATGCTCGTGCCGCCGAGGAAGGCCAGCCAGAACGAGACATGCAGCGCACCGACCATGACCAGGAACTCACCCACGAACGCGCCCGTGCCCGGCAGGCCGATATTGGCCATGACAAACAGCATGGCCAGCGTGGCCAGCACTGGCATCTTGTGCGCAACACCCGAGAAGGCACTGATCTCGCGCGTTTCCGCCCGCCACGACACGGCGGAGACACAGAAGAACAGCGCCGCGATCACGATGCCATGCGACAGCATCTGGAAAATCGCGCCGTCAATCCCCTCGGGTGTCAGCGTAAACAGCCCGATGGCGATCACCCCCATATGCGAGAACGAGGAATAGGCGATCACGCGCTTCATGTCAGTCTGCGCCAGTGCGATGATGGCGGCATAGATCACCGCAATCACGCCCAGCGTCAGCACCACGGGGGCGAACAGCCGCGCTGCATCGGGGAACATCATCACCCCAAAGCGCAGCAGACCGTACGCACCCGCCTTTGACAGCACGCCAGAGAGCATGACCGAGGCCGGGGTTGGGGCCTCCGTATAGGCATCGGGCAGCCACGCATGCAGCGGGAACAACGGCAGCTTGACGCCAAAGGCAATGATGAAGCCCGCCAGCAGCCAGCACTGCATGCCATGGCCAAAGCCATGATGCTGCAGGGCCACGATGTCGGTAGTGCCGGTGGCGTTCCACATGGCCAGCAGTGCCAGCAGCATGAACAGCGAACCGCCAAAGGTGAACAGGAAGAACTGCAGCGAGGCCCAGACCCGGCGCGGGCCGCCCCATATGCCAATCATCAGGCTGGCGGGCAGCAGCGTTGCTTCATAGAACACATAGAACAGCACCAGATCGAGCGCCGAGAACAGGCCGACCAGCGTGGTTTCGAGCACCAGCATGGCCACCATGTAGTCGCGCACCCGCCCCGTGACCTGCCGCCACCCGCCAATGATGGCCAGCGGCGTGAGGAAGGCGGAAAGCAGCACGAACATGAGGCTGATGCCATCAACCCCCACATGGTAGGAGATGCCCGCGCCACTGGCCCAGCCGACCTGCTGCTCGAACGCAATGCCGGGCCGCATGGGGTTGAACTCCGCCCACATGACCACGGCCAGCACGAACACGATGCCGCTGGTCCACAACGCCACCCAGCGCGCGGCGGTCTCGATGGTCTGGGCCGTGCCGCGCGTGAGCAGGATGGCCGCAGCCCCCACAAGGGGCAGATACGTAACTAGGGAGAGCAGGATCGGATGCACATTCGGTCTCACATCATCCATGAATGATGCGCTGACCCTAGGAGCGTTGGCGGCACGGAATCCAGCCACGCCCCGCTCACATTATGCAGAGGACTCCCGGCAGGCCACTGGCGTCGCGCCCCGGCCCCATGCCGTTTCAGCCCCTGGCGCGGGGCCTAGCGGCGGCCGAACATCCGCTCCAGATCAGCCTTTTCCAGCTTCAGCCAGGTGGGGCGGCCATGCGAGCAGGTGCCCGCGCGCGGCGTGCGTTCCATGTCGCGCAGCAGGGCGTTCATTTCCTCGTGTGTGAGCCTGCGGCCCGCCCGCACGCTGCCGTGGCAGGCCATGCGCGCAATGATCGCATCCATGCGGCTGTCCAGCGCATCGGCCTGCGCGGGGGTGGCAAGTTCGTCGGCTTCGAGTTCCTCGGCCAGGTCGCGCAGCATGGCGGCCGGGTTTTGCTTGCCCAGCAGCGCAGGCAGGGCGCGTACCAGCACGGACGTGCCGCCAAACGGCTCGATCTCGATGCCCAGCCGGGCCAGTGCTGCGGCAAAGGGCAGCAGCACGTCCACCTGCCGGGCGGGCAGGTCCACCACCTCGGGCAGCAGGAGTCGCTGCGCGCGGATCTCGCCGCCAAGATACTGCGCGCGCAGGATTTCATGCGTCAGGCGCTCATGGGCGGCGTGCTGGTCCACCAGCACCAGCGCGCCATCGGCTGTCTGTGACAGGATATAGGTGCCCAGCACCTGCGCCACCGCGGCCCCGAGCGGATGGGCCATGGCCGCCGTGGTATCCGCATGCTCGAGCATGGCGTCCGGCACCGCCTTGCGGGCGGCAGGCAGGGCCGCAAGCGGCAGCGACGACTCGGCAAAGCCGGGGGACAGGCCCGGATCGGCGGGCGGGAGAGGCGCCAGCGGGGCGGCCACGCGGGTGGACAGATCCGCCGCATCCGGGCTGCGCTCGGGCGGATACCAGATCCGCGCCGGTGATGGTCCGCGCGACTGGAGCAGGTCGGGCCGCACGCCCGCAACCCCCGCCCCGGTGCCAAGGGCGCGGCCCAGCGCGCCAATGACCAGCGCGCGCACCGCAGCCGAGTCGGCATAGCGCAGTTCGGTCTTGGCGGGGTGCACGTTCACGTCCACCTGCTCGGGCGGAATTTCAAGCGACAGCGCCACCACCGCATGCCGCCCGTGCTCCATCACGTTGCGATAGGCCACGCGCACCGCCGTGCGCAGCACGGGATCGACCACCGGCCGCCCGTTGACCAGCAGCATCTGCCCGTTGGCCGTGGCCCGGTGCACCGAGGGCGCGCAGATATAGCCGCTCAGCTTCAGGTCGCCCCGCTGGCCTTCAACCAGGAGCAGGCCATCGGCCTGACCGGCCTCGAGAATGGCCGCGACCCGGGCGGCGCGGTCCTGCGCGGGCAGGTCAAGCACCACGCGCTGGTCAAATTCCAGCCGGAACGCCACATGCGGGGCGGAGAGCGCGAGCCTGCGCACCACGTTCTCGGCATGGCTGGATTCAACGCGGGGGCTTTTGAGGAATTTGCGCCGCGCGGGTGTGGCAAAGAACAGATCCTCCACCAGCACGCGGGTGCCCGCAGGCCCGGCACAGGGTTCGGGCGGACTGACCGCGCCGCCTTCCACCCGGATGGACCACGCCGAATCCGACCCGCGTTGCCGCGACATGACCGTAAGCCGCGCCGCAGCGCCGATGGAAGGCAGTGCCTCGCCCCGGAAGCCAAGGGTGGAAATGCGCACCAGCGTCTCGTCACGCAGCTTGGAGGTACAGTGCCGCTCAACCGCCAGGCACAGATCATCAGGCGACATGCCGCAGCCGTCATCAGTTACCTCGATGCGGTCGATCCCGCCGCGATCAAGACGGATGCCGATGCGTCGCGCGCCCGAATCCAGCGCGTTTTCCACCAGTTCCTTCAGAGCCGCCGCCGGGCGCTCGATCACCTCGCCCGCGGCAATGCGATTGACCACCTGCTCCGACAGGCGACGGATGACCGGCAGTTCAGGCGTGGAAGACGTATTCATGCGGATAAACCGGCAGTTGGGGCAGCATAACGGGGCCGCCCGTGCAAGATGCCAGCCCTTATTTGGCGGGGCCGCTTACGGTGGGCGTTGCCCCCTGGGTCAGGTTACGGCCAAGGGCCGAATCCTCGCGCAGGCGGGCATTTTCCGCCGTGCCATTGACCAGGTTCCCCGCCCCGCCGCCATGCCAGAACATCAGCTTGTCCACAAAGCCGGTATCGGCGCGGCCCATCTCGCCCTTGTCGGGCTCGTTCGCGGCTTCCTGCGCTTCGCCCACAAGGGCGGTCTGCCCCGCGCTGCCCGGGCCATCAGCGCCCTGCAGCGCCACGTTGGGCGAGAGGGTCTCAAGCGCCTGCATGCGCGGGTTGGTGTCCTGTGCGCGCTGGATCGCATTGCTGTTGGGCGCGCCGAGTTCATCCGATGGCGGCATGGACAGCGGCGCGCGGGTGGTGACGGTGTATTCGTCGGGCAGGCTGCGCTCAAGCCCGAAAGCGCGCGACACATCGGCACCCGTGCACCCCGAGAGCATGAAGCCGCTCGAGACAAGCAATGCACAGGAAAGGGGTCTGAGAGCTGAAATCGCCATATCTCGCCTATTACCGTTAGTGGAACGGTTCGGCAAGCATGTGCACGCCGCGCCCCCCCTAGTTTGCATCGCGATCACGCAGGTTGTCGATGATCAGGATCGCGACGCCACAATCTATCAGCGCATCGGCAATGTTGAACACCGGCCATGACCAGCCATAGGCATGCGCATGGATGAAATCGACCACCGCGCCAAAACGCAGCCGGTCGATCACGTTGCCAATCGCCCCCCCCATGACCAGGCCCAGCGCCACCGCCACCCAGCGCCGCCGGGTGCGCGCCATCCATACCCCCAGCCCCGCCACGATCAGCAGCGCCGCGACCGAGAAGATGATGCGCCCGGCCGAACCCGCGCCCCCCAGCATGCCGAAGGTGATGGCGTGGTTCCACACCATGGTCAGGTTCAGGCCGGGCAGCACCGGCACGCTTTCACGCGCCGGCAGGTCATAGATGTTGAGGATCCAGTATTTGCTGGCCTGATCGGCCACCAGCGCGCCGAGCAGGCAGGCAGCGCCCAGAACGCGGTTGTTCATCGCGGCTATGCCTTGCCCTGCACCACATCGACACAGCGCAGGCACAGCTCGGGGTGGGTGGCGTCGCGCCCCACTTCTTCAAGCACCTTCCAGCAGCGCGCACATTTATGCCCCGTGGCCACGCTGATGGTAGGAATGCCGTGGGGCGTGCCCTCCTGCGCCTCGTCCTCGCCCAGATAGATCGAGCCGCTGCCCGCCACCACGCTCACATCCGCCTGCGAGACAATGCTCAGTTCCGCCCAGTCAACACCCGCAAACCGCGCGGCTTCCGCCTCGGACAGCGGCAGTTCAAGCGCTGCCTGCAGCGAGGACTTGACCAGCCCGTCGCGCCGCGCGGTCTCGATCTCGGTGGTGATGACGCGGCGCACGGCACGCAGCATGGCCCAGCGCTCGCCCAGTTCGGGGTCGTTCCACTCGGTGGGCAGGTCCTCGAACGCCTGCAGATGCACGCTCTCGGTATTGCCGGGGCGGGCCAGCCAGGCTTCCTCCGCCGTAAACACCAGCACCGGGGCCAGCCACGCGCACAGGTTGCGGTGCAGGTGGTCGAGCACCGTGCGGGCCGCGCGGCGCTTGAGGCTGTGGGGGCCATCGCAGTAGATGGTGTCCTTGCGCACGTCGAAGTAGAAGGCCGAGAGGTCAGCCGCGCAGAAGCCATGCAGCGCGGGGTACACGCCCACCCATTCATGCGTTTCCACCGCGCGGGCCACGAGGCCACCGAGTTCGGTCATGCGGTGCAGCACCCAGCGCTCAAGCTCGGGCAGTTCGGCGTAGGGCACGCGCTCGGCCTCGGTAAAGCCGTCAAGCGCGCCGAGCAGCCAGCGCAGCGTGTTGCGCAGGCGGCGATAAAGCTCGCCCTGCTGCTTGAGGATTTCCTTGCCGATGCGCAGGTCCTCGTTGGTGTCCGAGTTCATGACCCACAGGCGCAGGATATCGGCGCCAAGGCTGTCATTGACATCCTGCGGGGCAATGACATTGCCCAGCGACTTCGACATCTTGCGGCCCTGCTCATCGAGCACGAAGCCATTGGTCACCAGCGCCTTGTAGGGTGCGATGCCGCGCGTGCCGACACTCTCGAGCAGCGAGGACTGGAACCAGCCGCGATGCTGGTCCGAGCCTTCAAGATACAGGTCGGCGGGGAACGGCATGTCGCCATGGCCGAGCACGAAGGCATGGGTCGAGCCGCTCTCGAACCACACATCCACGATGTCGAACACCTGCTCGTAATCGTCGGGATTGCGGCCTTCGCCCAGAAAGCGCGCGGCAGGCGAGCTGTACCACGCATCTGCCCCCTCCGCGCGGAAAGCGGCGACGACGCGCTCCATCACGTCTTTATCGCGCAGTACCTCGCCGGTGCGCTTTTCCACGAACACGGCAATGGGCACGCCCCAGGCGCGCTGGCGGCTGATGCACCAGTCGGGCCGGCCGGCGACCATGGAGGTCAGGCGGTTACGCGCCTGCGCGGGCACGAAGGTCACGTTCTCAAGCGCTGCCAGCGCACGGTCGCGCAGGTGGCCTTCGCCATCCATGCGAATGAACCATTGCGGGGTGGCGCGAAAGATGATCGGCGCGCGCGAGCGCCAGGAATGCGGGTAGGAATGCACCAGCACCGCCCGCGCCACCAGCCCGCACGGCGCGGTGCCAGCACTCACGGCACGCTGCATGGCCTCAAGCAGGGCCTCGCACACCGGCTCGGCGGCCTTGAACACATGGCCACCGGCAAAAAGCGGCACGTAGTCGGCGTAGCGGCCATCATCCATCACCAGTTCGGTGATCTCGAGGCCATAGGCGCGGCCAAGGTTGAAGTCGTCCTCGCCATGCGCGGGAGCCGTGTGCACAAGGCCCGTGCCCGCCTCGGTCGTGACATGCGCGCCGGGCAGCAGCGGCACATCAAAATCATAGCCCTGCCCGCGCAGCGGATGGGCACAGATCGCGCCTTCCAGCGCGCTGCCCGGCAGGGTGTAGAGAACATGGTGGGCGGTGATCCCGGCAGCCTCGCAGAACGGCGCGATCAGGTCCTCGGCCACCAGCACTTTTGCCTCGGGCTCCAGCGTCGCGTTCTCGCTCACGCCATCCACCCGCACCACGGCGTAGGTGATGTCCGGGCCATAGGCGATGGCGCGGTTGGCGGGGATGGTCCATGGCGTGGTGGTCCAGATCACGGCGGCCACGTCTTCAAGCGCCCTGGCGGGCGTGGGGTCGGTCACGAAGGGGAAGGCCACGTGGATGGCGGTGGATTCGTGGTCGCGGTATTCGATCTCGGCCTCGGCCAGGGCGGTCTTTTCAACCGGGCTCCACATGACCGGGCGCAGGCCACGGTACAGCAGGCCGTTGAGCAGGAACTTGCCGATCTCGCCCGCAATCGCCGCCTCTGATGAGAAATCCATGGTGGCGTAGCGGTTCGCCCACTCCGCCTGCACGCCCAGCCTGCGGAACTCGGCTGCCTGCGTATCGAGCCATTTCTGGGCATAGGCACGGCACTCGGCGCGGAACTGCAGCACGGGCACGCTGTCCTTGTCCTGCCCGCGCTTGCGGTATTCCTCCTCGATCTTCCATTCGATCGGCAGGCCGTGGCAGTCCCAGCCGGGCACGTAATGGATGCCGTAGCCCGCCATGCGGTGGGCGCGGTTGATCACGTCCTTGAGGATCTTGTTCAGCGCGTGGCCGATATGCAGGTGGCCATTGGCATAGGGCGGGCCATCATGGAGCATGAACACGTCACGCCCTTTCGCCTGCTCGAACAGGCGCGCATCGAGCTTTTCACCGTCCCACCCTGCCAGAATCTCGGGTTCCCGCCGGGGCAGGTTGCCGCGCATGGGGAAGGAGGTCGTCGGCAGGAAGACCGTCTCCCGGTAGAGATCCTGTGGTTTTGACTCGGACATGGCCTGTTCTGTTCTTCTGGCAGGGGAAAGTTCAGCAAGCCCCGGGACGCGCGACATCAGCGGATGCAGCATCAGGGGGCGCAACCTTATGGGTGCGGCGGCGCGGCGCGGTCAAGCCTTGGCGGGTGGGCTGGCGGCCTGGTGCGCGGCCAGCCACGCGCTGGCCTGCGCGGAATCACGCGCGATCTGCGCCTTGAGCGCATCGAGCCCCTCAAACCGGCGCTCGGCGCGCAGCAGCGTATGCAGCGCGACCGACAGGGTCTGGCCATACAGGTCGCCATCAAAGCCGAGCAGATGCACTTCCAGCCGGCTTTCCTGCCCGTCATTGATGGTGGGCCTGCGGCCGATATTGGCAACGCCGGGGCAGACCCGGCCATCGGCCAGGCGCACGCTCACGGCATAGACCCCGCGCGCGGGCTCGAGATGGCGGCCAAGGGCGATGTTGGCGGTGGGGAAGCCCAGCAGGCGGCCGCGCTTGTCGCCATGCTGCACCACGCCGCGAATCGACCATGGCCGCCCGAGTTCCTCCGCCGCGCGCTCGGGGTAGCCATCCTGCAGCAGCCTGCGGATGCGGCTTGAGGAATACGGCCCCAGCGAATCGGAAAGTGGCGGCACCACCGTCAGCCCGATGCCCAGCGCCTCGGTCTGCCCGGCCAGGAAATCGACATTGCCCTGCCTGCGGTGGCCAAAGGCGAAGTCCATGCCGCAGGCGACATGGCGCAGGCCAAGCCCTTCATGCAGCACGCGGGTGACGAAATGCGCGGCACTCATGGCGCTGAATTCGGGGTCGAACCCGATCTGGAATACATGCTTCACCCCCAGGGCGGCCAGTGCCGCAAAGCGCTCCTCGGGCAGGGTGAGGCGAAAGGGCGGGTCCTGCGGGCGGAACAGTTCGCGCGGGTGCGGCTCAAAGGTCACCACGGCCAGTTCGCGCTCGGGGCGGGCGGCATGCAGCGCATGGACCAGATGGGCATGGCCCAGATGCACGCCATCAAAATTGCCCAGCGCCGCCACGCATCCGCGCGCGCTATCGGGGGTATGGCGCCAGTCGGTATGCAGCCGCGCCTTCATGCCACCTCCGGGTGCGGCAGGCCGAAACGCTGCGCCACTTCCGCCAGCGAGCCTGCCACCGGGTGCGTGGTGCCGGGCTGGGTGCCATCCTGCGCATGCACGATCTGGCAGGTGCGCAGGCCAGCCTGTGCCGCCGCATCAAGCTCGGCCACCACATCGGACAGGAACAGCACGTCGCCTGCCTGCCATTGCGCCGCATCAAGGATGCGGCGATAGCTTTCGGCCTCGCGCTTGCCGCCCATCTGCAGGTCGTAGAACCCCACGAACACGCTGCTCAGGTCGCCTTCGGTCGTATGGCCATAAATCAGCTTCTGCGCCGCGACCGAGCCGGAGGAATAGACCGCAAGCGAAAGCCCCGCCGCCGCCCAGCAGCGCAGGACGGGCACCACGTCGGGGTAGAGGGTGGCCTTGAGCGCGCCCTCGGCATAGCCCTGCGCCCAGACCATGCCCTGCAGCGCCTTGAGTGGCGCCACCTTGGCATCGGCATCCATCCACGCCTCAAGCTGGCGCAGGGGGGGCACGCCGGGGGCAAGGCGCGCGATCTCTTCTACCTGGGCCTTTACCGCGGGGTCATCCGCGTGGTTGCGCAGCAGGGCGGGCAACGCCTTGCGGGCATAGGGGAACAGGGTCGCATGGACGAAGGAAACCGGTATGGTCGTCCCCTCGATATCCAGCAGCACCGCGCGTACTGGCGGCTGCGTGGCCTGGGTCACGGTCTTGTTCTCCTTCGGGGCCGTTCACGCTTCGGCGGGAAAGCGGGCTGCGATGTCACTGCCGGTATAGCGCGCGATCCAGCCATCGGGGTTGGTGAAGATGCGCAGCGTCACGAAATCGGGCGTCTCGCCGCCATCAAACCAGTGCGGCGTGCCCGCAGGCACCGAGATCAGGTCGCCCGCCGTGCAGCGCACGTCATACACGCGGCCTTTCACATGCAGGATGAAATCACCCTGCCCGTGCACGAAAAACCGCACCTCGTCCTCGCCATGGGTGTGCTCGGACAGGTATTTGCGCCGCGCCTCCGCCCAGCCCTGCGTCTCGGGGCCAACACGCAGCACATCGGCGGAACCGGCCCCCGTCTCGCCCATCAACTGGTCGAGATAGGGGCGGTAGGCGGCCAGCACCTCGGCCTCGGGGGCCGCGCGGTCGGGCGTGACCGGGCTGTTCCACCGCTCGAAGCGCACGCCGATGGGTGCGAGTTCGGATGCGATGCGGGCGGGGTCGGTGAGGTGGATGATGGGCGTGCCGGGATTGTTGTCGGCAAAAACGTTCAGGCGGCTCATGGGAGCTTCCTTTTTTCCAGTTCGCAGGCAAGCAGGAACTCGAGCCCTTCGAGCCGCGCAAGGGCCATGTCCATGTCCGCCCCCCACACATACACCCCGTGGCCACGGATGATGTAGCCCGCGCACATGCCGGCCAGATGCGGGGCCACCACGCGCGCGAGGCGGGCGATGTCCTGGTCGTTGTCGAATATGGGCACATGCACGCGCGCGGCATGCGTGTCCTGCCCGGCAAAGACCTTCTGCACCTCGTAGCCTTCAAGCACCAGCGCATCGCCACCTGCCATCGACAGCACGGTGGAGGCGACGGAATGCCCATGCAGCACGGCGCCTGCCGCCGGGTCATGCGCATAGACCTGGCAGTGCAGCAATGTCTCGGCGCTGGGCCGGTCGCCCTGGGCAAGCGGGCGGCCCTGCGCATCGACGCAGATCACCCCGTCAGGCCCGAGCAGCCCCTTGTGGCCACCCGAGCGCGTGATGGCGAGATTGCCATCAGGCAGGCGGATGCTGATATTGCCCGCCGTGGCGGGCACCCAGCCAAGGCGGTCCATGCGCTGGCCCGCGGCGATGATCCGCTCCACCGCGCGGCAATAGGCCCCTGCGGGAAAAACTGCCTGCGCCATGATCTAGCGCAGCCCGCCCGCGCAGTCGGAAAACCGCATCATTTCACGTTATTGGTGGAAGGCTGCGGCGCTTCGGTAAAGGAGGCGTCCTTTTCCTTGCCCGGCCCCTGGATGTGGCCGGAGGCCACAGGCTCGTGCGGCTCGTCATCAGCCATGTTCTTCTTGAACGACTTGATCCCGCGCGCCATGTCACCCATGAGCGAACTGATCTTGCCGCCGCCGCCAAACAGTACCAGCACGACTGCCAGTACGATCAGCCAATGTCCCCAGCTCAAGCTACCCATCGCATCCCTCGATCCGCGTCCATGACGCAAAATGCCGTGTTGGCCGCCCTCCCGTATGGAAGCGGCCTGCCCTCCCCGCCTATGTGAGGGGAGAGCGCACGATATGCAAGCACCCCTGCCCCACGTCACTCAGCCCCGTGGCAGGATGAACCCATAGGCAGGATAGACGGTTTTGCCCATGTCGTGAATGGGGGACCACCAGACCTTGACCCGCGACCAGTCATTACGGCCCGATACATCGACCACCGGCTCGCCATGGCCCACCCTTCCGGGCACCCAGTTGGCCTGGTCCACCAGCACCTCACGCGGGCCGCGCACCTGGCGCACGACAGAGACATGCCCGTCAGGCAGGCGGCCCGTCGCGCGGAACACCAGCACCGCCCCCACGCGGGGGGCATGCGTGCGGGGGTAATGCCCCTGCGCCTGCCCCCACCATGAGGCCGCATCGCCGCTCAACTGCACATGGGTCACCTGCCGCGCATAGGGCGCGCACTGCACCGCCCCGTGCCAGCCCTGCCCGCTGCCCCCGGCACATGCCGCAAGCGACAGGAGCGCAAGCCCCCCCGCGCCGCGCGCCAGCGCGCGCTTCACGCCATCCTCATACGCATGATCCTGTCCTCCGCCTCGTCACGGTCCATTTCCAGCGCCGTACGCGCCGTATCGCGCGCAAAGCCCGCGCGCGCCATGGCATCCATCGCGCGGCGCTGGCGCAGGGCGGCCTCGGCTTCATCCGCATCGGCGCGCAGGAACGGTCCCGCCCGGCGCTTGCGGATGAAGACGAGGGCGGCCGCCAGCTCCGTCTCGCGCCCCTCGCCATCACGCGCGCCCAGCGCTTCCTCCACCGCAATCCCTGCCGTCGCCTCATCCACGCCGCGCGCGCTCAGATGCGCTGCCACCATGCGGCGCGAGCGCCCGGCCCGCGCCAGCGATCGGGCGCGGAATTCGGCAAAACGGGCATCATCGACCGCCCCCAGCCCCTCCATGTCGGCCACGATGCGCGCGATCCGGTCGCGGGCGGGCTGCACGGCGCGGGCGGCCTCATCGGCATCCATCCCGCCATCAACCGCACGCAGCACCCAACGCTCGACATGCCGGGTCAGCACGCGCGTCACCCCCGCCCGCGTGGCCGAGAAACGGGCCAGGTAGGCCAGGGCGACCGCGCGCAGCGCGGCACCATCGGGCGCGGGGCTAGGCGGGCGGGGTGCGGAACGGGAAGGACGGGCCACCATAATGTACGCAGTGTGCCACAATCAGCCCCCGCGCGCCTATGGCCGTATGGCAGGCATGGCCCCAATGCGGGGTGGAAATGGCGCTGAAGGTTGCATTTCGGCCTGACGCGCCATATTCTTGCGCCTTTCCGGCACCGGGCGCGGATGGCGAAGCCCCCGCATGAGGACCGGAAAAAGCAGGAAGGAAAAGAAGCCCACCCCGAGCGGTGGGTTATTTTCGTTTCTGGACCATCATCCTTTTTTCTTTGAACCGAAATCGCAAGGCCATTCCATGATTTCCGCCCTGATGCCGAATTACAATCGCGCCGACCTCGCTTTCGAGCGTGGCGAAGGTGCCTGGCTGTACACGGCAGACGGGCGACGATTCCTTGATTTCGGCTCCGGCATCGCCACGTCCTCGGTCGGGCACAACAACCCGCATCTGGTGCAGGCCATAACGCAGCAGGCGCAGCGCGTCATGCATGTCTCCAACCTGTACCGCGTGCCGCAGGCGGAAAGGCTGGCCGAGCGGCTGGTGGCCAACAGCTTTGCCGACAGCGCCTTCTTCTGCAACTCGGGCGCTGAAGCCAACGAAGGCATGATCAAGATGATCCGCCGCGCGCAGGCCAAGTCCGGCCACCCCGAGCGCACGCGCATCATCTGCTTCAACGGCGCCTTCCACGGGCGCACGCTGGCAACCCTGTCGGCCACCGGCAACGCCAAATACCTCGATGGCTTCGGCCCGCGGGTGGAAGGCTTCGACCACGTACCGCTCAACAACATGAACGCCGTGCGCAACGCCATCGGCGCCGAGACGGCGGGCATCATGATCGAGCCGGTGCAGGGCGAAAGCGGCATCCATGCCGCCGACCCGCGCTTCATGCGTGAACTGCGGGCCGCGTGCGATGAATACGGCCTGTTCCTGGGCGTGGACGAGGTGCAGTGCGGCATGGGCCGGACCGGCCGCCTGTTCGCCTATGAATGGTCGGACATAACTCCTGACATCCTGTCCACCGCCAAGGGCATTGCGGGTGGCTTCCCCATGGGCGCGGTGCTGACCACCGAGACCATTGCAAAGCACATGACACCGGGCAGCCACGGCACCACCTTTGGCGGCAGCCCGCTGGCCTGCGCCGCCGCCAACGCGGTGCTCGACATCATCCTCGCCCCTGGCTTCCTTGAAGGCGTGCAGGCGCGGGCGGCACAGCTTGACGCAGGCTTCGACCGGCTGATCGCCACCCACCCCGACATCTTCACCGCCCATCGCGGGCTGGGGCTGCTGATTGGACTGAAGTGCAGGCCCGACGTGGCGCTGGTGCAGAACGCCGCCGTGGGCGAGGGCATGCTGTGCGTGACGGCGGGCGACAACGTGCTGCGCCTGCTCCCCCCCCTGACCGTGACCGAGGCCGACTGCGCCGCGGCCCTGTCCATGCTGGACCGGGCGGCGGCACGCGTGCGCGCCCACCTTGCGGCCACCAATGCGGAGACCGTGGCATGAACGCGCTACGCACCCCCACCCATGTCACGCCCCGGCATTTCCTTGACCTCAAGGACCTTGATGGCGGCACCCTGCGCGCCATCCTTGATGTGGCCAGCGGCATCAAGCGCATGCAGGACCACAGGGCGCGCCCCCTGCACCCCGCCCTGCCGCTGCGCGGCCGGGCGCTGGGGCTGATGCTCTCCAAACCCTCCACGCGCACGCGCGTCTCGTTTGAAGTGGGCATGCAGCAGCTTGGCGGCAACGTGGTGCTGCTTGCCCCCTCCGACATGCAGCTCGGGCGCGGCGAAAGCATTGCCGATACCGCCCGCGTGCTGTCGCGCTTTGTCGATGCCATCGTGCTGCGCACCGGCAGAACCGAGAACCTGCGCGAACTGGCGCGGTGGAGCAGCGTGCCGGTCATCAACGGCCTGACGCCGGATTCGCACCCGGTGCAGATCATGGCCGACATCATGACGTTCGAGGAACATCGCGGCCCGATCAGGGGCCGCACCCTGGCCTGGGTGGGCGATGGCAACAATGTCGCCACCTCCTTCATCGAGGCGGCCGCCCTGTTCGGCTTCAGCCTGCGGCTGGCAACGCCGCCCACCCATGCGCCATCCGCCACGGCGGTGGCCTGGGCACGCGAACATGGCGCCGACATCACGGTCACGACCGACCCGGTTGCCGCGGTCAAGGGGGCGGATGCAATCATTACCGATACCTGGGTCAGCATGTCCGACAAGGCATCCGACCAGCGGGTCAGCGCGTTCGAGCCCTACCGGGTTGATGCGGCGCTGATGGCGCATGCCGCCCCCGATGCCCTTTTCCTGCACTGCCTGCCTGCCCATATCGGGGAGGAAGTGACCGAAGACGTGTTTGAAGGCCCCCGCTCCGTCGTGTTCGATGAAGCGGAGAACCGCCTGCACGCGCAAAAGGGCATTCTGGTCTGGGCGCTGTGTGGCGCGGACTGGCAGCAATATGGAAAGGAACCCACCCCATGACCGGCCCCGCCGAACAGCCTGCCCTGCCCACCGGCACCGAAGACACGCCCGAGGTGCCCGGCTGGGCGGAAAAGAGCGCGCGCGACATTTTCGCGGCCCTGCCGGTGCAGGACGGGCGGCTTGACGCCATCCGCGATGCCTATCTGGACTGCCTGGCCGGGGCAGGCCGCACGCAGGATCTGGACATGGAGCATGACCGCTGCCGCCAGCAGGCCATCAGCGCCGTGCAGAACGCGGGCCTGCTGCCTGCCACAACGCTTGAAGACCTCGACCAGCGCCTTGAAGCGCTGGAGGCGGATATTACCGCCAACCTCTGATTTCCCAGCGCCCCGCTGCACTGGCGGGGCGTGATGCAGCGGGTTTGTGCCATGACCTCCAATATTTCCTCCCCCGCCTTTCTCGACACCAGCCGCCCCGACACGCCTGATCTGGTGGTGCCGCAGGGTGTCGTGCCGTTCTATCTCGATAACCGGCCCGTGCGTGGGCGCCTCGTGCGCCCGGGCGTGCTGACCGACACGCTGCTGACCCGCCACGACAACCCCGACTGCGTGCTCAGGCTGGCGGGCGAGGCGCTGGCGCTGGTCGCGGCCCTGGCCTCGGCGCTCAAGTTCCAGGGATCGTTCTCGCTCCAGGCCAAGGGGGATGGGCCGCTGGGCCTGCTGCTGGCCGACTGCACCGATGCGGGCGCGCTGCGCTTTCATGCCCGCTCCGATGACGAGGCGGTGGCCGAACTGCTCAAGGCCAATCCCAACCCCACGGCCGCCGACCTGCTGGGCAAGGGCTACATCGCCTTCAGCGTGGACCAGGGGCCTGATACCGACATCCATCAGGGTATTGTCGAGATCAGCGGGCAGAGCCTGTCGGAGATGGCGGCGCATTACTTCGCCACCTCCGAGCAGCATGCCTGCTGGGTCAAGCTGTTCTGTGACAAGACGGAAGCCGGCTGGCGCGCGGGCGCGCTGGTGATGGAAAAGATCGCCATGGGCGGCGGCATCGAATCCGACGCAACACCCGAGGAAGGCGATGATGCGTGGGAGACCGCCATCACGCTTGCCACAACACTCACCGCGCGCGAAGTGCTCGATGACAGGCTGGGCTCGGCCGACCTGCTGTACCGCCTGTTCCATGCCGAAGGGCTGATAACGGGCCAGCCCCGCGCGCTGGCCTTTGGCTGCCGCTGCTCACGCGCGCGGCTGTCGAGCCTGCTGGAAACCTTTCCGCTCGATGACCTCGACCACATGGCCAAGGACGGCACGATCACCATGAACTGCCAGTTCTGCAACCACGACTTCCATTTCCAGCGCAGCGAGATCAGCGGCAAGACCGCCTGACCGCCCCTATCCGCCCGGCGCGGGACATGGCACGATCACAATCCTGATCGACCGACCGCGCCACGTGCGCCAGCCGTTATCGGGATATATCCATGCGACCGAACCGTTCGCCGCTTAGCACCCTGTCGTTACGCCGCAGCCTGCGCGTGGTACTGGCCGCAGGCCTGCCCCTGATGGCGCTGACAGCCATCAGCGCGCCCGCCTACAGCCGCCACCATCATGATGAGCCGACCACCTTCGCCGGGCCGCAATATGGCGATGAGCCGCCGCTGAGCCTGAATGTGGCCACCATATCGGTGGTGGACCGGGGTGGGCCGGGACTGGTGCCGGGCGACCTGTCGGGCCGCGCGCCCAACCCGCCCGATGACCTGCTCAAGCAACTGGCGCATGACCGGCTGCTGGCCGCGGGCAGCGGGGGGAGCGGCACATTCACCATCGACCGCGTCTCCATCCTGCATGAGCCGGGCGGCATTCTTGACGGGCAGTTGAACGTGCATCTGGACGTGACCTCCGCCGATGGCCGCCGCACCGGCTATGCCGTAGCCCAGGTCACCCGCTCGTTCGACCCCAAGAAGAAGCACGGCAACAGCGACACGCCCGAGAACCTGAACACCCTGACCAACCTCATGCTGCAGGACATGAACCAGGAACTGGCAAGCCAGATCCGCACCAACCTGGGCAACTGGCTGGTTACGCCGCAGGCACCGGGCAGCGTGGCCGCCCAGCCCCTTGATGGCGATACGCCTGCCGTCACCACCACCCCCGCCAGCCCGGCCACAGGGGCTGAGACCATGACCATTGGCGGCGGCCCGACCGATGACCACCCGGAGGCCGCGACCACCCCGGCAGAGGCACCCGCACCCGCCCGGCCCAAGGCCATCCATGAGGAACCGGATGCGATTTTCCCGGAAGGGTATTCCTCCGAAGGCAGCGATACCGCAGCCCCGACCCCGCAACTGCGCTCCCCCCCGCCGGGCAACCTGAGCCTGCCGGGCAGCACGGGCCAGTAAGTCGGGAACACAGGTTTCCGGGCGCCGCCTTTTTTCAAAAAGGCGGCGTTGTTTCAAAGCTTTTTGAAAAAAGCTTTACCAAAAACTTTTCTCTGTTTTGCCTGCGCGGGTCATTTGTGGGTGGGCGCGGTCATGTCTAGAACGATGGCAGGTGTCAGGATTTCGGGCAGGATCACTTCCGCGCCGTGGGCGGGGTAATAGGCGTAGAACGGCACCCCGTCGCGCCCGTGGGCCTGTAGGAAGGCGGTGATCGCCGCATCGCGCAGGGTCCAGTCGCCTTTCATGTACACGATGCCACGCCTGGCAAAAGCGGCCTGCACGCTCTGGCTCGACAGGGCCACGCGCTCATTGACCAGGCATGAGATGCACCACGCCGCTGTCATGTCCACGAATACAGGCCGCCCCTGCCTGCGCAATTCGGCCAGGCGGGCGGGAGAATAGGCGGAACTGCCATCGGCCACGCGCACGCTGCCGCGCTCATGCAGCGTGGCGGGCGGCAGCACCGCACCACCGACAAAGGCCGCCAGCAGGCTCAGTGTCGCCACCGCGCGGTACAGCCCGGCTCGCCCCTCCATGGCATCGCGCAGGTCCAGATGGTTGGCGCGCCGCAGGCTCCAGCAGCCCACCGCCACCAGCACCAGCCCTGCGCCCAGCAGGGCAAGGGCATCCATGCCACCTTCCAGCTTCGCCACCCAGCCCAGCCACACGCAGGTGGCCAGCACCGGCAGGGCCAGCAGGTTGCGCACCGTTTCCATCCACTTGCCCGGCCTGGGCAGCCATGCCAGCAGGCCGGGCATGGCGGCGAGCACAAGGTAAGGCGCTGCCAGCCCCAGCCCGAGGGCGGCAAAGACCACCACCCCGATCACGGGCGAGGCCGCAAGGGCAGCGGCCACCGCCGCCCCCATGAACGGCGCGGTACATGGCGAGGCCAGTACCACCGCCAGCACCCCGGTCAGGAAATCACCCGCATGGGCAGGCAGGTTGCCCCCCACGCCCATCAGCCGCAGCCCGATGGTGAATACGCCCAGCAGGTTGAGGGCCACGGCAAACAGCAGCAGGCAGATGACGGTCACGAACCCCACGGACTGGAACTGAAACCCCCACCC
>NZ_JABJWC010000050.1 GCF_013155395.1 Komagataeibacter melomenusus | reverse complement strand
GATGCAACGCCACCCGCAACCCCTGCCCCGCCGCCCGCACCGGCGGAAAAGCAGGCCCCCGCGGTCCCGGCAACGCCTGCGGTTCCCGCCGCGCCGGCTCACCCCTGACCGTGCCGGAAGGCCAGCTTTCATGACCAGCCAGACTACCCTGCCCTACCGCCCCAATGTGGGTGCGCTTGTGTTCAACCCGCGCGGGCAGGTGCTCGTCGCCCGCCGCACCGACATGCCGGGCGCGGGTGGCCCGCCGGATGAGGGCGTGTGGCAGTGCCCGCAGGGCGGCATTGATGCAGGCGAGACCCCGCAGGTTGCCGTCTTGCGCGAACTGCATGAGGAAATCGGCACCGATAAAGCCGAGATCCTCGCCGCCTATCCCGAATGGCTCAGCTACGACCTGCCCGCCCACCTGATTGGCAAGGCGCTCGGCGGCCGCTACCGGGGGCAGACGCAGCAATGGTTCGCCCTGCGCTTTACCGGGCAGGACGGGGACATACGGCTGGATACGCACCAGCCCGCCGAGTTCGATTTATGGAAATGGGTGGACCTTGCGCAGTTGCCCCACCTCAATGTCGGCATAAAAAAAAAGATCTACGCCAAGCTTGCCGCCTATTTCGCACCTTACGCCACAGCCAGTTGAGGCATGAGGCCCGCGCGGGCCAGGGCCGTCCATGTCTTGCCACTAAGCAGCGGGGCAAGGCACAGCCCGGCGGCCTCGGCTGCCGTAATCCAGCGCAGTTCCGCAATTTCAGCAGCAATGGCAGGCGTGCCTTCAAGCCGCCCGGTCCAGATGCGGGCCTGCACGGTATAGCCCGGCTCATTGGCAGCGGGCGCTGAAAAATCGCCTGCCAGTTCCGCGCCCACGCTCAGGGCGCAGCCCAGTTCCTCGTCAATTTCACGCAATAATGCCTGCTGCGGGCTTTCACCGGCCTCCGGCTTGCCGCCGGGCAGCATGAAGGCCGTAGTGCCACGCTTGCGCACGACGAGCAGGCGCTCGCGTTCAATCACTGCCGTGCAGACAACCCGTATTATGCCTGTCATGATCCCTCTCGCCTAGAATGACAAAAGTTTCCGGACGCCGCCTTTTTTCAAAGAGGCGGCGTCCTTCGAAGCTTTTTGAAAAAGGCTTCACCAAAAACTTTCATGCATTACTTGTCTCCGCCCTTGAGCGGCGACATGAGAAAGCAGAATGGCACGACCAGCATGCACCCGATACCGAGAATCATGAAGACCTCGTTATAGGCAAGGATCGCAACCTGGCGCTGGAACTCCTTGTACAGCCGCCCCATCGCCACGTTATTGAGCGCGCCCTGCGCGTAGCCACGCATCACCGCAACCGCCCGGCTCTGGGCCAGATATTCGTTAAAGGGCTGATGGTAGGGCGTCATCCAGTGCACCATCTGGTTCTGGTGCGCCTGGCGCAGTTCCGTCACCATGGCGGTCGCACCTGAAATGCTGAGCGAACCCAGCACGTTACGCGCCATGCTGAACAGTGCCGAGCCATCGGCGTTCAGGCTGCGGGGCAAGGTGGCATAGGTAATGGTCGAGATCGGCACGAACAGGAAGGCCATCGTGCCCGTCTGGCTCATGCGGAACAGCACCAGATGGCGGAAATCAAGGTCAGGCACCAGTTGCGCCGACCAGATCATGGAAATGCCCATCAGGAAGAAGCCCAGCGCGATGATATAGCGCAACTGCACATATTTCATCGCGATGCCCACAAGCGGGATCAGCATGATCACCACAATGCCGCCGGGTGAGAGGATCAGTCCCGACAGCGTTGCGGTATATCCCATGATCTGCTGCGAGAACTGCGGCACGATAATGGCCGAGGAATAGAGCAGCGCGCCCACCGCCCCCATCAGCCCGGTGCCCACCGCGAAGTTGCGGTCCTTGAACACGCGCAGGTCCACCGCCGGGTTCTTCGCCCGCAGCAGCCAGATGATGGCGCCACCAATGCCGAGGAAGGCGAGGATGGCCATGGTGACGATAATGCGCGAGCCGAACCAGTCCTCGTCCTCGCCCCGGTCAACGGCCACCTCAAGGCAGCCAAAGCCGATGGTGATCAGCCCGATCCCCACGAAGTCGAGCGGCGCATGCTGCTTGCGCGCCCAGGGCGGGTCATCCACCATGATCGACACCGCGATGGTGGCTAGGATGCCCACCGGCACGTTGATAAAGAACACCCACCGCCACGAGTAGTTATCCGTAATCCACCCGCCCAGCGACGGGCCGAGCACGGGGGCGACCACGGTGGCGATGGCCGTCAGGCCAAAGGCCGCGGCCCGCTTGTCGGGCGGGAAGGTGTCAAGGATGATGGATTGCTGGTTGGGCTGGAGCCCACCACCAAAAAAACCCTGCATCAGGCGGAAGAGGATCAGCTCGGGCAGGCTCGTCGCAATGCCGCACAGGAACGACGAGAGCGAGAACATGGCAATGCAGATCAGGAAATAGCGCTTGCGCCCGAACAGCTTGCCCAACCAGCCCGATATGGTGAGCACGATGCCGTTGGCCACCAGGTAGGAGGTCAGGGTCCAGGTCGCATCATCATAGGTGGAGGACAGGCTGCCCGCGATATGCGGCAGCGCCACGTTGACGATGGTGGTATCGAGAATTTCCATGAAGGCGGCCACCGTCACCACCACGGCGATCAGCCACGGATTGTGCTTCGGTTTCCAGCCCGCGCCATCCGCCGGGGCCGCAGGCGCTGCCTGCGCGCTCATTCCGTATGGACCGTAGGCTCAACCGACATGCCGAGGGAGAGCGGCAGGTCGGCGCGCAGCCCCTCGTCGATCAGGATCTTGACCGGCACGCGCTGCACGATCTTCACGTAGTTGCCGGTGGCATTCTCGGGCGGGAAGGCGCTGAAGGTCGCCCCCGTGCCAAGCTGCAGCGAGTCAACATGCCCCTTCAGTTTCAGGAACGGATAGGCATCGATCGCGATATCCACCTTCTGGCCGGGGCGCATGTGGGTAAGCTGCGTTTCCTTGTAGTTGGCCACGACCCATACTTCAGGCTCCACCACGGACACGACCGTCTGGCCTGCGGTGACATAGGTGCCGCGCTCGATGTTGCGCTGCGAGATCCAGCCATCATGCGGGGCGCGGATGGTGGTCCATTCCACGTTCAGTTCCGCCTCGCGCAGCCGCGCCTCGGCCTGGGCCAGGGTGGCCTGCTGCTCGCTTACGCGGGCCTCGGTGCTGGCAATGTTGGGGATGACGGGCAGCGCGGTCTCAAGGTTGCCCTGGGCTTCGAGCACCTGCGCCCTGGCCGCGTTCAGCGCTGCCGTGGCGTAATCGATGTTCTGCTGCGATGTCGCCTCACGGGTGACGCCATGCTGGCGGCGGTAATCGGTCTCGGCCCGGAATTCCTGCGCCTGGGCCTGCTGCAACTGACCCTGCGCCACCATGAGGTGACCGGGGAAGTTCTTTTTGGCCACTTCGGTCAGCAGGGTATAGTTCTGCACCTGCGCGCGCGCGATATCGACGGCGGCAGCCGCCTGATCACGCTGGGCGCGCCAGTTACGGTCATCAATACGGGCAATGATATCGCCCTGGTGAACGAACTGGTTGTCATTGACCAGCAGCTCGGTCACGTAGCCCGACACATGCGGGGCCACCGCCACGGCGCGGCCTGCGGTAAAGGCGTCATCGGTTTCCACCTCGTTGCGATGCAGGAACCAGTAGAGCGCGCCAAGCACCACCACCACCACGACAAGGCCGATCAGGATCAGCTTGCGGCGCGGGGATACTTCCTTTTTCTGCTTGTCCTGTCCGTCTTCAGGTGCCTTGCCTTCGTCCGCGGCCATCTGCTTCCCTCATCATCACTTTGATTGCAGCCCCTGATCCTGTCATCCACGCATTGACCGAACGGGTCGGTCAATCCATTGCACGAAGCTTGCCACACTTCAACCGCCAACCCCGGCCCAGGTGCACATTCGCCTGCCGCCTCAGAGCGTGAAGGCCTGATTGCGCACCATGCGGGCATACAGGCCATCGTGCTCCATCAGCGCGTCATGCGTGCCACATTCCACCGCCTGCCCCTGCGCGATCACCACCACCAGATCCGCCGAACGCACGGTGGAAAGCCGATGCGCCACCACGATGGTCGTGCGCCCGTGGCGCAGATGGGTCAGCGCCTCCTGCACGATGGCCTCGCTCTCGCTATCAAGCGCGCTTGTCGCCTCATCAAGCAAAAGCACGCGCGGGTTGCGCAGCAGGGCGCGGGCCAGCGCCACGCGCTGCCGCTGTCCGCCCGAGAGGCGCTGCCCGCCGGGGCCGACCACGGTGGCATAGCCCTGTGGCAGGGCCTGGATGAACGTATCGGCCGCCGCAGCCCGCGCGGCTTCATGCACCTGCGCGTCAGTCGCCTGCGGGTTGCCCATGCGGATGTTGTCGATGACCGGCAGGTCGAACAGGAGCGTGTCCTGACTGACATAGGCAATGGCATCGCGCAGGTCGGCCAGGATCAGGCGGCGCAGGTCCACGCCATCGAGCGTGATGCGCCCGCCAGTGACATCATGCAGGCGCGGAATGAGCGAGAGTGCGGTAGACTTGCCTGCCCCCGAAGGGCCGACAAGGGCCACGGTCAGGCCAGGAGCGGCCACGAAATCCAGCCCGTTCAGCCCCATGCGCCCATCGGGGTAGCGAAAGGCGACCTGCTCGAAGCGCAGGTCGCCACCACCTGCGGGCAGGCTGATGGCATCGGGCGCCTGGGCCACGGCCACGGGCTCGTCAATCACGTCGAATACGCGCTGCAGGCCACCAAGCCCTTCCTGCAGGGCGATGTTGAGCGTGCCGAGTGCGCGCAGCGGGCGCGCGGCAAGCAGCAGGGCCGCCACAAAGCCCGAAAAATCGCCCAGCGTGCCCCCCCCCTGCGTGGCCCGCCAGCCCGCAAAGCCCAGCACGGCAGCTACCGCAATGCCGCCCAGCACCTCAAGCATCGGGTCCACGCGCGCGCGCCCACGGGCAATGCGCAGCAGGCGGTCGTGCAGGGTGTCGAGCACGCGGGCGGCGCGGCCCTCCTCCTCGGTTTCAAGGCGATAGACGCGAATGGTGCGCGACTGGCCAAAACTTTCGGCCAGCATGGCGCTGGTCTCGCCAATCTGTTCATGCACGCCACCGGATTCCCGCCGCAGCCGCTTGCCCAGGCGGCGCACCGGCAGGGCGGCGATGGGATAGAGCACGGCGGCGATCAGGCTGAGTTCCCAGTCCATGTACAGCATGGAGGCGATCAGCCCCACCACGGTCACCGCATCGCCCAGCGCGTTGGTGGCGCGGATCATCGCCTCGCGAATCGAGACGGCATCGGTGGTGAAGCGGGCTGCGATCTGGGCGGGGGCCTCGGTCTCGATGCGCGAGATGTCGGCATTGACCAGATGGTGGAACATGCGCCCCTGCAGGCCGCGGATGACCAGCAGCACCAGCGACTGCACCGCAATCGACTGCCCGTATTGCGAGATGGCCTTGGCCACCGTAATCACCACCACCAGAATGGGCACCTGGTACAGGATGCGCGGGTCATGATCGGCAAACATGTCGAGCGCGCGCTGGATCACCAGCGGGTAGAGCGCGCTGAATATGGCCATGAGCGCCGTCAGCACCATCACGGCCATGATACGCAGCTTGTGGCGGGCCAGTTCATCACGCCACAGCCGCCGCATGAGGCGGCGTGACGACGCCTGTGCATCAGGCACCGCCGCACGATCCGGCGCGGTCATTTTTATTGCGTTCATCAATCGGCCTATAGCCGCAAGCCAGCGCAAAACAAAGCACTGCGACATGCGGTTACAAATTATGTGGCGCGCGCAACGCCTTCACCCAGCACGGCGCGCAGGCGCATCATGCAGGCGGCATGGTCGGGCGCGCAGCCCTGCTCCAGCCACCAGTGCCGCACCTGCCCCAGCACCTGCCCCACTGCGGCACCGGGCGGGCAGCCCGCCTTCATCACGTCACTGCCGTTGAGCGGAAAGACCGGCGGCGGCGTATGCGCAAGCCTGTGGCGAAGGTCGTCCCACCCGGCATCGGGGTGGCCGAGCCGATCCGCCTGCCGCAGCCATGCGCGCCAGATCAGGTCACGCGCCGCATGGTCGGCCAGCAGGCGCAGCGTGGCAGGCGCGTCAAGGCCGGGGCACGGCACCGGCTCACCGCGCGCATGCGCCAGCGCCCCCGTTTCCGCGCGCGAAAGTTTAAGCCGCCGCGCCACCGCGCGTGCGTCGCCCGCCACCAGTGCAGCCAGACGCAGCACCGGCTCATCTGGCGCGCCACAGGCCAGCAGCCGCCCGAGGCGGGGAATATCGCAGCCCTCGGGCAGAACGTGGGCCAGCACGCCGCAATCGTGCATCTGCCGTAGCGTGCGCACCACTTCGGGACCTGTCAGGATGCGCCGCAGTTCCGACCATATCCGCTCGACCGAGAGGCGGTCGATCAGCGCGGCAAGATCCGTGATGGCAGCGATCGCCTGCGGGTCCGGCTGGCCGCGGCCATAACGGGCCTGAAAGCGGAAGAAGCGCAGGACCCGCAGCGCATCCTCGGTAATGCGCAGGCGGGCATCGCCTACAAAACGCACGCAGCCTACCGCAAGGTCGGCCTGGCCGCCAAAATAATCATGCACCACGCCCGCGCTGTCGCATGACATGGCGTTGATGGTGAAGTCACGCCGTGCCGCATCCTCGCGCCAGTCCTGCGTCCAGGCCACGGTGGCGTGGCGGCCATCGGTTTCCTCATCGCGCCGCAGGGTCGTGATCTCGAAGGGGCGGCGGTCGATGACGGCGGTAACCGTGCCATGCGCAAGGCCGGTGGGCACGACCCGTATTCCCGCAGCCTTCAGCATGGCCATCACCGCATCGGGCGGGGCGGCGCAGGCCAGGTCGATATCGGCCACCGCCTGCCCGCGCAGCAGGTCGCGCACCGCGCCGCCCACCAGTCTTGCATCGGGGATGACGGTCCAGATCCGGTCAAGCTGTTGCAGCACCCCGGGCATGGCGTGGGCCAGCGTGGCGAGCGGGCTGGTCACGAAGCCGCCTCTACGGCGGCCAGCGGGAAGAATACGTGCTGGCTCCACACACCAAGGCAGGGCACGCCCTGGCAGTGCCCCTCCACTGCAAGGGCGGCGAGTTCGTAGTACACCGGGCGGGCGATGCGGGCCTCGATGGGCAGCGCGCCATCGCCGTCGCGCACATGCAGGTAGGGCACGGGGCCAGTGCCACAGCCTTCGCACGGCACGTTCCAGTCACATCGAATCGGGTGGTCGGGGCCTGCGCAGATGACCTGATCGACATTGGTGCGAAACGAGAGCACCTGCCCCCGCCCGCAGCCGTGCCATTCAAGGTGGTTGGCCACGAAGGGGGCGTCCTCCACCTCGATCGTGCCCTGCTCCACCGGCGTCTGGAGCCTGAAGCCGCCCTGCGCATCACGCCGCAGGGTGGAGGCGAACAGGCAGACCATCGGCTTGCGGCGGATGGGGGAGCCACGGTACAGCCACGTTCCGTCGCGCCTGATCACGAACGGCAGCGCGCCGCATGTTCCCGCCTGCCCCGGCGCGCGGGCCGGCGGGTTCTGTCCTGTCTCGAAATCGTCCATCAATTGCGTTAACCCGACACTATGGAAGCTGCTGGACTTGATATAGGGATCAACACTGCCTTGATGAAACCCCCGGACCTGTCAGACTGTTGGAATGATGACCATGGATGATACCTCCCCCCTCCATGCAGCGCCGCAGGCGGGCATGACATCCCCCCCCTCCCTGACCGGCGCGCAGATCGCGGCCCGGGCCGAGGACATGGGCGCGCGCCTGCGCGCGGCACGGGCGGAAATCGGCCGCGTCATACTGGGGCAGGACCGGGTGATCGACCTGGTGCTGACCACCATCGTGGCGGGCGGGCACGCGCTTTTGGTGGGCGCGCCGGGGCTGGGCAAGACGCTGCTGGTCACAACGCTGGGTCACGTGCTGGGCATGGACGCGCGGCGCGTGCAGTTCACGCCCGACCTCATGCCCGCCGATATTCTGGGCAGCGAAATCCTGGATGAGGACGAGGCCGGCCGCCGCAGCTTCCGCTTCGTGGCGGGGCCGGTGTTCTGCCAGTTGCTCATGGCCGACGAGATCAACCGCGCCAGCCCGCGCACGCAGTCGGCCCTGCTGCAGGCCATGCAGGAGCGCGAGGTGGCGATTGCGGGCACCAACCACCCGCTGCCCCGCCCCTTCCATGTGCTGGCCACCCAGAACCCCATCGAGCAGGAAGGCACCTACCCCCTGCCCGAGGCGCAGCTTGACCGCTTCCTGATGCAGGTCACGCTCGACTTCCCCACCGCCGAGGCCGAGCGCGCCATGCTGCTGGCCACCACCGGCACCACCACCACCACCGCCAGCCCCGTGCTCACGGCGGCTGACGTGATCGAGGCGCAGGCACTGGTGCGCGCCCTGCCGGTGGGCGAGCAGGTGGTCGATGCGATCGTGCGCCTCGTGCGCGCGGCACGCCCCGAGACCAGCGATGACCCCGCCATCCGCGAGGCCGTGGCCTGGGGGCCGGGCCCGCGTGCCGCACAGGCGCTGATGCTGGCCACCCGTGCCCGCGCCCTGCTGGATGGCAGGCTTTCCCCCACCATCGAGGACGTGGTGGCGCTGGCCCACCCCATTTTGGCCCACCGCATGGCGCTGTCCTTTACCGCGCGGGCGGAAAACCTGCGCCTGTCCACGCTGATCGATACGCTGGCCGGACGGATCGGCTGACATTGGCCGTCTTTCCCTCCTTCCTGTCACGGCTGATCCCGAATACGGCCCGCGCGCCCGGCGCATCCCGCCCCGCGCCGGAGGCGGCGCAGGCGGGGTTCCTGCCGCGCAACGCCATCACCGCCACCGCGCTGGCCGATGACCTGGCAGGCAGGCTGCCCGCCCTGCTCGTGGCTGCCGAACGCCTGGCGCGCACGGTGGGCCAGGGCAGCCATGCGCGGCGCAAGGCGGGCCAGGGCGACGAGTTCTGGCAATACCGCCCTGCCACACAGGGCGAGGCGGCCAGCGCGATTGACTGGCGGCAGTCGGCGCGGAGTGACCGGGCCTTCGTGCGCGAGCGCGAAGCCCAGACTCCCCACACCATATGCATCTGGTGCGATAATAGCGCCTCCATGCGCTGGCATTCTGATCCCGCCCTGCCGCCCAAGGCCGAGCGGGCCTTTTTGCTGGCGCTGGCCAGTGCGGCCATGCTGCTGCGGCAGGGCGAGCAGATCCGCCTGCTGGCCACCAGCCCCGCAACGCCGCCGCTGCGCCTGCACGGCCACCGCGCGCTCGAACAGATGGCCCATGCGCTGCTCACCGCCCTGCGCCAGGCGCCCGATATGCCTGACCTGCCCCCTGCCGCGGCCATTCCCGCCCGCAGCCGCGTGCTGCTGTTTGGCGACGGGCTTTATCCGCCTGCGCAACTGCAGGGCTTCCTGCGCCTGCTAGCCACGCGGCAGGCCATCGCCACGCTGGTGGAAACCCTCGACCCGGCGGAGACCACCCTGCCCTATTCCGGCCCCACCCGCTTTACCGGCGTGGAGGAAGACACGGGCCGCCTGCTTTATGGCAGCCCCACGCTGCAACAGGACTATGCCGTGATCTGGCAGCGCCACCAGGCGCAGTTGCGCACGCTGTGCATGGCCGCGGGCAGCCCGCCGGTGCTGCACATGACCGACCAGCCCCCCCTTGCGGCGCTGATGGCGCTGCACACCCTGCTTGCGGCGGGAGGGCGCTCATGATCCTGCTCGCACCGTGGATGCTGCTGGGCCTGCTGGCCCTGCCCGCCGTGTGGTGGCTGCTGCATGCCCGCCCGCCCGCGCCGCGCACGCAGTCCTTCCCGCCCATGCGGCTGCTTGCAACACTTGCCGCCCCGCCGCCTGATGCGACCTCCGCCCCGCTGTGGCGCGTGCTGCTGCGCTGCCTGGCGGTGCTGGGGCTGGTGCTGGGGCTGGCGCAGCCGGTCTTTCCGCGCGGGCAGGGCGGCCTGCCCGATGCCGACTGCCTGATCGTGCTTGATAACGGCTGGGCTGCGGCGGGCACGTGGTCGCAGCGCCTCCACGCGCTTGATGGCCTGCTCGACCACCTTGCCCGCACCGGCCACACCGCGCGCCTGCTGCTGACCGCGCGCAACGACGCGCTCGACCCCATCACGGTCCAGCCCGCCCTGCAGGCCGACCTGCTGCGCGGCCAGATCGACCCGATGCTGCCCCGCGCCTGGCCCACCGACCGCCTTGCGGCCACCCATGCGCTCACAGCCCTTGCGGGCCAGGGCTGGCGCGGGCCGGTCATCTATGTGGCCGACGGGCTGGCCACGGCAGGTGACACGGGGTTTGCCGCAGCACTTGCCGCCATCGGCCCCGTGCATGACATGCAGGTGCCGCAATCCGACATCATGCTGCTCGCCCCACCTGCCAGCACGCAGGCCAGCCTGGCCACGCGCCTGCGCACCGTGCCGCGTGACCACCCCCGCACGGGCCAGCTCCGCCTTGAAACCGCAACCGGCGGCACGCTGGGCCTGCTGCCGGTCAACCTGCCCGCGGGCGCCGACCATGCCGATCTCGCCCCCGACCTGCCGGCCGAACTGCGCAACAAGGTCGATCACCTCGCCCTCGAGGGCATGGCCGGGCCCGCGGGCCTCCGCCTGCTTGATGAACGCGAGCGCCAGCGCCCGGTGGGGCTGATTGCAACCGGCAGTTCCGACACGCCGCTGATGGGCAGCCTGTTCTACCTGCGCCGCGCGCTGCAACCTACGGCTGAACTGCGCGAGGGCGACCTCGATACGCTGCTCGCGCGCCCGCTTTCGGTCATCATCGCGCCCGATGGCACGTTGGGCAGCCCCGAAAACCGCAAGAAAGTCGCAGCCTGGGTGCGCGCGGGCGGCACGCTGATCCGCTTTGCCGGCCCGCTGCTCATTCAGGGCACGGATACCACGGATGGCGGTGGCGATGCGCCACAGCCACAGGCCGCCGACCCGCTCCTGCCCGTACCGCTCATGGCAGGCGCGCGCGAACTGGGCGGGGCCATGTCATGGAGCAGGCCTGAACATCTGGCCCCCTTCCCCGCTTCGTCCCCGTTCCATGACCTGGACATCCCGGCCGATGTCACGGTGTCGCGGCAGGTGCTGGCCCAGCCTTCCACCGATCTGGACAGCCATAGCTGGGCGCGGCTCGATGATGGCACGCCGCTGGTCACCCACGCCGCACTGGGCGCGGGGCAGGTCGTGCTGTTCCATGTAACCAGCACGGCGGAATGGTCGAACCTGCCGCTTTCCGGCCTGTTCGTGGGCATGCTCCAGCACCTGATCGATCAGGCCTCAGGCATCGAGACACCCGCTGGCGCCACCATGCTCGCCCCCTACATGGCGCTTGATGGCGACGGCACGCTGGTCGCCCCGCCCGCGGGCGCGCAGGCGCTGCGGGCCGATGCCTTTGGCCACACCGCCCCCAGCCCCGAACACCCGCCGGGGCTGTACGGCCCGCGCAACAGCCGCCGCGCGCTCAATGTGGGCGATGACCCGGCAGCGCTTGCCGCCCAGCCTCCCATCGGCACCGTGTCCGACCTGCGCGGGCAGGTGGCTGACCTGTCCATCGGGCCGGGACTGCTCGTGCTGGCCGCCCTGCTGCTGCTGGCCGACGGGCTGGCCAGCATCATACAGCGCGGGCGGCAATGGCGCGGGCGCGGGCTTGCGGCGCTGGCCCTGTGCTGCGCCATGGGCATGGCCGCCCCCCACGCGCAGGCAGCCGATGACATACCGCCCGACGTGCCGCGGGCCGCGCTCGAAACCCGGCTGGCCTATATCGTGACCGGTCACTCCGAGATCGACGATGTCTCGAAGGAAGGGCTTCAGGGCCTGTCGGACTACGTCAATGCCCGCACCTCTGCCGTGCTGGGCCACCCCGATGGCGTGACGCCGGAACGGGATGACCTGTCCTATTACCCGCTCATCTACTGGCCGGTCACGCCCGATGCCCCCACCAGCCCGGCCCGCACGGCAGCACTCAACACCTATATGCGCCACGGCGGCATCCTGCTGATCGACACACAGGGCCAGGATCCCGCCACCGCGCCCGACAGTGCCGCCAGCTATACCGGCACGGCGCCGGGCACGGCCGCAGCGCTGAAACGCATGACGGCAGGGCTGGACATTCCGCCGCTCACCCGGCTCGACAGCCATCATGTGCTCTCGCACACCTTCTACCTGCTGCATGATTTTCCCGGCCGGTACGATGGCATGCCCGTATGGGTGGCGCAGGAGGGCGACAGCACCAATGACGGGGTCAGCCCGGTCATTATCGGCAGCAATGACTGGGCGCATGCCTGGGCGGTGGATGACACGGGCAACACGCCCTACGCCCCTGTGCCCGACGGGGCGGAGCAGCGTGTCACGGCCTACCGTTTTGGCGTGAATGCCGTGATCTATGCCCTGACCGGCAACTACAAGGCGGACCAGGTGCATGTGCCTGCGCTGCTCAAACGGCTTGGGGAGTAAGCGGCATGCCTGACCTGTCGCGCCACATGATGGCGCTCAGCCCGCTTGTGCCGCCGTGGGGCATCAACCTGCTGCTGGCCGCCTGCGTGGCCCTGGCCATCTGGGGCCTGGCCCGCCGCGTGCGCGGCAGCGTGTGGCGGCTGCTGGCCGGGCTGGGCGTTGCCTTATGGCTGTACAACCCCCAGCGCATTACCGAGACATGGCACCCCCTGCCTGAAACAGCCCTTGTGGTGGTGGACCAGTCGGCCTCGATGAACGAGCGCGGCCGGAGCGAGATGGCGCGCAATGCGGCGGCCCGCGTGCAGGCGGCCATGAACCGCGTGCCCGGCCTCGTGCCGCGCATCGTGACCGTGCGCGAGGCACAGCATGGCGGCACGCGGCTGTTTGCAGCCCTGCAGCAGGCGGCGGCCGATATTCCACCCTCGCGCCTGGCAGGCGCCGTGCTGATTACCGATGGCGAGGACCATGACGTGCCCGCCGCCGTGCCCGACACGCTCAACCCCGATGATGGCCACGGCCACCGCACGCGCCTGCCGCTGCACGTGCTGCTGACTGGCAAAGGCGAGGAAACCGACCGCCACCTGCGCGTGCTGCAGGCCCCGCCCTTTGCCATTGTGGGCAAGGACGTGACCATCCGCGTGCAGATTGATGACCAGGGCGCCCCCGCCCGGCCGGGGGCGAGCACGCAACTGACACTCACCCAGGGCGATGGCGCCACCTTGACCCGCCCCGTGAAGATTGGCGCGCCACAGGACATTACCCTGCCCGTCACCCATCCCGGTGAAATGCTTGTGGGCCTGTCGGCCCCCGAACTGCCCGGCGAGGTCTCGACGCGCAACAACCGCGATGTCATCCGCATCAACGGCGTGCGCGACCGGCTGCGCGTGCTGCTGGTGTCCGGCACGCCCAACCAGGGCGAGCGCGTGTGGCGGCGGCTGCTCAAGGCCGATCCTTCGGTTGACCTCGTGCACTTCACCATCCTGCGCCCGCCTGACCGTGATGACGGCACGCCGCTTTCCGACCTGGCGCTGATCGCCTTCCCCGTCAATGAACTGTTCCAGCAGAAGGTGGGGCAGTTCGACCTCATCATTCTCGACGGGTTTGAAAACCGCGGCATCCTGCCCGAGGCCTATCTGCGCAACATCGTCAACCACATCCGCGAGGGGGGCGGGCTGCTGCTGATTGGCGGGCCGGAATTCCTCACCGCCGGATCACTGCAGGACACCCCGCTTTCCGATATCCTGCCCGCGCACGTGACCACGGATGCGGGCATGGCCATCAGGCGCTTCCAGCCTGACCTGACCGAAACCGGCATGCGCCACCCGGTCACCTCCGGCCTGCCGGGCGCGCCCGAGCATGCGGGGGGCAGGCCGGGCTGGGGGCCTTGGTATCGCAGCCTGCGCAGCGATTCCGCCCGGGGCGAGGTGCTGATGACCGGCCCCGAGCACCAGCCCCTGCTGGTGCTCGACCATGCGGACAAGGGGCGCGTGGCCTTTCTCATGTCCGACCAGGCCTGGCTGTGGTCGCATGGCGAGGGGGGCGGCGGCCCGCAATCCGAACTGCTGCGCCGCATCTCGCACTGGCTGATGAAAGAGCCCGAACTTGAGGAAAACCAGCTTGAGGCGAGCATTACGGCAGGGCAGATGACCATCACCCGCCGCTCGGTCACGACCGGGCCCGCGCCGGTGGTGCATGTCACGGCGCCTGATGGCACCAGCCAGAATGTAACTCTCGAACCTGCGGGCAATACCGGCCTCGCCCGCGCGCGCCTGCCCGCCACGCAGGAGGGCATATGGACCGTGCGCGATGACGCGGGGCATGAAGCCTTCGCCGCTCCGCGCGCGGAAGACCCGCTGGAGTTTGCCGACCTGCGGGCCACGGCTTCCGTGCTTGGCCCCATGGCGGCGGCGACCGGCGGCGGCGTGCACTGGCTGGGCGCGGACGCGCAGGCCCCCTCCGTGCCGGAGATGGTGATGGCGGATGGAAGCCACGCATCATCAGCCAGCCGCTTTGCCTTTCCCGCCCGCAATGCCCACAGCGTATCGGGTCAGCAGGCCAGTGCCGTGCTGCCAGCCTGGGCCATGGGGCTGTTCGTACTGCTGATGGTGTTCATGGCATGGTGGCGCGAAAGCCGGCCCTGAGGAACGACATGGCCGTAAATAATTGTTAAAAAACAACAAAGGTTCCGGGGTGCTGCCTTTTTTCAAAAAGGCGGCGTTCTGACACACGCTTCAGCCACAACACCCTGATAGGCTTACGGTGCTGGCTGAACTGGCTTTTCCGGCCACGGTGGCGGGAAAGTGGATTAATCGTCGCATCAACCATCATTTTGCGGTAATCAGCAGAACCGGCAGGCCGCGCAGGGCTGTTGCGCGGCTGGCTGAACGCTCACTCTCGGGACAGGACATGATTTCCAGATCCGGTATATATCTTCTTGTCGCCGCCCTGTTCGCGGGCCTTCCTGCCGTGTGCATGCCGCTGCATGTGGCGCATGCGCAGGATGCCGAAGACCCTGAAGCCGAGGCCGAAGCCGCCGATGCCGCCAAGAAGGCCGAGGAACGCCGCGCGGCCAAGGCCGCAGCCCCGCCAGCGGCACTCCCCGGCGCTGAATCGCGCGAGGAAGAGCACGGCCATGCCAATTCCGACATGAACCCGACCAATGCGCTGTTCGATGCCATCAACCGTGGCAGCCTGGGCGCGGCGAAGGAAGCGCTGAACCGCGGCGCTGACATGACGGCCCAGAACCAGCTAGGCCAGACGCCGCTCGACATGGCGATCGACCTCAACCGCAACGACATCACCTTCCTGCTGCTGTCGATGCGCACCTTCTCCGATGCCGACCCGCATTTCGCCTCCAACAACCTTGAAAGTGGCGAGGACGATACCCCGCCGCTCACCATGCCCCGGCATGCCTCGACCACCGCCTCCCCCGACCGGCGCTATGATGCCTCGGGCGGCCATGCCGATCCGTCGATCGGGTTCCTTGGCTTTGGCGGCAGCTAGGCCCATCGGGGCTGGCTGACTGCGGGGGGCCTGTTCAGGAATCCCCGTTCAGCTCGGCCTCAAGGGTGGTGACCTCGTGCCATATCTCGTCAGCCGTACGGTCTGGCGGGCGGCGGGTATTGGTCAGCACGACGAATTCCAGCGTCAGCGGGCGGGCGGAATAGCGCTGGCGGCTGACGCGGTAGCGCTTGTAGGGGCGGGTAAAGACCTGCACCGCGCCCCGCTCGCAATTGGCCCGCAGCATGTCCTTGAGCGCAATGAAGCCATCGGTGCTGTAGCTCGTGGCGATCCAGCGCGTATCAAGCACCGAGAGCAGGTGCCGGTAGGCTGCAAGCGCCTGCCTGCGATGGTTGTAGGGGCTGCGCCGCTCGGTGCGCCAGTCCTGGCGTATGGCGGCCTTGTCGCGCCCGGTAATCTTGGGGGCAAGGGGCGGGCTATCCCACAGGGCGATGGTATTGAGCACGTGGTAATTGGCGCCGTAGGGGTGCTGGTTGTAGGGCGGGTCGATATAGGCGATGGCTGCCTCCCCCACCTCCCCCGCCAGGCTGGCGGCCAGGGCGTGGGCATCCATGCGCAGCACCCTGTGCTCATGCCCGTTATCAATAAACCCGGCCGGGCGCAGCATGAGGTCGGCGGCAATGCGATACAGCGCCGTGCCCGTGCGCCCGCCCCAGCCACGATGGAACCCCTTGAACAGCCCGCTGGTATTGCTGTTGTAGCTGGCGCTGTACAGCAGCGGGGCCAGCAGGCAGGCTTTCTGCCCGGCATCGAGCAGGCCATCGTATTCCCAGCGCGCAATCTGCGTGCGGATGGCGTCGATGCGCATGCCATTCTTGCGCATGTAGAACATCCGGTCGCGCGCGGTGTCGTACTGCACGTCATCATCAGGGCACAGGTGGCGGGTGATCCAGCCCTCAAGCGGCGGCAGGGCATTGAGTTCCGCCATGACCTGCCCGTAGTCACGCCCGCCATGAAAGACCGGCGCGCGCGACTGGACCACGTAACAGCGGTTGATCTGCTCGCTATAGGGCTCCCAGTCATTGCACAGCACGCGAAAGCCAAGCTGCTTGGCCAGGCGCGACACCACGCCGGTGCCGGCAAACAGGTCGATGAAGTCGGTGCCGTGCGGCGCCTCGCCCGTGGCCGCGATGGCCTGCGCAATCAGGCCGAGCAGCTTGCGCTTGTTGCCGATATAGGGAATGAGCTGGCTGAACAGGTATTCCCCGGTCAGCAGCGCCGCATGGCGGCCTGGGTTCCATTTCATGCCGGGCAGGCCATGCGGCCCGTCAGGGTCGGGGCGCCGGTTCATGCCACCCTGCCTTCCCCCGCCATCAGGAGGCGACGGCTGCCTGCTCCGCCCGGATCTCGCTGCGCAGCGTATCGAGTTGCACCAGTTCGCCTTCGTGTTCGAAATACCAGAACGTCCAGCCATTGCACGAGGGCGCGTTGGTCAGCGTCGCCCCCATCTTGTGAATGGAGCCCCGGTGCCGCCCGCTGACCAGCGTGCCATCGGGCGAGACCGTGGCGCGCACGCGCTTCTGCCGGTCCATGAGCACGGTGCCCGCCGGCACCATGCCACGCTCGACCAGCACGCCAAAGGGCACGCGCGGGCTTTCGCGCCGGGCGGGAGTGGTCAGCACGCTGTCGAGCGGCACGGGTTTTTCGCGCCGGGCGCGGCCGATCGCGGCCTCGGCATAGTCGGGGTGGCGCTCGATGCCGATAAAGCGGCGGCGCAGCCTGCGCGCCATGGCCGTGGTGGTGCCGGTGCCAGTAAAGGGGTCGAGCACCACGTCATCCACATTGGTCGAGGCCACGAGCACGCGGTGCAGCAGGCTTTCGGGCTTCTGGGTGGGGTGCAGTTTCAGGCCGTGCTCGTTGCGCAGCCGCTCGCCGCCGGTGCATAGCGGCAGGTACCAGTCCGAGCGCATCTGCACGTCATCATTGAGTGCCTTCATGGCCTGGTAGTTGAAGCGGTAGCGGCTGTCCGGCCCGCGTGCGGCCCAGATCAGCGTTTCATGCGCGTTGGTGAAGCGCCGCCCGCGGAAGTTGGGCATGGGGTTGGACTTGCGCCAGATCACGTCATTGAGGATCCAGAACCCCAGGTCCTGCAAAATCGCGCCGATGCGGAAGATGTTGTGATACGAGCCGATGACCCAGATCGTGCCATCCTTGCGCAGCACGCGCCGCGCCTCGGTCAGCCAGGCGCGGGTGAATTCGTCATAGGCCCGCAGGTCGGCGAATTTGTCCCAGTCGTCATCCACGCCATCGACCACGCTGTCATCGGGGCGGCGCAACTCACCCTTGAGCTGGAGGTTATAGGGCGGATCGGCGAACACGCAGTCGATCGAGCCTGCGGGCAGGGTCCGCATCATTTCCACGCAGTCACCGCGCAGCACCTGGTCAAGGGGCAATTCCATCATTACCGCACCGCTCATGAATTGTTCAGCATGATGGCTGCTCCGCGCTTGAATGTAAGGAAGAAGGACCGGAAGCCTGCATGATGCGGCGCACCGTGCCGAAGGCCGCCCGATGATGGGGGCTGACGCCGTGGGCCATCAGCCCCGCGCGGTGCACGGGCGTGCCGTAGCCCGCATTGCGCTCCCAGCCATAGGCGGGCCAGCGCTGTGCCAGGCGCTCCATGGCCCGGTCGCGCACGACCTTGGCCACGACCGAGGCCGCGGCAATGGACAGGCTGATCGCATCGCCCCCCACGACGCATTGCGCCGGGCACCCGAAATCGGGCGCGGCGTTGCCATCGACCAGGACCAGTTCGGGCCATTGCGGCAGGCGGCCGACCGCGCGCTGCATGGCGATCCATGACGCGCGCAGGATATTGTGGTGTTCGATTTCGGCCACGGAGGCCGCCCCCACCCCGATCAGGACATCGGGGGCCTGATGCAGCGCATCATAAAGCTGCTGCCGGACCTTTGGCCTGAGCTTTTTCGAGTCATCAAGCGTGTTGGCCAGATTGCCCGGCACGCCCGAGAGGAACATGACCGCCGCCGCCACGACCGGACCAGCCAGCGGGCCGCGACCGACTTCATCGACACCGGCGACCCGTCCCCCATGGGCGTGCTCAAGCGTGTAATCCGGCATCCAGTCCTTCCCGTCATGGTGCGAATCGGGGGTTCAGGCCCGATTCGCACCAGATTCATGTTCTGGAAGGATGGAAACCATTTTTATGCACGGTTGTGCAAGATGCTGTGGACTCATCGAGTCCCTTAAAATGAAAAAAAACGACTCGAGCCGTGATCAGCCCTTGCGGCGGGGGATGAAAATCAGCCCCATGATGGTGCCGAGCACTGCCGCGATACCAAGGGAAAACAGCGGGCGTTCGCGCACGAAGGTCACGGCGCGCTCGAGCTTGCCTTCGCCTTCATCATACAGATCGGCGAATTCCTGCCGCGCCATGCCTGAAAGCTGGTCGACCTTGCCTTCGGCCTGCATGCCCACATTGCCCGTCAGGCCACCTGCGGCGTCCTTCAGGCGGCCAATGCCTTCATCAACCATGCCTTCGGCCTTGGTCTCGATGTTTTTTGCCTTGTCTTCCGACATCATTCACACTCCGTAATATCGCTGTTTTGTAGCGTGGACCCATAACGCCACGATGGCGCTTGCAGTTCCGTACCCCTACTATCATGCATGACGATGCCCTCCTTGACGACAGCCCGAACCAAATCACCCGCACCTGGCGCCGCCGTGCCCCCGCTTTCTCCACGGCGCAAAAGGCTCATGGCACTGATCGTGTCGAGCCTGATGATGATGGAACAGATCGATGGCACGGCGCTGACCACGGCGCTGCCCGCCATGGCAACCGACTTCCAGGTCGATATTCCGCAGACCAGCATCACGCTTACGGTCTACATGCTGGGGCTTGCCGCCCTGATCCCGGCCTCGGGCCGTATTGCCGAGCGGTTCGGCAACCGGACCACGCTGCGCTGGGCCATCATCGTGTTCCTTGGCGGCTCGCTGCTGGGCGGGCTTGCGCCCAACCTGCCCGTGCTGGCGCTCGCACGGCTGGTGCAGGGGCTGGGCGGGGCAATGATGGTGCCGGTGGGCCGACTCGTGATCCTGCAGAACGTGCCCAAGTCGGAGCTGATGTCGGCCATGGCGTGGGTCATGCTCACCGCCACCATCGGCCCCATGGCGGGCCCGGTGCTGGGCGGCGTGCTGACCTCGCTGCTGTCATGGCGATGGATATTCTACGTCAACATCCCCCTCGGGCTGCTGGCCATCGGGCTGATCGGGCGGTTCATTCCGCAGGTGCGCCTGCCGCACCCCCCGCCATTTGACCTGAAAGGCAACGTGTGGTGCGCGCTGGGGCTCGCGGGACTGATCTTCGGGCTGGAACTGCTGACCCATTCCGGCACCGCCCGCATCGTGGCCTGCGCCCTGCTCGTGCTGCCGCCGGTATGCAGCGTGGCCTATATCCGCCACGCCAGCAGGCTCGCCCACCCGCTGCTTGACCTGTCGCTGCTGCGGGTGAGCACCTTCCGCATCTCGGTCCTGGCAGGCGCGTGCACGCGCATCGCCACGGGCGCCGTCATCTTTCTCCTGCCTTCCCTGCTCCAGACACGCTTTGGCGCGAGTGCGGCGCAGAGCGGGCTGATCACCTTCATCATACCCGTTGGCGCGCTGGCCATGCGCTTTGGCGCCCCCTCGCTGTACCGCGCCCGGGGCTATCGTGCCGTCATGTGCGCCAGCAGCCTGAGCCTGCCCTGCACGTGCCTGCTGCTGGCCCTGTACAACCCCGGCATGGGCATGGCCGTGCTGCTGGTGCTGCTGGCCCTGAACGGCATGGGGCAGACCGCAGTGTACACCGGCTACAACACCATCGCCTATGCCGACATGCCACCCGCGCGCATGGGGGCGGCAACGAGCCTGTATTCCACCGCCCAGCAGGTCATGCTCACGCTGGGCATATGCTTTGCGGCCGGCGTGCTGACCTCGGCACGGCTGGTGCTGCCCCCCGCGCTCCAGATGCAGGACTACCGCCTGACCTTCATCCTGTGCGGCGCTGTCGCCATGCTCGCGCTGCCCGTCCTGCTCCGGCTTGCGCCCAATGCGGGGGCGGCGGTGAGTGGTCATGACCACACCGCCGCACAAAAGAACCGGTTATGAAACGTTTGGCGGTTTTGGCCCTTCCACCTGCCGCGCAGGATGTTACATTCCCTAACTTATTCCATTCACGCGCCATGTTAATACTGGGGCGCTCCCCGGTTCGACCTTACGCTTTTTCATAACGGCCCGGTCATGCGCACCGGCCCCCATCCGACAGCAAGCAGGCAGAAACCCGACCGCATGGATACAA
>NZ_JABJWC010000004.1 GCF_013155395.1 Komagataeibacter melomenusus | reverse complement strand
ATCATGAACACCAGCCCCGACCCCAAGGAAGAAAAACAGCCCACCCCTGCCCAAGAACACGAAAACGAGGGCCGGGACGAAGCGCTTGACGAGAGCTTTCCCGCCAGCGACCCCCCCGCGCAGGGGCGCACCACCGGCCCCTGCTCAAAGCCGCACGATACGAAGTAAGCGGTCATCCTGATTCAGGGTGGGCGCTGAAAAAATGCCTGAAAATAAATCATTCATGCAAAACTTTTACGGCAGGCAGCCCGTCTGCCTGCCCAATACCCTTGCAACGGGCGTGCAGGCCCCACCCGCAGCAATACCTTGTTTTACAGCACACGGAGAACAGTCATGTCCCTCCATGCATCCGGCGCGATGTCAGCCCCATCCACACATCATGCCAGCCCATGGCCCTCCACGGCCCACGGCACGCTGGCGGGCCGCAGCATTGCCTTCCTGGCGACCCATGGCGTGGAGGATGTGGAACTGAACGAACCGGCGGCAGCCCTGCGCGCGGCGGGTGCCCACACGGTGCCTGTCGCCCCTGAAGCGGGTGAAATCCAGGCCATGAAGACCGATGTCAACCCCACGCGGCTGCTGCATGTGGACATGCCGGTAAACGAGGCAAAGGCCAATAATTCTGATGGCCTCGTCCTGCCCGGTGGCACGACCAGCCCCGACCACCTGCGCATGGACGCGCAGGCCGCAGGCTTCGTGCGGACCTTCGTGCGGGCCTTCGTGCAGGCGGGCAAGCCCATTGCCGCCATCTGCCACGGCGCATGGACGCTGATCGACGCCGGAGGCGTGCGCGGGCACACGCTCACCTCGTGGCCATCGCTGCGCATGGACCTGACCAATGCTGGCGCGCACTGGGTGGACCGGGGGGTGGTGTGCGATGGCACGCTGGTCACCTCGCGCGACCCGCATGACCTCACGGCCTTCTGCCCGGCCATCATCGCCCTGTTTGCCAAAGCCCCCCACCGCGCGGCGCCGTAAAGGGAGGGCAGCCTGATGACGAAGAACCCGACCTTCCTGCGCTATTACGCCACGACCATGCTGTGCGCGGGTGCGGCCACGCTGGGGGCCGGTTTCGTGGCCTGGTGGCGCGGGCGCAGGGTTGCAGCCGATGCCCCCGTGGCCACGGCGCATGCAGCCCCGCCTGCATCCCACCCCGAACCCCGTGAGCGCGAACCCGCCGAGACCGACACGACACGGCAGGTCGCGCGCAAGATGATCCAGTATTTTGTCATTCCGCTGTGGCTGGCTGCGGGCCTGACCGACTGGTGGTGCCACCGCCGCACGGATATCGAGCACACGACGGGACTGAAGGAAACCGGCATCCATCTGCTCATGCTCGGCGAGGCGGCCTTCCCCGTGCTGGCGGGCCTGTTCCTGGAAATCGACGCACCCGTGCTGTCGCTGATGATTGCCGCGTTTTTCGTGCATGAAGCCACGGCGATGTGGGATGTCAGCTACGCCGTAACCCGGCGCGAGGTGCAACCCGTCGAGCAGCATGTGCACAGCTTCCTGGAAATGGTGCCGCTGCTGGCCGTGGCCCTGATTGCCGTGCTGCACTGGCCGCAGCTTCAGGCGCTGCTGGGGCGCAAGGTGATCCGCTCGCGTCCCATCCACCTCAAGCGCGTGCCGCTGGGCCTGCGCTACGCTCTGGGCGCACTCGGGGCCATGGCCCTGTTCGAGGTGCTGCCCTATTGCGAGGAAGCCCTGCGTGACTGGAAAGCCAATCCCGGCCGCCTCACGCCACCTACGGTGCAGCCTGGGTGAAGCGCTACGCTGAATTGAAGGCGTTTTTTGACATCATGCTTTGTCGGACAGGGCGGAAGCAGAATAATATCACTCCAGGGCTTCGCAGGGTGGGGCATTGTGTGGCATAGGCATACAATGCAAATGCGTCGCATTAATGAACCTGCTCCTCATCCAGGGGCCACCGTGGCCCCTGACCGGCGCGCGCGCGCCGCACGCCTTGACCGCAACAGGGTGATCTGCGCCATAGTCGCCTGCCTGCTGGCCTATGGCGTTGCCCGCCTGCTGGTGGCGGGTATTGCCGCTGGTACTGGCGGCCCTGACCGCATTCATCTGGGGCAGATGATCGCGCTTTTTGGCCTGCCGGTCATGGTGGTCGTGGGTTTTGGCGCATGGAAGGGGCATGCGGGGCTGCTGATGCTGGGGGCCTGTGGCGGCCTTGCCGCAGGCCTGAGGCTGTTTGCAGCCTGATGCGCGAAACCCTGCGTACCCGCCTTGGCTGGCTGCATGGCTGGCTTGGCTACATGGCCGGGCTGGTGCTGACCTGCATTTTCGCCACCGGCAGCGTGGCGGCGTTCAATATGGAAATCACGCGCTGGATGCAGCCAGAAGTGCAGTTGGCCACCCTTGTTCCCCCCAGCGCCCGAGCACTCGATGCGGCGGCGCGTGTGGTCGCAGCCGAGCAGGCGCGTGGCGTATCGGCCTTTATCGCGCTGCCGTCAGCCCGCTCATCCACGCTGGACGTGCTGCATTATAACGGCCACGAATTTATTGGCGCGCGGCTCGACCCGGCTACGGGTGCCGTCATACCAGCGCGGGTTACAGCGGGGGGCGGGCTGTTCTACAATTTTCACCATACCCTGTTTCTCGGTCCGCAGATGGGCACGGTTATTGTCAACATTGCCGGAATCGCCCTTCTGGTTGCCATCATATCCGGCGTTGTCATTCATATCCACGCGTTGCTGCCCGATATCATCCTGCTGCGCCTCACCGCAGCCCGACTGCGGGCATGGCTTGATGCGCATCTGCTGGCGGGCGTGCTGTTCCTGCCCTTCATGGCGATGATGGCCTATACGGGCGTGCTGGTTAAGGCGGACATGATCGTGCCCGCGCCCCCCCGCCCCGCGCGGTCCGTGCTGGTGCCTGCGCCGCCCCCTGCCCTGATGCCGGACATGACGGCATTGCCGCTTGCCTCCATGCTGGCCCGGGCGCGCGCCAGCCTGCCGGGGCAGGAGCCGGGTTTCATCCTTTTTGCGCCGCAGCGTGTCTCCATCTTCGCAGGCGATGCCAGCAGCGCGTTCCTGACCCGCGGCCATGCCGATTTCAGCCTGCCCGGGGGCAGCCCCCTCCCGGTCGACACAACAGCCACCCCCATGGCCCGCACCATGCAGTTCATGCACGGGGTGCATTATGCCCGTTTTGCCCCGCCGAGCCTGCGGTGGCTGTATTTCCTGTCCGGCCTGTGCGGCACCGCCGTCATGGCCAGCGGGCTGGTCCTGTTTGTAATGAAGCGCCGCCGCCATGCGGGCCACAGAGGGGCGCACCGGCTGGCTGATGGGCTGAACGTGGCGGTCATTGCCGGGCTACCCGCCGCCATGCTGGCTTTTCTGGAAGGCAACCGGCTTGTGCCTGCAAGCCTGGCCGGGCGTGAGGACTGGGAGAGCGCAATTTTCTTTGCTGCATGGGGCCTGTGCACGCTGCATGCCCTTTTTCAGGCCCTGCGCGGGCAGGCACAGTGGGCATGGCGGGCGCAGCTTGGCCTTGTCGGGCTGCTGGGCACAGGGCTGCCGGTGCTAGACCTGCTGTGCTGCCCCGGCGCGTTGCGCGCACAGCCGGGGCTGCATATGGCGGTGGATGGCATGGGGGCAGGTGCCGCCATCGTGGCGCTTTATGCCCGCCATAGGCTGGGGCAGCGCGGCGCATGACCTTCGTGCTTGTGCTCATGCTGTGGCTGGCCGCCTTTATGGGCCATGCTCGCCTGTGCTCCACGCGCTACGGGCTACCCGCGCTCCACCCCACCGGCCGGCACCTTGCACGCATGATGCGCCTCGGGCTGCCCCTTGCGGCCCTTGGGCTGGCCATGAGCGCGCAGGGGCCTGTTATGGGGTTGCTTTCATGGTTCGCGGCCCTGTCATTTGCCGGGCTTCTGGCGGCCAGCCTCCTTGCCCTGAGAAGCAGGATGACCAACCGCCCGTAAGAAACAGGAGACGTTTGCGGGAGAAGGCTTTTTTTCAGGAAGCCTCAGCCGGGCTTACCAGCCACCCCAACCCCAGCCACCGACATAACCGCCATACGGGTAGTAATAGCCGGGATAGCCATATCCATATCCGTATCCCTCATACGGATAGGGCGGCGGTCCGTACCAGCCGGGGCCACGGTCCCAGCCGCCGCCCCAACCGCCGCGATCCCAGCCCCCACGATCCCAGCCACCACCACGCGGGCCACCACCCGGACCGCCATGCGGCCCACCCCGGAAACCACCCCCGCCGGGACCACCAAAACCGGGGCCACCGCCGTGGCCGCCCGGTCCACCGCCAAATCCGCCGCCATGGCCCCCACCGGGCCCACCACCACCGGGGCCGTGCTGGGCATGCGCCATGGATGAACCCGCTACGGGTGCCAGCGCGAGGGCCATCGCAACAAAGGCCACGGTCCATGATTTTGTACGAGTCATCATCCTTACTCCTTATGTTGCCATCGTGCTGGCCCGACACGACAAAACAATGGCGGATTGTCACAGTACTGTATCACTTCCCCGCCAGGGGCCGGGTGCAGGCATGCCGCCCCTGCATGGACCGCCCGGCAGGTGGGTGCATGCACCGTACTGCACCATGCAGGGGGCCTGCCAGACCCACCCTTGCACACCCGCCCCGGAACACAAAGGCAGCGTTGCGGGCCGCAACCGGCCCGTTCCGGTCACCCTGGCTGCCAGCACCGAAGCCTAATTAACGATTCCAGGAGTAAAATCGCTCCGCCCTGCTGCCCGCACCGGCTAAAACGCTGGCAAAATGATTCATGACCGGAACGGGTGAACGCAATGAACCCTTATCCGTTAAGGTCAAAGAGCAGAGACAGGCACGCGGCACAGCCACCAGATCAGGCGGCCATCATGCGGTTTTGCAATAGCCCTTATGGCTGACCGCCCATCTGGGCCGCTGATCCGTTTCGTTCCATTCCTGCCTGTATCGCACCTCTGTCCGGGCGATATGACGCACCATTCCGGGTGGCATGGCTGCGGGTGGAGTGTGGCTATTATGCACACAAGGCATCATAAATAACGTAATTACACGGTAAAACCATATTCACCCGTTGACCGGGTTATTTTTGGAGAATTATACACATATCAATGGCGTGAAATTAATATAGCACGACAGGAAACAGGACTCTGCACCCGGCCCGCAACAGGGCTTCAAGTCTAGGAAAAGACGCAGGATGAACACGCACCACAAGCCGGCACGGCTCTCGAAAATTGTCCTTCTGACGGGTGTGGTATCCGTGTCCTGCCCCCCTGCCGGCGCCTGGGCCGACCCGGTGGTCGAACGCATCACCACCACCAAGGACGTGGGCGATGTCTCGCCCGCCTTCCGCACCTCAACCCCGCGCCACAGCACCACGCGTGTCGCGATTGTAACGGGGGCGGACCTGCTCAAGACCGGGCAGACCAACGTGATCGCGGCACTCCAGCAGTCCTCACCCGAGATCAACGCCCCCCCGGGCGGTGGCGGCGGCGGTTATTCCACCACCCCCACCCAGACCGTCATCCTGCGCAACCTCAACGCGGATGAAACGCTTGTGCTCGTCAATGGCGTGCGCCGCCATGCCAGTGCGATTGGCAACTGGAACTATGGCCCGGCCCAGGGCACGGAACCGGCTGACCTGAGCCTGATCCCGCTCAGCGCGATCGACCATGTGGAAATCGTGACCGAGGGCGCCACCGCGCTTTACGGGCAGGACGCCATTGGCGGCGCGATCAACATCGTGCTCAAGGCAGGTAGCCGCAATGGCGGCACCGCCAACATCCAGAACAGCGGCTATTACAGGGGCGATGGCCAGGGCATTACCGCCTATGGCGACCTTGAGCGCCAGTTGGGCACCAAGGGGGGCGGCATGGACCTGGCCTGGCAGGTGCAGAACCAGCTCCCCACCCATCGTGATGGCATCAACCCCACGCTGGGCGATGTAAACCGCATCGAGGGGCTAAGCCGTTCGCTGGCTGAACTGTTCAGCTTCAACGCGCACATGCCCATCAGCCGCTCGGTCGAGGCCTATGGCACCGCCACCCTCGCCCATCGCAGCACCGACCGCATCGGCTTCATTCGCGGGGCGACCAACATCAACAACGTGCCCTCGCTCCACCCCAACGGGTTCGAGCCGATCGAAACGTTCGATGAGATGGATTTCCAGGTCAATGGCGGCCTGCGCGGCACCATGCCCGCGGGCGTTGCATGGAACACCTATGCCTCGTTCGGGCGCGAGCAGGTCAATGAGGGCGTGTATGACGACAACAACCCCACCTTTGGCGCGCTGAGCCAGACAAGCTTCAACCAGGGCAAGATCGTCAATGCCGAACTGATTGGCGGTGCCAAGTTCTCCAAGCGCTTTTCAAGCCGCGCGCTGCCCAGGCCCGCCGTGCTCGACTGGGGGCTGGAATACCGGCACGCTACCTACCAGATCGGCGCGGGCGACTATCAATCCTGGGCCACGGGGCCGGATTATACCGGCAGCAACTCACCGGGTGCGACCGGTTATAACGGCTTTCAGCCCAGCAATGCGGGCAACTGGTCGCGTGACATCTTTGATGGCCATGTGGGGCTGGACATTTTCGTCACCCGCAAATGGGAATGGACGATCGGCGGCCATGTGGTGAACTATTCCGACACCACCACGGCCCCCACGGGTTCGATCGGCACGCGCTACAACTTTACCAAGAACTTCTCGATCCACGCCAACGTCAACACCGGCTACCGCCCGCCCACGCTGGGCGCGATCCATTACGACGCCACGAGTTCGGGGCCAGGCTATACCACCGTCAACCTGTCACAGACCAACGATGTCGCGCGCCTGCTCGGCTCGCACAACCCCAAGGGCGAATACTCGCGCAGCTACAGCATCGGGCTGGACTGGACGCCGGTGCGCGACCTGCAGCTTTCGGTTGATGGCTATCGCATCGACATCAATGACCGCATCGAGAGCACCAGCGCCTTTTCCGGCACGGTCATGGCCAATTATCTCTCGGCCCATGGCGTGGGCGACAACATTACCTATGCCAGCTACATGACCAATATCGGCAACACCACCACCAACGGCTTTACGGCCAAGATCAGCTACAAATTCCCCATCAAGCCCGCCTATGGCGTGCTGATCGGCTCCGTGCAGGCCAATGCGGCCGATACGGAAATGACCCATTACGCCTCCACGCCCGCCATCCTGACCACGCTGGGGCAGACCTACTTCTCCAAGGCGGCCGAGACGGAACTGCTGCGTTCCTCGCCCAAGAACAAGGAATCCTTCTCGCTCAACTGGAGCAAGGGCCGCTACAGCGTGTTCGTGCAGGAACAGCGCTATGCCGGGGTGGCATGGCTTGTCTACCAGAGCGATCCGGGCGCCTACTGGACCCATGTGCGCCCGCAGGTGATAACAAACCTTGAAGCCTCGGCGCGGGTGGGTCATGGTTTTGTCATCACGCTGGGGGCCAACAACCTGTTCAACAAATACCCGACCCGCACCAACAGGCAGGCGCTCAAGGAGAGCAGTGGCGTCTTCGCCTACCCCATGACCGCGCCCGGCGGGTATGAAGGCGGTTATTACTACGCCCGCCTTGGATACACGTTCTGACCGGCCCGCAGCACATGCCTCATCCGTTTCGTGCCATCATGCCCTCATCACGGCCAGTGCTTGCACTGGCCGCGTGCCTGATCTTTCACGCCCCTGCCGCCGCGCGGGCAAGCGATGCCACGCCCGGCGGCACGCTGCTCTATCTTGAAAAGCAGCCCCACAAGAACCTCTACCCCCCTGCTGGCGGCTTCTACCCCAATGGCGGCATCCTGGCCCAGATCACGGACCGGCTGACATGGCAGAACACCGACACGCTTGCAATCGAACCGTGGATCGCAACCGGGTGGAGCGTGAATGAAGACAGCACCGTCTTTACGTTTACGCTGCGCCCCGGCGTTACCTTCTCCGATGGCACGCCGGTTGATGCGGCGGCCGTCGCCCTCAATTACGACACCTACGGCAAGGGCAACCGCGCGCTGCACCTGCCGCCCTCCGAGGTCATCAACAATTACGAACGCAGCGAGGTCATCGACCCGCTGACGGTGCGCTTTTACTTCAGCAAACCCTCGCCCGGTTTCCTGCAGGGCACGTCGGTCATCGGCTCGGGGCTGGTCGCGCCTGCCAGCCTGCGCCGCCCGCTTGATGAATGGGGCGACGCGCGGCATGTCATCGGCTCCGGCCCGTTCGTGGTGCGTGACGAGGTGCCGGGCAAGTCAGTCGATCTGGTCGCCCGCCCCGACTACGCCTGGGGGCCGGGCCAGCTTGCCCCGCAGGGGCCAGGCCTGCTGGCGGGCGTGCGCATCATCGTGGTGCCCGAAGACAGCATCCGCGTGGGCGCCTTCATCGCGGGCCAGGCCGACTTTGCCCGCGCGATCGAGGCCTATGATGAAGAACAGATCACCCGCCATGGCGATACGATCTACGCCGCCTCCACCCGTGGGGTGAACAACAGCGTGGTCTTCCGCCCCGACAACCCGCTCGTGGCCGACCCGCGCGTGCGCCTGGCCCTGCTGCACGCCACCGACCGGCCCGACATCCTGCGCACGCTCTATTCCCCCCATTACCCGCTGGCGCGCTCTGTCATTGCAGCCGATGCGCAGGGCTTTGTCGACCATGCTGCCGACCTGACCTATGATCCCGCCCTTGCCGCCCGCCTGCTCGATGAGGCCGGATGGACGCTTGACGGTGATGGCTGGCGGCGGCGCAACGGCGTGGCCCTTGCGCTGGCCGTGCATGAGGCCCTGCCCCAGCCGCAGAGCCGGAGCATGCTGGTGCTGCTGGCCCAGCAATGGCGCAGGGTGGGCGTGCGGCTGACCATCCTGTCAAGCAGCCCGGCCATGACGGTGCTCGACAACCTCAACCCTGCCGTAACCCCGCTGTTCCATGCCGAGGTGGGCCGCGCCGACCCCGATGTGATCAAGAGCGCGTTCTACCCCACCAACCGCAACGTTCTGCTGCAAAAAGGCGGGCAGAGCCGCCATGTGGACCACTTTGTCGACCCCGAACTCAACGGGCTGCTTGATCAGGTCGCCTCCGACACCGATCCTGCCACCCGCCTTGCCGACCTCGCCCGCGTGCAGGCCGACATTCTGGCCAAGGGCTACAGTATTCCCATATTCGAGGAGCCGCAGGTCTATGCGGGGTCGGCCCGCGTGCATGACATGCATTTCGAAGCCGTGGGGCGGCCCGTTTTCTACCGTACCTGGCTGGCAAGGCCGTAGGATGAGGCGCCACCCATGACACGTTACATTCTCTCCCGCGCAGCCCAGGCGCTGCTGGTGCTGTGGGGGGCGTTCACGCTCTCGTTCGTGCTGTTGCAGGTCATGCCGGGCGATGCCGTGCTGATCAAGTTCCAGGACCCTGAACTTGGCCTGAGCCCGCAGCAGATCAGCGATATCCGCGCAAGCTATGGCGCCGATGAATCCGCCTTCGTGCAATATGCCCATGTGCTGGGCCGCACGCTGGCAGGCCAGCTTGGCTATTCCATCGAGACCGGGGTGCCGGTCAGCCGCATGCTGCATGCCGCCTACCCCACCACGCTGCGCCTTGCGGTGGTGAGTTTTGGCGGCGCGATAGCACTCGCGACGGTTTTTGCCACCGCCGCCCTGCTTGCGCCCCTGCGCCCCCTGCGCGCGGGCCTGCGGCTGGTGCCGGGGCTGGCGAGCGGCATTCCCGTCTTCTGGCTGGAGATCGTGGCAATCCAGTTGGTTTCATTTCACTGGAAGCTGGTGCCGGTTGTGGGCGTTTCGGGCTGGATGGCGGTGCTGCTGCCGGGGCTGGCGCTGGCCATTCCCATCTCGGCGCCGCTGACGCAGGTGTTCCTGAGCGCGGCGGAGCGGGTCATGGCCCAGCCCTTCATTGACGTGCTGCGCGCGCGCGGCGCCTCGCCGCTGCGTATTCTCTACGCCCATGTGCTGCCCAATGCGCTGCCACCCACGCTGACCATAAGCGGGCTGGTGTTTGGCGAGATCCTGGCAGGCGCCGTGGTGACCGAGACCGTGTTCGGGCTGGACGGGCTGGGGCAACTGGCCCAGCAGGCCGTGGCCAATCAGGATGTGGCGGTGCTGCAGGCGATCATCCTCATTTCAGTGGCGGGGTTCGTGGTCATCAACTTCACCGTTGATGCGCTCCATCCGCTGATTGACCCGCGCATCCGCCGCACGCAGGGGGGCGGGGCGGCATGAACACCGTCCTTGCACAATGGCGCCAGCGCCATGACGTGACCCTGCCGCGCCTGCTTGGCGTGCTGCCCGTGCTTGTGCTGGTGCTCATGGCACTCTGCCCCGGCCTGTTCACCGGGCTTGACCCGCTGGCGGGCCAGACGGGCGAGCGGCTCATGGCGCCATCCGCCGCGCACTGGTTTGGCACCGACCAGTTCGGGCGCGATGTGTTCGCGCGCATCATGCATGGCAGTTTCTCCACCCTCTCCGCCGCCATGCTGGCGGTGGCGATCAGCCTGCTGGTGGCCATTCCGCTCGGGCTTGCGGCGGGGCTGGGCGGGCGCAGGCTGTCGGGCGCGATCCTTGCGGGGGCGGACATGGTGCTGGCCATCCCCGAGCTTTTCCTCTCGCTCAGCATCATCACCCTGATCGGGCCGGGGGCCATGCATGTGGCCTTTGCCGTGGGCATAAGCCAGGTGGCGGGCTTTACGCGCATGATCCGCACGGAGGTGGTGCGCGTGCGCGCGACCGAATATGTCGAGGCGGCCTTTGGCATCGGCTCCACCTTCTGGCAGGTGGTGTGGCGCCATATCGTGCCCAACAGCCTTGCGCCTGCGCTGTCGCTTGCCACATTGCGGCTGGGCACGGCCATCCTGGCCATATCGACCATCTGCTTCCTGGGCTACGGGCCATCGCCGCCTACGCCGGAATGGGGCCTGATGATTACCGAAGGCCGCAACTACCTTGCAACCGCCTGGTGGCTGACCACCTTCCCCGGCCTTGCCATCATCTTTTCCGCATGGGCGGCAACGCTGCTGTCACGCGCCATAAGGGTGGACCCATGAACGCTGCTCTCCCGCAACTCAGCATCCGTGACCTTGATGTGGTGTATGAAAGCCGGGGCAGCGCGCACCATGCGCTCAAGGGTGTGTCGCTGGAGGTCCGCGCGGGCGAGATGCTGGCGCTGGTGGGAGAATCCGGATCGGGCAAGTCAACGCTGGGCCGTGCCATACTGGGCCTGCTGCCCGGCAGCGCGCGCATCCAGCGCGGCTCGATCCGGGTGGATGGCACCGAAATCGTAGGCCTGCCCGAGCGCGCGCTGCGCCGCATCCGGGGTGCGCGGGTGGCGCTTATTCCACAGGACCCCGCCCATTCGCTCGACCCCGTGCGCACCATCGGCGCCCAGCTTGTCGAGGCGGTCCACCTGCATGCCCCCCGCGCCAACACGGCCGACACGCGGCGCATGCTGGTGGGCCTGCTTGACCGCGTGGGCATAAACGAGCCGGAGCGGCGACTGCACCAGTACCCGCATGAACTCTCGGGCGGGATGCGCCAGCGCGTGCTGATTGCCGCCGCCATTGCCCAGCGCCCGAGCCTGATCGTGGCCGATGAACCCACCAGCGCGCTCGATGTATCGGTGCAGGTGCAGATCATGGCGCTGCTGGCCGAACTGCGCCACGAACTGCGCACCGCCATGCTGTTCATCACCCACGACCTGGGCCTGGCCAGCGAGCAGGCCGACCGCGTGGCCGTGCTGCAACATGGCACATTATGCGAAACCGGCGAGACAAAAGCCCTGTTCGCCAACCCGCGCACGCCCTATACCCGCCGCCTGCTGGCCGACCTGCCCCTGTTCCATGAAGCCCGCGCCCCCCGCCGCACGGAAGGCCCGCGTGAGAATGCGATTGTCGTCTCGCACCTGACCTATGCCTACAAGGGTGCGGGCGGCAGGCCGGGGCACAAGGCGGTGCGTGATATTTCCTTTAACGTGGTGGCCGGGCAGACGCATGGCATCGTAGGTGAGTCCGGCTCGGGCAAGACCACGCTGCTGCGCTGCCTGCTGGGGCTGATTACGCCTGATGCTGGTTCGGTCCAGATCCTGGGCAAGAACCCGGCACGGGTTGAAGGCGCCACCCGGCGCGCATTGCGCCGCGCGGTGCAGTTTGTCTACCAGAACCCGCATGTCTCGTTCGATCCACGCTGCCGGGCAGCCGACATTCTGGCCGAGCCGCTGATCAATGCGGGCCTGAGTGACCGCCGGGCGCGCGCTACGCGGGTCCGGGCCATGCTGGAGCGGGTGCAGCTACCGCCTGCCGTGCTCGATCGCCGGGCGGCCAACATGTCGGGTGGGCAGAGCCAGCGCCTGGCCATTGCGCGCGCGCTGTTGTGTGACCCGAAGATCCTTATTCTCGATGAAGTGGTCTCCGCCCTCGATGTATCGGTGCAGGCCGAGATCCTGACCCTGCTCGAAACCCTGCAACGCCAGCTTGACCTGACCTATGTGTTCGTATCGCACGATCTGGCCGTGGTGCGGCGCATTGCCGATACCGTCTCGATCATCCGCGCGGGCGAGCAGGTCGAACATGGCCCGACCGAGACCGTGTTCTCCACCCCGCATGATGACTACACGAAGCGCCTGCTTGCCGCGATACCGGGCCGCGACCTGATGCGCCCGGCCGTGCTGGCGTAAAAGAAGGCGGATAAAAGTTTTGGGTGAAGCTTTTTTCAAAAAGCTTCAAAAACGGTAGCATCCAGGAACTTATCAGGCATTCTCGACCGGCTCCGTGCCGTAAAGCGCGCTTTCAATCAGGTCGGCACTCTCGTGGGTATAGCGCCTGAGGTCGGGCATGAGGGCGCGGGCGGCATCCTCCACCGCGCGCGACAGGGCCTCAAGCGCGGGTGACGGGGTCAGGCCCGCGGGGGTCACCACGCCAAAAAAGAACGGCAGGTTGACATCCAGCGGGCGTATGGCCAGGTCAGGCTGGTCGAACGCAGCCGCCGTGACGGGGTCGACAATCCCCACGCCCAGACCTGCCCGCGCCAGTTCCATCAACACCACGGCCATGTTGGCATCCATGATGGTGGCCGGTGTCCAGCCCAACTGCGCAAAGGCGCGTTCGATCGTGTTGCGTATCCTGAACGGGTTGGCCAGCGTGAGCAGCCTGCTCCCGGCCAGGTCATGCAGGCTGACGCGCGCATGGGCGGCAAGCGGGTCATCCGCCCGCATCACCGCAACACAGGGCGCCATGCCGATCCATTGCAGGGTTACGCCGGGGTGGTTGAACGGAAAACTGACCAGCCCGAATGTCGCATCCCGGCGGCCCACGGCACGCACCACCTCATCCGCCGGGATGCTGCGCACATGCACCTCACGCGGCAGGGTGCCCTGCTGCAGGCAGCCAAGCGCGCGCGGCAGCAGGCCCGCCGCAAGTGCCGGGATGGCGCAGATATGAAGGGAATTTTCCACATCATGGGCAATGGCATGCACGTTCTCACGCAGGCGCTGCACGCCGCCCAGCAGGGCCAGCGCCTCGGGCTGGAACCGCAGGGCCTGCTCGGTGGGGGTAATGCGCGGCCCGTTGCGGTGGAACAGCGGAAAGCCCAGCCCCGCCTCAAGGTCCTGCACCATGCGCGTGACCATGGATTGCGACCGGCCCACAAGCCGCGCACCCCCCGTCATGCTGCCCGTGGCCATGACGGCGCAGAAAGCCTCAAGCTGTCTCAGATCGGGAAGTGCTGCATCCATGCCCATCATGCTACCTACCAACGATCATGCCAGCAAACGCAAACGCGGCACGTCTCCCCTCACCCTATCGCAGGGAGCGGGCTGTCACGCCATTCATCGCCCCTGAGTTCGGGCGTGTCGAACGCAACCAGGTTGGCATAATGGGTTTCACGGTCCTCGACGAACAGGGCGCGGGTGATGTGGCGGGCAAGGCGCTCGGCCCCGTCGCTGATGGCGGGAATGTCGCCACTGACCTTGCCGTGCGACAGCGTGGCAGGGAAGCAGAAGCAGTGCACGTATTTCAGCCACGGGCATGAACCGGGCACTTTTTCCAGAAACTCGAACCCTGGCCCGAGGTCGGGCGAACTCGCCAGTTCCGCGCTGACATGGCCCGAGGGCATGTCCTGCGCTGATGGCGTAAAGCGGTCTTTCCACAACCGGATATGCGGCGCCATGCCCGCGAGTTCAGGCCGCCGGGACAGGTCGGCGCAGAAGCCGGTGGCGGCAATGATGAAATCGGTCTCCATCACGCCGCGCGGGGTATGCAGGCGCACGGCATTGCCCGCCATTTCCACCCGGTCGATGGGGCATGACAGATGGAAGAAGGCATTGGGGTGGCTCGATACGCGCAGCACGCTTGGCCGTGGCGGCGGGGTCTGGGCATCAAGCACCGTATCCATGAAGCGCCATTTCCATCCATCGGGCAGGCCGACAAAACCCTGTACCACGCCCATGCTGCCAATGCCGGTGAATTTGTTCACGGCAGGCAGGGTTGCGCGCCGTATGACCATGTCCACCCGCGCAGCCCCCGCCTCAAGCGCCGTGGCCGCGTTATCCATGGCCGAAGCGCCTGCACCCACCACCACCACGCGCCGGTTCTTCAGGGCTGCAAAATCAATGGGGTCGGCTGAATGGCGCCAGTAATCGCGCGGCAGGCCGGCAATGACCGGCGGCACGTAGCTGCCGCCAAGCCCGTCGCGCCCCGTGGCCAGCACCAGATGGCGGCACAGCAGGGTTTCGCTCACGCCATCCTGCACCACGCTCAGCGCCAGCACGCCATCGGCTTTGCGCGCCACATTGGTCAGGGTCACGCCATTGCGCACCGGCAGGTCGAGCACATGGCGCAGCCACTCCAGATAGGCCATCCATGCCTGGCGGGGGATCTTGTCCAGCCCATCCCACGCCACCGTGCCGAACCGCGCTTCGTACCACGCGCGGAAGGTCAGGCCCGGCAGCCCCATGCACGGGCCGGACAGCGTCTTGGGCGAGCGCAGCGTGGTCATGCGGGCATAGGTAACCCACGGCCCCTCCTGCCCTGCAGGCGCCTGGTCAAGCACGACATGATTGAGCAGCCCGTAGCGCCTGAGGTAACCCGATGCCGTAAGCCCCGCCATGCCGCCGCCAATCACGACCACATCAAGCACATGCCGCCCGTCCACGCTGCGTTCGGGCACCCACGAGCAGGTGGGCAGGTCCAGCCAGGCCAGATCCTGCCGCACGCGGCTTTCCAGCCCTGCAAGACCGCCGGGAATTTCGGGAGGCTGAGAAAACGTCATGGATCGTGGTTCCTAAAACACTGCGCTGGCCGGGCCAGGAGTCAGGCCATGGCAAAAAGAGCCATTGATGCTGGCGGCAAACGTAAAAATTCCTTCCCGACAGATCAAGATAAATCATGCATTTATTGCGTTAAATAATGCGTTCATTGCATAAAATGCATTATAGAAGCCCCGCCTGTCGCCCGCCTGCCTCCCGCATGACAAAGCCACATGCAACACGATCTTAAAAATAAAGCGCTATCATCCAGCCTTATCCCGGGTCGGGGTGACAGGGTTGGCCTGCCTGCGGCTGATCACGACAGCCCCACCCCACAGGGCCAGAAAAACCAGCACGATGCCCGCGCCCAGCGCGGCAAAATGGTCGCCCGCCACCATCAGGCCCCGCGTGAGCACACTGGCGCCTGCATCCCCAACCTTCTGCCCCAGTTCAATCGCGCCAATGCCTGCCGCAGCCACAAGCGAGACAAGGCTGATGCCCAGATCATACGCCACGGCCCTGCGGCCCGAGCGCATGCCCCAGCCATAGGCACGGCACATGAGCAGGGTATCGAGCGTATCAACCAGCGCCATGCCTGCTGTAAAAAGCAGCGGAAACGCCATGACCCCGGCAAGGCCCAGCCCATGGTGGGCGTGGACCGCCGCCATGCCCAGCAGGCCGATTTCACTGGCCGTGTCAAACCCCAGCCCGAACAGGAAGCCGAGCGGGTACATCTGCCAGCTCCGGCCGATCCACCGCCCCACCCGCCCGGACACGAACCCCGTGGAGGGCGCGGGCGGCAACGGGGCAGGCTGGCGCAGCGCCCGCCACTGCCACAGGGCCATGCGGGCATTGGCCATGACCGCAACCAGCATGAAGGCTGCCGGGACCAGCATGCCGAAGCTTCCACCCGCCACATGCCACCGTTCCAGCCAGAACGGCACCGGCAGCATGACCAGCGCAAGGGTGGCGAGAAGGACGACGGTGGAATGACCAAGCGAGAAGAACAGCCCCACCAGTCCAGGCGCGCGCCCCGCCTGCATGAGCCTGCGGGTCACCACGTCAATCGCCACGATATGATCGGCGTCAAGCCCGTGGCGCAGGCCAAATGTCCACGCCAGCACCGCTGCCCCCAGCAGAGCGGGCGCGGCCCCCAGCATGGTTGCAGCCCACGCCCATGCCGCCAGATTGGCCAGCAGCAGGGCGCACATGACGGAGCCTGTTCCACGCCGGGCATCGCTGGACATGTCGATCTCTTTCCGCCCGCCGGTCAGATGGTGATGTAGGCGCGCACATCCTCCGCCACGAGGTCGCGGGCCTGCCCTGCCAGCACCACCCTGCCCCGGTCGAGCACGGCAATCGTGTCAGCCAGTTCATAGGCAAAGTCGAAATACTGCTCCACCAGCACGATGGCCATGTCGCCCCTGTCGCGCAGCATGCCGATGATGGTGCCGATATCCTTGATGATGCTGGGCTGGATGCCCTCGGTCGGTTCATCGAGCACCAGCAGGCGCGGGCGGATGACCAGCGCGCGCGCAATGGCAAGCTGCTGCTGCTGCCCGCCAGACAGGTCACCGCCGCGCCGGTCGAGCATTTTTGCCAGCACGGGAAACAGGTCGAATATCTCGTCCGGCACCCGGCGCTGCCCGCGTGGCAGCAGGCCGAAGCCGGTTTCAAGATTTTCGCGCACGCTGAGCAGCGGAAAGATGTCGCGCCCCTGCGGCACGGTGGCAATGCCCCGGCGGGCACGATCGTAGGCGGCGAGCCGGGTAATGTCCTCGCCCTCCCACATGATCGTGCCAGCACTTGTGGCATGCATGCCGGTTATGGCGCGGATCAGGCTGGTCTTGCCCACGCCATTGCGGCCGAGCACGCAGGTCACGGCCCCCGCCCCTGCTGCAAGCGAGACGCCACGCAGCGCAATCGCCGCGCCATAATGCAGGTGCACGTCGTTAACCTCGAGCATGCGCGTAGCCTCCCCTTGCGCCTGTGCGGCGCCGTTCAGCGCCCAAGATAGACCTCGATCACGCGCGGGTCGGCGCTGACCGCATCCAGCGTGCCTTCGGCCAGCACCGAGCCTTCATGCAGCACCGTCACGCCCACGCCCAGCGCGCGCACGAAATCCATGTCATGTTCCACCACCACCACGCTGCGCGTGCGGTTGATCTCGCGCAGCAGGTCGGCGGTGGCCATGGTCTCGGCATCGGTCATGCCCGCCACGGGTTCATCCACCAAAAGCAGTTCAGGCTCCTGGCCCATGAGCATGCCGATCTCGAGCCACTGCTTCTGGCCGTGGCTCATGCCACCCGCGGGCTGGTCGGCCACGGCTTCCAGCCGGGTCAGGCGCAGGAGGTGGTCAATGCGTTCACGCTCCTGCGCGTTCATGCGCGCCATGAGCACGGCAAAGGGCGAACGCACGCCCTTGAGCGACAGCAGCAGGTTCTCGGTTACGCTCAGCGCCTCGAACACGGTGGGCTTTTGGAACTTGCGGCCAATGCCCAGCCGGGCGATGGCCGGTTCATCGAGCCGGGTCAGGTCATGGCCCTGAAAGCGCACGGTGCCGGTATCGGGCCGGGTCTTGCCGGTGATGATGTCCATCATCGTTGTCTTGCCCGCACCATTGGGGCCGACTATGGCACGCATCTCGCCCGGGCGCAGCGCAAGGCTGAGGCTGTTGATGGCGCGAAAGCCGTCAAACGTCACGCTGACATCGCGCATGTCGAGCAGCAGGCTAGCGGTCATGCCTCATCTCCCTGCGTATCCGCCACTTCGGGGGTCACTTCCTCGGGCGGCGGTTTGCGGGCATGCCGCCACAGCCCCATCAGCCCGTTGGGCAGGAACAGCGTGGTGCAGATGAACAGCAGCCCCAGCCCGTACAGCCAGAACTCCGGCAGCCAGGCGGTGAACAGCGTCTTGCCCATATTGACCAGTATGGCCCCCAGCACGGCCCCGCACAGCGTGCCCCGACCGCCCACCGCCACCCAGATCACGGATTCGATGGAATTGGCGGGCGCGAACTCACCGGGGTTGATGATGCCAACCTGCGTTACATACAGCGCACCACCCACCCCCGCGATCATGGCCGAGAACACCCATACCAGCAGCTTGGCCTGCTCGGGGCGGTAACCCAGGAAGCGGGTGCGGCTTTCGGCATCGCGCACGGCCACCAGCAGGTTGCCAAAACGGCCACCCACCACAAAACGCGCGGCCAGCAGGCTTGCGGCCAGCAGCACTCCGGTCACCACCAGCAGCACCGCGCGCGTATGCGGTGCATGCAGGTCGGCGCCAAGGATGTCCTTGAAGTCGGTCAGGCCGTTATTGCCGCCAAAGCCCAGCCCGTTCTGGAAGAACGCCAGCATGAGCGCGTAGGTCAGCGCCTGCGTGATGATGGACAGGTACACCCCCGACACGCGCGAGCGGAAAGCCAGCCAGCCAAACACGCCCGCCAGCAGCCCCGGCACCGCCACGACCAGCACGGCGGCCCATATGAAATGCTCCGAGCCCCACCAGTACCACGGCAGGCTCTTCCATGAGAGGAAGATCATGAAATCCGGCAGGTCGGCATTGCCATAAACGCCCCGCGCCCCGATCTCGCGCATGAGGTACATGCCCATGGCATACCCCCCCAGCGCAAAGAACGCGGCATGCCCCAGCGTAAGGATGCCCGCAAAACCCCACACCAGATCCACCGCCAGCGCCAGCATGGCATAGGACAGGTATTTACCCGCAAGCGACACCACGAAGGCGGAGGCATGCAGCAGGTTGCCCTCGGGCAGCAGGCTGGCCACGGCCAGGCACGAAGCCGCCACCACCACGGCCACCGCCATCCAGATCACGCCGCGCAGGGAACGCGGGGCATGGGTTGAAAACGGGTTCATGATTCAACTCCCCGCCCGCGCACGGGAAACATGCCGCGCGGATGGCGCTGGATGTAGAGGATGACCAGCACGAGAATGGCGATCTTGGCCGAGACCGCGCCAATGGTCGGCTCCAGCACCTTGCCGCCCATGCCCAGCGCAAGGGCCGCCGCCAGCGTACCCCACAGGTTGCCGACCCCGCCAAACACCACCACCATGAAACTGTCGATGATATAGGATTGGCCCAGATTAGGGCTGACATTGTCAATCTGGCTGACCGCAACGCCCGCAAGCCCCGCAAGGCCCGCGCCAAGCCCGAAGGCCAGCGCATCGACCCGCGGCGTGCGGATGCCCATCAGGGCCGCCATGCGGCGGTTCTGGGTAACGGCGCGCATCTGCAGCCCCAGCGGCGTATGGCGCAGCACCAGCATCAGCCCGCCGAGCACCAGCCCTGCGAAGACAAGGATGGCCAGCCGGTTGAGCGTAATGTCCATGCCGCCCACCGCAACCGCGCCTGAAAGCCAGCCCGGCGTCTGCACCGCAATGTTGGTCGGCCCGAAGATGGAACGCACCGCCTGCTGCAAGATGAGCGAAAGCCCCCATGTGGCCAGCAGCGTTTCCAGCGGGCGGCCATACAGGAAGCGGATCAGTCCGCGCTCGATCACGATGCCAAGCGCCCCGCACACCCCGAACGCCACCGGAATGGCCACAAGGATGGCCACCGGCTCCAGCGCGGGCACAGTCGCGCGGATGGCCTGCTGCACCATCCACGTCACATAGGCGCCGATCATCATCATCTCGCCATGGGCCATGTTGATCACGCCCATCACGCCAAAGGTGATGGCAAGCCCGGTGGCGGCCAGCAGCAGCACCGAGCCGTAGCTCAGGCCATAAAAGGCATTCTGCGCAACGCCCCAGGCGCGCAGGTGCCAGTCGATGCGTGATACGGCCTGCTGCGCCTCATGGCGCACGGCGGGCGCTTCCGCATCGGATGCGGCAACACCGGCAAGGATGCCACGCGCCTGCGCGCCCCCCACGCCCCCCAGCGCGCGCACGGCCTCAAGCCGGGAAGCGAGCGCATCGGGGGCGGGCGGCTGGCCGAGAATGGTCGCAGCCCGCACCTCCGTCAGCCGGGTGCGCACGGCGGCATCCTTCTCCACCGCGAGGGCGTGCTCGACGGCCGGCAGCATGGCAGGGTCATGGCGGGCATAAAGCGCATCGGCGGCCCTGAGCCGCGTTGCGGGCTGGGAGGCCAGCAGATCCCTACCCGCCTGCACGCCCGCAAGTGCCGCGCGGATGCGGTTGTTCAGGCGGATGGGCTTCATACCTTCCGGCACGGATGCCGCGGGCTGGCCCGTGCGGGCCTCCACGTAGTTTTCACCGTGACGGATATAAACATTGCCATCAGGGGCTGCGAACAGGCTCCGCTCGCCCAGCGCCTGCAACGCGGCCCCGGCCTGCGGGTCAGGCGATGCCGCAAGGGTGGAAATCGCCGCCGTCACCGCCCCGAGCTGCGGGCTGGCCAGATCAGCGAAGGCATCCGCCCGCGCGCCGTGGCCCGGCAGCAGCATGGCCCCAAGCCACAGTGCCGCCAGCAGGCAGGTGGTACGGACCCTATGCATGCCTGTGCCCGAGGCAGGTCTTGGTGGCGGTGTTGTAGTTGCCGCAGGCAATGGGCTTGCGCCAGTCACCGATCAGGTCTTTCGTTTCCGGCACCCACGGCGACCAGGCCTGCCCGGGCACGAGGGCCGGGGTCTTCCACACCACCGAGAACTGCCCGTCATCCTGTATCTCGCCAATATAGACCGGTTTGGTCAGGTGGTGGTCGGGCAGCATCTCGGCCACGCCGCCGGTCAGGTTGGGCTGGCGGATGCCGATCATGGCATCAATCACCTTGTCATGATCGGTGGTACCCGCTTTGGTCACCGCCTGCACCCACATGTTGAAGCCGATGTAATGCGCCTCCATCGGGTCATTGGTGGTGCGCCTGGGGTTTTTGGTGAATTCATGCCACTGCTTGATGAAGGCGGTATTGGCCGGGGTGTCGATACTTTCGAAATAGTTCCATGCGGCAAGCTGGCCCACCAGCGGGGCGGTATCCATGCCGGCCAGTTCCTCTTCCCCCACGCTGAAGGCCATGACCGGGATGTCGGTGGCGGAGATGCCCTGATTGCCCAGTTCCTTGTAGAACGGCACGTTGGCATCGCCATTGATGGTCGAGACCACGGCGGTCTTCTTGCCTGCCGAGCCGAAAGCCTTGATCTGCGAGACAATGGTTTGCCAGTCCGACTGCCCGAACGGCGTGTAATTGACCATGATGTCGGCTTCCGCGATGCCCTTGGCCTTGAGGTAATTGACCAGGATCTGGTTGGTGGTGCGCGGATAGACGTAATCCGTGCCCACCAGCGCGAAACGCTTCGCCCCGCCGCCATCCTCGCTCAGCAGGTAGTCCACCGCCGGTATGGCCTGCTGGTTGGGCGCGGCACCGGTATAGAAGATGTTGCGGCTGCACTCCTGGCCTTCATACTGCACGGGATAGAACAGGATGCCGTTGAGTTCCTCGAACACCGGCAGCACCGACTTGCGTGAGACGCTGGTCCAGCAGCCAAACACGGCCGATGCCTTGTCCACCGACAGGAGCTGGCGTGCCTTCTCGGCAAAGAGCGGCCAGTTCGAGGCAGGGTCCACCACCACCGCCTCAAGCGGGCGGCCAAGCAGGCCGCCCTTGCGGTTCTGCTCAGCAATGAGCATCAGCATGGCATCCTTGAGCGTGGTCTCGCTGATGGCCATCGTGCCGGACAGAGAATGCAGGATGCCAACCCTGATCGGCTCGCCCGTGGGCGCTGCCGCCCGCGCCGGCGCCGCGCGCCACATGCCCCCCACAACAGCCGCCGAGGAGGCAAGGGCGAGACGTCCGAACGCGCGACGGGAAAGGTGAGGCAGTGTGACGGGCATGATGAACGGTCCTTTTGCTGCTGGCTGCATTGTCGGCGTACATAAAAGCACTTCCCATACGCATTCCTGCGTATGGCCCGCGCGGGCTTTCCGTTACGATCATGCACGCTGCCACCCGTAACGCCCGAAAGCCGTGATCTTGCCGCACCCGACAAGCCGCCTGCGCATCGTGCGCCCCCGCCGGGCCTACAGCCGCTGGGCCGCCGACCAGACATTCGAGGACTACGCCCTGCGCTTTACCGCGCGCGCCGCCCGCATGGCCACGCCCATGCGGGCAGCGCGCACGGCGCTGGGCTCCATCTCGTTCCTCGCCCTCGAGGCCATGGGCGGCACGCTTACGCTCGCCTTCGGCTTTGCCAATACGGCCGTGGCCATAGCGCTGGTCACGGCTGTCATCTTCGCCATTACCCTGCCGCTCTGCGCAACGGCGGCGCGCGCGGGGCTGGATATCGACCTGCTCACGCGCGGCACCGGGTTTGGTTATATCGGCTCAACCATCACCTCGCTGCTCTATGCCATTTTCACCTTCATCTTCTTCGGGCTCGAGGCGGCGATCCTGGCGGGCACGCTGCACGGGCTGCTGGGCATGAAGCTGTGGCTGGCGTACCTGCTATGCGCGGCCCTCATCATTCCGCTGGTAACGTGGGGCATCACGTTCATCGCCCGTTTCCAGATCGCGACACAGCCGGTCTGGCTGGCCCTCAATCTCATTCCCCTTGCGGTCATGGCGGGGCTGCACCCCGACCTGCTGGGACAGTGGATGCATTCCAGCGCGCCTTACGCGCCTGCGGGGCGCATCGACCCCCTTGCCGTGGGCACCGGCGCCTCGCTCATGATCGTGCTGGTGTGCCAGAGCGCCGAACAGATCGACTTCCTGCGCTTCCTGCCCGAACCCACGCGGCACAACCGGCGGCAGTGGTGGGCGGCGCTGGTGCTGGGCGGACCGGGCTGGGTGGTGCTTGATGCCTTCAAGCTGCTGGCGGGCTCGTTCCTGGCATGGGTGGTGCTGCGTGCGGGCCTTTCCCCGCTGCAGGCGGTGCAGCCGGGGGTGATGTACCGTTTTGCCTGGGGCAGTTTCACCCCCGCCCCGGTGGCGACCGCGCTGACGGTGGCGCTGGTGGCGCTGGCGCAGGTCAAGGTCAACATCACCAACGCCTATGCCGGGTCACTCGCGTGGTCGAACTTCTTCTCGCGCCTGACCCACACCCATCCGGGGCGGGTGTTCTATGTCATCTTCAATGTCATGATCGCGCTGTTGCTGATGGAGGCAGGCCTGGTCAGCACCATCCAGACCGGCATCACGCTGTACGGCGTGCTGGCCTGTGCGTGGATTGGCGCAATACTGGGGGATGTGGCGCTGTGCAAGCCGCTTGGCCTCAGCCCGCCCTTTGTCGAGTTCAAGCGCGCGCTGCTGCCGGACTTCAACATCGTGGGGCTGGGGGCGTGGGGGATTGCCGCAGCCACGGGCGTTGCGGCCTTTGCGGGCTATCTGGGCCCAATGGCCGCGGCCTATGCGCCCTTCCTGACACTTGTGGTCGCCTTTGCCACCGCACCGGTGCTGGCGTGGCTGACCGGGGGGCGCACCTATCTGGCCCGCCCCCTGCCCGCGGGCTGGAACGCCCGGCCCGCCATGACCTGCGTGATCTGCGAACATACCTTCGAGGCGCGGGACATGGCGCCCTGCCCGGCCTATGGCGGCACGATCTGCTCGCTGTGCTGCTCGCTTGACGGGCGCTGCCGCGACCGCTGCAAGCCGGTCTCGACCCGCATGGGCAGCCAGCTTGCCGCCCCGCTGCGCGCCCTGCCACCGCGCCTGCGCCACTGGCTTGTGGCGCCTGCGGGGCGCTTTACGCTCATGCTGGCGGGCATGACGCTGGGCATGGGACTGCTGGGCTGGACCACGGGCCATGCGTGGCGCGGCACGCTGGTGCCAGTCTTTCTGGCCGGCACGGTGGGCGCGTGGCTGCTGGTCATGGCGCAGGAGGGGCGGCGCACCGCCACGCGCGAGACGCTGCACCAGACCCGCCAGCTCATGAACGAGATCCGCGCCCGCCGCCGCACCGACCACGCGCTGAAGCTGGCGCGCGAAAAGGCGGAGGCGGCAAGCCTGGCCAAGACCCGCTACATCAGCGGCATCAGCCACGAGATCCGCTCGCCGCTCAACGCCATCATGGGCTATATCCAGTTGCTGCAACACGATACGCGCCTGCCGCCCGAGCGCCACCAGGCGCTGGACACCATGCGCGAAAGCGGCGAGCACATCACCAGCATCCTGTCCGGCCTGCTGGACATCTCGCGCATCGAGGCCGGGCGGATCGAACTGCATGCCGATACCATCGCCCTGCCCGCCTTTGTGGAATCCGTAGCCCAGATGATCCGCCCGCAGGCGCAGGCACGCGGGCTGGAACTGGCATGGCGGCCCGGCTACCTGCCCGCCGTCGTGACCTGCGACGAGCACCGCCTGCGCCAGATCCTGCTCAACCTGCTGTCAAACGCGGTCAAGTTCACCCGGCGGGGCACGGTCACGTTCTCGGCCAGGTGGCAGGGGCAGATTGCGGAATTCATCATAGAAGACACCGGCCCCGGCATTACGGAGGAAGACCATGCCCGCATTTTCGAGCCTTTTGAACGCGGGAGCACCAGCGCGGGCGTGCCGGGCACCGGGCTGGGGCTGACCATCACCCGCCTGCTGACCGAGATCCTGGGCGGCGAACTGACCTTTACCAGCACGCCGGGCAAGGGGTCGCGCTTCAGGGTGCGGCTCATGCTGTCTGACCGGCAGGTGGAACTGCCGCCCCGGCTGCCCGCCTTCCCCACCGGGTATGAAGGGCCGCGCCGCACGGTGCTGGTGGTCGATGACAATGCCGAGCACCGCCTGATCATGCGCGAGATCCTCGAGCGCTGCGGCTTTGCCTTTGAAGGCGCGGAAAGCGGGGCGGAATGCCTCGACCGCCTGCCGCTGGTGCAGCCCGACCTGCTGCTGCTCGACCTGTCCATGCCCGGCATGGACGGGCGCGACCTTGCCCTGCGCATCCGTCGCTCGCCCCACGCCCATGTGCCGATCATGTTCCTGACCGGCAACCTGGTGGAAAGCGCAAACCGCCATGTTCCCTCCCTTGAGGACTGCCCCGTGCTGGGCAAGCCGGTGAACCTGTCGGTTCTAATCACCAAGATGGGCCAGATGCTCGACCTTGAATGGATCTTCCCCATCCCCGAGCCGGACACCGCGCCCCTCGCGCCCCCGGGCGCACCCGCCACCCTGCCCGAGGCGGAGCGCGTGGCCCTGCTTGCCGTGCTTGATGGCGGCAACCTGCGCCACCTGCGCGCCCACCTGGCCACCCTGCGCGACCGGCATCCGGCCCTGGGCGATGCGATCGAACCGCTGCTGGCCCTTGCCGCCTCCTACCAGCTTGAAGCCCTGCGCCACCACCTGGAGCGACCCACGCCATGACCGTGCCCGATCCATCCCGCAAATCCGTCCTTGTCATTGATGATGACCCGGCCGTCCTGGGCCTGATGGACGAGAAACTGACCGATGGCGGCTATACGGTGCTGCTGGCGCAGTCCGGCATGGCAGCACTTGCAGTCGTCGCGCGCACCGTGCCCGACCTGATCATGGTCGATGCCCTCATGCCCGGCATGAACGGGTGGGAAGTCTGCGCGGCCCTGCATGATGACCCGCGCCTGAGCCTTGTGCCCATCATATTCATGACCGGCCTGACCGAGACCGAGCACGTAATCCGTGCCTTTGAGGCGGGTGCCGCCGATTACGTGACCAAGCCCCTGCGGCTGGAGGAAGTCATGGCCCGCATTGGCGTGCGCATGGAATCCGCCGCACGCATCCGTGCAGCCCACGGGGCGCTTGACCATGCAGGCCGCTTCCTGCTGGCCACCAGCCATGCGGGCGATGTACTGTGGGCCACGCCGCAGGCCGGGCTTGTGCTACGCGAACTGTCAGGCGCGGGCGATGCGGGCGCGGCCATCGCGTTGCCCACGCCCCTGCCAGCACCCGGCGGCGTGCTCCTGCGCCATAACGTGGGTGAAAACGAACTGGTGCTGAGCCTTGTGGGCGTGAGCGGGCCGGATGAACTGCTGCTGCGCATCAGTCGGCAGCCGCTTGTCCCCCAGCGCATATTGCAAGACAGGCTGGGCCTGAGCGCGCGTGAGGCGGAGGTGCTGCTGTGGATATCACGCGGCAAGACCAGCCGCGACATTGCCGATATCTTGCAGGTCAGCCCGCGCACGATCGACAAGCATATCGAGCAGATCTACAACAAGACCGGGCTGAGCACGCGGGCCGCCGCCGCTGCTACCGCATCGCGCCTGCTACAGGAGCGCTAGGCGCCAGGTGCCCGGAAAGCAATCCTGAGTTCCCGGACGCTACATTTTCCAAAAAGGTCAGGTTTTCTGAAGCTTTTATGCTTCAGGGCACAGCCCTTACCGCATCATCCGAAAGGCGGTCCTGCTGCATATCGGGCGCGCCGATTTCCGGGCACATCCTGCGCTGCTCATGGCCGCGTATGACAGCCAGTTTCTGGCGCACCTGATCCAGATTGCGCTCGGTCGCATCCTCCCGGATCGGGTGGCCCGCAGGCGCAAGCGTTGCCCCTTTCATGATGCCGAAGCCCGGCACGGGGTCGAATTTGACAAAGAAGCCTTTCTCCGCCGGGGCCTTGTCCTGCGCTTCGGCCTGGGCCTCGCTGTGGCTGAGGGCGGCAAGCCGGTCCGACAGGCGCACATCCTCGGCCAGCAGGTGGCGGCAATCCAGTTTTTCGGGCGCGGGCGCGGCATGAGCAAGGCCCATACCCATGATCCCGGCCAGCAGGACGAAGCCATACGTGGCGTTTTGCTTGAGGGTCAGCATTCCGATCTCTCCCGGCGGCGGGTCAGTCCTGCCGCCTGATAAAATGACATGAACAGGCCAGCCGTTTTCAGTACTGGAACTGCATGCCCAGCAAAAAAGCCCCCACCGCGCGCGTGCCCATGGGCTTGTAGCGCACATAGTCAAACGTAAAGCGCAGGTTGTGGCCATCCATGACGTAATTGCCGCCCAGATCGAGCTGGGTGGTCTTGGGGTGGCCGGGGCCGTACATGTCCTTCCTGAAGCAGAACTGCTGGTAGCGCACCAGCGGCTGGAGGCGCCCCCAGCCCAGCCGGTAGGGAATGAGGTAGGCCGTGCTGGCCAGGAAGGCCGTGCCGTCATTCACCCCGCCCACATTGCCGTAATCACCCGAGCGCTGCCCGTAACCGGCTGCGATGTCCTTCACGCCGCCGGTATAATACTGGTAATATGCGCCCTCGAGCGTATAGACGCCGTATTTCGCGCCCTCGCCGATGCGCTTTTCAAACAGGCCATCAACATTCCACGCCTTGTAGTCACCCTTGTCCTGCGCCGTGCCCACGCCATCGGTTTCGTACTGGCCCGCAAGGCCAATGGCCAGGATGTCGGCCTTGCCGTAATAGGTACTGGCCGTGTAATAGGCGGGCGACGGTTCGGGGTCGAGGAAGTTGTATTCCATGCGTGCTGCAAAGAGCGGGTGCTCGCCATAATTCGAGCCGCCGCGCACCCAGTTATGCCCGCGATAGACCCCCGCCACGTAGCGGAAGCGATCCTTGAGCAGTTTGCCCCATACCGAGATGCCATCATCACGCCCCGACCAGGCACCCGGATACTGCGACACTATGGGAAAGGCATAGGTGCTGAGAAAGTAAGGACCATCAAGGTTCGAGCGGTCGCTTGGCGTGAGCATGCGCCCGCCCCAGATATTGAACGCCTTCCACCGCTCGACCTGCAGCACGCCATCGAGCACGTTCCAGTTGCCATCGCGCAGGCGCTCGAGGTTGAGCGTGGACTTGACGTATTTGTGGAACTGCGCGCCCATGTAGATACGCAGGTCACTGGCACTGGCCGCATCCTTGTTGCCGGGCATGGTGGTATCATGGCTCAGATACTGCGCGCGCACGCCAAGGCCGAGTGTAAAGAACTGGTCCTTGCCAAAATTGACCGTGGTGGCCGCGCGGGCATGGGGCATGCTGGCGCCAAGCGCCACGCAGGCCGACAGGATACTGCCGCAACGCAGCAGCTTCTTCTTCCGGCTCATCCTGAACCGGGACACAAGCGCAATCATGAACATCCCCTTGTGGCTGCGGTCACCGACCGGCGACAGGGAAACATTACGCAATTGCACCATCGGGGCGGCATGCGTGAAATTACTTATAATGGTCGTTTATGAGCTTATTCATGCCATCATAGAAGCATCGGGCACACGCACCCGATGGGCGCTACAGCCACATGGATATAAAAAATGCCGCCTTTTTAAAAAAGGCGGCACCCAGGAAGTTTTATTATTTCAAAGCAATAGTTGTTACAGGCCGCCCTGCTCGATGATGAAGCGGGCGATGTCTTCCACCCCCTCGCCTGCGCGGATATTGGCGAACACAAAGGGCCGCTGCCCGCGCATGCGCCTGCTGTCGCGGTCCATGACCCCAAGGTCGGCACCCACATGCGGCGCAAGGTCGATCTTGTTGATGACCAGCAGGTCACTGCGCGTAATGCCGGGGCCACCCTTGCGGGGGATCTTGTCGCCTGCCGAGACATCAATGACATAGATGGTCAGGTCAGCCAGTTCGGGGCTGAAGGTGGCGGCCAGGTTGTCGCCCCCGCTTTCCACCAGCACCAGGTCCAGCCCGGCAAAGCGCTCCGTCATCTCCGCAATGCCGGCAAGATTGATGCTGGCATCCTCGCGTATGGCCGTGTGCGGGCAGCCGCCGGTCTCGATGCCCATGATGCGCTCGGGCGGGAGCGAGCCCGCGCGGGTCAGGAACTCCGCATCCTCACGCGTGTAGATGTCGTTGGTGATGGCGGCGATATTGTATTCATTACGAAAGCGGCGGCACAGCGCATCCATCAGTGCCGTCTTGCCCGTGCCCACCGGGCCGCCAATGCCCACGCGCAGCGGGCCGTGCTTTGCCTTTGTCATGTCCTGAACAACCTCGTTTCCTGGGTTTCGTGATGCATGGCGGCGAGGTCGGCGGCAAAACACGCCCCGCCCACATCGTCCAGCGTCTGGCGCGCAGCCTGCGTTGCCGCCTGCGCCAGCACGGATTCAAGCCGGGCCAGCGCGTGCAGCCCGTCGGTCTGGCCCAGCGGCACCAGCCGCACGGCAGCCGATACAAGGGCCGCCACCGCCGCATACCCGCCCGAGAGCACGGCCTGCGGGGCAGCAACGCCCCCACGGCGGAACACCAGCCCCTGCACCACCGGCAGCGGCCAGCGCGTGCCTGCCAGCGCTGCCCTGGGCGGCACGACATCCCACACTGCTGCCGCGCGCAAAAAGGCCTCGCCCTGATACACCGTCTCCTCATACCGCTCGCGTGAGGAGGCGGATGCGCAGGCGAAGCTTGCAATCTCGCGCAGGCGGGCCTCATCATGCCCCGCCTGCCATGCCGCATGCGCAATGATCAGGTCATTGCCAATACTGCCATGGCGCAGCAACGCGCCAACCCATGCGCACAGGCTGGCCACATCCTGCACGTCACCGCGCTCGACCGCCCATTCCAGCCCGTGGCTGTAGGCATAGCCGCCCGTGGGGAAAGCGGGCGACACCCATGAGAGCAGCCGCAGGAAGTCGTGCCCGGCCAGGCCCGCAGGTTCAGTCATGCGCGTGGGCGTGGCCGCCATGCGCATGCGGATGGGCATGGTCGTGATGGTGCTCATGGCCGTGCGCCGCGCCGCGTCCGGCATAGGCCCCGCTTTCGGGGTCGAAGGCCGCTCTGACACGACGCACATGCCCGCCCAGCCCCGTAATCATGTCGGCAATGACATGGTCATGGCGCACAAGGATGCGCCCGGCCCCAATGGCGGCAGGCAGGTGTCGGTTGCCCAGATGCCATGCCAGCCGCAGCAGGTGCAGCGCGTCATGGGCGGTGACTTCCATCAGGTCTTCAGGCAGGGCTTCCACGCGGATGATGCGGCCATCATCAAGCACCAGCCCATCGCCATCGGCCAGCAGGCGCGCGTGTTCAAGTTCAAGCCGCACGCGCGCGCCCGAGCGCAGGGTGAGCATCATGCGCCTGCGGTGGCGGCCTTCGTAATCGGCGGCGAACACATCGGCGGCCCTGGCCACGGGCCAGCTTCCCGCTGGCAGGATTTGGGTTACATGCGTCATCAGAACAGGAAATACCTCTGGGCCATGGGCAGGATATCGGCGGGTTCGCACGTCAGCAGCACGCCATCGGCCCGCACCTCATAGGTTTCGGGGTCTACCTCGATATGCGGCATGGCATCGTTATGGATCATGCTGCGCTTGCCAATGCCGCCGCGCGTGTCCGATACGGCGGAAAGGTTCTTGCACAAGCCCAGCCTGCGGCCGATGTCATCTTCCAACGCTGCCTTTGACACGAAGGTGAGGCTGGTATGGGTCCGCGCCCCGCCATAGCCGCCAAACATCATGCGGCCATGCACCGGCTGCGGCGTGGGGATGGAGGCGTTGGGGTCGCCCATCATGGCATAGGCAATGGCCCCGCCCTTGATGACCAGATCGGGCTTGACGCCAAAGAACGCAGGCTCCCACAACACCAGATCGGCCAGCTTGCCCACCGCGATCGACCCCACCTCATGCGACAGGCCATGGGCGATGGCGGGGTTGATGGTGTATTTGGCGATGTAGCGCCTGACGCGATTGTTGTCGGCTGCGCCATCACCGGGCAGGGGGCCGCGCTGCGCTTTCATTTTATGGGCCGTCTGCCATGTGCGCAGCGCCACCTCGCCCACCCGACCCATGGCCTGGCTGTCGGATGACATCATGGACAGCACGCCCATGTCGTGAAAAATGTCCTCCGCCGCAATGGTCTCGCGCCGGATGCGGCTTTCGGCAAAAGCAATGTCCTCGGGCACCCTGGGGTCGAGGTGATGGCAGACCATGAGCATGTCCAGATGCTCATCGAGCGTGTTGCGCGTATAGGGTCGCGTGGGGTTGGTGGAGGACGGCAGCACGTTGGGCAGCCCCGCCACCCGGATGATGTCGGGCGCATGCCCGCCGCCCGCGCCCTCGGTATGAAAGGCATGGATGGTGCGGCCTTCAAAGGCTGCGATCGTGTCCTCCACGAAGCCGCTTTCGTTAAGCGTGTCGGTATGGATCATGACCTGCACGTCCATCCGGTCGGCAACACCGAGGCAGCAATCGATGGCGGCCGGGGTCGAGCCCCAGTCCTCATGCAGTTTCAGGCAGCTTGCGCCTGCGCGCACCATTTCCTCCAGCGCCTCGGGGCACGCGGCATTGCCCTTGCCCGCGAAGGCGAGGTTGACTGGAAAGGCATCAGCCGCCTGCAGCATGCGCGCAAGGTGCCACGGCCCCGGCGTGCAGGTGGTGGCCGCCGTGCCCGTGGCAGGCCCGGTGCCGCCGCCAAGCATGGTGGTGATGCCCGAGGCCAGCGCCTCCTCGATCTGCTGGGGGCAGATGAAATGGATGTGGCTGTCAATGCCGCCCGCGGTCAGGATCTTGCCCTCGCCCGCGATGATTTCCGTGCCCGGCCCGATGACAATGTCCACGCCGGGCTGGATATCGGGGTTGCCTGCCTTGCCAATGGCGGCAATCCGCCCGTCACGCAGCGCCACATCCGCCTTGACGATGCCCCAGTGGTCGATGATCAGCGCATTGGTGATGACGGTATCCGCCGCTCCCTGCGCGCGCGTGGCCTGTGACTGGCCCATGCCATCACGGATGGTCTTGCCGCCGCCAAAGCGCACTTCCTCGCCGTAGATGGTGAAGTCCTTTTCCACCACCACAAGCAGGTTGGTATCGGCCAGCCGCACGCGGTCGCCGGTGGTGGGGCCGAACTGGCCTGCGTAATCATGCCGGGTCAGGCGCGTCATTGGTCCACACTCCCCATTACATCGCCCCGGAAGCCGATCACGCGACGCAGGCCGCGCAGCGGCACCAGCGTCACGTCACGCTCCTGCCCCGGCTCGAAGCGCACCGCCCCGCCCGATGGCACATCAAGCCGCCAGCCCAGCGCCTGCGCGCGGTCAAAATGCAAGGCCGGATTGACCTCGGCAAAATGATAATGGCTGCCCACCTGCACGGGGCGGTCGCCGGTATTGGTCACGCGCAGGGTGCGCCGGGGCTGGCCTGCGTTGAGGGTGATTTCGCCCTCATCGGTCAGGATTTCGCCCGGCACCGCGCCTTCGGGCAGGGGGTCAGCGTATCGGGTCATGGACTGTCACCAGTTTCGTGCCATCGGGAAAGGTCGCCTCGACCTGAACATCATGGATCATCTCGGCCACGCCGGGCATGACCTGCGCGCGGGTCAGCACATGGCCGCCACTGGCCATAAGCTCGGCCACACTCAGCCCGTCGCGCGCGCCTTCGACCACATGGTCGGTAATCAGGGCCACGGCCTCGGGGTAGTTCAGCCGCACGCCACGCTCCAGCCTGCGGCGGGCCACGATAGCGGCCATGGCAATGAGCAGCTTGTCCTTTTCCCTTGGTGTCAGCTTCATGTCGTGCTCCGCCTCCTTGCCTGCCTGTGCTGTATCATGACCGCCATGTAGAGGGCATGGGCCGCCCCGCCCGCAATGCCGGCAGGATATGCCGCAGCGCCCCCTCAAGCGCCCAGCCACCGGCACCCACGCCGCGCACCACCAGCATGCCGTTCCATGCCGAGGCGGCAAAGCCCGCGCATTGCGGTGCCGCCAGCAGGGTGCGCACCGGGGCCAGCAGGTCCATCGCCTGCGGGCTGGCCAGCACCAGTGTCGCCACTGCGCCCTGCCCTGCGGCCACGGCAGGCCGGGCCAACAGGGCGGTGACATCGGTGCTTTCCAGCCGCAGCATGTCTTCGAGCAGCAGGTCGCCCGCGCGCCTTATGGTCAGGCGGTCGCGCACATGCAGGCTGGCAAGTTGCTCGCCTGCGCCAATGCGGCCAAATATCCGGCTCTCGAGAAACAGGAAGGTGGAAGACTGCGCCATCTCCACCACCATGTGGCGGCGCAGGCGGCTGCCATCAAAAAAGATCGTGCCATGCGGCAGCCATTCCAGCCGCGCTCCGGCGCTAATATGGCAGGCAACCGTCATCTCCGCCGGACCATCTTCAGGGCGGGCGCGGTAGATCCGCTCGGCCGCCTGCGATGTGACCAGCAGGTCCGTGCCGGGGCCACAGGCCAGGCGCCCGGTTATGCGATCCCCCGCCGCAATGCCGCCGGATATATTGACCGTGGCGGCTTCCAGCCCATTGCCCTGCACGCGGGGAAACAGCAGACGGCAGCAGCCTGCCTGCACCAGGTCGGCCATGCGGGTGCGGGAGCCATCGGCTCTGACTTCCAGCCCGAACTGCCCCCTTGCGCGCTGGAGAAGGGTTGTTCCCGCGTTCATTTCCGTCCTGACAGCATCGGGGCCATCGTAGCAGCCGGGTGGGGCATGTCCATTGCGTAGAATTACGTAATCACCCCCATGCTACCATGAGCATGCATCAGGCGACCTGAACGGATCAGTGTCGCTGGTTGGCGCCTTAAGATTCCGGCCCCTACTGGCCAGCAGGCTGCGTGGCCTGCACCAGTTGGCCAAAGCGCGTCATGTCCACGTTCCCGCCTGATACCAGCACGCCAATGCGCCTGCCCTGCCACCGGGGCGCTGCGGCAAGGGCGGCTGCCACGCCAAGGCAGCCGGTCGGCTCGACAACAATTTTCATCCGCTCGGCGACAAGCCGCATCGTGGCGACAAGGGCCGCGTCATCGACCGTGACAATATCGCGCAGATATTTTTGCATGAGGGCAAAGGTCAGGGGTGAGAGGGCGGTTGTCTGCGCGCCATCGGCCAAGGTACGGGGCACCGGAATCTGCACGATATGCCCTGCCGCCAATGACTGGCGCGCATCATCGCCCGCTGCCGGTTCCACGCCAATCACCGCGCAGTCCGGTGCCACCGTACTGGCAACAAGCGCGCAGCCCGAGGCCAGCCCGCCGCCTCCAACGGGCACGAACAGCGCATCAAGCGGGCCGGTTTCCTCAAACAGTTCCAGTGCGGCGGTGCCCTGGCCGGCGATGATGTCGGGATGGTCGAAGGGTGGCAGCACCGTGGCGCCACGCTCATTGGCAATGGCGGTGGCGATGGCCTGCCGGTCCTGCGTGTAACGGTCATAGAGCACCACTTCAGCGCCATAGCCCCGTGTGGCGGCCAATTTCATGGCCGGGGCATCCTCGGGCATGACGATGGTGGCGGGTATGCCCGCATCCTGCGCGGCACTGGCCACGGCCTGGGCATGATTGCCCGATGAAAACGCCACCACCCCACGCTGCCTGACGGCCTGCGGCAGGGCTGCGATGGCATTTGTGGCCCCCCGGAACTTGAAAGCACCCACGCGCTGGAAATTCTCGGCCTTGAAGAACAGCGTCGTGCCGCTGGCACTATTGAAATACCGCGATGTCAGGACCGGCGTGCGGTGCGCCCGCCCCTTGATCCGCGCTGCCGCCGCGACCACATCTGCAAATACCGGTAATGCGTGCATCGCCCCTTTTCCCCCAACGTGGCAAGGCCATCAGCATGGCCCGGTTTTGTCGCGGCGGCTAGGGGCGATGTCAGAACGACCGCCCCCATCACATGACGGGAGCGATCTGTGCCTGAGGGCTCAGGGCGTGTGAACGAGTTTACGGTTGAGGAATTCCTCAATGCCGAATTCCGACAGTTCACGGCCATAGCCGGAGTTCTTGATGCCGCCAAACGGCAGGTCGGGCGCCGTGCCGGTCACGCTGTTGATGAAGACCATGCCCGTATCGATCCGGGCGGCCACGCGGCGGCCGCGTTCCACATCGCTGGTCTGGATGGAGCCACCAAGGCCGTAAGGCGAATCATTGGCCAGCGCCACGGCTTCATCCTCGCTGCCCACCGCGTAGATGATGGCGACAGGGCCAAAGATTTCCTGATAGAAGATGGGGTTGTCCCTGGTCACGTTGGTCAGGATCGCGGCCTTCATGAAGAAGCCCTCGCGCTCGATGCGCTTGCCGCCCACAACAAGGCTCGCCCCGTGCGCCACGGCCTTTTCCACCTGGGCTACGGCATGTTCCATCGCCACCTGGCTGCTCATCGGGCCGTGGGTCACGCCCTGCTCGAGCGGGTCGCCGTATTTGAAGTCATTGATCGCGACCTTCAGGCGCGCGGTGAATTCCTCAACGAGCGACTTGTGCACGATCATGCGCTTGGCTGCCGTGCAGACCTGGCCGTTATTGGACATGCGCGCCTGCACCGCAAGCGGGATGACCGTGTCGAGATCGGCATCATCAAGCACGATGAAGGCATCCGACCCGCCGAGTTCCATCGTGCTTTTCTTGAGCGCGCGGCCTGCCTGGCCCGCCACGGCGCTGCCGGCGCGTTCGCTGCCGGTCAGGGCGACGCCGCGGATTTCGGGGCGTTCGATCAGCTTTTCCGACTGGTCATTGGTGATGAACAGGTTGGTGTAGGCCCCTGCGGGCGCGCCTGCCTCACGGAACAGCGCCTCGAACGCCTCGGCGCATTGCGGCACGCCCGGCGCATGCTTGACCATGACGACATTGCCCGCCATCAGGTTGGGGGCGGCCACGCGGGCAAGCTGGTAGTAGGGGAAGTTCCACGGCTCCACGCAGTAGATGATGCCCAGCGGCTCGCTGGTGACACTGGCATGACCCTGCGACACCGGCAGTTCGCGCGGGGCAAGGAAAGTCTCGGCCTTCTCGGCATAATAGGCCAGGATGTCGGCCGAGAGCGAGACCTCGGCAATGGCCTCGGGCAGGATCTTGCCCATTTCGATGGAAATCAGGCGCGCATGCTTTTCCTTGTCGCGGCGCAGGATCTCGGCAGCCTTGAGCATGATGTCACGGCGCTGGGCAATGGTGCGGCGGCGCCAGTCGCTCTCCCAGAACTTATGGGCGGTTTCGAGCCGGGCCAGCATTTCCCTGTCATCATGCAGGTCAAAGACCTTTTCCGTCTGGCCGGTGGCAGGATTAATGGTGCGATAGGGACTCATCTCGTCATATCCTTAACAAGGGGCGGGCCGGATGGCGTTATGGGCAGGCAAGGTTGGTGTTGTGTAAACGTGCCAACGGATTGCCGCTCTCTGGTTGAAGATTGCGCCATGGCCTGCGTGTCGATGCAATACTCCCCGTATCGTGACTATATTCCGCCGTAGCGTGTCAATGTCCGCACCCGACAGGGCAGCCCTGCGCTCACGCTGCGGTGGGCCGGTCGGAATGGCTGGTTTCAGGGGGCCGGGCGGGCGCTTGCAGGCTGTGCGGCATGGGGCATGCATCACAAGAGTTTGAAGGTGGGGCCGGGAGCAGCGCCTCCCCCCCAACCCACATGATACGTGATTGCCGCGAAAGGATATTATGTACCGTCGTGCCTGATGGGTGCAGCCATGCAGGATGACACCGGCACGCAAACCCTGCCCTGCTGATGGATCAGACGAAGCATGGCCTCTGGTTGTCCTGCATCTGGCCCTGATGCGTGAGGATGCGGGACACAACGGCCTCACGTATTGACGATATCCCCGCCGGGCGCCGAGAGATCGGCATCCGGGGGCCAGATACGGCTTTGGCGTCTGCACGCTGCGTCCGCTACCTGGGCACATGCCAGAACATCTGCGCCCTATCGCCTGCTGGCGAACCGTATGACAGAAGCCGTATGCCTGAGGGGGTGCTCCCCCCGAACCGCATCGGTCAGACGTCTGTATTCGGCCTTGGGGCGGCGGCGATGGCGGCAGAGAGATTGATGCCAGCCTTGCGGCCCGCTTCCAATATCTCTGCATCCGGCAGGGTGCCGACCTGGGCCATCGCCCATAACTGCGCGGCCCGTGTGCCAGAACGGCAATATCCAAGCACAGGCCCGGGCATACGTCTGAGCGCCATGCGCATGCTGGCCACGGCATCGCCATCGGGCAGATGCCCCGCCTGCACTGGAATGGCTGTAAAATCGAGACCCAGGCAAAAGGCGGCCTGTTCAATCTCCTTGCCTGGCACATGATCCCCCTGCTCACCATCCGGGCGGGCACACAGGATACTTTTAAACCCGTCAGCAGCAGCCTTGTTGATATCGGATACAGTCAACTGCGGTGCAATAGAGAACATGGGCGTAAGGGCACGGGCCAAATCATTCACGGAACAGATCCTTATTTTTGCATGAAGAAATAGATACGCAGGCATTCACGCCATTTTTAATACATTTGCCTGTCGTTTATTTTCATTTCGGCTTTCGGATACCAGTTGCGTAGCCTGTAGCCAGGCCCCGTGGTCCGGACAGAAGGTTCATGGTGCACCTGCATGGCATTATCGGATATCACCTTTCAGTCTCGTTTTTTGTTACATAAATATATTAATCGTTTAAATGTTAGTTCCTGCATCACCCATCGTCAAGGATGCTATTGCGCGTTGATATCAGCGACACGCCCTGGATTTCAGCACCCTCCACCGGGCCAGGCATGCGCACATCCGATGGACCACGCAGCTCGCTGAAAGATACCCCCGCATCCCGCCTGCCTTACGCATATCTATATAATTAATAGACTGTTTTTATGATATAATTTTCGTTTCATGCATCATATCCAACGCGGATTATTCCACGACCAGAAGGCGTTCTCTGGCGCCCCCATCAGACAACGCCTCCCACCCGCCACCAAGATTGATCGGCCTGCCCGATGTCTTTTTTAAAGAAGACCGATCTTATCCTTCTTGACATCTAACAGTTACATAATTAACTTAATAATATATTCATAAATTATGTAAGTGTCTGCCGGGATACAGGCAGGCGCATGGTGTGAAAGTGGTTATGGTCTCTCCCGGCAACAGAACGCTCATGGGGTTTACGCGGCGTATCGGCCTCTGGCTTGGTGCGGCTGTCGTGCTTGGTGGGGCGGCAGCGGTCATGCTGGTGCTGCAACTGGCAGTTCTGGCGCGTATCGTGTCGGACCTTGCGTTCCATGGCCACGTCATTGCCGATGCATATGCCGGACTGGCAATGCTGCTTGCCCTGCTGGCCTTGCGCGCGCTGCTGCAATGGGCTGCCGACATGGTGGCGAATGAAGGCAGCCTGCGGCTGAGCGCGGCCATACGTGGCGAACTGCTGCGCCACCTGTTCCGTGTCGGCCCGGTTGGCCTGGCCGGGCAGGCGACGGGCCAGATGGTGACCGTGCTGGGCGACGGGATTGCAGCGCTGGAACCCTATTTTGCGCAGTACGTGCCGCGCGCCGCCATGATGGTGGTCCTGCCGCTGCTGGTGCTGGGCATGGTCTTGCACCTGGATGGGTGGAGCTTTGTCATCCTTGCCTGCACGGGGCCGCTTGTTCCCGTCTTCATGGCGCTGGTGGGGTATCGTGCGCAGGCGATCATGGACCAGCAGTGGATGCAGCTCCTGCTGCTGGGCGCGGCCTTTCTCGATACAGTGCAGGGGCTGACCACGCTGCGGCTGTTCGGTCGCGCGCGTGATGCGGTGACCGCCGTGGCGGGCATGGCCGATGAATACCGCACCACCACCATGTCGGTCATGAAAGTGGCGTTCCTGACATCCGCCGTGCTGGAATTCTTTGCCAGCCTGTCCATCGCGCTGGTGGCGGTCGTGTTTGGCGCGCGCCTGCTGGACGGGAAGGCCGATTTCCAGTCGGCCTTTCTGGTTTTGCTGCTGGCGCCAGAATATTTCATGCCGCTGCGTGCCTTCTCGGCCAGCTATCATGCCCGCCAGAATGCAACAGCGGCCATGGCGGGCATCAGCCAGCTTTTCTCCCTGCCCGAAACGGCTGAGCTGCCCGGTGCACAAGCGCGCACTGCCGGTGCACCGCTGGTGTCCATAAGCTGTGCGGATGTCACGGCTGGCTATCAGGCGGGTGCGCCCGTGCTGTCGCACGTGGGCTGCACGTTCACACGCAGTGCGCTGACGGTTGTAACGGGTGAAAGCGGCGTGGGCAAAACCACCCTGATCCGGCTGCTTCTGGGGCTGCTGCGCCCCATGCAGGGGCATGTCACGGCCACGGATGAGTGTGGCGTGTTGCATGGCCACTGGCAGGACAGGATTGGCTGGGTGCCCCAGCAGCCACGGCTGATCCATGGCACCATTGCCGAAAACCTGCGCCTGGCCAACCCGATGGCGGATCTGGACAGCCTGCGCGCCGCAGCGGCACAGGCTGATGCCCTGTCCTTTATCGAGGCGCTGCCGCAGGGGTTCGATACAATGGTGGGTGAGCGCGGTGCGGGCCTGTCGGGCGGGCAGGTGCAGCGCCTGGCATTGGCGCGCGTGCTGCTGCGCAACCCGCAGGTGCTGATTCTGGATGAACCCACCGCCAACCTCGACCCGCAGGGTGAACAGCGTGTCGTCGCGGCCATTGCGCGCGCGGCGGTGGGGCGGATCTGTATTGTGGTGGCCCACCGGCCAGCCATGATCGCACAGGCAGCACAGGTTGTATGCCTGCGCGACGGGCAGGTTTTTTGCAGCCCGCACACCGCGGAGCGCGCGGCATGAGCATGCTGGCCCGCATCATCGGCCTCATGCGGCCTGTGCGGTGGCAGATGGCGCTGGGGCTTGCCCTGTCGGTCGCGGCGTCGCTGGCCAATTTCGGGCTGCTGTTCCTGTCGGGCTGGCTGCTGGCGGCGGCTGCCGTGGCCGGGCTGGGCGGGATTGCCGCACGCAACGCCTTCAACCTGTTCCTGCCTGCTGTTGGCGTGCGGTTTTTTGCCACCATGCGTATTCTGGCCCGTTATCTGGAGCGGCTGGTCACGCATGATGCGACACTGCGCCTGATCGGGCGGGTGCGGGCGTGGAGTTTCGAACGCCTTGCCCCACAGGCCCCTGCCATACTGGCGCGGCAGCGCAGTGGCGACATGATGTTCCGCTTTGTGGCGGATACGGACCAGATGGGGCAGTTCTATCTGGAAGTGCTGCTGCCCATCGCCAGCGCCGCCATCTGCTGCGTGGTGATCGTGGCGGTCATGGGGGCGTTCTCCCTTCCCGCAGCCCTTGTGCTGGCCGGGGGGCTGGCAGTGTGCGGTGGCGTGCTGCCGGGCGTGGCCGGTGTATTATCCGCACGTGCCATGCGCCGCATCAGCCACCAGCAGGATGCCCTGCATGCGGACCTGACCGAGGTGCTTCAGGGCATGGGCGAGTTCATGTTCCTCGGTGCCGCACGGACCGTGCAGGCACGGATTGCCGGGCGCGAAGCCGATATCCGTCATGCACGCCGGCGCGTGGCCCTGATTGAAGGGGGCGCGCGGAGTGCGATGACCATCATCACCATGATGAGCGCGGCAGGCGTCCTGGCCATGGCGGACAGGGCCTATCGCACCGGCGCGCTGCCTGCCGCCTGCCTGCCCATGCTGGCGCTCGGTGGCCTGGCCGCGTTTGATGTGCTCACCCCCCTGCCCGCTGCATGGCAGTTGCTGGGCCAGGTGCGTGTGGCGGCAGGCCGGATCTTTGCCCTGTGCGATACACTGCCCTGCGTGCCTGCGCCCGCAAGGCCGCGCACTCCCGCAGCGCCATTTGACCTGTCGCTGCGCAATATTGGCCTGCGCTATACGGGGGCACGGCGCTGGGTGCTGCGTCATGCCGATCTGTCGGTAAGACAGGGGGAACGTGTGGCGATTGTCGGGCCGTCTGGCACGGGCAAGAGCACGCTGGTGAACCTGCTGTTCCGTTTTTATGATTATCAGGAAGGCACGGCCTGCTTTGGCGGCGTGGACCTGAAGGATGTCGATGCGGACATCATGGCCCGGCACATCGGCGTGGTGGCGCAGGACTTTCACCTGTTCGTGGGCAGTATCCGCCGCAACCTGGCCATTGCCTGCCCCTCCGCCACGGAGCAGGCGATGTGGCACGCCCTGCAGGTCGCGCAGCTCACGGCTTTCGTGCGCGCGGAACCCGCCGGTCTGGATACCCTGATCGGCGAAGGTGGCGTGCGCCTTTCCGGCGGCCAGGCGCGACGGCTGGCCATGGCCCAGGCCATCCTGCGCGCTCCGCAATGGCTTATCCTTGATGAGCCGACCGAGGGGCTGGATGCGGATACCGAGCGCAGCCTGATGGCCGCGCTGCTGCAGGTCCTGCCAGCACGGACAACCATCCTGTGCATTACCCATAATCCTGCCGTGGCGGCACGGATGGACCGGGTGGTGCGTGTCGAGGGGGGCCGGTTTCATGAGGCCGGGAGGGTGCAATGACCCGACGATGACCTGACACCCGGAAAATCCCCTCACGACCATACCGAAATCAGGAGACCTGACGGTGGAATTCATTAACCCCGATGTCGTCGATCTGTCGCGCTTCCAGTTTGCGCTGACGGCATTGTACCATTTCATGTTCGTGCCGCTTACGCTGGGCCTGACATTCATGCTGGCGGCCATGGAGACGGTGTACGTCGTCACCGGCCGGCAGATCTACAGGGACATGGCCCAGTTCTGGGGCAAGCTGTTCGGCATCAACTTCGCCATTGGTGTGGCCACCGGCATCACCATGGAGTTCGAATTCGGCACCAACTGGTCCATGTATTCCCACTTTTTTGGGGATATGTTCGGCACGCCGCTGGCGATTGAAGGGCTGATGGCCTTCTTCATGGAGTCCACCTTCGTCGGGCTCATGTTCTTTGGCTGGGACCGGCTGAGCAAACAGGCGCATCTGGCCATTACCTATCTGGTGGCCCTTGGCTCCAACCTGTCGGCGCTGTGGATCCTGATCGCCAATGCCGGGATGAACATGCCCGAGGGCGCGCATTTTGATCCCGAAACCATGCGCATGCAGTTCGAAAGCTTTGTCGATCTGGTCTTCAACCCCGATGCGCAGGCCAAGTTCGTGCATACTTCGGTTGCGGGCTATGTATCGGCTGCCATGTTTGTCATGGGCATCAGCGCCTTTTACCTGCTGCGCGGGCAGCACCGGCAGTTTGCCGCGCGTTCGTTCCGCATGGCCGCGCTGTTCGGCATTATTTCCACCGTGGCGGTCATCACGCTGGGCGATGTGCTGGGGCGGCTGGATTATGAGAAGCAGCCGACCAAGATCGCCGCGATCGAAGGCCTGTGGCACACCAGCAACCCGCCGTTCGAGCCGTGGATCGTCGCCGCCCTGCCCGATGACGCAAGGCAGGAAAATCACTACGAGATTGGCGTGCCGCTGGTCCTGACCCCGCTGATCACCCACACATTCAACCAGCCCATTACCGGCATGCATGAACTGGAGGACGAGGCAGGCCCGCGCATCCGTTCAGGGATCGATGCGGTGGCGGCACTGCGCCGCTATGGCGTGACCCACAGCAGCATGGACCTTGCGCAGTTCACCGCGCATGAGCAGGACATGGGCTACGGGCTGCTGGCCACCCGCCATGCCCCGGGTCAGGATGTAACGGCCATTCCGGCAGACCAGATCGATGATGTGGTCAGGGCGACACAGCCCGATATCCTGCCCAACGTGTTCGTCACGTTCTGGTCTTTCCGGCTGATGGTGTTCCTGTCGCTGTGGTTCTTCGCGCTGTTTGCCATTTCGGCCTATCTCAGCCTCAAGCGCAGGCTTGAGCGCAGCCGCCTGCTGCTGAAACTGTGCATGTGGTCGATCCCGCTACCGATCCTGGCGACCGAGTTCGGCTGGATCACCGCGGAAGCAGGCCGCCAGCCCTGGACCGTGTTTGGCTGGCTGCCCACCTTCCTTTCGGCCTCCAGCCATGGCGTGTCCTACATGGTGTTCTCGCTGATCGGCTTCGTGCTGCTCTACAGCGTGTTCATCGCGGCTGAACTGTACCTCATGTTCAAGTTTGCCCGCCTTGGCCCCGAGCATGACAGCATGGAACCGCACGCACCGGCTGCGCCCGGGGCATCCGCCTTTGACATGCGCCCCATGGCATCCTGACAGAGGAAACGGTGAAATGGAACTTTACGCGATACTGAAAGTCGTCTGGGCCGCAGTGCTGGGTGTGCTGTTCATCGGCCTGGGCACCATGGTTGGCATGGATATGGGCGTGGGCACGCTGCTGCGCTTTGTCGGCCGCAACGATGGGGAGCGGCGCACGGCGCTGAATATCATCGGCCCCCACTGGGATGGCAACCAGGTGTGGTTCATTCTGGGGGGCGGCGCGATTTTCGCGGCCTTCCCCACGCTGTACGGCACATCCTTCTCGGCCTTTTACGTGGTCATGATCACCCTGCTGTTCAGCATGATCCTGCGGCCGGTGGCGTTTGAATACCGCTCCAAGGCGGACAGCACGCTGTGGCGGGCAAGCTGGGACTGGGTCTTCCTGGTGTCAGGTTTCGTGCCGATGTTCATCTACGGCGCGGCGTTCGGCAACGTGCTGGAAGGAGTGGGCTACCATTTTGGCTGGACGGGGCAGTATTATCAGGATGAATCCTTCCTGTCCTACCTGCTCAACCCGTTTGCCATCCTGTGTGGCCTGATGTCCGTGGGGCTGAGCCTCTATCAGGGCGGGGCGATGCTCATGCTGCGGGCGGATGACCCGATCTGGTCGCGCGCCCGGCGTTATGCCATGGGCGGCGGCCTGGTTGCGGCCAGCCTGTTCGTAATGGGTGGCATATGGGTGCAGTTCCTGCCCGGTTTTGTCATGACCGCGCCCGTCAACCCCGCCATGCCCGCCAACCCGCTGCACGGGCAGTCGGTCGCAATGGTTGCAGGCGGCTGGATGCATAACTTCCACGCCCATCCCGCCCTGTGGCTGCTGCCGCTTGGGGGGCTGGGCTGCATGCTGGCGGGCGTGGGCATGCTGGCGACTGGCCGCGCGGTTGCGGGCTGGTGGCTGGGGCTGGGGGCATGGGCTGGCACCATCACCACGGTTGGCTGCGCCATGTTCCCCTTCCTGATGCCGTCCTCGACCGCGCCGGACCAGAGCCTGACGGTATGGAACAGCACCGCCAGTGAATATGGCCTGGGCTGCATGCTGGTGGTGGCGGGCCTCTTCGTGCCGATCATCCTGTCCTATACATCGTGGTGTTATTACGTCATGCGCGGGAAGGTCCATACCGCCGATGTCGTGAACGATACCCATAGCTACTGATTGCGAGGTCGTGATGACAAAACTTCTGCGCCTGGCCGGTCTAGCCGTCGTTCTGGTCGTGTCCCTGCTGTTTGCCGTGTTCGTGGGGGATCAGGGGCCGTGGTATTTCGCATGGGTGATCGGCACGGTCATGATCATCCTGATTTCCGGGGCTGGCGCGATCATGCTTGATGCCCAGTCCGGTGTTTCAGCCGATGGGGAGATCTGACCATGATGGGGGATCTTGAACGCATCATCTTCTTTATTCCGATGGTTTACATGGGGCTTTACCTGATTGCCTACCGCTGCGGACGGCGCTGGTTCCCATGACAGGAATGGCGGTGGGTCTTTCTTCATCTCACGCCCGCCGCCATATCACGGCATCACCCTGCCGATGATACGAAGCACGCCACCCGGATAGCCACGGGTGGCGTGTCTTGTTTTAGGGGCTGCGCAGGCAAGCATTGTTATAAAAACCTGCCAGGGCCGGACATGAGCGCACAGGGTACGGATCTGCGCGGGCTTGATATCGCCCAGCCGGTCCTTGATGATATGCGGAGGCCTGTCTGCCGTTTTGGCTTGATCTTGCATACCAGCGCGCATGCTCGACTGGCATTGCTTTGGCAACGTAATCACCATGAGGCAGGATTAAAGTCCGGCGGCCCAACGGACGGCCTGTTTCATGACCGAAACATGCGGGCAGACAATTCTGAAATACTTTTCAGCGTTTCTGATGCCTTACTGAATACCAGAAAAAACTGGCCGGAAACCAGCAATTATATGTTCCAAAATCGGAATCAACTTATCAGTGATAACTGATTTTGAAATTATTCCGATTTTTCCATATGGCTGCTTTTCAATTGGCATTATGGCTTGTATGCAAGATCGATACCAGAACGATCAAATCCTGATAGACCATTTTGTGTTCAAGAAAAGCCGCCAGCCCCGCAGGGACTGGCAGGCTGTAGAGTAGTAACGTGATGCTTTTCTGCCGATCGCTGTTTTTCCAGATTGTCGTGGCGAGCGTGCTGGGTGTCGCGCTGGGCGTTGCGGCACCCGACATGGCGGCATCGCTCAAACCCCTGAGCGACCTGTTCCTGAAGCTGATCACCATGCTGATGGCCCCGCTTGTCTTCTGCGTGGTGGTGCAGGGCATTGCCGGGGCGGGCAATCTGCGCACGGTCGGGCGGATTGGCCTGAAGGCCTTGGTCTATTTTGAAGCCATGACAGGCATTGCCCTGCTCCTTGGCGTGCTGGCGGCAGCGTTATGCCAGCCCGGCGCGGGCATGCATGTCAGCGCGGATGCGCAGATGCAGGGCCCGGCCAGCACGTTTGGCGAGAGTGCCGCGGCCCTGCGCCATGACGGGCTGGTGGGCTTCATGCTGCACCTCGTGCCTGCCAATCCGCTCGGCGCGTTCGTCCATAACGACGTGCTGCAGGTCCTGGTCTTTGCCATACTGTTTGGCTGCGGGCTGTCCATGGCCGGGCCGCAGGGAAAACCGGCAGCGGCGCTGATCAACTCTGTTGCCGCCGTTCTGTTCCGCATCATGGGTCTTGTCATCCGGGTCGCACCGATCGGGGTACTGGGGGCGATTGCCTATACGGTGGGGCATTTCGGCATACGCTCGCTGGGGCAACTCGGGGTGTTTGTCGGGCTGTATTTCGTGCTGGTCGCCCTGTTTGTCCTTGTCGTGCTGGGCGTCCTGCTGCGCCTGTGCGGGTTGGGCATCTTTTCCTTCATATGGTACCTGCGTGCGGAACTGGCAGTCGTGCTGGCCACCACGTCGTCAGATGCGGTGCTGCCGCAGATCATGGAAAAGCTCACTGCCATCGGCGTCCAGCGCGAGGTCGTGGGACTGGTCATCCCGGCAGGATATTCTTTCAATCTTGATGCGCTCTCCATCTATCTCGGCCTTGCGGTGCTGTTTGTGGCACAGGCATCTGGCGTTCACCTGACATGGGCGCAGATGGCGCTGGTTATAGGAACGGCCCTTGTCACGTCAAAGGGCGCGCATGGCGTGCCCGGGATCGCCATTGTCATCCTGGCCGCGACACTGGCTGTCGTGCCGGAAATTCCGCCCACAGGGCTGGTGCTGCTGGTTGCAGTGGACTGGTTCATCGGGATAGCCCGCGCGCTGGGCAATGTCATGGGCAACTGTGTCGCGACCATTGTTGTCGCGAAATGGGAAGGCCAGCTTGATGCCACTGCTGCACGACGCGCCATGCAGCGAGCCAGCATGCGCACATCTTAATAAATCAACAATACCAGACAGATATCCTTCTTTATGCTGTTCGTAAAATCACGACCGGGACTTGCAGCATCGGTTTCCTGTATTGCGATCATGCCGGTCTCGTCCCTGTCTGCCGCAATGCCGCTGGCGGTGCACAAAGCCGCCCGACCCCATGGTCGCCCCCATCCGGACCGGGTGCGCAGAAGGTCCATGCGGGGGGACGGAAGATATCGCAAGCTACGGGCGCAACCGCGTGGAAGGTTTCATATCCGGCCCGATATCACGTTCGGTAATAACGGAGATGGGGATCATCGGGCCGAGGACGGCGGCAGGGTCTTTGCGACGAGGCAGATGACGGGCATCCGGCAGGGCTGGCAGCAGGATGTGGGCACCTGATGATCGCCCGTCTGGCCCTCCGTCAGTAGCATGGCAATGGCGCGCCGTGTTTTTTCAAAAAGAAGGCTGGGCCAGATGCGCGCAGGCCAGTTCAGCCAGTTGCGCCTGCGGGGCATTGACATCCAGCACCATGACCACTTCTTCATGCATGTCCGGTTCTTCCAGCGTGGCGAACTGACTGTCGAGCATGGCGACCGGCATAAAGTGGCCGGTTCGCTGGGACAGGCGGGGCATGATGTCCTCCCTGCTGCCTTTAAGGTAGACAAAGCAGACATCCGCGCTGTCGCCGCCAATCTGCCTGCGGTAACTGCGCTTGAGCGACGAGCACGTCACGATGCCACACTGGCCTGCATCGCGCCATGACTGTATCCGCCCGGCAATAAGATCAAGCCATGGCGCGCGATCCGTATCGGTCAACGGAATGCCATTGCTCATGCGGGCAATATTGGCAGGGGGGTGCAGGTCGTCCCCTTCGATAAGGGACCAGCCCAGCCGTTCGGCCATGAGTTGGGCAAGTGTACTCTTGCCACAACCCGACACGCCCATAACAATCAGCACGCATGGTCGCCCCGCCTCACCAAATCTGTGCGAGAGTGAAACCATATCCTGTCCCATGTCATACATTGCATATCCTACCGAATATCATCATGAGAAAACGATCGGCCCGGGTCTGTCATGACCGGCAACGACACGACACATAGCCGCATCTGGCCCGACCGGTCTTCAAGGCACCCTATCCTGACAAAAATGGGGCGCATAAATCCAGTAAAATGGATAACATAATTTCATTGCCGCCTGATGAATTTCATTAACAAAACAATATTAAAATTTATATTCCTTATAGATGAATTTTATCCAGAACAGAGACGATCCTCTACCTGGCTATAGAATCTGTATCTGCGACTTGAACCCCACGAACTCCACGTTCCTCAGGTTTTTCTGTGCGTTAGGATGGAAATAGATCTGGAAGTCTGGCGCAAACACCACGCCGCGCATGACATGAATCTGGTAGTTCGTCTCAAATACGGTTTCGTGCCCCTGTACACCCGTAGCATGATTGGGCGCCGTTTTAACGGGGACCATGCTGAGGTCCAGCATATCCGTATCTGAAACGCCGGGGGCAATCTTTACATAGGTCATGACAACACCCAACGAATCATAGGGCCGACTTCTGATAAAACCACGGTCCACAAATGCCACATATGTTTCGTAATTGCGCAGCGATGTGCGCGGATCATTATAGATAACCCCGGTCATTGCCGTCAGCCCGCCTTCGGCATTGGAGTAGGAATGGCGAAGAAGCTTCTGGTCAATTTCAAACCATGTGCTCCATGTCTGCTGATGATTGCGGGCCGTTCTGCCAGAAAGGGCATAAGGTCGGCCTTGAACATCATAGTAATTGTCAGGATTGGGGGCGGAGATCACCTGGCCGCCAATCTTGTAATGTCCCGGCAGTTTATGCTGGCGGCCCAACAGGGGCTCCCAACCCAGTTCAATCGGCGCGAGTTGCCCTACAATATTGGATGAATTGAAATGAAACCCGGTCCTGTGCTGGCTGTTCGCATAAATTCCACGTTCGGCAAAATAGACACCGGCCTGTATGTAAATGTAGCGCGATGGACGGCCACGCACACGAAAGCCCCACTCTCCAGCCGGGTAGGACGTAATATACTGATTGTCGATCGCCGCCTTGGGCCGTCCGCAAAAACCGTTGTTCTGAAAATTGCAGAAAAGCGAACTGGCGCTGAATTCACTCATTTCGGTCAACCTTCCCCCGGCAATACTGACGCGGCCACCAAGCAGGTTTTCTTCCCCATAGGCCGTAACCAGATGAACGACAACATTGCCCCCTCCCCCATATATTTCCGATGAGTGTGCAAGCCAGTCTCCCATCATGCGGTTGGCAGTCGTACCATAGCGACTGGTAAAAAGCGTATGGGTGGCAAACCCTTTAAGGCCGATCATTTTTTCCCAATTGATATGAAGGGCGGTATTCATCTGCCCCGCGTTACTTGACCCCTGCCTGTAATTCGGATGGCCGGGCGTTGGGGCTGAAATGGCGGCCGTGTATTCATTTGTGTTATCCATAGTCAATGCAATGCCACGCGTGCGCAGCCATGACGTCATGCCGAATGGGTCCGTAAACAGGGCTTCCGGCCGGGAAAATGGCGGGACCACAGGCCCGTTTGACGGATGGGCCATGAGTGGGGTCGCCACACGGAGCCTGGCGTCACTGTTGGAGTTATCCTGAAAAGTCTGCGCTGCTGCCTGACCGCACAGAAGCATACCCGCGATGATAACGATGATCCGGGCTTTTGTTCCGGAAACCTGTTTTGGACGACAGAATGTTATAATAACTGTCAAGAACGCACGCATCCATCCTGTTCCCGCTGGATTTATTTTTCCCTGAACAAATATTCATTTCCTGAATAGTTGTTCAGGATATTTCGGAAATGAGAGATGCCTGAATCCGCCCTGCTAGCAGGGATGTCTTCAGTATGTGGTGGATACGCCCGGTTGCGGGCGTATCTCACACCAGCAGTACGTCGGTTCAGATCACGGCGGTCAGCAATGACTCATCCGCAAAATGGGCCGCAAGATTTTTGACAACCAGTTCTCCCATGGCCAGCCGCGTTTCCACGGTTGCGCTGGCACGATGGGGCTGCAGCACCGCACGCTCACAATGGCGCAGCGCCGCGGGCACGTCGGGTTCATGCTCGAACACATCCAGCGCCGCGCCCCCCAGTTTTCCCGCATCGAGCACCTGTACCAGCGCCTGTTCATCCACCACCGATCCGCGCGCGACATTGACCAGAAAACCATCAGGCCCCAGTGCTTCCATCACCTCCCGGTTGACCAGATGCCGTGATCCCGCACCACCCGATGCCGCGATGACCAGAATGTCGCTCTTCCGCGCCAACGCCGGCAGATCTGGCACGAAAGCATAATCCTCCAGTTCGAAATCCCGCAGGTCGGTATAGGATACAGGCATGGCAAAAGCCTGGGCGCGATGCGCAATCGCCCGCCCCACCCGGCCCATACCTATGATCCCGAGCTTTTTGCCGGTAACCTTGCGCCCGAGCGGCAGGGCGGGTTTATGCCCCCATGCTCCGTCGCGAACATACCGGTCCCCTGCGGGCAGCCCGCGCAGAAGCGACAGGACAAGCCCCATGGCCATATCCGCCACATCATCGGTCAGGACACCCGGCGTGGTGGTGACATGGATATTGCGCTGCCGGGCTTTCTTCAGGTCCACGGCATCCGTACCGATGCCGTTTATGGCAATGATCTCAAGGGCGGGCAGGCTGTCCATGACGGCTTCAGGCACGCCGGTCGCGCCCCCTGTTGCAATGGCGCGTATCCTGCCCGCGCTCTCCTTCAACTGTGCAACCGAGGTGAAACGATGCACGGTATAAGCAGCATCGAGCTGTTTCTCGATTTCGGGCATCATGGGTTCAATCAGCAGGATTTCGGGTTTCATGATTTCATGTTTCCAGTTCAGGCAAAATGGGCACTTACGCTGCCGATAGCGGGAATTCGGGCGGGTGGACCGGCTTTTCCATCCCGCACGGACCGCAGCAGGTGCGTGACCTCAGGCCGGGCCAGGGTTTTCATACCTGCACCGTCCATAATGAAATAAAACACAACTATAGAATGTCGTTCTGCTCAACGAGGTCACGGTTGCGGCATTCCGGTATGAAACAGGTTGTGCCAATGGTGATGCCCGCAAGAAAAATGACATAGCCCGCAATGGGCAGCCACGACATCTGGCCGGGATGCGCCGCGGATGGTGAAAAGGTTGCAACCCACCTGATGATGCACGATCCGATAAGGGGCGTGATGCCCCCTGCAATCACGGCCGAGACTTCACGCGCCAGCGATACGGCCATGTACCGGTGCCGGGCGCCAAACATTTCCGGCAGCATGGCCGCCTGTGTGCCGAACATGCCCCAGGTGGTTACCCCAAGTGCGATGGACAGCGCGATCATGGCAGGCAGCGGGCGACCGGTACTGAAGGCATACCAGACTGGCAGCGCCGTGACGGCCTGCAGGATGGCAAAGGTGCGATAGACCCTGATCCGCCCGAAACGGTCACTCAGCCGGCCGGCAATCGGCACGGTAAAGCCGCCGATCACCGCAGCCGTTATCAGGGATGTCGTGCCCAGCAATCCGCCCAGACCCATGGTGTTGACAAGATAGCTGATCGCCAGGACCTGATAGATGGAGGAACCGCCATTTTCGGCCATTCTCACGCCAATCCCGGCCAAGATCGTGCGCCATGACCCCTGGATGAGGGAAAAAAGCGTTTCACGCTCCTCCGCCACCTTGCGCTGGATCATCTCGAAAGTAGGCGATTCCCGAAGTTTGAGGCGCATATAAAGCGCAACCACAAGAATTATGGCACTGACCAGAAACGGCAGCCGCCATATCCATGAATGCGTGATGTCGCTCACCCCGAACAGGAGGCTGCAATACACCACGGCTGCGATAATGGTGCCGATCTGGATGCCAAGGAAGGGCAGCGAGGCATAAAACCCGCGCTGGCCCACGGGGGCGTATTCCGTCATCATCACGGCGGCACCGGCCTGCTCCGCCCCAGCACCCAGCCCCTGCAGCATCCGGGCCGTAATGAGCAGGATGGGGGCCCATATCCCTATTGTCTGGTAGGTCGGGATCAGGCCGATACCCGTGCTGGCCAGGCCCATAAGGGTTATGGTCATCAGCAGGACCTTCTTGCGCCCGATATGGTCGCCCAGCCGACCAAAAACGATTCCGCCAATGGGGCGCACGGCAAAGCCTACAAAATAGGTTGCAAAACTGGCGATCAGGCTCGTGACCGGCGTGGCGGAAGGAAAGAAAAGCGGCCCGAAAACCAGTGCCGATGCCAGGCTATAGAGTGCGAAATCGTAATATTCCAGCGCACTGCCCAAGGAACATGTCCATGCCGCGCGACGCAGTTCGCTTACCGTCAGGGCAAGGCGAACCGGGGGAGACACGATCCGGCCATCTGCGCCGACGGCCCCGAATGCTGCTTGTGTCATGGGATTTCCACTTCGACCTGACGGCCCGTAAGGGCCGATTCACGAATGGCCAGCGCTATGGCCAGTGCAGCAAGGCCATCTTCGCCGGTCGCGGCGGGTTGCCCCGTGCCACGCACCGCATTGCTGAATGCGGCAAGGGCGTAGTGATAGAGATTGTGGTGGTGAACCGGTATTTCCCTTTCACCCCCGGCATTGCGCATGAACAACCGCCCCGCGGCCCGCTGGCTCATGCAGTCGCGTCCGATCAGGACACCATCACTACCGTAGAACGCGACCCCGCCTTCAGAGTAGGGAACGGTATAGGAACCATGGATCTGGACCAGGACATCGCCCGGAAAGCGCATGACCACCATGATACCGTCCTCCACGCCATCATGGGCCAGGCGCCCGCTCTGGGTCATGGCCATGACATGCGTTGGATTACGGCCGATCAGGAAACGCAGCGTGTCGATGTCATGAATCGTGCTGTCGAGTATCAGTCCGCCCCCGTTGGGGTCGTTGATACGCCATCCCTGCAGGGCCTGGGGCAGGAAATTGGCATGGAAGACCCGCACGGCATTGAGCCGGCCTATTTCTCCCGCTTCCAGCATCTGCCGCAGTTTCTGGTGCATGGCATTGCAGCGCAGATGGTGGTTGACCCCCAGCACCACGCCTGCGTCACGGCAGGCAGCGATCATTTTGCGGGCATCATCCACGCTGAGCGCAACCGGTTTTTCGCACAGGACATGTTTCCCGGCGCGGGCTGCGGCAAGTGCCTGGCTACAATGAAACTGGTTGGCGGTGCTGATATAGACGGCATCCACGTTCGCGTCCGTCAGGATCGTGTCGATATCCGTCGTATGGGCGGGAATGCCGTTTTCAGTGGCAAATCGCGCACCGCGCTCTTCGCTCGAACTCAGCACGTTCCGGATCTGACTGTCTGGCTGCGCATGAATGGCATCGACAATCCACTGCCGGGCAACATTACTTGCGCCAATCAGACCCCAACCGATAGGGCTGTTCATGGGATAATCAGGGACAATTGCAGGCCCTCTCCATAACGGGCACGCTTCCCCAACAGGGGGCGTGTCTTGTGGCATTGGCATGGGGAAACAACAAAAGTTTTGAATTTTTATTTATTTTTTATTTCAAGACATCAGTAACAGGCGATGCCAGACTGAAAACGCAGCCCTACCGCACCAGTTTTGTCAGGTAGAAAACAAAATCGTGAACGTGCAGCACCCCGGTCAGGTATTCTGGGGCTGAAGGCCATCACCGGGGGCCGTAATGGTGCTGCCTTTTGCCAGCACGCTGATCACAAGCGCGGTCTGCCCCGCATTCCATGCCATGTTAAGGAGGCTGTAAGGAATTTCTTCATTGCCCCGTGGCGCCAGCATCTCCATTGCGTAGCGGGCCAGGCGATTGTACTGCCCCACCGTATATGTCATGCCGCGTTGCCGCCCCGACCGGTGCGATGGATAAAGAAGAAACAGCGGATCATCCGCAAACATGACCGCAGGTGGAAAATCAGGCTCGTACCAGTCCACAACGGCATCATAAAGATGGTCGCGGCCCGGTTTCATCAGCACATCCGCCCCGGCGGGGGCTGCGACCAGAACCGTCTGCACCCGGCAACGCGAACCGGCAATGGCCAGCGCACTGTCCAGCCTGGACTTTGACGGGGCAGATTCCTGGCCGCCGGTTCCATGGCCTGTCAGAACCACAACGGCGCCACATTGCACCAGATGTTCGGCAAGGGCGGGAACATCAGACACGCCAGCCAGCACGACATGCACCGCACCGATACGGATACAGGCCAGGACTGCGACAATACTTTCCATCATCAGCGGCATATGGATCGCAACCCTGTCGCCACGCTGCACACCCTGGTCCAGCAGGGCGTTTGCAAGACGGCAGACATGCTCATGCAACGCCTGATAGGAAACCCGTTCCTCCGGCCGCGCGCCTGTTCCGGGCCAGATGATCGCGGCCCTGTCCGCATGATCGCCCAGGTGCCGGTCAATGCACAGGGCAGAGACATTCAGCATGGGCAAGGCATATTGCGGCAGCGGATCGACAGGCGGCGAGAGCGCATCATCGGCCGGTTGAGTAGCGTGCTGCCGCGCATGGATGGCAGGCAGAACGAACACGTTATCATAAGTCCTGCTGATCATGGACCGGTTCCCCATTGTTCAACTGCTCCGTCACGGCTCACGCGCGATGCAGTCATGAATTAAAAGAGAGGTGACGTGTGCCCTACACGAAAAAACGCGAGGATGGACGAACGCCTGCCAGGCGGACACGCGCCCCCTGCCACAACCGGGAGCCGAAGCGGATGGCCTTCACCCGCGCGGTCCGGTGCCACAAAAAGCTGTTGTCGGTATGGGGGTGTGCCCCGTCATGGCATTGCATAATGCTGTGCTCTTGTTTGCTTTTGTTACCACGGACTGTGACAAATCCCGGTTGCGGACGGAAGATGTTTTGCCGTTTAAAGGGGCGAACGCCGCGCCGCGAATTGCAAAGGTTGCGAAGATGAGAAAAGCCGCCACCAAAATCTTCACCGGGTCACGCATCCGTCATCAGCGCGACCGCGCGGGCATGACACAGAGCGCGCTGGCGCTGCGGCTTGGCATATCCGCCAGTTACCTCAACCAGATCGAACATGACATACGCCCCCTGCCCCTGCCCTTGCTCGGCACCCTGTGCGACATCTTTGCAGTAGGGGCGGATTATTTCAGTGATACTGAAGAAACACGGGGCATACAGGCATTACGTGAAATACTGGCCGACCCCGTATTCGACACGGATGCCATCAGGCTCGACAGCATCCAGGCCGCCATGCGCGCGGCACCTGATCTGTGCGCCCAGTTTGTCCGGCTCTATCGCGCCTATCTGCTACGGCAGGAACACACGGCGGCCCCGCTGGTCGGCGCAGCCGCGTCATCACACGCCAGACATGATGATGCCCCGGACCGGGTCGAGCCGTATGAGGCCGTCAATGACTGGGTGCAGCTCCAGCGCAACTATTTTGATGAAGTCGACCGCACGGCGGAACGTCAGTTCGAGATGATGCGACTGGATGAAGGAAGTCCCCGGGAGCAGTTGACCCGCTACCTTCTGGACCATCATGGCATACGCACGCAAACCGATCTCGGCCTGGGACAGCGGGGAATAATGTGGCGGATGGACCGGCGCGCACGCACCATCTTCCTTTCCCGCATCCTCCCGGCGGAGAGCAGTACGTTCTGGATGGCGCAGGCGCTGGGGCAGATCGAGCATCAGGCCGTGTTTGCCCGCACCATCCGCCGTTCCCGCCTGCGCGAAAGCGAGGCACGGGGACTGGCGCGCGTCTATCTGACCAATTACTTTGCCGGGGCACTGCTGCTGCCTTATGAACGTTTTCGGGTCACCGCACGCGAGGTCCGCCATGACCTGGAACGGTTGCAACGCCATTTCGGGGTCAGTTTTGAACAGGCATGCCATCGGCTCAGCACCATGCAACGCCCGGGAAGCGAGGGCATACCCTTTTACTTTCTCAAGACGGATATCGCAGGCAACATCCTCAAAAGTTTCAGTGCGAACCGCTTTACCCAGTCCCGCTTCGGCGGTCCGTGCCCATTATGGAATATTTTTCGCGCATTCAGCACGCCCCAGCAGGTACAGGTCCAACTGTCACAGACGACTGATGGTGCCCTCTATCTCAACATAGCCCGCACTGTGGGGCGCAGCAGCATATCCTACCTTGACCGCCCGCGCCTGACCGCCGTGGTTCTGGGCTGCTCCATTGCTGATGCCGAACACCTTGTCTATTCCGCCGGACTGGACCTGAATGACCCGCGGATGATCATTCCCATCGGGCCGGGGTGCCGTGCATGCACCCGTGAAGACTGTCACCACCGTGCCCTGCCCATGGTCGGCCACCGGGTTGATATCAACAATGAGGGGCGCGGTATCGCGCCCTATCGCACGGCATTATGAAAACCGGCTTTTCATGGCGGAAACCAGACTGTCTGCTGTCTCGTTAGAGCGAAGGACCATTCCCTTTTGCCATGCCCTGTCAAGGCTGCCATGCTGGCGCGACCTGTTCCGGCAAAGCGGCGGCCCTGTTACAGGCGGGGAGCATTCTGAACGTGTGTACTGAAGCAAGCCATCCAGACATCGGTTCTTCCCTCACCGAGGCACTGGTGATCCACGCACCGCATGACCTGCGGCTTGATCCCGCGCCCCTCCTCCCGCCCGGCCCTGATGAAGTGCGGGTGAATATGGCCTGGGGCGGCCTGTGCGGCTCGGACCTGCATTATTTTGCGCATGGGGGCGTTGGCGCATCCATTCTGCATGCCCCCATGGTGCTGGGGCATGAAGTCTCGGGCCGCGTTGATGCACTGGGCCGCGATGTGACAGGTTTTGCCGTCGGTGAAGCGGTCGCCATTCATCCCGCCCAGCCATGTGATCACTGCCCCGAATGTGCGCGCCAACAGCGCAACCTGTGTCGCAACATGCGTTTTCTGGGCAGTGCCGCCCGTGATCCCCATACCGACGGTGGCTTTCGGCGGGCGATGACTGTCAAGGCGACACAACTCCATCACCTTCCCCCCGGCCTGACGCTCCGTGCCGCCTGCCTGGCCGAACCATTATCCGTCGCCCTGCATGCCATTGCGCGCGCGGACGATGTGCGCGGCCGCAGCGTGATGGTGCAGGGAGCAGGGCCGATCGGGCTGTTAATCGTGGCGGGGCTGGTCCATCACGGCGCAAGACGGATTGTGGTAACCGACCTGGAGGATTTTCCACTCCAGTGCGCAACCCGGCTGGGGGCCAGCAGGTGCTACAACACCCGCCATGCCGCAATGGAGGAAGAATTCGATATCCTGTTCGAAGCCACGGGCGTGCCATCTGCCCTGCCCGCGGCCATAGCCCGCACCCGGCGGGGCGGCATACTGGTGCAGGTTGGCATGTTCCCGCCAGGCGACATACCGGTGCCGATTACCCAGATCATCAACCGTGAACTCGATTTCAGGGGCTCTTTCCGTTTTGATATGGAATTCGATGCCGCACTGGCGCTGCTGGCTGAACGGCCCGAAATTGCCGATATTCTGGTAACCCGGCAGTTTCCCCTGAGCGACTTTGCCGCAGCCTTCGCCCTGGCGCCAGACCGCAGGCAGGCTGCCAAGATCCTGCTATCCCTGGGCACGTGACACGACGCGACCCGTTCGTGCCCGGACATGGCGGCGGAAACGGGCGGGAAGTCCGCTTTTTGCCTATACGGAAGCGGTTATGCCACCATCAACCATGAGCACGTGCCCGTTGACGAAACTGGAGGCATCGGAAGACAGAAAAACCGCCGCCCCGACAAGTTCCTCAACATTCCCCCACCTTCCGGCAGGCGTGCGCTGGCACAGCCATTGGGTAAATGCCGGGTCGGCCACCAGCTTTTCATTCATTTCCGTTTTAAAATAACCCGGTGCAAGCCCGTTGACCTGCAGGCCATGACGCGCCCAGTCCGTTGCCATGCCCTTGGTCAGGTTTTTGACCGCCCCCTTGGTTGCGGTATAGGGTGCTATGCCCGGGCGGGCCAGTTCGCTCTGTACTGAGCAGATATTGACGATTTTCCCCCGCCCACGCGGCAGCATATGCCTTGCTACGGCCTGCCCCACAAAGAAAACCGCGTTAAGGTTCGTGGCGATCAGGGCATCCCAGTCCGCCCGGCTGAACTGGTCCAGCGGGGCACGGCGCTGGATACCCGCATTGTTGATCAGGATATCAACTGGCCCGTATTCGGCCTCTATCTTTTCAACCCCGGCAATGACAGCGTCCTGATCCGTCACGTCAAAGGGGGCAATCGCGGCCTCCACCCCTTCGCGCTCCAGCATGGAGCGGGCCGCCTCCAGTGGCTCGGGATGGCGGCCATTCAGCACGATTTTCGCCCCATGGCGGCCAAGACCCCGGGCCAGGGTCAGGCCGATGCCGCGGGAGGCTCCGGTCACAAGCGCCCGTCTTCCGGCAAGTGAAAAAAGGGTATCGTCCTGCATGGCAATGTCCACCCGTGTTATCAGGACCCTGATCATAGCAGGACCATACGCCACTGCCCGCACACGTCTGCGCGTGCGAGAGGGCAATCGTGCCGCAGCCGCGCGCTATTGGCCAGCATGCTCCGCAAGGCCGATATGCCCGGATCAGTCAAGACAGGGTTACCGGGCCATAAGGTGCTTCAGGCCATCCCTGCCTGCTACGATCACTTCGGACGTGCGGCCAATGAACAACCCGCTTTCGATCACGCCCACAATGGCGCGGATTTTGCGTGCCAGGGCCACGGAATCCCCTATTTCCCCAAAATTGCAGTCCAGTATCAGATTGCCGCCATCGGTATTGAAAGGTACGCCATGCGGGTCCAGCCGCAGGGTGGGGCTTGCGCCCAGATCGTGCAGCCGGGCGGCCGTGAGTTCCCAGCCGAACGTCGTGACTTCCACCGGCACGGGCATGTGGTGGCCCAGCCGTGGCACCAGCTTGCTTTCATCCACCACCACCACGAAGCGGCGTGAAGCGGCAGCCACGATCTTTTCACGAAACAGCGCCCCGCCCCGTCCTTTTATCAGGTTGAGCGTGCCCATTTCCACTTCATCCGCTCCGTCAATATCAAGATCGATCTGCGGGTGGGTGGCAAACGTGACCAGTTTGATCCCGTGCGCGCGCGCCTGCTCGGCCGAATGCTCGGATGTGGGAATGGCGGCAAACCGCAGCCCCTCCGCCCAGCGGCGACCGAGTTCGTCAATCATGTAGGCCGAGGTGGTGCCCGAGCCGAGGCCTACCACCATCCCTTCCCTGACCATGGAGGCGGCTTCAATCGCGGCAAGGCGCTTGTGTTCCTCACGCGGGTCGCTTGTCTGGGCTGTCATGTCCGGGCTCCTGCTATCCTTCTGGCTGGCTGTCTCCACCGCGCTCATTGCCCTGCCGCCGCCTTGTCCATAAGCCAGATGAGTTCACCCTCGGTGGTGATATGGCTGGCAGGTTCCGCCGGGTCGCCCGCGCGCACCCTGGCAAAGGCTTCGTGCTTGCCAGCGCCTGCCAGCATGAACACCACGTGGCGGCTGGAATGGATGGCGGGATAGGTGAGCGTGAGCCGGGTATGGGGCGCATCATCAGGCACGCAGGTCGAGACCCACAGCTTTTTCTCCTCCAGCACGGGCTGGCGTGGAAAAAGCGAGGCGGTATGCCCGTTATCGCCCAGCCCCAGCATCACCACATCAAACAGCGGGCGACCAGGCTCGAGCGTCTTGCCGCCATAAACCGCCGCGAGTTCCGCCTGGTACTGCGCCGCCGCCTGCACCGGGTCGCCCGAGGTGGGCATGGGGTGCACATTGCCGGGCGGCACCTTTACGTGCGCCAGCATCTCGGTCTCGACCATGTTGTAGTTGCTGGCTGCATCGCTCTCGGGCACGAAGCGCTCATCGCCAAAGAAGAACTGCGTCTTCGCCCACGGGAAGCGGTCGCGATATTCAGCGGAGGCCAGGATCTGGTACAGCCGCCTGGGCGTTGACCCGCCAGACAGGGCGAGCACGAACGGGCCGTCCTTTTTGGCCAGCGCCTGTGCGGTCAGCCATTTCGCCATATGTTGGGCAACGGCCTCGGCATCGGGCAGCACCACCATGGCCCCGGTTTTCACGTCGTGTCCTGCGGTCATGTCAGGCTTCTCCCAGCACGAATTTCTCGATTCCATTGGCGAATCCTTCCGCCTCGCACGAGGTGGAAACATAAGTCGCCTGCTTCTGCACCTCGGGGCTGGCCTGCCCCATGGCGATCGACATGCCGCTCTTGCGGAACATCAGCACATCATTGGGCTGGTCGCCCAGGGTCACCATCTGGCTGGCGGGAATGCCCAGCAGGCGTTCGAGCGCCATCACCACGCCGCCCTTGTTGGCGTCCTTGTTGGTCACATCAACATAATAGGGCTGCGACAGGGCAGCGGACGCCGTATCGCCCAGCGCCTGCTGCAGGTCGTGCTCGAGGCGCTTCATCAGATCAAGGTCGTCGCTCACACCCGTGATCTTGACCACCTGGTCCAGCTTCGCCTCGACATCACCCACCACGGGCGGGAATTTGACCGTCCACTGCTCGCGCGCCACGTGCGGGGCATCAAGTCTGGAGACGATCCAGTCATTGCCGTCATACACCCACGGATCAGCCCTGTGGTCGCGGATGATGCCGATGACCTTGCGCGCGGTCTCTGCTGGCAGGGTGCGGGCCTCGATCACGGTAAAATCGGGCCGGACCATCATGCCGCCATTGAAGCCTGCGATCGGCTCCGAAATTTTCAGCGGGTCGATCACCATCTTCATGCCCTTGGGCGGGCGGCCGCTGGTAATGGTAAAAAGGATGCCCCGCGCGCGCAGGCGCTCGACCGCGCGGATGGCCCGTGGGGTCAGGATCTTGTCCTTCGTGACCAGTGTGCCATCCACATCGGCCAGTACAAGGCGTATCTTGGATTCAGGCAAAGGCGTGTTCTCCTGTCAATATCATGTCAGTCAGGTTGAAGTGCGCGTCAGGTGCCGTCAGGACCCGATTTTCAGCCAGTGCCGGTGGTCGCGGGCCAGCAGGTCATCGGCAGCCTTTGGCCCCTCGCTGCCAGCGGCATAGAAATCCAGTCCCGCGGGGGCGTGCATCCAGTCCAGCACGGGCTGGACCACGCGCCATCCGGCCTCGATATTGTCCGCGCGCTGGAACAGGGTCGCATCGCCTATCATGCAGTCATACAGCAGCGTCTCGTAGCCGGTGCTTGGCCCCTCATGGAACCATTCGGAATAGTCGAACTTCATGCGCACCCCACCCAGATGCACCGTAGGGCCGGGAATCTTGGCGGAAAACTGCAGTGTCACCCCTTCGGTCGGCTGGATATGCAAAAGCATGATATTGGGGGTCAGCCTGTCCACCGGCGTATCACGGAACAGCGCGTAGGGTGCTGACTTGAAATGCACTGCGATTTCCGTCTTGCGCGCGGCCAGTCGCTTGCCGGTGCGCACATAGAACGGCACCCCCGCCCAGCGCCAGTTATCGATCATGAGCTTCATCGCAACATAGGTTTCGGTATGGGAATGCGGGTCCACGCCCGGTTCGTCACGATAGCCTGCAACGGGCTGCCCCTTGATGGTGCCTGCCGCGTACTGGCCGCGCACCACGTCATGATGCTGCACGGCATGGATGGCCTTGAGCACCTTGGTCTTTTCATCCCGCACCGCATCGGCATCGAACGAAATGGGCGCTTCCATCGCCGTCATGGCCAGGAGCTGCATGACATGGTTGGGCACCATGTCGCGCACGGCTCCCGTGCTTTCATAAAACCGGGCGCGCTGTTCCACGCCTACCGTCTCGGCAGCCGTGATCTGTATATGGTCGATATTGTCGCGGTTCCACAAAGGCTCGAAAAACCCGTTGGAGAAGCGCAGGGCCAGGATGTTCTGCACCGTCTCCTTGCCCAGATAATGGTCGATGCGGTAAATCTGGCTTTCATCCAGCGTGCGCAGCAGCCGCCCGTTCAGCGCAATGGCGGAAGCAAGGTCGCTGCCGAAGGGCTTTTCGATGATGACCCGGCGGAAGTTCTTCCCGCTTTCCTGCGCAAGGCCCGATACGCCAAGCTGGTCCACGATCGTGCCAAAGAAACGGGCGGCCACCGCAAGGTAGAAAATGCAGTTCTGGTTACCGATTTTCCGGGCAAGGGTATCGTATGTGGCCGTCTCCTCAAACGAGCCGCGCACATAGTCGATGCTGGAGGCCAGGCGCTTCCACACATCATCATGCAGGCTGACGGCCTCGGTCCCGCGACTGGTTACGAAATTTTCCAGCGATGCATGAAAGCTCTGGCGCAGTTCGGCTGCCGGGACATCGGCCCGGTCCACCACAATGATGGAGAAATGGCTGTCCAGCAGCCCCGCGCTGGCCAGGTTGTAGAGTGCCGGGACCAAAAGGCGATGCGTCAGGTCCCCGCCCCCGCCAAATATGACAAATACCCCCGGTGGCCCGCGACGCGGCACGTTTTCATGCTGCGTGTCATCAATCTGCGAGGATGCGGATGCGACAATGCTCTCCATCTTGCTTCTCCCTGGACTTCTTGGCGTTAAAACCCGACAAGGCCGCCCGTGGTCGTTATGCTGCCACCGTGGTCTGGCCTGCCGGGTGGGTTATCAGGCGCGCGCCATCAGGTGTTCGTGCCCTCGATATGGCCACCAAAGCCGAAACGCATGGCAGACAGCATCTTCTCGGCAAAGTTGTTGCCGGTGCGCGAGCGGAAACGCGTGAACAGGGCTTCCGTCATCACCGGAACGGGTACGGCTTCCTCGATCGCGGCCTCGATGGTCCAGCGGCCTTCGCCGGAATCCGCCACGTCGCCCTTGTAATTGGACAGGTCCGGGTTGGCCGCCAGCGCGCGCGCCGAGAGGTCGAGCAGCCACGACGAGACCACGCTGCCGCGTCGCCAGACCTCGGCAATATCGGCCATGTTCAGGTCGAAGCGCTGGTTTTCCGGCAGGTCGGGCGCGTTCTTGGACTTCATGACATGGAAGCCCTCGGCAAAGGCCTGCATGATGCCGTATTCGATGCCGTTATGGACCATTTTGACAAAATGGCCGGACCCCGCAGGCCCGCAATGCAGGTAGCCCTGTTCGGCGCGCGGGTCGAAACCGGGTCTGTCACGGTTCGGCGTGCGGGGGATATCGCCAATTCCGGGTGCAAGGGCGGACAGGATGGGGTCGATATGGTCGGTGGCATCCTTCGTGCCGCCGTACATCATGCAATAGCCGCGCTCCAGCCCCCACACGCCGCCCGAGGTACCGACATCAATGTAGTGAATGCCCTTTTTCGCCAGTTCGGCGGCACGGCGGATATCGTCCTTGTAGAAGGAATTGCCGCCATCGATCAGGATATCCCCCTTGCCCAACAGGCCGCCGAGTTCCGTGACGGCTGCTTCGGTAACCTCGCCTGCGGGCAGCATGAGCCAGATGATCCGCCGCGCGGCGGTCAGCTTCGCCACCATGTCCTTCAACCCGGATGACGCGATGGTCTTTCCGGCCTCGGCCCGTTCCGCGACCCTGGAGATCACGGCGGGCGTGCGATCATAAAGCACCACATCGTGCCCGTGACGTGTCAGGCGGATGGCAATGTTGCCCCCCATCTTGCCCAGGCCCACTATACCGATCTGCATGATTCTACTGCTCCCATGGCAGGGACATGCCCTGCGCTTCAGCCCCTGTTCGGACGGATGAAAAAAAGAGACCCCGCCATTTCTACTGTTCATGGCGGGGCTGTTTCGCCGCGCGATCAGACGGCGGCCCTGATGGCCTGTGCCAGTTTTTCAAGCCCGGATTTCAGGTCACCGTGGATATGCACGCGCAGGGCGCGACGGCCGCGTTCGCCCAGTACTTCAAGGTCCCCACGGGCCTGTGCTTCCTTCACGATGCTGAAGGTATATTTCTCCCCCGGCACCGGCAGGTTTACGGCGTCATCACACGTGATCTGCACGAACACGCCCGTGTTGGGGCCACCCTTGTAGGCCTGCCCGGTGGAATGCTGGAAACGCGGCCCGAATTCGGCAGCCGTGGCCAGTTTCAGCCCATCACGCACCGACAGCCGTACCTGCTGCAGCCATTCACGCGTGGCGGTGTCACGGTCGATATAGGCCAGCAGGGCGACATAATCGCCTGCCCTGCCCCGGGCGAAATGGGCCTTCAGGATCGCTTCCGCCGTGTCGCCCTTGAGGGCGGCTGCATTTTTGGGGTCGGCGTAGAAGGCAAACGTGCCATCCTTGGCAAACGGCTCGTAGGGCGGCAGCCTGCCGGTTTCGTTATAGGCGGTCGTGATCTTTTTGGTCTCGATCTTCGAGGCCTCGACATCAGGCTGGTTGAAGGCGTTGATGCCGATGATCGAACCGGCGACGGCGGTGGCGAATTCCCAGCGGAAGAATTCCTCGGCAATCTGGTAGCGGTCATGCAGTTCGATGGTGACGACCGGCTCACCCGCAGCAGACAGTGCCTTGAACGCGGCATCCTGCTTCTCGCACGGTTTTTCGCTCAGGCGCAGGTAGATGAACACGCGGTCCTTGCCATAAACGGATGCGGGGCCAGCGGTTTCGCCATCAATGGGGATCAGGCCACGGCCATCCTTGCCCGTTGATTCCGCCAAAAGCTGTTCCAGCCAGGCACCCATGTCGTATATGCCGGGCGAGGCGATGATGGTGACCTTGTCGCGGCCAAAGTCGCGCGCCGCCACGCCAAGCACGGCACCCAGCACCACGCCGGGATTCTGCGCGGGCGGCACGGAGGCGGCGCAGGATTTTTCACCCCGCAGGGCAGAGTCCAGCAGCCGCTTCAGCGGCAGGCCCGCGATGGCCGCAGGCACCATGCCGAAATCGGACAGCACGGAATAGCGGCCACCGATCTGTTTGTTACCATAGAAGATTTTCCAGAACTGATCCTTCTTCGCCACGTCCTCCATGTGCGAACCCGGGTCGGTCACGGTGATGAAGTGCGCGCCCGCCCTGTCACCCAGCACCTTTTTCGCCTGATCGAAGAAATAGGCCTTGAGGATGTTGGGCTCCAGCGTGCCCCCGGACTTGGACGAGACGATGAACAGCGTCCTGCTGATGTCGATCCTGTCCTGAAAATCCCTGATCTGCTGCGGGTCAGTGCTGTCGAGCACATACAGGCGCGGGAAGCCTTCATGTTTGCCGAACGTTACCGACAGGACTTCCGGCCCGAGGCTCGATCCACCCATGCCCAGCAGCAACGCGTCACGGAAGCCGCGCGCCTTCACTTCGGCCTGGAATTCCTCGAACTTTGCCAGATCCAGCAACTGGTCATCGACAATGCTGAGCCATTTCAGCCAGCCTGCCTCGTCACGGCCTGTCCACAGCGTGGCGTCCCGGCTCCACAGGCGGCGGACGTTACCCTGCATGCGCCATGTTTCCAATTCGGTCCTGACCGCCGTATCAAGCCCGGCAGGCAGGTTGAGCGTGGTGGTGGTGAGCTTGTGGCCCAGGAACGCCGCCTGCTTGGCGGCAATCGCGCCTAGCAGGGCATCGAAGGCCTCCTCAAAGCCGCGCACCCCTTCCTCCACAAGGCTCCGGGTCACCCCATCCAGATCAAGGCCAAGGCGCCGGGCTTCGCTGATCACCGCGTGGGCGCCCGCGAGGTTCTGTGTCAGTGTCGGTGCAACCTTGCCGTGATCGCGGAAGTCATCAAAGGTGGCAGGCGGGATGGTGTTGACGGTTTCCGGGCCGATCAGGCCGTCCACATACAGCACATCACTGAAAGACTTGTCCTTCGTGCTGGTGCTGGCCCATAGCAGGCGCTGGGGCATGGCACCGGCCTGCGCCAGTTTCTGCCAGCGCGGGCTTTTTACCACGCCCTGCCAGTATTCATAGGCCAGCTTGGCGTTGGCGATGGCGACCTTGCCGCGCAGGGCCTTCAGGGCCGTGGCATCCGTGTCGCCTGCCGCGATACGGTCATCGATTTCCTTATCGATCTTCACGTCGATGCGGCTGACGAAGAAGGAGGCGACACTTGCGATCCCCGCAACACTTTCGCCACGGCTCAGGCGCGCCTCCAGCCCGGCGATATGGGCTTCCACCACTTTCCTGTATGCATTGAGCGAGAACAGCAATGTGACGTTGACATTGATCCCTGCGGCAATGGCGGCCTGTACGGCGGGCGCGCCTTCATCCGTGCCGGGTATCTTGATCATGAGGTTGGGCGCCCCTACCGCAAGCCACAGCCGCCGTGCTTCGGCGATGGTGGCATCGGTATCACGCGCCAGATAGGGCGAGACCTCGAGGCTGACATAGCCATCCACCTTCGCGGTCTGTTCATAGACCGGGTGCAGCACCTTTGCCGCCGCACGGATGTCATGGATCGCCAGGGTTTCATACAGCGTTCCGGCATCCACGATCTGGTGCGCAAGGATCTGGCGGATCTGCGGATCATAATCGGTGCCATGGCCCATGGCTTTCTGGAAGATCGAGGGGTTGGAGGTAACGCCCTTCAGCCCGTCTTCCTCCACCAGCTTCTTCAGCCTGCCGCTTTCGGTATAGGCGCGCTGGATGAAGTCCAGCCAGGGAGACTGACCCAGCCGGGCCATCTGTTTCAGCGGATTGGCGGCATCGCTGCTGCCAGCGTCATACGCGGTCATGGTATGTTTCCTTCATGTGTTGCTGGCAGCCACCCGGCGCGTGGTGGCTGTGCTGTCGCAATTATGGTTGGGCGGGCGGTCAGCGCCGGGCGGCAAGCTGCTGGCGGGCTTCGGTCAGGACGGCGTCCACCGTGAACCCGAATTTGACCTCCAGTTCACCCGCCGGGGCGGACGCGCCAAAGCCATGCATGACGATGGTCGCCCCCTGCAGGCCGACATAGCGTTCCCACCCTAGGCGGGCGGCCTGTTCCACTGCCACGCGGGCGGTGACATCGGGCGGCAGCACGCTGTCGCGGTAGGACTGGGGCTGGGCCTCGAACAGATCCCATGACGGCATGGAGACGATACGGACCCGGACCCCTTCGGCCTTGAGTTGCCCGAAAGCTTTCACGATCAGCCCGACTTCGCTGCCCGTTGCCATGAGGATGACATCAGGCGTGCCGGGGCTGCTGTCGGCCAGCACGTAGGCGCCCTTTGCCAGGCCGGTGGCCGGGGCATAGGTCTTGCGGCAGATGGTGGGCAGGTTCTGGCGGGTCAGCACCAGGACGGTGGGGCGATCAACCAGCGGAACAAGGGTGCGCCAGGCTTCGGCCACCTCATTGGCGTCTGCCGGGCGGATCAGGGTTACGCCCGGCGTGGCGCGAATCTGGGCCAGTTGTTCGACCGGCTGGTGGGTCGGCCCGTCCTCCCCCACCCCGATGGAATCATGGGTGAAGATATACAGCACCGGCAGTTTCATGAGTGCTGCAAGGCGGATGGGTGGCTTCATGTAATCGGAAAAGATGAAGAAGCCGGAGCAGTAGGGCCGCAGGCAGGACAGCGCCAGTCCGTTGCAGATCGACCCCATGGCATGTTCGCGCACGCCGAAATGCAGGTTACGCCCGCCATAGGTGCCGCCCCATTGCGGCGGCTGGAAATCACCGGCGCCATCAAATGTCAGGTGGGTCTTGGTAGAAGGCGAAAGGTCGGCTGATCCGCCGATCATCCACGGGTAGCAGGCAGCCACCTGATTGAGCACGGTCGCGGAACTGGCGCGGGAGGCAAGCCCCTTCTCATCGGTCGGAAAATCGCTGATCTGGCGGTCCCAGCCTTCAGGCAGCTTTCCGGCCAGGATCAGGTCAAGTTCGGCCGCAAGGTCGGGGTGGGCCGTGCGGTAACGGGCCAGCAGGTCGTACCAGGCCTTGCTCGCCGCGGCCCCGCGCGTGGCGATGCCTTGCCGGAAGTGCTCCGGCACGCCTTCGGGCACATAGAAGCTTCTGTCTTCCGGCCAGCCGTAGAATTTCTTGGTTTCGCGTATTTCTTCCACACCCAGGGGCGCGCCATGCGCTGCTGCCGTGCCCGCCTTGTGCGGCGAACCCCAGCCGATGATGGAATGCACGATGATCAGCGTCGGGCGGGATGTTTCCGCCTTCGCCTGGGCGAGCAGGCGGCGGAAATCACCCGTATCGTTCGCATCCTTGAGTTCCAGCACATGCCAGCCATAGGCCTCGAAGCGTTTATGCACGCTTTCGGTAAAGGCGATGCGGGTATTGCCCTCGATGGAAATATGATTGCTGTCATAGATCCATGTCAGGTTACCCAGCTTGAGGTGGCCCGCGATGGATGCGGCCTCGCTCGACACACCTTCCATGTTGTCGCCATCACCGCAGAATGTGTAGGTGTGATAGGTGAACAGGTCGAAACCGGGCTTGTTGAAATGCGCGGCCAGCCATTTCTGGGCAATGGCCATGCCGACGGAATTGCCACACCCCTGCCCCAGCGGGCCGGTCGTGGTCTCGACACCTGCGGTGTGGCCGTATTCCGGGTGGCCCGGCGTGCGGGAATTGAGCTGGCGGAACTGCTCGATATCCGCAAGGCGCAGCGATGGCTGGTCCGCCAGAACGCGCCCGTCTTTCACATCACGGATACCGGCAAGGTAGATCAGCGCATACAGCAACATGGAGGCATGACCGATCGACAGCACGAAGCGGTCGCGGTTGGGCCACAGGGGGTTGGCGGGATCATAGTCCAGGACCTCGCGCCACAATGCATAGGCTGGCGGGGCCAGCGCCATGGGCGTGCCCGGGTGGCCGGAATTGGCTTTCTGCACCGCATCCATAGCCAGTGTGCGGATTGTATTGATGCACAGGGTATCAATATCCACCGGTGCAGTGCCAGCACCATCAGGTGCCCATACGGGACAGGGAAATAATGAACGCATGAAAACCGTCCTCCATTGTCACGGCCAGCCCTGTGAGTTCCGGGCGTTACATGAAACTGCATGAAGGGACGGCTTTCATCCTGTCATGCCCGCATGTCACGTACGTCACATATCTGTGCCGAGATCCATTACCCTGCTGCCATCCGTGACAGTCCAGGGACTGATGCGCTGACATCTTTCCAATATAACCCGGGGGCTGGATGTAATTGATTCAGTCCTGCGGTTCATTCACATGGAACAGGCCGTCATGTCCGGCGCGGCAGTTCCTGCATTGAAGTCCCAATCCTGCCCTAATGCCAGCCTTGCTCATTCACGAGTTCTTGATACGCATTTATTCTTTCCGCGCATGGTCATACATTTTTTATATGCTGTTATGGGAATGTGACAATATGCGTCAATCCGTAAAAATTAGCTGTTTCCGGCCATTTCCAGCAAGAAGCCGAAGGGGAAAACACAGGCGCGTACAGGCTGGGCCGGACACCATGGAACAGGCCCGGATATCGCTCCTGTACACAAAAATATGTGCAAGATCGCATAATTTAAGAAATAACCGGGAGCCAGATTCGAATGTTTTTTAGAATTTACGGATATAACATATGTAAACATAAAATATGCTCATGGAGTCGATTCAATCAGGCGCGCCGTTCTTATGACATGACGAATCTGGTTACTTATATCTGCAATACGGATTGCACATATAATGTTCGACACACCCTTAAATAAGGAATTTTCCCATCCAGAGCACTGAAAGTGACGGATATTGGGCCGATAAATAGCCCTTTGTCGCCATTATCAGGTTTTTCTTCGATTTATATAAAAATTCTAGATATCCGGGTCACAGAAAAATGTTGGCGACCGGGTTCATATCTGTTGTTCAGCAGGGGGCAAACCATGCATTGATGCATGGATATCAGCGTCTGTACTGACCCGACCGTTTACGCTGGCCGGGCCGGACCTTTCCCATCATGTAGCGGAACCGCCGCATTCCAATAAATAAAAAGAAAAGGTGTCACGCATGCCCGAAGAAGACCTGCTCTCCCGCGCCACGATCCATGCCAGCCCACCGGGGCAGGCACCCGCCCCTGCCACGCCCGCTACGGGACATGCCATTGTGGTAGGGGTGCTGGCGGCCCTTGCCGGCCTCATGTTCGGGCTCGATACCGGGGTGATCGCGGGCGCGCTGCGCTTTATCGGCACGGATTTCAATGCATCGCCCCGCACGCAGGAATGGATCGTCTCCTCCATGATGGCGGCGGCGGCCGTGGGGTCACTGATTGCCGGGACAATCTCGTTCCGTTTTGGGCGCAGGCGCGCTTTGCTGGGGTCATCCATTCTTTTTCTGGTCGGCTCCCTGATCAGCGCGTTGGCGCCATCCGTCACCGTTCTCATCATCGGCCGGATTTTCCTGGGCTTCGCGGTGGGGATCGCAGCCTTTACGGCGCCGCTCTACATATCCGAAGTCTCGGCCGTGGCGCAGCGCGGGTCGATGATCGCGTGTTACCAGTTGATGATGACGGGCGGCATCTTCCTGTCCTACGTGACCGATGGGGTGCTGGCCAATGGCGCGCACTGGCGGTGGATGCTCGGGCTCATGACGGTGCCCGCGACCGTCTTCCTCATTGGCTGCCTGTTCCTGCCGGACAGCCCGCGCTGGCTCATGATGCGGGGGGAAAAGCTGCGTGCACGCACGGTGATGCGGTACCTGCGGCCCAGCCCGCAGCAGGCTGACCGGGAAATTTCCGATATCGCCACGGAACTGACCCGGGGCAAGTCGGAAGGGTTTTCGTTTTTCCGCAACAACGCCAACTTCCGCCGCTCGGTCGGGTTGGGCATCGTGCTGCAGATCATGCAGCAGCTTACCGGCATCAACGTGCTGATGTATTATGCGCCCAAAGTCTTTCAGGCCGCCGATTTCGGCGCATCCGCCGCAGGCTGGGCCACGGCGCTGATCGGCCTGATCAACCTTGTCGCCACCTGTGTCGCGATCGTGACGGTTGACCGCTGGGGCCGTCGGCCGCTGCTGCTGCTCAGCTGCGCCATCATGACAGGCAGCATGCTGCTGGCAGGCGGGCTGGTTGAATATGGCGGGCATGACACCACGGCCCAGATCGCCATGGTCGGGTCGTTGCTGGTGTTTGTGCTGGGGTTCGCCATTGGCGCCGGGCCACTGGTCTGGACGTTATGTGCTGAAATCCAGCCCCTGCGCGGTCGCGACTTTGGCATTGTGTGCTCCACCTTTACCAACTGGGCAACCAACTGGGCGGTCAGCAACACATTTCTCAGCGTGCTCGACACATTGGGCGAGGCCCATACCTTCTGGCTGTTTGCTGGCATGAATGCCCTGTTTATCGCCATCACGCTGTTTTACGTGCCGGAAACCAAAGGGGTTTCGCTGGAAAATATTGAATCGCACCTGCTTGCGGGCTGGCCCCTGCGTGACCTGGGCGCGCGTTCCATGCCGCAGGATGGAAAGGTCTCCCCACGTCCATCTGCCTGAAAGAGAGCGGCGGGCAGATAAAAAAACGGCTTCCGTTTCGTTCCGGAAGCCGTTTTTTGTTTGAGATGAAGAACTCAGGCCTTCTGCGTCGAAGCCTTGAAGATCTGGTCGATGGATTTTGCAAGAGCCGCATCGAACTGCGCATCTGTCATGCCGTAGCGCAGGTCTTCAAGCAGCGCACGCGAGAAGCTGGCGATCATGCCATGGTTCTTTGCCAGAAGCTGGCAGGCTTCATCACGCGGGTACCCACCGGACAGCGCCACGACACGCTGCACGCGGGGGTGCTTGATCAGGTCAAGGTAAAGATCAGCCTTTTCAGGGATCGAGACCTTGATCATCACCTGATAGTCACCCGGCAGCGCATCCAGCCCACGGTGGAGTTCATCATGCAGCAGCGTTTCCGCGCCTGCCTTGTTCGGGCTTTTGATCAGGACTTCGGGTTCCATGATGGGCACAAGGCCGCGCGCTGCAATCTGTTCGGCCAGGGTGAACTGCTGCTTCACGATGGCGGCAATGCCCTCGCGTTCGGCCAGGCGGATGACCGAGCGCGCCTTCGTGCCATAAATGCCCTTGCCGAGCGCCTGGTCCAGCATGGCCTCAAGGGTGGGAATGGGCTTCATCACCTGCACGCCGCCCGCTTCGGGCTCCAGCCCCTTGTCCACCTTCAGGAACGGGACAACCCCCTTTTCCTTCCACAGATAGGTGGGAACGGGCGTGTCATTGACCACTCCGTTCATGGTCTGCTCGAACAGGATGGCGGCGAGGATCTTCCTGCCCGTAAAGGCCGGGGCAGTCATGACCCGGACCCGCATTGCATGCATGAGGGCAAACATCTGGGCATCGGTGCTGTAGGCGCTGTCAGCTATGCCGTAATGCCGCAGCGCGCCCGGCGTGGACCCTCCGCTCTGATCCAGGGCCGCGATAAAGCCCGCATTTTCCGACATGTTCTTGCGCATCTGCTCAACAGGCATTTTTATTTGTCCCATGCTTTGTATTCATATGTGACCGTGGCGATAAGTGCTTAGCATATATGATTCCAGGCACCCTAATTGATTAATAATATAAAATATAGGTGAATAAAAATAAATACAAAAAACGCATACAAGCATATTGCTCCATGAAACAATACGCCCGCATGAGCCCCTCCCGGACCCATAAGCCTGAATTCCCTGAATAACACTTTCTGTTCAATCAGTTGGACGTGATGATGCTTCTGCCCCGATGCCTTCTATCGTGAGGATAACGATAACGCGGAGAAACTGTCATGCCTCACAATCCCGTCGCTCCGGAATTTCGCGCGGCCCTGAAAGTCCTGCCCTCCTTTGACGGTCTTTCAGATGAGACCCTGGGCGCGACACGCAAGGCATTCATTTCCGCAATCCGCAGCGTCAAGGTGCCGGAATATCCTGACGTCAGGGTTGAGCAGTGCCACGTGCCCGGGCCTGCAGGCGCACCTGCTGTTCCGGTTGTAACCTACAGGCCCGTGGCCCATCACCCGAATGCCCCTGCGCTGGTCTATATCCATAGCGGCGGTATTGTAAGTGGCACACCGGAGGTCGATGATGCACGCTGCCGGCAGATGGCCAGCGAACTGGGTCTGGTCATTTTCTCGGTTGATTACCGCCTGGCGCCGGAAGCCCCCTACCCTGCGGCAATCGAGGATTGTTACGCCGTCCTGAAATGGGCACATGACCATGCAAGTGACCTGGGAATTGACCAGAACCGCCTGGTTATCGGGGGAGATAGCGCAGGTGGCGGCCTGACGGCCTGCCTTGCCCTGCTTGCACGCGACCGGGCGGAAATCAGGGTTCTTTTCCAGCTACTGATCTATCCCATGCTGGATGACCGGACCGGAACAACGCTCATGCCATCGCCCGCCCTGGGCGAATATATCTGGACGCGTTCCGCCAATCATTACGCATGGAACGCCTATCTTGGTAAAACGCCCGGAAGCCCAGGCATTGCCGGATATGCGGCGGCCTTTCGTGCAACGGACCTGACGGGACTGCCGCCTGCCTATATTGGCGTAGGGTCCCTGGACCTGTTTTTGGACGAGGACCTGGAATATGCCCGGCGCCTGATGGCCGCTGGCGTGCCGACGGAGGTCTGTGTCATTCCCGGTGCCTATCACGTCTTTGACGTATTCATTCCCGACGCCCCCATGAGCAGGCAATTCAGAAACTCTTATTTCACCGCCCTGAAACGCGCCATTTCCCCAGACTCTTTTTGAAAATCCGGCCTCACGCGCTTGTATGCCGCCGGAGAAGCAGGATGCGGCTGCCTTCTCCGTCAGCCCGCCATTCCTTGCGCCCTGCCTACAGGTTTCCGGGCAGATTCCGGTGCCTGTACACCCCTCCGGGACAGGCGACTGCTCTTTGCGCCGTGGTGGCATGAGGGGGCGAAATCCCCGCTTCCAGTCACGCAATTTATGCGTGGCATCCCCGCGATCACGGACGATATGGATCGATGGGTATGGCAGGCCATCAAGCAGGACGTCGGCACACGGCCATTCGTGTGCCTGTCCGGACAAAAAGTGTCCTGCCATGACCATCCGCGGCGACGCAGACCCTGGTGCCTCAGCCACCTCCGTAGGCGGCCAGGCGTTTCACGAGCCTTGCCGCGTTCCCCGTGCCCCCTTTTTGAGCCGCCTTGGCCGCTGGGGGAAGGCCATGCGGCATCAGGCCATGCCCATCACAAGCAGAACCGGTCAGGGGGCCGGGTTGCAATGCACCTGATGGATCGCGTTGATCCTGGCCTCGAGTTCCGGCGTAATCACCAGATCAACCGAACCCAGAATGGTCTTGAGCTGGTCAATGCTGGTCGCGCCAATGATGTTTGAGGTCACGAACGGGCGGGACGTGACAAAGGCGATGGCCATCTGCACCGGGTCGATCCCCTCCGCTTTTGCCAGCGCGATATAGGCGCTGACCGCCTCCTCCACGCCCGGCTTCTCGTAGCGCTGGCCGCGATTGAACAGCGTGGTGCGTGCGCCGGCAGGCCGCGCGCCGCCCAGGTATTTGCCCGTAAGGTAGCCCTGCGCCAGGGGCGAATAGGCCAGCAGGCCCACCTTCTCGCGCAGGGCGATCTCGGCCAGGCCGATCTCGAAGGTGCGGTTGATCAGGTTGTAGGCATTCTGGATCGACACCACGCGCGGCGCGCCGTGGCGGGATTCGGCCAGATATTGCGAAACGCCCCACGCCGTCTCGTTAGAGAGGCCGACATGGCGGATCTTGCCCTCGCGCACCAGGTCACCCAACACGCCCAGCGTCTCGGCAATGGGTACCTCATCCGTCTCGGGCAGGGAAGTGAATGTGTTGCCGCCGCCGCCAAACAGCCCGATCTCACGGTCCGGCCAGTGCAGCTGGTACAGATCGATGTAATCCGTGCCGAGGCGACGCAGCGAGCCATCCAGCGCGTAACGGATCTGCCTTGGCGTCAGCCGGGTTTCTTCCCCGCCGGGGCGGAACCATGGCGATGTGCCGCGCCCCACCACCTTGCTGGCGATGACCAGCCTGTCACGCCCGCCACGCGCCTTGAGCCAGGTGCCGATGATGGTTTCCGTCGCACCCTGGGTCTCGGCACGGGGCGGGATGGAATAGAGTTCGGCGGTATCAATGAAGTTGATGCCGTGATCCAGCGCCAGATCAAGCTGGGCATGGCCTTCGGCTTCCGTATTCTGCTGGCCGAAGGTCATGGTGCCGAGACAGATCTCACTGACCATGATGCCAGTGCGACCGAGTTCACGTTGCTGCATGTAAAAACCTGCCTGGTTGATGGGAGCGCGGCACGGGCCGCCCGTCAGGAGCAAGTGTTGCAAAAGACGGACGGCAACGCAATCGCGCCCGGCCAGGCAGGGGTCAGGCGGCGGCTTCAGTCAAACGTGCCGCCACGGGGGCGGATGATGGGCAGGATGTTGCCGGTGACGGAGTAATAGACGCGCTCGGAAATATTGGTGGCGTGGTCGCCAATGCGTTCAAGGTTCTTGGCAATGAACAGCAGATGGGTGCATGGACCGATATTGCGCGGGTCTTCCATCATGTAGGTTACAAGTTCGCGGAACAGCGAGACATAAAGCTCATCCACCGCCGTATCGGACTGCCAGACAATGCGCGCGAGTTCGGGGTCGCGCTGGTCCATCGCATCGATGGTGCGGCGCAGGTTTTCCTGCACCAGCCGGCCCATGCTGTGCAGGCCCGTGAGCGATATGGGGCACGAGAGCAGTTCGTTGCGCATGGCCCGGCGCGCGATCGAGGCCGCGCAGTCGCCGATCCGCTCCAGGTCGCCCGACATCTTCAGCGCCGCCACCACCTCGCGCAGGTCGCCTGCCATGGGCGCGCGCAGGGCGAGCAGGCGGATGACCAGCGCCTCGGTCTGGCGCTCGAGTTCATCGACCTGGGGGTCCATTTCAGGCGCATCGAGGGCTGCGACCTCATCATGCTCGACCACCGCCGTAATGGCCTGCGCCACCTGGCGCTCGACCATGCCGCCCATCTTGTTGATGAGCGAACGGAGCTGTTCAAGTTCCTGTTCGTAACTCTGGACAGTGTGCATCGATTCCTGGGGCATCATCACGTCTTTCGTCATCAACCGAAGCGGCCGGTAATGTAATCCTGGGTGCGTTTTTCATGCGGGGCGGTGAACATCTTGTCTGCCGTGTCCACCTCAACGAGTTCGCCCATGTAGAAAAAGGCCACGCGATCCGCGCAGCGGGCCGCCTGCTGGAGGTTGTGGGTGACGATGGCGATCGAGAATTCCTGCTTGAGTTCATCCAGCAGTTCCTCGATCCGCGCGGTCGAGATCGGGTCGAGCGCGCTGGTCGGTTCATCAAGCAGGATGATTTCAGGCCGGGTGGCAATCGTGCGCGCAATGCACAGGCGCTGCTGCTGCCCGCCAGAAAGGGCGGCGGCGGAGGCATTGAGCCGGTCCTTGACCTCGCCCCACAGGGCCACGCGGCGCAGCACGTTTTCCACGCGCTGGTCCATCTCGGTGCGTGAGAGGCGCTCATGCAGGCGCACGCCAAAGGCAATGTTGTCATAGATCGACATGGGGAACGGCGTAGGCTTCTGGAACACCATGCCGATGCGCGAGCGCAGCACGTTCACGTCGATGCCGGGCGAGAGGATGTTGCGGCCATCAAACAGCACCTCGCCCATGGCGCGCTGGCCGGGGTAGAGGTCATACATCCGGTTGAGGATGCGCAGCAGCGTTGACTTGCCACAGCCCGAAGGCCCGATCATGCCGGTCACCTGCCGGGTAGGGAAATCAAGCGAGATGCCGCGCAGCGCGTGGTTCTCCCCATACCAGAAATCGAGGTTGCGAATGGCGATGGCCGGAGCCAGCCGGGCCTGGGCGGGCCTGTTATCCATGGTGAGGGTATTCATGATGATGCAGTTCCATTACGCGAGAGCCACCAGCGGGCGAAGATGTTGGTTGCCAGCACCGCAACCGTAATCAGCAGCGCGCCGGTCCAGGCCATCTGCACCCAGTCATCATAGGCCGAACCGGCATACTGGTAGATGGTGACAGGCAGGCTGGCCATCGGCGCGTTGAGGTTGGTGGACCAGTTCAGGTTGCCAAGCGAGGTAAAGAGCAGCGGCGCCGTCTCGCCCGAGATGCGGGCCAGCGCCAGCAGGATGCCGGTCATGATGCCGCCACGCGCCGCGCGCAGGCAGATGCTCACGATCACCCGCCACCCCGGCGCGCCCAGCGCGTAGGCGGCCTCGCGCATGGCGCGGGGCACGAGGTGCAGCATGTCTTCGGTCGTGCGCACCACGATGGGAATGAACAGGATGGCCAGCGCCAGCGTGCCCGCAATGCCCGAGAAATGCCCCGCAGGCTCCACCACCACCAGATAGACGAACAGGCCGACAAGGATGGAGGGCACGGACAGCATCATGTCCGAAACAAAGCGCACGAACGAGACGATCTTCCCGTCATGGCTGAATTCGGAAAGGTAGATGCCGGTCAGCATGCCAACGGGCGTGCCAAGCAGCGCGGCCAGCAGGGTCTGCTCGCAACTGCCCACGATGGCGTTGGCAAGCCCGCCCCCGCTGCCGGGTGCGGCCGTGCTGTGCAGGAAGGTTGCAAGCGACAGCCCTGCCGCCCCGCGCGTGACCAGTGTCCATAAAATGGAGAACAGCAGGAACAGGACAACCACGGTGGCGATAGCGCACAGCACGTTGACCAGCCGCTCGACAATCCTGCGGCGCACGGCCTGCGCGCCACCACGCTGCCACCCGTCAGGGGCCCCGGCCTGTACTTTCTGGGCTGACATGTAAGGCTACTTTCCTAGTTCTTGAGGCCGCGCTGGAGGAACATGCGCGAGCAGGCCAAGGTAATGAATGAAATGACCATCAGGATCGCACCCAGCGCCAGCAGCGCCGAGAGCTTGAGGCTGCCGGCCGAACTTTCGGGGAACTCAAGCGCGATCAGCGAGGCGATGGTGTTGCCCGGCGCAAACAGCGACCAGCCCAGCCGGTTGCTGTTGCCAATAACGAAGGTCACGGCCATCGTCTCGCCCAGGGCACGGCCTGTGCCCAGCATGATGCCGCCCATCACCGCCTGGCGCGACCACGGCAGCACCACCTTGCGCATCACCTCCCACCGGGTTGCGCCCAGGCCAAAGGCACTTTCCTTCAGCACGGCGGGGATGGAGACAAATACATCAGCCATGACCGAACAGATGAAGGGCGTGACCATGATGGCCAGGATGAGGCCGCCCGTCAGCAGCCCCGTGCCATAGGGCGCGCCACGGAACAAAAGGCCGATGCCCGGCACATGGCCCAGGTAGCGCGTGGCCACGGGCTCGACATAATGCGCCATGAACGGCACCACGATGAAGAACCCCCACATGCCGAAGATGATGGAGGGCACGGCGGCCAGAAGCTGCACGGCCGTCTCGATCACGCGCGCCAGGGCTGGCGGCGCCATTTCAACCAGCCAGAAGGCCACGCCAAAGGCGAAGGGCACGGCAAACACAAGGGCCACGACCGTGGTGACCAGCGTGCCGAAAATCGATGTCGCCGCGCCAAAATTGTGTGAAATGGGGTTCCATGCCGTGCTGGTGATAAACCCCGGCCCGAAGGCGGCAAAAGCCTGCCACCCGCCACTGACCAGCACGATGATGATGCCCGCCATGACCAGCAGGATGGACCACCCGGCCAGCCGGGCCAGCACGCCAAAGGCGATATCGCCCGCATTGCCCCCTGTGCTGCGCCCGGACACGGCCGCCCCCTGGCCTGCGGTGGTGGATGGCATTTCCATCATGGAGTTCCTGATATGCATGACATGAATGCAGCACTAAGCGAATTGACTGACTCGTGACAATAATAACGTGCGACATTTTTCATGAAGTTTTTATGACACCTGCCATTACATGCATGTATGCCTGATATCTACTTGCGGCACGTCATATAAAGTTCACATATTTCGGGTTGAAGCCACGCGGAAAAATGCGGCATAGCACCCGCAACGGGCAGGCTGGCAAGACGGTCCGCCCAGCAAAAGACAGGCAGGAACGAGCCTCATGTTTGAATCCAGCGTTATTGAAATCGATGGCGTGTTCATTGGCATCGTGTTTCAGGATGGCCCCGATGAACCCTATACCTTCCGCGCCATGCATGAACGCGTGACGCAGATGGATGGCGATATCCTCCCCACCTATGAAGATGCGGTGGCCCGCGCGCGCACCCGCTTCCGCCTCGGGCGCGGCAGGCCCGCTCGCGGCATGGACACCACCCGGCGCTATGCCTGAAACAGTATTCCATATTCAGGAATATGAACATTATATTAAATAAGAATGAGTATTATTTATTTTAAGGAAATTTTTATTTAAATAGGCATGAAAATAACTTTTGGTGTTGTTTCATGCTTCATTTCGCACCCTATTCAACCGGTTCCATCCTGGCGCTGGTCCTGTGCTTCGCGCTGGTCTGCATATTTGAATTCGTCAACGGTTTTCATGATACGGCCAACGCGGTTGCCACCGTCATCTATACCAGATCGCTCAAGCCACGCACCGCCGTAATCTGGTCGGGGCTAATGAACTTCATGGGCGTGGTGCTTGGCGGCATCAGCGTGGCCTACGGTCTTGTTGAACTGCTGCCTGCCGATGTGCTCTCGCCCCCCAATGGCGACCCGGCGGTGCCCATGCTCATTGCCCTGTTTGGCACGGCGCTGGCGTGGAACCTGTTTACCTGGTGGTTCGGCATCCCCAATTCCAGTTCGCACTGCGTCATTGGTGCGCTGATCGGCATTGCCATTGGCGATGCGCTGCTGCACACGCGCGCCATCGGCAACAGCGTTGACTGGTCACAGATCTGGAAGATTTTACGCGCGCTGGCCATCTCCCCCCTGCTGGGGCTGATTGGCGCGGGCGGGCTGTATTTCATCATCAGGCACCTGGTGCATGACCCCGAACTCTACCAGCCGCCGCAGGGCGACAAGCCGACCCGCGGCTGGGTGCGCGGCCTGCTGATCCTGACCTGCACCGGCGTGAGCTTCTCGCACGGCAGCAATGACGGGCAGAAAAGCATCGGCCTGATCATGCTGACCATCATCGGCATCCTGCCCGCAACCTTTGCCCTTGCCCCTGACAGCACGCCCCAGATCAGCCATATCGCCCAATACGCCACCGATGCGGCCCCCCTGATCACGCAATACGACCATGACGGCCTGCGCGAGGAAGCCATTGCCTCGGTCAACCGCCTGACCCAGACCACACCCGATGCGCTCGTGCCCTCGCAACTGCGCGCCGACCTGTATGAGGTAGTGGCCGGGCTGAAGGCCGTCTCGCTCAACGCCGAAGCCTCGGCCCATGACCGCGCCACCGCCAAGACCCTGAGCAACCAGTTGCGCCCGGTGGTGGAATATGCGCCGTGGTGGGTGCGCCTGCTCAGCGCGCTGTGCCTGGGCATTGGCACCATGATCGGCTACAGGCGCATCGTGCATACGCTGGGCGAGAAGATCGGCAATACGCACCTCACCCCCGCGCAGGGTGCCTCGGCCGAACTGGTGGGTGCGGGGCTGATCGCAACGGCGGGCTATACCGGCCTGCCGGTCAGCACCACGCACATCATTACCGCCGGCATCGCGGGCACCATGCTCGGCTCGGGCTCGGGCATCAACCGGGGCATGCTGGTCAGGATCGCGCTGGCATGGATCTTTACCCTGCCTGTCACCATCACCATCGCCGCCAGCCTGTTCTACATGCTGAGCTGGTAAGGCGCGCACAGAAAATGGGAACGACCCCTGACATGACCAACACCAGCAAAGCCCCGTCAGACCGCGACCGCCTGCGTGAGGAGGTGCTTGATGACATTGACGAGGAAATTGAACTTGAACTCGACGATGCCCGCCTCGGCGCGGAAAATGGCGCGGACAGCACCGATTTCAGGAAATCCTATTTCCGCGAGCTGCTGCGCCTGCAGGGCGAACTCGTCACGCTGCAGGACTGGGTGAAGGAGACCGGCCACCGGCTTGTCGTGATCTGCGAGGGGCGTGACGCGGCGGGCAAGGGGGGCGTGATCAAGCGCATTACCCAGCGCCTCAACCCGCGCATCTGCCGCGTGGCCGCCCTGCCCGCCCCCAACGACCGCGAGCGCACGCAGTGGTATTTCCAGCGTTATGTCGCCCACCTGCCCGCAGCGGGCGAGATCGTGCTGTTTGACCGCAGCTGGTACAACCGCGCGGGTGTCGAGCGCGTGATGAATTTCTGCACCGATGAAGAATATGACGAGTTCTTCCGCGCCGTGCCGGAATTCGAGCGCATGCTGGTGCGCAGCGGCATCCAGATTGTCAAATACTGGTTTTCCATTTCCGATGACGAGCAGGAACTGCGCTTCCGCGCCCGCATGGAAGACCCGCTGAAGCAGTGGAAACTCAGCCCGATGGACCTTGAAAGCCGCCGCCGCTGGGAATCCTACACCCTGGCCAAGGAAATCATGCTTGAGCGCTCGAACATTGATGAAGCGCCGTGGTGGATCGTGCGGGCGGACAACAAGAAGAAGGCCCGCCTCAACTGCATCAGCCACCTGCTCTCGCAGGTGCCATACCATGAGGTTCACAAACCCGAAGTGCGCCTGCCCGAACGGGTCTACAGCCCGGACTACATTCGCCAGCCCGTGCCCGAGAGCATGTTCGTGCCGGAGAAATACTGAAAGTTTTTGGGTGCTGCCTTTTTTCAAAAAGGCGGCGTTCTTTGAAGCTTTTTGAAAAAAGCTTCACCAAAAACTTCTTTATGATTTCTGGATATTTTTTGGGCCGACTTTTCAAATAGTCTATAAAAATGCAGCCTTTCAATAAATAAGGGCTGCATTTTTATTGTGCTGGTTTTACAGGATACCGCCTGCAATCGGCAGGTTCACGCCGGTCATGTAGCTGGAATCATCCCCAAGCAGGAATTCCACCACGCCGGGAATTTCCTTTATGTCTCCATAACGGCGCATCGGCACGGAATTGATCATCTGCTCGGCCACGACCTTGGGGTCGGTCGAGAAATACTGGCTGCCCACCCTGGCCTGCAGTTCCACCTGCCGGTCCCACATGAAGCCGGGGCCCATGAAGGCCGGGCTGATGGCATTGACGCGGATATTGTAGGGCGCCAGGTCCTTCGATGCCGTCTGGGTCAGGCCGACAATGGCGAATTTCGAGGCCCCATAAGCCGCCATGTTCGGCGGGCCACCCACGCCCGCCATGCTGGCCGTGTTCACGATGCGGCCGAACCGGCGCGCCACCATATGGCGCGAGACCGCACGCAGCACATGAAACGCACCACAGACATTGATGCTCATGACGCGGGCGAAATCTTCCACCGGGTAATCCTGCACCGGCGCGAAAGCGCCCTGATAGCCCGCATTGTTGAACAGAAAGTCGATCTGGCCAAAATCCGCCACCACCTGATCCACTATGGTCTGCACATTGGCCGCATCCGTTACGTCGCAGCCATAGCCGCGTGCCGTCACACCGGCAGCGGCCACGGTGTGCACGGCTGCGTCAAGCTTCTCGCCCGCAAGGTCGAGCAGGGCGATGGCCGAGCCCGATGCCGCCAGGCGCCGGGCCGTGGCCAGGCCGATATTGCCCGCGGCCCCTGTTACGAGCGTCACTTTTCCGCCAAACCGTTTGCTGTCCGTCATGTGCCGTGCTTTCTCCGTTCATGCCCCTGGCAATACGGCATGAGCCTGCTGGCCCGTGCGCCCTGCCCTGTTACCTTCATCATATCGCTTTGGCTTCGCACGGGTTCAACAGCTTTTTCAATGCTGACCTGCCGGGATGGCAACAGGCAGGTCCAGACATGGATCACGTTTTTTACAGGTCGGCGCTGATGGAGAATTTGAAGGTCTGCGGGTCCCCCATCACCAGGTACCCCTGATAGACCGAGGCCCAGTAGCGCTGGTTGCCCACGTTATCGACCTCAAAACGGGCCGTAAGCGGCTTTTGGGCGGCCAGGAACGTATAACGCGCCCCAAGGTCGAAGCGTGACCAGACCGGCAGGTGCGCCGTATTGGCATTGTTGAACTGCTGCTTGCCGGTATTGATGACGCGGCCAACCAGCGTCAGCCCTTTTACGAACGGCACGTCATATTCAAGGTTGCCGTTGATGCTGTAGTTGGGCACGCCGATAACCGTCTTGCCATCATACTGACCGCTGGCCGTATGCATCTGCCTGGCATCGATCAGCGTCAGGCCGCCATTGAAGCGCAGCCCGCGCAGGATTTCGCCATTGAAGGTGAGTTCCATGCCCCGGTTCCGCTGCCTGCCATCCTGCGTATAGATGGACTGGCCGGTCGTGCCATAGGCCTCGGTCATGCCATAGGGCATGGAGGTCTGGAAAAAAGCCACGCCAGCGGCAAAGCGGCCCACGTCATACTTGGCGCCGACTTCGTACTGCGTGGTCTGGTAGGGCGTAAAGACCTGGCCCTGGTTGACATAGCCCGATCCCACCGTCGTGCCCGCCGAAAGGCCCTGGATGCGGTTGAAGTAAAGCGCCATGTGGCTGACCGGATGAATGACCAGCCCGATAATGGGTGAGAAGGCCGCCGCATCGTAATGGGTGGTCAGTTTGGCGGTATTGTAGTCAAACGAGTCCGACAGGATATCCTGATACCGGAACCCGCCGGTCAGGGCGATCCGGTCATGCCAGAAGGTCATCGTATCGGACAGGAACAGGCTGTACAGCTTGTTCCACGCCGTACGCCCCGGATCGGCAAGGTTGCCGCCGCGGTAGAGGGTTTCAACCGGCTGGAACTGCGTGGGGTGATAGATGTTGCCCGCCACAGATGCGCCCATGGTGTAGGCCGCATCGGTTGCCTCCCATATGGCCGAGCCACCGGCATTGATCTCGTGATGGATGGGGCCGGTATTGACCCGTGCGCGCACACCCGCCTGCGTGGCCTCGTTCATGACATTGTAGGCATCCGTCATGGAACCCACCGTACCGTCGCCAGTCGCGGCATTCGTGAGCGTGGTGGTGGCGTAATTTCCCATCTCGTTGCCGCTCTGGGCGCCGAATTTGGCATAGGTGGTGATATGGCTGCCAAAGTCATGTTCAATATTCAGCGTGCCGAACAGATAGGTCAGGTCGGTATAGGCCCAGCGCTGGCCCCAGTTGGCCGAAGGCGCGGTGGTCCTGGGCACCCCGCCATCCGCAGACAGCTTGGTGGCGATAATGGCGCTGCGGCCGCCAAAGACCTGCTGCTTCTGGTAGTTCATGTTCATGTCGATGCGCGTGTCATCATCATGCCAGTCAAATGCGATGCCAAGGGCCACGTCATCGCGTCGCTCGCCTTTGATCGGGGTCTCGCCATCAAGACCTGCCGCGTTGAAGCGCAGCCCGAAGGCATGGTCCCTGCCAAAGCGGCGGCTGACATCAAAGGCGCCGCCCCCCTGCCCGCTACTGGTATAATCGCCGGTAATGCGCGTGATGTCGGTCGCTCCCGCCCGCTTGGGGATGAGGTTGACATTGCCGCCGAGTGCGGAGCCACCGGGCGCCGCACCATTGAGGAACGCGCTGGCCCCGTTGAGCACCTGCACCGAATCATACAGCTGCGGCGAGACAAGCTGCCGGGGCGTCACCCCGTACAGGCCATCGATCGCAACATCATCGCCATACAACGTAAAGCCACGGATCTGGAACAGCTGGGCGTAGTTGCCATAGCCCATGGTCGTACGCACGGTGGGGTCATTGAGCAGGACATCGCCCAGTGTCTGTGACTGCTGGTTGAGGATCAGGCTGGAATTGTAGCTGCGGATGCTGAAGGGCACGTCCAGCCCCTTCTTGTTGCCCAGCGCGCCAAGGTCGCCCCCGCTGCTGACATACATGCGGTTGCGGCGCGCGGCGGTCACGACCATGTCTTCATGCCCGGATGTTTCAGTGGCCGGATCGGTCGTGGGGCGGGGTGTCGCATCGCGGTTTTTTTTCTGCGCCCGGGTCGATGAGGCGCCGGTTTTGCCTGCATCCTCCACCACCGCGCCGGGCTGGTCCGCAGCCTGTGCCACGGCCACGAAAACCGCCGGGCCATACCCCCCCGCCAGCAGGCCGGATGCGCAGAGTGTTGTCAGGCAAAGGGTGCGAAAACTCATTTCAAGGCTCACAGGGTCACGTTTCATACCCGCCTTATCTGGCTAATGCGAATTAATTGCAATAGAAAATGTACATGATGTGCATTCTCATCTCATGCCGCCAGAACGCACCCGCGCACTGCAATGAACACAGCCATTGCCAGGGTGTTCCCGACCGGATTCCTACGGCCCTGACGAAGCAGGCAAGACTTTACGGGGTGCCATTTTTTCAGGCGGTCGGGGCGCCCTTCGCGTTCAGGGCGCATCGTGACCGGCCTTGCAGTCCCGGCCATAGACATGCGGTTCCATATCTGGCCCGCACCATGAAAAATGCCGCCTTCGGGAAGAAAGGCGGCATCGGGAAAATTTCAATAACGCGTGGCGTCAGATGGCTTTCATAAAGGTTGCGCCACCGTCTGCCGCCGCAGGAACGCCATCCTGCCGCTCAGGCGCGGATAGGCCCATTTGAACAGGCCCGACGCGATAATCACCGCAATGCCTACGAAGGTCCAGCCATCAAGCGGTTCATGGAAGACATAGAAACTGAAGGCCACGGCCCACAGCATCTGGCTATATTGCGGCAGGGCGATCGCGCTGGCCGTGGCGCGGGTGGCGGCCAGCATCATCAGCAACTGCCCCAGCGCAGCCAGAAAACCGTAGCCAAACAGGAACATCCATATCGTTGCCCCCTGCGGCCAGCCGGCATGGGCCACCATCAGCGCGCCATTGCCCAGCAGCGGGCCGCACAGGCTGGAACTGAACATGGACAGGCGCGGCGTGTTCTGGCCCGACATGCGGTAGGCAATGACGCCCACGGCATTGGCCACCGCCGCGATCAGGGCGCACAGATGCCCGAACTGCAATGCGCGCAGGCCGGGCCGCAACACGATCAGCACGCCGATAAAGCCCACGATGACCGACAGCCACCCCAGCGTGGAAACTTTCTCACGCAGCAGCACGACCGAGAGAATGGTTACGAAAAGCGGCATGAGGAAAATGAGCGAAAAGGCCTCCGGCATGGGCAGGAGCATGAAGGCCTCGACGCTAGCCGCCGTAGCGGCAAAGGTGGAGAGGGCCCGCACCAGCCACATCATCGGTTGCCGGACCACGAACAGGTCACGGTAGGATTCGTTTTTCCCCCGGACGAAGGGAATGAGCAGCAGGCCAAAAACACCGCCGAAAAAGGCGACCTCAAACGGGTCGATCCGCCCTGCCAGCAGCTTGGAATAGGCATCACTGATCGAAAACGAAGCATATGCCGCAAACGCCAGCATCATGCCCGCCGAAAGACCGGTATTCTTCATCCGCATTGCTCACGAAAAAATTATTCAGGCGCAGATATGGATATAAGGGGGGAAAGACCAGCGCTTGTCGGTAAGGCCAGTCATGCATTTTCCGCGCATTATTTCATATGACGTCCATCGTTTTTTCGGGTAGGTGATTTCGCCCTGAAATCAGGGCCTAACCCCATGATGGCCCGATGATTTTCAGGGGCGGCTCAGGCCGCCTGTTCGTGCCGTCAGGCATCATCAGGCGTGGGCATCCAGCCACCGGCTGATGGCGTCGATGACCTGCTCTTCAATACCAAAATAGCCATGCGGGGTCAGTGAGCCGCAATCCTGTTTTGATCGGGTGGTTCCCCCTGCCACCATCAGCACATGCACATCGCCGCTGGTCGTCATGGCGCGCGCGATCTGCCGGGCGGCCTGCGGTGGCGCGACGTTGCACCGGTCATCGCGGTTGGCGACGACAAGAACGGGCGCACTGATCCCTTGCGGGTCGGCGCTGAAAACCGTTTCCCTGCTGCCCCCCATGACAGACACGGATTCCGTCAGCACGACACCGGCAATGCTGCCTGCAGGCGCATGGGCCGCGCCATTGACGGCCGCAATGCTGCCCTGGCTCGTGCCAAGCACAAAAACAGCCCGAGGCCCCTGCTGCTGGTGCGCGAAAGCGATGAGCGCCCCGACCGTGCGGGCATAGGCAGGAGAACTGCGGCGGCCCCTGAGGCTGGCATGGTCGATCGTATCGGGAATGAGCACGGCGTAACCCCGCCGGTTCCACAGGCTGCGCGTGCGCACGACAAAATTGTCGCCGTACCGGATACGACCATCAGCTTCAAGACCGATATCACCCGCGCCACCCGGCAGCATGATGATCGTGCCGCGCGGCCTGGCCGGGGTGGCAGACAGCACCCGCAACCATGCCCCATCCTGCAGCGGCAGGTTGAAAATCCGTTCGCTCCGGTCCTGGTCTGGCGTCATGGCGGGCTGGTCCCGATCGGGGTGATCCTGCGCAAACGCCGCAACTGGCAGGAGTGCCAGGCAAAGCGCGCGCGCGATCATGAAAGGGGTGTCTTTTCGCATCGGATTCTCCGCTGGTCCTGCCCTGCGCCACGCCGGGCGCCACGCCGGGCGCCACGCCGGGCGATCATGCCATTATCGGGGCCGCGTGCGCCCGCTTATCGCGCGGCACGGCGGATTGCCTGGGGCGGCAACCCGAACACACGCACGAACGCCCGCCGCATGCGCTCGGGGTCACGAAATCCCGTCGCAAGCGCAATGGCCTCGATTGGCACGGCAGAATGCACGATCCGTTCATGCGCCGCCTCTACGCGCAGGCGTTCAACCGCCTTTGCCGGGCTGGTTCCGACGGTGGCCTGAAAGGCGCGGGAAAAATGGCGCGGGCTCATGGCCATCCGCCCTGCCAGTACCTCTATCGTCAGGCGTTGCGACAGGTGGGCGCGTATCCAGCCCAGCAGGGCATCAAAACGCGCCGTACCGCCCCCCATGTCCAGCAGGGCTGAAAACTGTGACTGCCCGCCGGGGCGGCGGTAAAAGACAACCATCTGCCGCGCCGTCTGGCGGGCAACATCTTCGCCATGGTCTTCGGTTATCAGGGCCAGGGCAAGGTCGATGCCCGCACTGATGCCAGCCGAGGTCCAGACAGGACCATCATGGATGAAAATGGCGTCCGGCTCGAGCCTGATACCGGCAAACAGCTGGCTGAATTTCTGCGCCTGCTGCCAGTGCGTGGTGACGCGCCGACCCTGCAACAGGCCCGCGGCAGCCAGCACGAATGCCCCCGAGCACACGCTGCACATGCGGCGCGTGCGGCCGCTATGGCGTTGCAGGAAGGCGCGCAGACCGGCGCAGCGCATGGCCGTGTCGTGGCCTTCGCCACCAACGGTGATGAGGGTGTCAAACACGTCCGCCGCATCGAGTGGCAGGGTCTGCACGGCAATCCTGGCCGATGACTGCACCACGCCGCCATGGCGCGACAGCATGCTCAGGGCGTATTCCTGCCCGCTGATACGCCCGGCAAGCTCGAACGCCGCGGCGGGCCCGGCGGCGTCCAGCAACTGGAAATCGGGGTAGAGCACAAAGCCGATGGAGCGGGTCATGGCCTGAAATGAGGGATCATTGTCATTTCGTCAATGTGATGCGGGAACCACACTCAATCTTACACCCTTGTTTTGTATTGGATCAGGAGTTCCCGCATGCCCCGCCCTCCCCTGCCGCCGTTTGATGCGCAGAGTGCTTCCCTTAAAGTCCGGCTGGCTGAAGATGCCTGGAACAGCCAGAACCCGGCGCAGGTGGCCCACGCCTATACCCCGGACAGCCAGTGGCGCAACCGCACGGAGTTCATCCATGGGCGCGATGACATCATCGCGTTCCTGACGCGCAAATGGAGCAGGGAACATGATTACCGCCTGATCAAGGAACTCTGGGGGTTTCGCAACAATCGCATGGCCGTCCGCTTTGCCTATGAATGGCATGATGACACGGGCGCGTGGTTTCGCTCTTATGGCAACGAATTGTGGGAATTCGATGCGGATGGCCTGATGCGTGCCCGCTTTGCCTCAATCAACGACCTGCCGATTACGGCACGGGACCGGCTGTTTCACTGGCCCGGCGGTCGCCGCCCGGATGATCATCCGGGGCTTGGTGAGCTGGGGCTGTAATCTGCCATAAACGCAAAACGCCGCCTTGACTGCAAGGCGGCGCCCGGAATTTTTATGCCTGTCGGTCACGTCATGCCACAGGCTATGCCTGCTTGCGCGCGGCCCATCCCGTCTCGCGCAGGAAGAACGACAGCCCGATGGCAATGACGATGCCAATGATCAGCGGCATGAAGGCGTGTCGATATTCCACCATGTCCAGCGCCTGCCCCTTGCCCATCAGGGCCGAGACCAGCGGCGACATGATGCCCGTCGTGCCAAAGACAAGGAAGTTCATCACACCCGCGGCCGTACCCTTGACCTGCGGCGGGTTGACCTCCTTCATCGACGAGAACGGAATCATGGCCGCCCCCGAGGCAATACCCATGATGAGTGCGACCATATAGCGGGGCATGACGCCCACCGGCACATAGAGCGCGCACACCGATGCGGCCAGCAGGACCACGGCCCCGCCCAGCAGGACCGGCTTGCGCCGCCCGATCCGGTCGGAAATCCAGCCCAGCAGCGGGCAGCCGATCACCCAGCCGATCGGCACCATCGACACGTCAGAGGCGGCAAAGGCCATGGTCGTGCCTTCGCCACCGCTCAGCATCGAGGCCCCCCAGCCCAGCGCGCCAATGGTGGTGGGCACGAACAAAAGCCCGCCGATCACGCCAGCACACCAGCTTTGCGGGTTGGAGAAGATGATCCTGAACGGACGCAGCACATTGCCCACGCTCAGCGTTCCGTGATGCTGGGCGCTATCGCCTGAATCACGCGGCATGATGACCCACACTGCCGCCGCAAGCGCAAGGCCGATCACCCCGAAGCCCAGCCAGATATGCTCCCATGACACATGCCAGTGCCCTGCGGGGTCGATCAGCATGCGGGTCGGCTTGGAGCCAAAGGCGGCCCCGGCCATGCCCAGGCACTGCGTCAGCCCCACGAACAGTGCGAGCGTGCGCGCGGGCAGGTAGCGCGCCGCGACATAGGAGGCCCCCACAAACGCGCAGATCGCGCCAATGGCCTGAATGACGTAGCCGCCAATGCCCGCCACGGCACTGCCCTGGGCAAAGATGAGGCACCCCACGCCTGTCACGGCAATGAATCCGGGCAGGATGGCATGCGCGCCATAGCGGTCGAGCAGCACGCCCACCACCAGCGCCATCAGGGCATAGACGATGTAATAGGAGGCGATCATCAGGCCAAGATGGCTGTTGCCCCATGCGCTTGCCAGCTCATGCTGCATGATGCCTGGCGCCGAGCGGATCGCATATTGATAGAAATAGAACAGGGCGCACAGAAACCACGCCAGCACGTAAAGCGGCTGGAGTTTCTGCGGCTGCGCGCCGGATGCCGCAGGGGCGGCAGCGGTCGGCGGTGACGGGGGGATGGCCATGTGGGCTCCGATAGGGAGAAATGTTCAGGCATGGCAGGCGACCCGAAGGCCGCCTGCCGGTAAGCCGCAACGGGCTTGTTACTTCGCGGGCGGGCGACCGTTGGCGGTGGCCACGTGGCGGCCCCACGAGATCAGCTCGCTCGTGCAGTCATCACGTGGGATGACACATTCGATCAGCACCGGGCCATCCTTGTGGGCCAGCGCGGTTTTTACGGCGTCATCCAGCTCGCCCATGGTCGTGGCGCGCAGGCCCTTGCCGTTTCCGTCCTGGGCATTGAAGCCCTCGATCACGGCGGCGTAGTTCCAGTTCTTGATGTTGTTGTATGGCCCGTCGTGGATTTCCACCTCGATCGTGTAGCCCGCGTTGTTGATGAGGAAGATGATGACCGGCAGCTTGCGGCGCGTCATCTGCCCCACTTCCTGCGCGGTGAGCTGGAAGGAGCCGTCACCCACCATCAGGATGTTGCGGCGCTCGGGCCTGCCCACCGCGTAGCCGAACATGGCCGGGACCGACCAGCCGATATGGCCCCACTGCATTTCATATTCCACGCGCGCGCCACGCGGCAGATGCGTGCGCGAGACGTTGAACCAGGAATCGCCGGTCTCACCAAAAATGGTGGTATCAGGGGTGACGATCGACTGCAGGGTGCGCTGGATGTGCTCACGCGTCAGCTTGGCATCCTTGGCCACGTTTTCAGGCGTGACGGCCGTGGTGCCACCACCGATGCGGCGGTATTCCACCATCGTGGCGTCTTTCTTCGCCTTGCCTGCGAAATACCGGGCCACGCCATCAAGCACGTCGCGCAGATGCACGCTGTTGAAGGCCGCATCACCCACGATGGTGCTGTCCTTGTCGGCATTGACCACGTTCGCACCCCTGGGCCAGGCGGTCCAGCCTTCGGTCGAGTAATCGTTGAAGATGCAGCCAAGGGCGATCACGCTATCGGCCCAGTTGAAGATGTCGCACACATGCGGCGAGCTGGCGCTGCCCCAGAAGGTGCCGACATAATTGGCGTGGTCCTCGGGGAAGAAACTCTTGGCCGCCCCCATGGTCGCGACACAGCAGCCCAGCGCATCGGCCAGGCGGATCGCGGCCTGCTCGGCGCCAGCAGCCCGCAGCTTGCTGCCGACCAGGATCACGGGCTTCTGCTTGCCTTCAATGAAGGTGGCAACCGCCTTGACCGCAGCCGCCAGCGTATCCGCATCGGAGGCCGGTTCGTTGATGACGGCGCTGATCGGGCCGGGCGCACGACAGGGCTGGGCGGAGACGTTGCAGGCGATTTCGATATAGGCGGGCTTCTTTTCACGCAGCGCCGTGCGGATGGCGTGATCGATCTTCTCCGGCGCGTCCTCGGCGGAGGTGATCGAGACGGCAGCGCAGGTCAGTTCCTTGGCAATGCGCAGCTGGTAGCCGTAATCGGAGGTGCCGATCGTGTGGTGCAGGATATGCCCGCTGCCATGGTCGTTGGAATTGGGCGCACCCGAGACGAGGATGACCGGCAGGTTCTCGGCATAGGCACCGCCAATGGCGTTGAGCGCCGAGAGCGCCCCCACGCTGAAGGTCACGACTGCCGCAGCTGCCCCGTTGGCGCGGGCATAGCCTTCGGCCGCGAAGCCGCAGTTGAGTTCGTTCGAGCAGTAAACCTGCTCGGTGCCGGGGTTCATCAGCAACTGGTCAAGGAGAACGAGGTTGTAATCTCCCGCCACGGCAAAATGATGCTTGAGCCCGATCTGGGCAAAACGCTGTGCAAGATATGTGCCAACCGTATAGGCCATCGGTATTCTCCTGTCTGAATACTGTTACTGGAATGGTAAATATCGGAACGTGACATAGACCGTGTTGCCCGACGTGGTCGGATAGACACTGTTGCCCATGCCATCATTGCCCCTGAAGGCAAATTTCCGGATATAGGTATACTGGACACCCCCCATGACACTGCCGTACTGGCCATCAAGGAAATGCCACCACCCGCCTGCCGTAAGCGAGGCAAGCGTTCGGGTCTGTGCATTGCACGTGCCGAATTCGACATCGCAGCCGCCGAGGTTCTGGTCGGTTATGCCGTAACCGACCTGGCTCCCGTCAGCTGCCGTATAACGGCGGCGGCCCGCGGTTTCCACGCCGCCATAAAGGTAGAGCAGCACGGAACTGTCCGGGTGGCCGATCAGCCCCAGCGCGCCATGCATTTCGGGCACGGGCGCCAGTTCGCCCCGGCTGTTGAAGGTGGTGTCGGGCAAAAGGGAGGGGCCATAGCGGCCAATCCCCTCGCCCGCCAGCACATTGCCGGTCAGTTGCAGTTTTGGCGTGGCCAGTGGCACGGTCATGCCACCGCCAACACCGCCGCCAAAGCGCGTGACCTGATGCGTGTGGGTGCTGCCCGGCGTCTCCACAACCGAGCGGAACCACCGCGCAAGGCCAAAGACTTCATAATGCCCCACCGATGTATCAACCGCGCCCTTGAGCACGATATCCGGGACGGGGTTGTCGGTGTACTGCGTGTCGGGGTTGAGCAGCACGCCGCCAGCATTCTCGTAGTAAACGCGCGGGCCCACCGTCTCGTCGCCCGTGGCAGGCAGGGTGCCCCCTGACGCCGTGGCGGAGGATACGGTCGCCTGCGGGTCTTCTATGGACAGGGCGAGCCAGTATTTCTGCCCCCAGTCCTTGCCGATACGGATCTGCGGCACGCGGGTGAAGGTGATGCCGGGGATCTGGTTGTTATCGGTCACTGCGGGCAGTTGTTCGTTACGCGGCAGCACGCCCTTGGCATAGCCGGTGGTCAGGCTCCAGGCCTGGCCCATCAGCAGGTGAAAGCCCCACGCCTTCTGGGTAAAGGTAAAGTAACCCTGTCGCAGCCGGGGCACGTAGCCATTGATCTGCACGCTGTTGGTCGAACCACCCGAGCCGCCAAAATCGGATTCAACGTAGGCCTGCAGCCGCACTGATGATGTCGGGTTTGCCTCAAGCAGGGTGGAAAAACGGCTGAGCTGGGCCGAGAGCCGTTCCTCGCTCAGGCCATGGTTGGGGCTGTTGGCGTAGGGAAAGTTGTTCCACGCCGTGGCTGGCCCGCTGGTCATGTTGGAATCACGCCAGATATTGGACAGTTCCAGGAACCCGCCAATTCTTACGGAAATATTGCCGATACTGAATACAGGTGGCAGCCGGTCCACCGATGTCTGGGTAATGGCCAGCGGACTGGAAGATGACAGGTCGACCGAAGAGCCATGCGGGGCGCCCTGCGCGGCGGCATCGGGGCCAAGATAGCGAAAGAACGGGGCATCCGCGCTGGCCGAACCGATCCTGATATCGCTGGCGGCCGGCTCTTCCGTAACCGGTATGCCTGTACTGCCCGCATGCGGGTGCAACGGGTAGGAGCCGCGCAGGGTGCGTGGCGTTGTTGCCGCCTCACTCGGCGTGCTGGCATGCGCGCGGCTGCTGCGGCGTTTTTCCATGGCCGCGAATTTGGCTTCAAGGCTGCGGATCTGTGATCTGATGGCCGCCATTTCCTCATCATCAACATCTGCCAGCGCAGTTGAGGACCATAATACAAGACTGCATATACACATGCCCGCCGTAACAGGACCGGAACGCGCCAGTCTTGTCATGAAGCGGAAGGGGAACGCTGTGTTCATGAAATCCTCAGGCTGGGCATGCTTGAAAAAAAATACCTCTGGGCGGACAGGATGGAGGTGAGAGACAGCCATCAGTCAGTATTAAGGTTGATGGTCAGCTATGCTTGTGAACAAAGCAAAAAAAACAGCCATGACTGTAATTCCGCGCAGGACCATGACGTAACTGGCGCCCGTCAGGCACCTGCCACATGGCCCGCGACAAAATCCGGGCAGGGGTGACTGTTCTGCCCAAAACGGGTCAGCAATACAGTTAAAGCATTATTTTTATTTCTATTTTCCTGTTTTTACTATCTATAAAAAATCTGGCGCATTATGTCGCCCCGGCTGACCGGTCGCGCCACTGCTTGCCTGTTAATAATGGAGCGGGCAACCCTGCTCTTTGATCTTCGTCAATTGAGAGGGAAAAATATTTTCTTATTTTTGTATATATCGGGAGCGATAAAAATATTACGTAAATATAATACGCTGTATCAGGCCATGACTGACCCCGCGCCAAACGGCGCATCAGGCGCGCGGCAACTTTACAAACAACATGAATGGAATATCAGGATGCAGCGCATGTGAACCGCTGTGGTGGTAGCAGAAAGGGAACCCGTTCCCGGCGCAGTCGTGTCAATGCAGCATGCGTGCATCCGGATCATATGGCCTGACAGGGTCGCGCTGTCTGTATTGTACAGGCATTGGAATATCAGGACGTGGCCCCTCCGTGTACCAGCCGTAAAGCGGTTGAAATCCACGGGGCACCAGTATTGCGGGAAATATGTCTGTTTTGTGGTTTATTCGTGACCATATCCGGTATGGCTTCATCACCGCCCGGCAACAGGTCAGCCAGGACAGGACACGATATTTTTTAAACAACGTGTTGAGGGAACATTACAGTGCCGGGTGCTCCCCTGTCCGTATCCACGCCAAGAGAGCGTACCCGGTTTTATGGCCTGCAAGCCTGCCGGGCCAGTCTGTCTTTTACCTTACGCGCCATCCTGTTCTTGCTGGCCGGGAGTAAAACGCCCCTGAAAAGCCAGTTGGTGCAATGGCCGGCGCCCTGATGGCTTTTCGCGTTCCTGCAATGATTCGGGGAGGCTCTTCGCCTCTCCCTGTCGGCCGATGACAATGGCAGCATTGAGGGCGTAATCCTCGGGTAACTCAAGTCCTGCGCGCGCCCGCTCCTGATCGAACCCGCTGACGGGATGCGCAGCCCACCCGGCGGTGCTGGCCTGAAGCTGGATCAGCACTGCGGCCGCCCCCGCATCAAACGCATGGGTGGGCGCGGGCACCGGCTCGGCGCGGCCGCTCATGACGGTATGCGATGCAACATAGACCAGTGCCGAGGCATGCTGCGCCCAGCCATGGTTGAACGGGATCAGCCATGACAGGAACCGCTCCCATTCCGGCGTATCGCGGCGGGCATAGATGAAGCGCCAGGGCTGTGAATTATAGGCCGATGGCGCCCAGCGCCCGGCATCGAGCAGGGCCAGCAGTTCCGCCTCGGCAATCGGAGCGGGTGTAAAGGCGCGGGGCGACCAGCGATCAAGGATCAGACGCGCGACCGGCGTGTCGGACTGGCGTTCGGGTGCTTTGGTCATGAGACTCCTGTTTTCAATACCATCCAGAATATAAACACGCGGGAAGCGGACCGATACCCTGCCCCCAATGGACGTCCCCGGCAGTCGCGATCCGTTCGCCGCGCTTCAAGACTGGCATGGCACATCTTCCAGAACAGTGAAGCCATGGGTCCCGTCACGCTCCAGTTGGGCTACAAGCCCGAATTCCCAATCCAGATAGGCCTGCATTGCGGCGGTAGCATTATCGGTCCCTTCATAGGGGCGCTTGTACACGTCATCCGCCCGCGACAGGGCACGGTTTTCATCCAGCCCGGTTTCAAGCGGCAGGCCCGCATCATGCCATGACCGGGTGCCCCCCGCCAGTACGCGCACGGGCACGCCCTGTTTATGGAGGTCCGGCGCGGCAATGCGCGCGCCCAGCCCATCAGGGCAAGTCAGCACAATTCCTGCACCCTTCTCCCATGCCTGTGCGGGCAGGTCACTGCGAATGGCGAAGACCGCACCGGGCACATGCCCACGGCGAAACGTGGGGCTGGGGGCCAGGTCGATTACAACCGGCGCATGCGGCGTTTCCAGTTCCGCCGCCAGTTCCAGCACCCCCACCGTCTCCACCTCCGGCAGTGGTGCTGCCAGCACAACGGGTTCAGGCCCCGTGGCGCGCGGCAGGGCTGCCCAGTCGTGCAGGACATAGACTTCCCGCCAGCCCAGTTGACGGAGCCAGTGGCCTGTCATGCGGGCACGCACGCCGTCATCATCCGCCAGCACGATCGTGCCATGGCGCACACCGATCCATTCATCCGTGGCCTGTACCAGTTGCCCACCGGGCGCGGAACGGAAACCCTTGAGGTGCTCTGTCTCGTATTCCTCGGGTGAGCGGACATCAAGCCGGTAAAGGGTACGCCCTGCCTGCGCGGCCAGCAGGTCCAGCGCCGTGCGCCCGATTTCCCTGACACCCGCGCGGTGGGCAAGGGAGCGGGCTGCCGCGCGCGCCCTGTCCACATTATGGGCCGATGGCGCTCCGGCCCGGCGGGTGGCGCCGTGATCGAGTTGCAAGCCAGCCAGTGTCCAGCCGATCGTACCGTTACGCAGCGCAAAAACGGGGTTGGGAATACCCGCATTGACCAGGGACTGCGTGCCGATAATGGAGCGCGTGCGCCCGGCGCAGTTTACCACCACCGTTGTATCGGGCGATGGCGCAAGGTCACGCACACGCAGCGCCAGTTCCGCCCCCGGCACGGAACGGGCGGTCGGGATGGACATGGTATTGTATTCACCAAACCGCCTGGCATCGAGGACGACAATGTCCTCCCCCCGCTCCAGCCGCGCATGCAACTCCCCCGCCGCGATTGATGGTGTGCCGCGCACATGCTCCACCAGTTCCCCGAATGCCTTGGAGGGGACATTGACATCAATGAACACTTCCCCTCCGGCTTCCCGCCAGCCCTCCAGGCCACCTTCGAGCACACTGACATCGGTATAACCCAGTGCCGCCAGCACCGGCAGCGCGCGGGCAACGCGCCCTTCCCCATCATCATAGAGCACGATGGGCGCATCGCGACGTGGGACCAGGCCCCCGATGCGTTCCTCGATGCGGCCCAGCGGCAGGTTGACGGCAAACAGGGGGTGGGCTGCGGCAAACGGGCCTTCCTCGCGCAGGTCGAGCAGGGCGATTTCATGGCCATTGCGCAGGCGATCGCGCACCAGGCTTACGGCTGCGATGCGTACCGCAACGGGAAACTGCGCGTTCATGCGGCCTCCGCACGGCGGGAGCGATCCCACAGATTGGGCACTTCAGCACTGGAATAGCCTGAAATGAAGGTTTTTTCCGCCCCCGTGGCCACATCATAGGTCGCGCGTGAAACGCCACCGATATTGTCACCATAGACATGGATGGAAATTGAAGTCCGGTCCGGCAGGGCATTGGCCACAAGATGGTAGTCATTGACGCCCGGCGTCAGGGAAGCCACCTGCCCCGGCTCAAGAAACGTGGTCTCTATGGCGCGGAACGTGCCATCAGGGTCACGCGCGTACTGGGTTTCGCTCTCGCGCCCCCGCAACATGCCGATCAGGCCCCAGACACGGTGATCATGCAGCGGCGTTTTCTGCCCTGGCCCCCAGACAAAACTGACAACCGAAAAACGCTCCAGCGGATCGCAATGCAGCAGGTACTGGCTGTACCGCGCCGGGTCGGGGCGGGTAAAGGGCTCGGGCAGCCAGTTGTCCTGCCCGAGCAGCCCGCGCAGCAGGTCAGCCCCTGCCGCCTGAATGGCGAACGGCGTCAGACCGCGATCGTACAGCCTTGTAAGATCAGCCACAAAATCGCGTAGCGGTGAAATGGTGCTCATGTCATTCAGTCCAGTAAATCGGGTTCAAGGGCCACGATCCAGTCCCACAGGGGCTGGAAGCAGAAATATCCACCCTGCTGGGTGCCCACCTGGCTTGCGGTCAGGCGCGCGATATCGGGGGCAATGGGTTTGACATGCCCGGCCGCCTCGGCCAGCAACTGGGTATGGGCGGCGTTGTCCATGCTCAGGAACCACCACGCTGCCGCTTCCACCGTGGGGCCGACGGTCAGCAGGCCATGATTTTGCAGGATCAGCGCCTTGCGCGGGCCAAGGGCGTGGGCCAGGCGCGCGCCTTCGCTGTCATCGAGCACCACGCCGCTGAACGGATCAAAAAGCGCATGATCCTCATAGAACGCACAGGAATCCTGCGTGATGGGCAGCAGTTCCTTTCCCAGCGCGGAAAAAGCCTTGCCATAGGTGGAATGGGTGTGCGCTGCCGCAATGACATCGGGCCGCGCCCGATGCAGGGCGGAATGGATGGTAAAACCCGCCGTGTTGATGGGCCGCTCGCCATGCAGGATCGTGCCGTCGTGATCCACCAACTGGAGATCGGACACCCTGATCCGGGAGAAATGGACCGCCAGCGGGTTGATCCAGTACTGATCGGGAAATTCGGGATCGCGCGCGGTCACGTGTCCGGCCAGCCCCTGATCGAACCCATGGCGGGCAAACAGGCGGAACGTTGCGGCCAGCCGCTGCTTGCGGTGCAGGCGCTCGGCTTCAAACGACGCGGCTGCCGGGCGCGGTTGCAGCCTGCGTGCCCGTGCCTGCGCCTGATTCTGCCGCGAAGAGGGTACTACGTTCATGATAAGGGTTCCCTGTCAGGAAAGATCAGTCACCACGGGCCGTATCCACCACATCACGGAGCGGACGATGCCGGGGAAACGGTTCAGATTGTCCGCGATGCAGCGGGCAGGGTTTTGAGCCAGGAGTCTGGGCCAGAATTCCGGGCCAAGGTTCCGGGCCAGGGCGCTGCCATGCCTCGCCCCCTCAGGCCGCCGCCGTCCGGCCGCGTCCGTCCTCGGCCGCAATCAGGGCCCTGACGCGCGGGATCAGGTCACGCCCGTATTCATAGGCATCCTCCAGCGGATCAAAGCCACGGATCAGGAACGTGCTGATCCCGATACGGTAATAATCCAGCAGGGCTTCCGCCACCTGATCGGGCGTGCCGACCAGCGCGGTCGAATTGCCGCGCGCGCCGGTCAGGGCGGCGATGCCGGTCCATAACCGCTTGTCGAGGCGCGCACCCTTTTCAGCCGCGGCCAGCAGGCGGCGCGAGCCTTCGTTCGGGATGTGGGCGGCACGGGTGTAGCCGGTTTCAGCCTGCAGGGCGCGGGCGGTTTCAAGGATCCGGTCGGCCCTGGCCCAGGCGGCCTCCTCCGTATCCGCCAGGATCGGACGCAGGGAGAGCGAAAAGCGCGGCGCCCGCCCGTGCCTTGCCGCGGCGGCCCGCACGCGCGCTACGGTTTCACTCACCTGTTCATAGGTTTCGCCCCACAGCGCATACACATCGGCATGCTTGCCCGCCACGACGATCGCCTCATCGGAAGAGCCGCCGAAATAAACGGGAATGCCACTTTCACGGTAAGGATGAACCAGCGAACTGGCGCCGCGCACAGTGTAGAAATCACCCGTATAATCAAAGGGCGCGCGGCTATCCCACTCCGCGCGGACGATATCCAGATATTCGCTGGTGCGGGCATAGCGCCGGGCCTTGGTCGTATGATCGCCATCGGCCTGCAGTTCCACATCGCTGCCGCCGGTAATGATATGCACCGCCACCCGCCCCCGGCTCAGGTTATCGAGCGTTGCCAGTTGCCGCGCCGCGATGGTGGGAGCGTTGAAACCAGGCCGGTGGGCAATCAGGACCCCGAGATCACGCGTAACCGAGGCGACATGCTGCGCCAGGAGGATGCTCTCGGGAGAATTGGAGTGAAACGCGATCAACGCACGGTCGAAACCGGCGTTTTCGTGAATCTTGGCCGAAGCCTCGATATGGTTGAGATCAACAGCCGCCCCCTGCGGAGGAATGGTTTCCGACTGATTGCGACTGCCAATAAAGCCGATAAATTCCACAGGCATTGTTGCTATCCCCATATTGCACGACGATGATATGTCGTTTAGAAAAAAATATCATATCGTTTGCGTTAATTGGCAATTTAAAAACCTTTATATAACGTTTTAATATCGTTAATATGAGATGCCCTTTCCTGCCTTCCGGAGACAAGTCATCGTGTCACACCCCCCTGCTCCGCGCGCGCCACAGCGGATGGCGCGCAATGTCCAGACTGAACTGCTGCGTTCGTTTGTTGCCATTGTGGAGGCAGGCTCCATGGCGCAGGCGACGGAAACGATCTTCCTGACCCAGTCCGCCCTGAGCCTGCAGATGAAGCGGCTTGAGGACATGCTGCAGCAAAAGCTGTTCCGGCGCGACGGGCGCAGGCTGCTGCTGACCGCAACGGGCGAGGAACTGGTCACCTATGCCCGCCAGTTGCTGGCACTGAATGACCGGATCATGCAGAATCTGGGCCAGCAATCCGACCCCGAGCCGATTACGGTCGGCATGGTCCAGGATTTTGCCGATACCATCCTGCCAGACGTGCTGGGCCGCTTCCGGCTGGAACATCCGCGCGCGCGGCTGATCGTGCGGGTGGGCGGCTCGATGGAACTGCTTGAACTATTTGACCGTTCGCGCCTTGATCTGGTGCTCTGCCTTGGCCAGCATGGCGACCGGGCCGGTGCATCATGGGATGTCGTGGGCCATGACCGGATGGTGTGGCTGGGAGATCCCGCCCATATCGAACGCGAGGAACTGCCCCTCGTGCTGCTCGAACCGCCCTGCCGTTTTCGTGATGCCGCTCTGCGCACCCTGACGGAAGCGCGGCGGGAGTACCGGATCGTCATGGAAACACCCAACCTGCCTGCCCTGCGCGCAGGCGTGCGTGGCGGGATCGGGATCAGTTGCCGCACGCGCCGGTTTGCCGCAGCCGAAGGGCTGCCGGTCATCACCACCAGGTCACTGCCCCCCGTGCCCGATATCGAAACCATTCTGGTCCGGCGTGACGGGCTGGCGGATAGCGCCCATGATTTTGGTGACCTGCTCGCTGATGCGGCGGGGAACCAATAAATAATCCTCACATGCAGGTTGAGGGAAACTCTTTTGTCTGTTGAAGACGTATTAATTCATAATAGCGGCTTCTGATCGTGATTTCGCAGGAATCGAGACATGAATGCCGACCATTTCAATACCGGCGCCTCGCTACGCAGCCGTTTTCTTGAGCTTGAGAACGAGCGCAAACGCAGTTGGGCGCCCGAGGCACTGGCCGTAAACGCCACGCAGCGTGCGACACTGGTTGCCGGGCATGGGCTTCGGCCTCATGTCAGCGTAGGTGACATCCTGCCACCGGCTGATCTGACCACGGTGGAAGGCCGCACGATCACGCTCGATGACCTGAGTGCGCAGGGACCAGCCGTTGTGGTCTTTTTCCGCTTTGCCGGATGTCCCGCCTGCAATATTGCGCTGCCGCACTACCGTGACACGCTCTGGCCTGCATTGCAGGCGGCCCATATTCCGCTTGTCGCAATCTCGCCGCAGCCCCCTGCCCTGCTTGGGGAAATTGTTACCCGGCACGAACTGCCTTTCCCCGTCGCAACCGACAGCCATCTCGCCCTCTCGCGTGCATTGGGGCTCACTTATGTGTTCGATGCGCCATCGCGCCATGCGGCGGAAGCAAAAGGCGGCACCAGCCAGGACCTGAACGGCACGGAATCCTGGGAACTGCCCAAACCCGCCGTGCTGGTGATCGAACCCGGCCGGATCGTGCGGTTTGCCGATATTTCACCCGACTGGATGGAGCGCACGGAAACACCGGCGATCCTGTCCGCGCTGGGCCTGCCCGTAAAGGAAAGTTTCCATGCAGCCTGATGTCATGGCACCTGTGGGTGAACCATCAGGGGTGACGGATGATCTGTTCCGTCATGCCATGAGCCGGTTGGGTGCGCCTGTTACCATCGTGACCACCAGCGGCCCGGCGGGCCGGCAGGGACTGACCGTATCCGCCATAACCAGCGTGAGTGATGCGCCGCCCACGGTGCTTGTCTGCCTTAACCGCGACAACCGCTCCCATGCGGCATTCATTCGGAATGGTGTGGTCGGGATCAGCCTGCTTTCGCGCGGGCATGAAGGCATTGCAGGCCTGTTTGCCAGCAGCCGCCGCACGCCGGATGAAAAATTCGCATCAGCGGACTGGCGGACCGATGTAACCGGCGCACCCTTGCTGGCTGATGCCCTGGTCACGCTCGATTGCACCATTGCCCTCATTCATGCCGCCAGCACGCATGACGTGCTGTTCTGCACGGTAGAGGCCATTCATGTTCCCCCCACTGGCAAGACCGGGCTGACGTGGTTCAACCGCCAGTTCCATGCCCTGCCCCTGCTCCCGGCCTGAAAACCAGCCCAGAAAAAACCGGCCCAGAAAAACCGGCCCAGAACAAGGTTTTCCGATGTCCACATTCTCCCGAATTTCCCGGCGGACGGCCCTGACCTCCCTCACCGGGCTGAGCGTTGCCGCACTCATGCCCGGCCAGCCGCCCCGCGCCCGTGCGGCAGGTGAAATGCCCGGCATGGACGCTGATGGGAGCTGTGCGGGAACACAAGGGAGCGGGAACATCGCGCCACTGCCAGGCCCACCCCGCAAGCTGACCATTGCGTGGAATGAAACGGCACTCTGTGTCGCGGCCATACCGGTTGCCAGGGAGAAAGGCTTTTTTGCCCGCTACAATCTTGATGTTGATTATGTCAATTTTGGCGGTGCCACCGACCAGTTGCTCGAAGCCCTGTCAACCGGAAAGGCGGATGCGGCCCCCGGCATGGCGCTGCGCTGGCTCAAGCCATTGCAGCAGGGTTTTGATGTCAAGCTGGTGGGCGGGCTGCATGCAGGCTGCATGTACATGCTTGTGCCCCCGGGCAGCGCCATACGGCAACTGACGGACCTGCGCGGCAAGACCGTGGGGGTTACGGATATCGGCGGGCCGGACCGGAATTTCTTTGGCATCCGCCTCAAGCAGGCTGGCGTGGACCCCGAAACCGAGGTGCAGTGGCGGCAGTATCCCGCCGACCTGCTGCCGCTCGCACTCCAGCGCGGGGATGTGCAGGTCATCACGGATTCCGATCCGTTTACCTATGTGCAGAAACGGCAGTTCGGGCTTGTCGAGATCGACAACAACATGAAGGACGCCTGGGCCCATGCGGCCTGCTGCGTGATCGGCCTGCGGGGCAGCCTGATCCGTAATGATCCGCAGGTGGCCGCAGCCGTCACCCGCGCCATACTGGATGCGGGCGCGTGGCTGGCGTGCAACCCCGATGAAGCCGGGCGCATCTTCAAGCCCTATGCCCCCAGGGTCAGCGCCGAGGACCTGGCGCAGATGATCCGGATTGAAGGCCATCACCACCAGAGCGTGGGGCCGAAATTCCATGATGAAATCGTCCAGTATGCCAATGCGCTAAAGGATATCGGCGTCTTCCGCCCTTCCCTTGATAGCGCGCGTTACGCCAACCGTGTCACACAGGACCTGTTCAGCACATGACCCAGACAACGTCCTTCCCCCTGCATGACATCGCAACCGCGCCGGACACGGCCACCGCTCCCCGCCGGGCATGGCGACCCGGCCTTCTGCCCTGGCTGGCGGGGCCGGCCTGGTGCTGTGCTGCTTTTGTGACATGGTTCTGGCCCGATGCCGATGATTTCCCGGCCACTGACAGTCTTGCCATTGCATGCGCAATCATTGGCATCGTTCTTGTGCCAGTTGCACTGTTGCCGCGCTTTTCGGCCAAAGCGCCGTGGATGATCGCCCTCGCCCTTGGCCTTGCGGCATGGGAAGGGGTACAGGCCAAGCTGCTGCTGCTGCCCCGCCCCTTTTTTGGCACGCCGCAGGACCTGCTGGATGTATTCGTAACGGACTGGCGCAAGCTGGGCGACAGCCTGCTCCATTCACTGGGCCTGCTCGCGGTTGGGTACATCACGGGGGCCGTACTGGGGGTTGTCATCGGGGTCGGACTGGGCCGTTCGGCGCGGTTCCGCTACTGGGTGCAGCCCATCATCAGGCTGGTCGGCCCGCTGCCGCCCGTTGCCCTGCTGCCTCTGGCCTTTGTGATCATTCCCTCAAGCTGGGCGGCAAGCGAGGCACTGATGACGCTGGCCTCGGCCTTTCCGGTCATTGTGCTGACATGGTCGGGCATCTCGGCGGTGGACCCGGCCTATTACGACGTGGCCCGCACCATGGGGGCACGCGACCGCTTTCTGGTTTTGCGTGTGGCACTGCCCGCGGCGGCCCCGCAGATATTCGTGGGCCTGTTCATGGGGCTGGGCATGTCCTTTGCCATGCTGGTCGTGGCTGAAATGCTGGGCGTCAAGTCGGGGCTTGGCTTTTACATGCAATGGGCACAGGGATGGGCGGCCTACCCCAACATGTATGCCGCCCTTGTGGTCATGTCCCTGATGTGCACCGGGCTGATTACCATTTTGTTCCGTATACGTGACCGTATTCTTGGCTGGCAGAAGGATGGACTGAAATGGTGAACGCCACCACGCCCGCGCTGGGTATCCTGCTTGATGATGTAAGCCATGGTTATGATATCGGGGGCCGCTTTACCCCCGTTCTGGAAAATGTGAACCTGAACATTGCGCCGGGTGAGTTCATTGCCCTGCTCGGCCCTTCGGGCTGCGGCAAATCCACGCTGCTGCGGCTGGTGGCTGGCCTTGAAACGCCGCGTGCCGGTCGCATGCTGGCCGATAGCGCCCCCATAACCGGCCCCGGCCCTGACCGGATTGTCATGTTCCAGGACCCGACCCTTTACCCCTGGCGCACCGTACGGGCCAATGTCGCCCTCAGTCAGGATATTTCGGGCAGGGTCGACAGGGCTGCGGTGGACGCCGCCATTACCATGGTCGGGCTGCAGGGGTTTGAAAATGCCTGGCCGCACCAGCTTTCTGGCGGCATGGCGCAGCGGGCCGCACTGGCCCGCGCGCTGGTCAATAATCCGCGCCTGCTCATTCTCGATGAACCCCTTGGCAAACTGGACAGCCTGACACGGCTGACCATGCAGACCGAACTGCTGCGCCTGTGGCAGGATCGGGGCTTTACCGTCATCATGGTCACGCATGATGTGGAAGAAGCGTTATTGCTGGCCACCCGGGTCATTACCTTCAGTGCGCGCCCGGCCAGTGTCGTGTCGGATATCACCATCGACCTGCCCTATCACCGTCATCGTGATGATCCGCACCTGCTTGCCTTGCGCCGCGACATTCTGGTCCAACTCGGCCATAGCGCGGACTGGTAGCAGCACAGAGCGGCGCGCATGCCGGGTTCTTTCGGCCTGGCATGCTTTTTTGGGCATTCTCCGTGCCAGACAGGCGCGCATTCTGGCAGGCGCGGCGTGCCCGCGCTGATGGAAGCGGGCCAGAACCCGCCATGCCGTTCCGGCTATCGCTGGCCGGGACATCTTCCGGCTTTATCGGCCGGAAAGATTGAAAGTCCGGGGCCGCGGCGCATACGCCCCGCGGCCCCTGTCATCTCATCAACAGTTCCTGCATCCGTCACGCGCGGCAGTCACCCCGTTCATTCTAAAGAACACTCACCTTTCGCCACAGATCCACTTTTCCGTCTCGGGCATGCTGATCGATCTGGTCCAGTTCCTCTGGCGTAAAGCTGGTATTTTTCAATGCATCGAGCGAATTATCCAACTGCTGGACAGTGCGGGCACCGATCAGGGCTGACGTAATGCCCGGCATGCGCAACACCCATGCAATGGCCATCTGCGCCAGTGTCTGCCCGCGTGCCGCCGCGATAGCGTTCAAGGCCCGAACATGAAGAAGATTTTCCTCACTCAGCATCGTGTCGGCAAACGAAGTACCGGCTGCCGCGCGCGATGCGGCTGGTACACCGTCAAGATATTTGTTGGTCAATAAACCCTGGGCAAGGGGAGAGAACGCTATGCAGCCCACGCCCAGTTCTTCAAGTGTTTCAAGAAGGGATACTTCTATCCAACGATTGAGCAGGGAATATGAAGGCTGATGGATCAGAAGCGGTATCTTTTCAGCTTTCAGCAATTCGGCTGCCTGGCGCGTGCGCTCCGGACTGTAGGAGGAAATGCCAATATAAAGGGCTTTCCCCTGCCGAACCAGTTGGGCCAAGGCACTGACAGTCTCTTCCAACGGCACATCTGGTGTCGGGCGGTGGGAATAGAAGATATCGACATAATCCACGCCCATGCGGCGCAGGCTCTGTTCTGCTGATGCCAGGACATGCTTGCGTGACCCGCCAGAACCATACGGGCCAGGCCACATATCCCACCCCGCCTTGGATGAAATAATGAGTTCATCGCGGTGATGCGCAAAATCTTTTTTTAGAATTGTACCAAAGTTTTCTTCTGCCGACCCGTATGGCGGCCCATAATTATTTGCCAGATCAAAATGCGTTACGCCCCGATCAAATGCCCGCCGGATGACCGCACGCCCGGTTTCAAACACATCCGTACCGCCAAAATTATGCCATAACCCGAGGGAAATGGACGGCAGCCGAAGGCCTGAACTACCACAGCGACGAAATTCCATTCCATCATAACGCTGCGCCGCGGGGAACCAGTTCATGTTCTCTCCTTAGTAAAAAATGAGAAGATGCAGGCTGCCTGACGCATTCTGCATCAAAAAAAAATACCACTATATTATATCACATATACGTAACAATGCCGTATATGTTTTTCATAAATAATGTCAATTAAAGCCAATGTCGATCCCGGCAAAGACACTGAGGCCATCACCCGGCAACATGGCGGCCACTTCTTTACCGGCAGCCTGGTAGGATGGAATGACGGCAGTAGCGTAATGCTTGTTGGCAAGGTTGTGCAGATCGACATATACCATGCGGTGCTTGCCCGGCCACTGATATCCGATCTGGAAATTGTAGATATGATAGGGTGCAGCCCTATATGTATTATCGTATGATGCTTCAACAGATGAAGAAACCTGTGCATCGGCAGCAATGTAGAACCCGTTTTTCATATCCAGGTGCAATTGCCCCTGGTAGAAATGGGCAGGGATGCCAGGCAGCCTGTTATGCCCGAATGTCGGGTCATGATTGAAGCGGAAGTCCTGATAAGTATAGGCCTGCCGCAGGGAAACAACCCCGCCGGACCACTGATACAGTACGGAATGCGTCGAGAATTCAACACCCTGATGCGTGGTCGGCGATGCATTAGCATTCAGCACTTCATTATAGAGCTGCGATTCCGGGGTCATTACTGACAGTAACTCGTTCCGTATCGCGCTATGATAATAGGTAAGGCTCCAGTCCGTACCACGCCAGTTGCCCTCCGTACCCACTTCAAACGTGGTCGAGGTGGAAGGCTTGATGTTAGTTCCACCTGCATTCTGTCCTGTTGCAAGACCTGAAGTATAGAGTGGTCCTGTCAGGTAGCGCCATATTGTCTGCGGTTCCTCACCTCTTGTTACATTGCCATAGAACTGGATGTGCGGATTGACAACATACCGAAAACCCGCCCGGGGTTGAAAATATAGGGATTGGGTATGAAGATCGGAATATGTCGGATAGGTGACAGCGATCTGCCGTGGCGCATAGGTCAGCGCGCCTGCCGTTGTCAGCCAGAAGTTATGAAAAAGCTCGTAATTATTGCTTATATGGAAAGTCGTGGTGCTCCCGCCAAAGGTATCATGCGAAATAAGCTGGCCAACATGCGCACCATAGCTTGCATAATGCGTCAGATCCTTGACGCTCTGCGTTTCCCACAGGCTCAGGATCGCTGTGGTGTAAACCCCGACATGCGTCTCACTTTTACGGCCGAACAGCGTATCGGACCGGGTATAGTCCAGCATGCCGGATGCATTCTGGATACCATACTGAAGGCGCGTAAACTGCAGGCGATGATCCATCGGGGTATTCTGGTAATCAAATCCAAGCGTGAATTTTGAACCATCGCTAAAATGAATATTCGTCCTGTCGCCTACAAAATAGCTGCCCGGTTCAAGCGTGTGCGTGCCGTACCCATTCGTGCTGGTGTTGCCATAGCCTTTCTGGGCCTGCGTGGGGTCCTGCGCAATCTGGCTGCGGGTCAGGTAACCCGGATACCCTTCATCCGTCTGCCGATAGCGAACGAACAGCCGCGTATCCACATGATCGCTGAGCTTGTAACCAAAATTGAAATTGACACCAAAGCTGGATGTTTTTGTATTCTGCTGATACCCACCACGATATGCATTGGTCACGCTGAGATAATAATCAGCCTTGCCATAAACCCCACCTGAACTGAGCTGTTCCTTGACGTAACCAAAACTGCCTGCCTCTACGCGCGCATGGTAGCGATCGGCATCATAACCGGTCTTGGAGACATAGTTGATCGCCCCGCCAAGCAGCGTGCCGCCCATGTCAATGGCGTTACCGCCACGCAATACTTCAGTATACTGCACGCCCAGCGGCTCCTGCAGTTCATTGACCGCACCGGCCGTTGTGGTCAGTGGCAGGCCATCAAAGAAGAAATTAATGCCATAGCGCGTAGCGGACAGGCCATCCTGCACACCGGAACCGCGCACCGAAATGCGCAGGTCATCCCCGCCGCATACGGCCTGGGCAAACAGGCCGGGCTGGAATTTGAAGATATCCGCATTCGTCGCGTTACTGCGCTTTGCCGTATCTTTCGAGTCAATGATACTGGTGCCGCCGGGTATTTTCTTCAGGTTGTTCCATGCCGCTTCAACCTTGCCTGAACGATGGTGATGCACCATGATCTTTTCGCTGGGCATGGCCGCCATTGCCGCTTCCGATTCAGGCTCATGCGCCCTGTGGGCGGCAAGGTTCCCGTCAGTTCCGGCCTTTCCTGCGGGGAGGTCATGTACGCGTTCATCCGCCCACGCTTTTCCATGGATCAGTGTTGAGCAGGACAGGATGACCATGAAAGAAAAATGCGAAAACGCAGGCGCAACAGCGCGCATAGGGCGGTAAGACATAAAAAGGTCCTTAATATTTAAGGCAGAATAAATAACCATGCATGGAACAGGTTTTTATACTGTGGGCAGACCAAGGTTGGTGCGCAGATACGGACTGGCATAATCGGTTTTGAACAGGCCACGGCGCTGGAGTTCAGGCACGACCAGATCAACAAAGTCCTCCATGCCGGTCGGCGCGGAAGTGAACATGATATTGAAACCATCTACCGCTCCGGCCTCGAACCATTCTTGCATATGATCGGCAATATCCCCCGCACTCCCGACAATCAGGCGATGCCCGCCCGCGATAAAGAAGCGCAGGATGTCATCCGTTGTGGCCCGCCGTTCACGGATCCATCTCGCAATCAGGCTCTGCCGGCTTTTGTGTGAATTGGTCTGTGCCAGATGATCCGGCAGGGTCACGGGCTGGCCCTTGGGCCAGTGTGCCAGATCAATGCCAAGACTGGCGTAGCTGGCCAGGCCATTCAGTGTTGCTTCATGATCAAGATAGGCAAGGTAGCGCTCGAATTTCCTGTGCGCATCCGCTCGCGTTTTACCCACGATTGGCGCAAGGCCTGGCAATACACGCAGGTTGGCGGCGCCACGACCGTATTTCTGCGCACGCGCGATCAGTTCATTACGGAACGCAAGGGCGTGCGCACGGTCATATTCCGCCGTATAGATCACTTCCCCGATGCGGGCGGCAAGTTCTTTGCCATCATCGGATGAACCGGCCTGGGCAATGACCGGCTGGCCTGCCTGCGCGATACGGGGCGGCGCATTGAGCGGCCCCTGCACGGCGTAGAATTCGCCCTTGTGATTGAGCGTATGGACCTTGGCAGGATCAAGCCACTGCCCGGTTCCCTTGTTGCGCACGATCGCATCTGGCTCGACACTGTGCCACAATCCCGTCACGACATCACAAAACTCGTGTGCGCGCCTGTACCGTTCAGCATGGCCGACATGCCCGGGCAGGTTGAAATTCTCACCTCCCCCCGTTGCCGTTACAACATTCCACCCTGCCCTGCCCCCGCTCAGGTGATCAAGCGAGAGCACCTTGCGGGCGATATTATAAGGTTCATTGAATGTGGTGCTGGCGGTGCCGATCAGGCCGATCCGTTTTGTCACAACCGCCAGTGCAGCCAGCAGCGTGAACGTATCCCATCGTGGAAAACCGGGGCGGCGGGCCAGTACCGCAGGGTCAGGTATGGGCAAGACATTATCGTAGAGAAAAATGCTGTCGAATTTTCCACGCTCGAGGATCTGCACATACTGACTGTATCGTTCAAAATTGATATCAGCATCGACATCCGCCTCAGGCAGGCGCCATGCATCCCCATTTGTACCGCCACCCCCCAGATATGCGCCCAATACCAGATGCTCACGCGGCCGACCGGAGTGAGATGTCATTTCATGCTTCCTTGGTGAATAATTAATCTTATTTCACGATATCCAGCATGCTCTGTATTGACGATAAAATAATACAAAAGTTCGGTGTTAATTTATTTAATGAATATAATTTCCTGTATTTTTATTTATGCTTTCATATTGTCTATTATGATCAATCTGTTTTTTTTGGGGAAAATCCGGCTATCGCGCAATAACGCAGGTTTTCAGGGAACAGGAATACCCATGAGGCAAGAGGTATTCATGAGCCGAAAATTGTAGCCAATACGCCTTGACCGGGGGTTTGGAGCCGCTCCCCATCGTGGCGCAGGCGCAGATACTGCACAACCGGCCGGAAGATGGTGTCATACCGGCAAAAAACGGCATGCCCGTCATGACAAATGACAGAACCGGAGGCTGCCTGAAAAATCAGCCTTGAAAACGTTCCGTCATGCTCAAAAAAAATGCCGCCCTTAAAAGGCGGCATCCGGAAGCTTTGATGATTTAACGCATTTCTCAAAAGGTGTCCGGTCAATGGCTGACAGCCTGCCCGCCCGGACCAACGCACAGGACAGGGATCATGAGATCCCTGCCCTGCTCCGTCTCAAATACCGCTTATGTTTTGACGCGTTGGCTCAGAAATCGAGCGACGTCTTGACATAATACATGCCGCCATTGAACCCGTAGGGGGAATAGGACGCGTATTTTGCAAGGCCCTGCTGCGACTGGGCAATGGCGGGGGAAACACGGGTCGGGTATTTGTTGCCAAGGTTGTTGGCACCGATGCCAATGGTCCAGCGCGGCACGGGCTTGTAGTCAATTTCCATGTTGGTGATGAAAGCGGGGTTCTGCTCGAACGGCACGGACCCCGGACCTGTCGGCGCCGCCATGTAGATCATGGAGCCATAGCGCATTTCCTGCACGAAGACCGACCACTTCTTGTACTGCCAGTTCACGCTGATCTGCTCGCGGTTTTTAGGCGCGGCATGCAGCACCATTTCCTTGGTATATTCGTTGACCAGGTTGTTCTTGCTCGAACGGATTTCGTTATCCGAGAAGTTGATGCCCATGGCAAAACGGAACTTGCCGTAACGGTGGGTAGTGAGAGTGTAGTCAGCGGTCAGGTCGCCACCGAATGTCTGGGTATTATACAGGTTGGCATAGTAACTGAGCGAAGTCACATTGCCCAATCCATAATCATTACCCGCGGCGACCGGAAAACTTGCGGAGCTGCCCAGCCGGTCATTGATGGCGATATAGTACAGGTTGCCTGCTAGGTGGAAACCATCCACGGGGTTTGCATCAATACCAATGGTATAGCTGCGTGAGTACTCGCCCTTCAGGGCAGTTGCGCCATAGGACTTGGCCAGAGCACTGGTGGAGGGAAGCTGATCCACGACATAACCGGGATAGGGCGCCGAATAGAAATACGAAATCTCACCCAGCGTTGGCGGACGGTAGCCGGAATTGATGTTGGCGCGGATGGCCCAGCGCTTGTTGAAGTTGTAGCGCGTGCCGACCGAACCGGTCTCGACGGTTGCCATGTTGCTGTAGCTGGCAACGCGGCCACCCAGGGTCCATTCCCACTTCTTGGTTATATAGAAATCAAGGTTGGCAAAACCTTCGTACACGTCACGGTCCGTGTTCGATACGGCCAGCGCCGGGTTGCCGGGGTGATCGGTTGCGCCCTGTCCACTGAACGAATTGGGCTCACCTTCAGTCATCTGGAAGGTATCATGGCGGTATTCCGCACCGAACCGCAGGTTGATGTCCTTGGGCAGCAGGCCGGTATGGAACGAACGCGAGCCCCTGAGCCCGGTTGTCAGTTCGGTCGAGATCGACTTGCCATCATAAAAGGATGTCTGGGTCGGGTCGAATTCATATGCGCTGCCAGACAGCGAGGCATTTTCGGAATCCTTGGTGCCGTATGTCTGCTGGTCACGCCCAAACGTTACGTACGCATCCCATGCAAAGCCGAATTTGCGCGTGCGGATGCCGTCATCGGTCTCGAAGTCGTACTGGTCCATGGTGATGTAGGGCTGGTCACCATTGGGGTAAAGCGACGGGTTGACCCAGATATCATTACCATTATTGGCGCGATAGGTTTCCGGCACATTGGCACGGCGGTGCGAGAAGGTGGACGTGCTGTAGAAGTTGAACCCATGCCCCAGGGGCACGGACATGTTCTCGCTCAGGGTTTCAAGCGTGCTCTTGGGCAGGCCCAGGCCACGCTGCACGTTACGGTCCGCCGTGGCATTGCGCGTGGCATCGTTAAAGAGGGTGCCATAGTAATCGCCGCCACGGGTGGTGGGCAGTTGGTGGGTCACCTGTGCCGCAAGGTCAAGGTAGCCGCCCTTGTTGCCCAGCGCCATGGCGTAGCTGGCCGAGCCATCAAGCGCCTGGCCATCGCCCGCGTAATAGCCGCTGTTCTTGAAGTTGACGGTGCCACCATGCGTATCGCGCTTGAGCACGATGTTGACCGCGCCCGCAATGGCATCCTGCCCGTACAGCGCGGAGGCGCCTTCGGTCACCACTTCGATATGGTCGATCGCGGTAATGGGAATCAGCGAGATATCCGCTGGTTCACTACCCCAGTTGGTACCTGCGTTGGCGTTGAAGTTCGCCCCAATATGGCGGCGATGGCCGTTGACCAGGATCAGCGTATCATCGGGTGACTGGCCGCGCAGCTGCATGGTCTGGACAAAGGAACTGGCACCACCACCGGGCAGGGCGGCAGTGGTAATGGCCGGATTGGCCTGTGCCAGCGCGGACAGCACATTGCTCTGGCCGGTCTTGAGCAGTTCCTCCCCCGTTACGACCGTAACCTGCGTGGTGCTGTGTCGTGGCGTGCTGGGGGAAAAGACGGAATTGGTCTGGTGGCCACCGACATGGATTTCTTCGGGGTTGCCCGAGGCCCGCAGGGCCGCAGGCACGGCCTGCCTGGGGGCGGCGACCTTCTTGTCAGTGGTGATCCGATAATGTTTCTGCGCCGACGAAACGGTAGCCGTCGCGGCCTCGCCCATTGCCGGCACGAACGTGCCCAATGCCACCCCGGCCACCAGATATAACTTGCGCTTTGACAGGCCTGACATCTGTCTTCCCCCCCCCCTGAAACTCGACCGAACGTTCCGTAATGAATATGTGCGAGGTTATGATGCGCGTCCGTTATGATTTGGCGTCATATGAATTATTGATATGTTCGGGAACCAGATTGTTTCTTACTTGCATACGAAAGAATTATATAATTGAAAACGCTTCGGGTTTTGCCGATGCGTTGCTTTTTTGCATAATACATTGCAAGTATCAGCCCCCTGCCGCAGGCAGGGGCGTACAGCCGCATGCGGGCCTGACAGAAGCCGTGCCGCGCCATCGCGCCATGGCACCCGCCTATGGCACAATATGTTGACAGTTAAAGAAAAATCCCTAATGTCAAGGTCATAAATTCACCACCTATACCCTTTACGGAGTTCCCGTTGGACATACGCCGACTACAGGCTTTTATTAAAATTATCGATCTTGGCAGCATTTCGCGTGCGGCTGACCTGCTCAATATTGCCCAGCCCGCATTGAGCCAGCAACTGGCCACACTCGAGAATGCTTTCAAACAGAAGCTTGTCATCCGTAGCAAGAGCGGCGTAACCCCCACCACGGCCGGAGCGGAACTGTACCGACATGCACAGACCCTGACCAAGCAGTTCGACCGGGCCATGGTTGAAATCAGCCAGGGCGCGGGGCCGCTGGTGGGCAAGGTCTCGGTCGGCCTGTCCCCTTACAGCGCGGGGTCCACACTCTCGGTCAAGCTGTTGCAGCTCGTGCGCGAGCGCCTGCCCAACATTACCCTGCACCTGACCGAAAGCTTTGATGACATCTACAGCGAACTGATCATGACCGGCCGTCTGGACATGGCCGTGATTCATGGCGCAGGCCCCATCAAGGGCGTCATTTTCACGCCATTGATGAAGGAAGAATTCTTCCTGCTGGCACCGCATGACCTGGAATTCCCCCACAATGAAAAAGGGGCCGTGCAGCTTGCCGACATAGCCAACATTCCCCTGCTGCTGCCGCCCAAACATAATTTTGTGCGCAAGAGCGTGGACATGGCCTTCATGCGCAAGCAGCTTGAACCCTGCATCGTAGCCGAGATCGAGGCGCTGATCACCCTGCAGGGCGCCATAGAGCAGGGCATAGGCAGCACCATCCTGCCCTGGTCGGTTGCCAGCCGCATCGTCGTACCGGGCAAATCACGCATCTTTCCGCTGCACAACCCGGTCATTCAGGAAGATGTGTCACTATGCATTCCCGAAATCATTCCCGAAACCGAGGCCTCGGTCGCCGTACGTGAAATCCTTATCGACCTCGCCAAGGCCATGGCCGCCTCGCATAACTGGCCGGGCACGCAGCCATTCGGCTAAGGCTCAGGCCGGGATGCGCCCGATATTGGGGCGGGTCAGCGCATCGGGCTGCAACAGGGCGGCAAGCTGTTCGGTCGAAAGCAGCCTGTCCTCCACGATCAGGTCCGTCACCTTGCGATCCTGTGCCAATGCGCGCTTGGCAATGGCCGAGCAGACATCGTAACCCAGCACCGGCACCAGTGCCGTAATGATGCCGATATTCAGGTCAAACAGGGCCTAGCACCGTGCCTGGTCGGCACGAATGCCGCTGATGCAGCGCGTGGTCAGGGTTTCGATGGCGGTGCGCAATGTCGCAATGGATGTAAACAGGCAATAGCCAATCATCGGTTCAAACGGATTAAGCTGCAACTGCCCGCCATCGGCACACATGGTAATGGTCAGGTCATGGCCCGCGACCAGATAGGCCACCTGATTGACCGCCTCGGGTATGACGGGATTGACCTTCCCCGGCATGATGGAAGACCCCGCCTGCACCGCCGGCAGCACGATTTCACCCAGGCCCGTGCGCGGCCCGCTTGAGAGCAGGCGCAGGTCGCTGGACATTTTTGACAGTTTGAGCGCCAGGCGCTTGAGCGCGCCCGAAAACAGCACGAATGCCCCTACATCCGATGCGGCCTCGATCAGGTCGGGCGCACTGCTCATGGGCCGCCCGGTCAGGCCGCGCAGTTCCGCCATGACTGTGGGGGCATAACGCGGGTCGGTATTGAGCCCCGTGCCAATGGCGGTGCCGCCAAGATTGACCTGCTCAAAGGCTGCCGCATGGACCTTTATGCTCCTGATTTCACCTGCCACCGCCGTGCGGAATGCCCCGAATTCCTGCCCCAGCGTCATGGGCACGGCATCACGCAACTGCGTGCGGCCAACCTTCAGGATCGCATCAAACGCCCCTGCCTTTTCATCCAGCGCCGCATGCAGTCCCTCAAGGGCTGCGACTAGCGGGTCAACCGCCAGCAGCAGGCCAAGGCGGAGCGCTGTGGGGTACACATCGTTGGTGGACTGTGCCATGTTGACATGATCATTGGGGTGCAGCACGCCGTAGGTGCCCGGCTTTTCGCCCAGCAGCCCAAGGGCAACATTGGCAACGACCTCGTTGGCATTCATGTTGGTCGAGGTACCTGCCCCGCCCTGCATGGCATCGACCACAAACTGCGCGTTATAGGCGGGGTCTTGCAGGATGCGCTGGCAGGCACCATCAATGGCGTTGGCGCGCGTGGGGCCGAGATAACCCAGCGCAAGATTGGCCCGCGCCGCCGCCTGCTTGACCGTGACCAGCCCCTGCACCAGTTCAGGAAAACTGCCGATCGTGGTGCCACTTATGGGAAAGTTGTCCAGCGCGCGCTTTGTGTGCACGCCCCACAGCACGCCGGGGGGCAGCGTGACCTCGCCCAACAGGTCGCGCTCTCGCGCGCCGGAGCGGGCATATTACTCATTTCGGTCCATCCACGTTAAGAATAGTACCAGGGCAGAACAGTGCCAGCATCATGCGCATGTTCGCATGTAACAACACGACTACAGGCCAGATAAAGGCGACGGAGATAGCTAAAAAACCGCAGCAACACCCGGCCTGAGCGGATCAGTCAGGCTGGATCTGCATGATCACGGTGCCATATCCGACCAGCGCGCCGGCCTGCCCCGTCACCTCGGCAACCCTGCCCGCGATCGGCGCGGGAACGGGCACCTGCAGGCTGTCCAGTGTCAGGAGCGCTACAATATCGCCCTGCGCCACCTTCGTGCCTACCGGAGCAAAAGCGCTGTCGCGCTGCGGATGGACCAGGCACAGATGACCAAAATACGGCGTTTTCACTGCCACCAGTCCCGCTCCGGCATCGGGCTGCGCTGCTGGCGGGGCGTGGGCGGGCATTGCCGCCGGTGCGCCCTGCCCCACGCGGATGCGCAGTTTCAGCCCCGCCGCCTCGTTGCACAGTTCCAGACTTTCCAGCCCTGCCTGCGCCAGCCATGTTGCCATCTGGCCAATCTGTTCAGGCTCTGGCAGCCGATCAAAATGGGGCACCACCTGTTCGGAGCGGTTGGTCATGAGGCTGTCCTTTGTGCAAGCCAGCGTTCAAGATAGTGGATATCCACGCCGCCACGCGCAAAGGCGGGGTCGGCCAGCAGGTCCTGATGCAGGGCGATGTTGGTTGACACCCCTTCCACCTTCATTTCCGCCAGCGCCACGCGCATGCGCGCAATGGCCTGCTCACGGGTGGCGCCATAACTGATGATCTTGCCGATCAGCGAGTCATAATACGGCTGCACCGTGTAGCCGGCTACGACATGCGTATCGACCCGGATGCCCGGGCCGCCGGGCAGGTCCCAGCGCGTGATGGTGCCGGGCGAGGGCATGAAGGTGAACGGGTCCTCGGCATTGAGGCGGCATTCAATGGCATGGCCCCGCAGCGGAATATCCGCCTGCGCGATGCCAAGCCGCGCGCCCTGGGCAATGCGCAACTGCTCGGCCACGATGTCGATGCCCGTGGTCTCTTCCGTAATCGGGTGCTCGACCTGCACGCGGGTGTTCATCTCGATAAAGGCGAACACGCCATCTTCATACAGGAATTCGAACGTGCCCGCGCCACGGTAGCCGATCCGCCTGCATGCCTCGGCGCAGCGTGCGCCAATTTCGGCAATGGTTTCGGGGGCGATGCCGGGGGCGGAGGCTTCCTCAAGCACTTTCTGGTGGCGGCGCTGCAGCGAGCAGTCGCGCGCACCCAGCCATAGTGCTGTGCCATGCGTATCGCACAGAACCTGAATTTCGATATGGCGCGGCTTCTGCATGAAGCGTTCGAGATACAGCGTCGGGTTGCCGAAGGCCTGCTCGGCTTCCTTGGCGGTCAGGGTCACGGCCTGCGCCAGGTCCTCCACGCGCTCGACCACGCGCATGCCGCGCCCGCCGCCGCCGCCCGATGCCTTGACGATGACCGGAAAGCCAACCTCCAGCGCAATGGCCTTCACGGCGTCCATATCGGCAGGCAGCGGCCCGTCCGATCCGGGCACGCAGGGCACACCCGCCTCGCGCATGGCGCGCTTGGCGGTAATTTTGTCGCCCATCATGCGGATGGAGGCCCCCGTGGGACCGATGAAGGTCAGGCCCGCTTTTTCCACCGCATCGGCAAAATCAGCATTTTCCGACAGGAAGCCGTAGCCGGGATGAATGGCCTGCGCCCCGGTCAGCCGGGCGGCGAGCAGCAGCCCGTCAGGGTCGAGATAGCTGCGGGCCGCAGCCGCCGGGCCAATGCACAGGGCCACATCGGCCTCATGCACATGGCGGCTGTCGGCATCGGCTTCGGAATACACGGCCACCGTCTCCAACCCGAGCTGGCGGCAGGCGCGCTGGATGCGCAGGGCAATCTCGCCGCGATTGGCGATCAGCACGCGGCTGAAACGTGGGGTCTCACTCATGCCAGCTGGAACAGGGGGGTGCCTGCCTCTACTTCGGTGCCGTCTTCCACCAGCACGGCGGCAATCCTGCCAGCCTGCTCGGCACGAACGGCGTTGAACACCTTCATCGCCTCGACCAGCCCGACTTCCTGCCCGGCCTGCACGTCCTGCCCCACCGTGACGAATGGCGGCGCCCCCGGTGCGGGCGAGAGATGGAACACGCCATAGGAGGGAGCGGTGATGACCGCCGCCTCCGCCACGGGTGCCACGGCTGGCTGCGCGGCCGCAACGGGTGCCGGAGCTGCCGCCACGGGCGGGGCGGATGGCGCACCCACAGGCTGCGCGCCGCCGCCACGGGTGATGCGGATATGGCAGCCGCCTTCCTCGACCTCCAGCTCCGTAACCGGAGCCGTGGCCAGCAGGTCGATCAGCCGCCTGACATGCGTGAGATCCACTGCCCTTACGCCGCGCCGGATGTCTTCTTGGCGAAGTTCAGCCCGCCCACGACCTGCATGGTGGGCAGCACTTCCATGAAGCTGACATTCATGCGCTGCGGCGACATGACGGCAAAGGCGACGGAGTTTGCAATATCCTCGGGCAGCAGCGACTCATATTCATCAAAGAAACGCTTCCTGGCTTCTTCCATGTTGCCGATCAGGCGGCCGAACACCTCGGTTTCGCACCGCGCGGGCGAGACTTCGGTCACGCGGATGCGGTGGCCGAACAGGTCGCAGCGCAACTGCTGCGAGAGCGAATGCACGCCCGCCTTGGTGGCATGATAGACCGTATTGCCGCCTGCAAAGGCATAATGACCTGCAATGGAGGTGATGTTGACGATATGGCCACGATCACGCTCGATCATGCCTGCCACCACGAGGCGGGTCAGTTGCAGCACCGCGCGCAGGTTCACGTCCACCAGCGCATCGATATCCTCGGGCGTGGTGTTGGTTATGTTGCCCGTGCGCGACTGCCCGGCGTTGTTGACCAGGATGTCGATCTCGAGCCCCTTGACCAGCGCCTCGATCCCGGCCTGATCGGACACGCTCACGGCATGCACGACGCAGCCGGTCTCCTGCGACAGCTGCTCCAGCCGGGCCGCGTCACGCGCCAGGGCATGAACCTCGATCCCTTCCTGCGCCAGGCGGCGCACGATCTGCGCGCCAATACCGGAAGAGGCGCCAGTGACGAGGGCGGTACGATACGGCTGGTTGCTCATGGTAAGAAAACCCGATCCTGAACAGAGAAACTAACACCACCCGGCCCCACAGCGGATACCGGATGCTCAGCTATTGATTTTTATGCTAACCACCATGGACAACAAGCGCCAAGAGCACTTCGTTCTCACGCCATAACATAATATGATGGCCCTGCTATCCTGCTGAGCCATAAGATTATTCAATAGCCTCACAACCACAATTGCACTGGCCATCGTTACGGAAACGGCCATAGTCTTGCACCTGGCACCTCATGCCGCGAAACCTATATTGTTACGGTTCAGGCTCAATAACCAGCGCCGTTCCAGGGACTGTGTATTTTGAACACGGATATAAAGAACGATGTGGCGCGCAATACGGCTGCCGCGCCTGCCATAAGCATGATCGGCACGCGCGCCATGCTGTTCGAGGCGCCGGGTGATTTCACCATGGCCCACCAGCGCCGCATCTGGGCACTGATGGACGCGGCACAGGCCCGGCCCGACGTGCTTGAACTCATTCCCGGCGTGACCAACCTCATGCTGATCTTTTCCGCCCCGCCCAAAAGCCCGCAGGCGGTGGCGGAGTGGCTGTGCCACGCCTGGAACACCCTGCCCGAGCGGCATATCGAGGGGCATCTGTTCGAGATCGGCGTGCGCTATGGCGGCGCGCTGGGCGAGGATCTGGCCGCCGTGTGCGCCCATTCCGGCCTGTCGGCGCAGGAGGTCATCTCCATCCATCACGGCAGTGAATACACGGTCTGCGCCATTGGCAGCGCGCCGGGCTTTGGCTACCTGCACGGGCTTGACCCACGCATTGCAACGCCGCGCAAGACCGTGCCATCGCTGAACATGCAGGCCGGGACCGTCATCATCGGCGGCATGCAGGCCGGCATTTCCGCGCTGACGGGGCCAAACGGGTGGAATTCCATCGGGTTTACCGACCTGCGCGTGTTCGATCCAACCAAACAGCCCCCTGCCCTGTTTGCCGTTGGCGATCGCATCCGCTTCTACCCCGAAAGCATCGAGCTGTGATTACGATCCTTGAAACATCCGCCCTGAACACGGTGCAGGATCTCGGCCGCCCCGGCTACCGCAACCTGGGCGTGGGCACGTCTGGCGCGATGGACACGCTCGCCCTTCAGGTCGGCAATATCCTGCTGGGCAACCAGATGGATGATGCCTGCATCGAACTGCAGACCTATCCCTTCGTGCTGCGCTTTGACGCACCCGCCACCTTTGCGGTGACGGGCATTGATGCCGCAATCGAACTCGATGGCCACACCCTCCTGCCCTGGATGGTCGCGACGGCAGCAGCCGGTCAGGTGCTGCGTATCGGCCCGCCCAAAGCGGGCGCGCGCGGCTATGTCTGTCTTGCAGGCGGCATCGAGGTGCCGGTGGTGCTGGGCTCGCGCAGCACGCAGCTACGTGGCAGCTTTGGCGGGCTTGACGGCCGCCCGCTGGAGGCAGGCGATACGCTCAGGACCACAGGCGTCACGCTGGATGTGGCGGGCTATGGCGCCCTGCCCCCCGCTGCCGCGCTGGATGCCGTAGCAGACGAGGCGGATGCCAGGGTCATCAACCTGCGCGCGATGCCCGCAACCGATTATGCCCTGTTCACGCCCGAAGCCCAGAAGCGGCTGTGGGATACCCCATGGCGCATTACACCACAGAGCAACCGCGTGGGCTACCGCCTGCAGGGCGCCCCGCTTGAATTGCGCCACCGGGTTGAACTGCGCTCTTACGGCGTGATCGCCGGCATCGTGCAGGTTCCGCCCGCGGGCGAGCCGATCGTGCAACTGGCCGACGCCAATACCGTGGGTGGCTATCCGCGCATCGCCACCGTGATCGAGGCCGACCTGTGGCGGCTGGCGCAGGCGCGCATCGGCTGGCGCATCCGCCTGCATGAATGCAGCTTTAGCGAAGGTGTTGCCGCCATGCAGCCGGTCAACGCCTATCTCGACGACCTGCGCATGATGGTTGCCCATTACCGCTCATCCGCCCGCTGCCGTGCTGGCATGAAATCTGGAGCCAAGGCATGAAGATCGACCTCAATTCCGACATGGGCGAAGGTTTTGGCCGCTGGCGCATCGCTGATGATGACGGGCTGATGGAGACCGTCTCGTCAGCCAACATCGCCTGCGGCTTCCATGCCGGTGACTACGCCATCATGGACCGCACCGTGCGGCTGGCAAAGGAAAAGGGCGTGGGCATTGGCGCCCATCCCGGCCTGCCCGACCTGATGGGCTTTGGCCGCCGCACCATGGCCGTGTCCGACGCGGATATGGAATCCATGATGTGCTACCAGATCGGCGCGCTGCAGGGCATTGCCGCCCGCCATGGCCACCGGGTCACGCATGTCAGCTACCATGCCGCCTTCGGTAACATGGCCAATGCGGATGAGGCCCTTGCCCTGCGCCTGACCCGTGCCATTGCAGCACTTGACCGGAACCTGAGCGTGTTCTGCATGCCCGGCCAGGCGACCGAGCGCGCCGCCGAGAAGGCGGGCCTGCGGGCACAGACCCTGTTCCTGGCCGATCGTGCCTATACCACCGCCGGCACGCTGGTGCCGCGCGGGCAGCCGGGTGCTGTCATCCATGACCTGGCGGGCGTGCGCGCACGCGTGAAGCAGTTCCTGCAGGACGGCTCGGTCACGACCATTGACGGCGCGCGCCTGCCGGTCAGGGCACAGTCGATCCTGGTGCATAGCGATACGCCCGGGTCACTCGAACTCGCCCGCGCCATCCGCGCGGAAATCGAGGCCAGTGGCGGCGTGCTCACCCCCGCCTGCCAGCTTGGGGACTGAGGGCGCACGCCACCCATAAGAATTTTCTATTGCATCGCAACGAACACCTATGACCCGGAATCCATCCCCTGCGTTACGCTGTCGCAACATGAAGCCTGCGGGGGTATCCGGCAGCATTGATTGATGAAGCGCGCCGCTGTCCATGTCGTGCATCGAGGTACGGATCAAATGAAGCATGACCTGAAACGTGGCGCCCTTCTTCTAGCATCGGCAACGTTCTTTACCGCTGCCCTCAATGCCCTGCAGAAACTGACCGGCTCCACGCTTCCCGCACTCGAGATCATTTTCTTCCGCAACCTGTTTTCGCTGCCCTTCGTGCTGCTGATTGCCTCACGCTCCGGCATCGTGCTCAAAACACAGCATTTTGGCGGGCATGTCCTGCGCTCGGTCGTGGGGCTGATCAGCATGATCATGGTCGTGATCACCGTGACCCGCCTGCCGCTGGCCGAACAGCAGGTCCTGTCCTATACGCAGCCGCTGTTCCTGGTCCTGCTGTCCATTCCGCTGCTGCATGAGCGCCCTTCGGTCCAGCGCTGGATTGCGGTCTCGCTCGGGTTTTCGGGCGTGATCGTGGTGGCTCTTGGCAAGGGGCTGCTGCATGGCCATGGCGCGACGGGGGCTGCCGTGCCGAACTGGGCCTATTTCGTAGCCCTGGCGCAGGGGGCCGTGGGCGCGCTGACCACCATGCAGATCCGCCAGCTTTCGGCTACGGAATCCAGCACCACCATCGCCCTGTGGCAGGCCATCCTCATGACGGTCATGACCGCGCTGCCGCTGCCCTTCATCTGGACCACGCCCGGCCTGACCGAGGCGGGCTGCCTTGTGGCCGTGGGTGCATTCGCCGGTATCGCGCAGGTGCTCCAGACCGAGGCCTTCGCCTCGGCGCAGGTCTCCGCCATCGGGCCATTTGCCTATTCCGGCCTGCTATGGGCGGCGCTGATCGGGTGGTTCGGGTTTGGCGAGATACCCGGCATTGCCATGGGCATTGGCGGCCTGCTGATCATTGGCTCCGGCGTGTGGATGCTGCGCCACGACCGCCCGGCCAGGCAGAAAGTAGTGGCCGAAGGCACGATGGATGCGGCCACCGGCACCCCGCCCTGATCGCGCCGCCCCGCATCTGTCATCCCCTCCCCCTTGTAATTCATGGCACACCAGGAGTCCTACAGCGTGACAACAGGTGAAATGACCACCGACGCACGAAGCAGGCGCGCAATTCCTGCCCGCTACGTGTTCTTCTTTCTTGTCTTCCTGATGTACGCCATCAGTTATGGCGACCGTGCGGCGCTCTCCATCGCCCTGCCCACGATGGGCAAGGAGTTTTCGCTGACACCGGTGCAGATGGGCTGGGTCTCGTCGAGTTTCCTGTGGTCATATTTCCTGCTCAACCTGCCCTCGACCATCGTGCTCGACATGGTGGGCGCGCGCACCATCGGCAGCCTGGCCGTGGGCGTGTGGTCCTTTGCCATGCTGCTTGGCGGCATGGCGCAGAACATTACCCAGTTCCTGATGACCCGCGTGCTGCTTGGCGTGGGCGAGGCGCCGACCTTTGGCGTGGGGGCCACGGTTGTGCGCAACTGGGCGCAGCCACGTGAGCGCGGATCGGTCATGACCATGCTGCTTACGGGCATGCAGCTCGGGCTGGCGGGCGGCACGATTGCGGGGGCCTACCTGATCACGTTCTTCGGGTGGCGGTGCGAGTTCATGGCGCTTGGCGGCATCGGCATCGCCTGGGCGCTGGTGTGGTGGCTGGTGTACCGTAACCCGAAGGAAAAACCCGACGCCACCCCGCGCAAGCCCATTACGGCCCGCGAGATCAGGAACCTGTTCCGCTCCTCTTCCTTTCTGGGGATACTCGCGGTGCAGTGCACCCAGAACTATCTGAACTTTCTGGTCATGTCATGGATGCCGCTGTACCTGATCCATGAGCTGCACATCAACACGACCGGCACGGGCAACAGCACGGCGCTGTGTTATCTGGCCGCAGCCATTGGCGCGGTCGTTATCGGGCGCATTCTCGAACATCTGGTCTTTCGCAGGGGCATTCATCCGCCCAACCGGCGTTTTGTTGTCGCAACCTGCCTGCTGGGGGCTGCCACGATCGGGCTGCTGCCGCATTTTCATACCATGATGCCCATCCTGCTTGTGCTGTCTGGCGCACTGGCGTGCCTGATGGCGGCCAATGGCGCCAATACCGCCCTGCTGACCGACATGGTGGAAGATGGCGGCAAAATGGGTGCCGTAACGGGTGTGACCCTGACATGCAGCAATTCGCTGGGGCTGCTCTCGCCCATCCTGACCGGGTATATCGTGGCCTGGACCGGCAGCTTTGACATGGCATGGTATATGTGCGCCGCAGCCCTGCTTGTCGCGGCCGGGCTGTCACTCGCCATGGTGCGCAACCCAATCCGGATGGACGGGTAAGGAAAAACGCCCTGGCCTTCATAGGATTGTTGTATGGGGCCAGACGGTTTTCACCGGTATCTAACCCGTAGCGAAACGATCTACGATAGCCATGAACATCCAACATACTGTTGCATTGCGTAAAAGTGGAGAACGTGTCTGATGCCCGGGTTTGCTGATCGACTGAATGGAATTGGGATTTCGGCCTCCGCCGCGATGACCGACAAGGCATCGGCACTGAAGGCTGAAGGGGTTAAGATCATCAGCCTGTCATCGGGCGAGCCGGACTTCCCCACGCCCGGGCATGTGGTGGATGCCGCCATTGCCGCAGCCCGCGCGGGTGATACCAAATACCCGCCGCAGGACGGCAAGCCCGCGCTGAAAAAAGCGGTCCAGGCCAAGTTCCAGCGTGAAAACCACCTTGATTACGCCCTGAACGAGATCCTGGTGGCCAACGGCGCCAAGCAGATCATCTATGATGCCATGATGGCCACCATCAACCCCGGTGACGAGGTGGTCCTGCCCACCCCGAGCTGGATCAGCTATGCCGATATTGCCCGCCTTGCCGGGGCGCGCATCGTTTCCGTGCCCTGCCCTGCCGAAGGCGGGTTCCGCCTCTCGGCCGCAGCGCTTGAGGCGGCCATTACGCCCAAGACCAAGTGGCTGGTGCTCAACTTCCCCGGCAACCCCACCGGCGCGTGCTGCCCGCGCGCGGACATGGAAGCCATTGCTGCCGTGCTCATGAAGCATCCGCAGGTCTGGATCATGACCGATGATATCTATGAGCACCTGATCTATGACGGCTTCACCTTCTGCACCATCGCCGAGGTCGAGCCGCGCCTGAAGGACCGGGTGCTCACCGTCAACGGCGTATCCAAGGCCTATGCCATGACCGGCTGGCGCGTTGGCTATTGCGGTGGCCCGCGCGCGCTGATCGCCGCCATGAACAACATGCAGGGCCAGTCGACGAGCGGCATCAACACGCTGGCACAGGCGGCTGCGGTCGCGGCGCTGAACGGCCCGCAGGACTTCCTCAAGGACCGCGCAGCCGAATACCAGGCCCGGCGCGACCTGGTGGTTTCGCTGCTCAACGCCATTCCCGGCGTGCAGTGCCATACGCCGCAGGGCGCGTTCTATGTCTATCCCGACATCAGCGGCTGCATGGGCAAGACCTCGGCGGGTGGTCGCCTGATTGCAACCGATGCCGATTTCGTCATGGCCCTGCTTGAAGAACAGCAGGTTGCCTCCGTGCAGGGCGCAGCCTACGGCATGAGCCCGTTCTTCCGCATTTCCTATGCGACCGACACCGCCACCCTGCGCGAAGGCTGCCGCCGGATCGCAGCCTTTGTGGATGGGCTGAAGTAAACTCCGGCCCGGGCCGGACAGAAACGGCACGCGGCATATGAACGCGTAAGGGTTTTTCGTATCGGCCTCCTGATGCAATCAGGAGACCGATACGATACCCGATGCCTTTGACAGGGTTATTTCTTTACAGGGTTATTTCTTTTCAGCCTGACCGGATGCTGCCTGTTCCTCGCGCGCCTTGCGCATTGCGGGCATGATCTTGCGCGGCTGCCGGAACCATGTTTCCAGATCCTTGGGCGCCATGGGTTTGGCGAACAGATAGCCCTGCATCACATCACAGTGCAGGCTTTCCAGAAGCGCGTATTGTGCTTCCGTCTCCACCCCTTCGGTCACGACGGTCATGCCCAGACGGTTGCCGATGCCGATCACGGCTGTCGTCACCGCCTGCGCATTGGCATCATGCTCAAGGTTCATGATGAAGCTGCGGTCAATCTTGATTTCGGTCAGCGGCAGGCGGGTCAGCCGCGACAGCGATGAGTAGCCGGTGCCAAAATCATCCATGGACAGGCCAACATTCAGGGCACGAATGGCGTGCAGTACGTCCATCGTATCCTTGTTTTCATCCATCATCACGCTTTCGGTAATCTCCACCGTCAGCCGTGCCGGGGCTATGCCAAAGCGCGTCAGCAGGTTCGAGATCATTTCGGGCAACTGGCGCTTGCGGAAGTGACCGGCCGACAGGTTGACCGATACGGCGGGGATCATGACCCCATCACGGTCCCATGCCACGATCTGGCGGCAGGCTTCTTCCAGGCACCAGGCGCCGATCGCCTCGATCTGCCCGGTATCCTCCGCCACCGCAATGAAGCGGGAGGGAAAGATATTGCCCAGATGCGGATGATGCCAGCGCGATAGTGCCTCCACGCCATAGAGCGCGCCGGTCTTGGCCTCGATCTGCGGCTGGTAATGCAGGTTGAGCAGGCCCTTTGCCAGGGAATCACGCAGGGCGGAGCCAAGAACGAGGCGGTCCTGTGCCGCCGTGTGGTCCTCTGGCGTGGCGACGCGGAATGTGCCGCGGGCGTCTTTCTTGGCAAGGCGCATCGCGGCTTCGGCATGACCGATCAGGGATTCACTGTCCGGCCCGTTCTCGGGGAACATGCTGATGCCCACGCTGATCGAAGCCGTAATGAAGTTGCCCCCGATCTCGATGGGCTCTTCCATGCCCGCGATCAGCCTCTCGGCAAATGTCGTGGCCGGGGCAGCCTGTGTATCGGGCAATATGATGACGAACTCGTCACCCCCTGCGCGGCTGAGGATATAATGGCTCCGGCACAGGCTCTTGATCCGTGCCGCCACCGCCTTGAGGAAGTCATCGCCATTGGAATGCCCAAGCGCATCGTTGATGTCACGAAAGCGGTCGAGGTTGAGCATCAGCACGGCAAAATGATTGTCACCCGGTTTGCCGACAAGGTTCCTGAGAATTTTATGAATGGCGGTCCGGTTCAGGAAACCGGTCAGCGGGTCATAATTGGCCAGCTGGGAAATGTGGTGGCGTGCCTCATACTGCTCGATCAGCACGCTGCAGAAGGGCACGCAACCCGCCACGATTTTCTGCGGCCAGTCGCTGAGCGGATTGGCATTGCGTGAAAAGAGCGCGAATATGCCCGATATCTTGCCATTGCAGGCCTTGATGGCCGAGGCCCAGCAATGATGCAGCCCCAGCGATACACCCAGCGAGCGGTAGCTCTCCCACACCACGGTGGCCGCCTCGTCCAGATCATTGGACAGGGCCATGATGTCCGCATCGGATAGCGTGACATTTTCGAGTGCCGCGGCATAGCGCCGTGGCAGGCCGGGGCCTGACAGGACATGAAGCCGGTGGTCTTCATCAATCAGGACAAGGATGGCGACCGTATTGGGAATGAAATTTTCCACCTCCCGGCACACCAGGTCGGCCACGTCCTGAATCTGCATATCGGTTGAAAGGGACTGGAACACCGTATTCTGCAGGTCCAGCAGTTTCTTGCGATGGTTTTCTTCCGTTACCGCCTTGATGGAGGCAAGATAGTATTTTTTACCTTTCGGGCCGACCTTGCTTGAAGAGAGCGTCAGTTCCCCGGTGATGTAGTCACCGTGCCGGTTCTCGAAGATGATTTCACGCACTGTACCGACAACAGCGTCAATATCCGCCGTGTGGTTACCGGCGGCGTGGCCGCCATGTTCTTTGCCGGCAAGATCGGGCACCAGCATGCGCACATTGTGCCCACACACTTCATCCTGCGCATAACCCCAGAGCTTCTCAGCACCTTTATTGAAGAAGATGACATGGTCCCTGTCGTCAATCACAACGATCGCCTCGGTCGCGTCATGCAGCAGGCTCAGGGCGACATCACCCGAAAAGGCGGATTTTGGGGAGGGCGGGTTAAGGAGCAACTTGTTCATGATGATAGGCCACAGTTCACAATTTGGCAGGCAGGCCGCCTGCCGGGACGGGATGGAAAAGGCATGTGGGGCGCGTGTCAGGCCGGTTGCAGCCCCAGTGTTTCCGGGCAGGCGGGGCGGCCGATCAGGAAGCCCTGCCCCGCCACGCAGCCCTCGCCACGGAGCACTTCAAGCTGCCGGGGCGTTTCGATCCCTTCCGCCAGCACGGAGATGTTCATGGTGCGGCCAAGCGCCAGCACCGAACGGACAATGGCGGCGGCATCGGAATTGGTTTCGATGCCCTGCATGAAACTGCCATCAAGCTTGATCCGGTCGAACGGGAAGGAACGCAGCGTATCAATGGATGAATAACCCGTGCCGAAATCATCCAGTGCAATCGAAACGCCGAGTTCCTTGATCCGGCGCACGATTTCAAGAGCACGCTGCTTGTCATCAATGATTGAAGTTTCCGTTAACTCCAGTTCGAGCCGCGCGGGCGCAAGGCCCGTTTTTTCAAGTGTCTCCTTGACCAGACGATACAGGTCAGGATGAAAGAACTGGACCGGAGACAGATTGACCGCAAGCTTGTACGCCGCATCCCAACTGGCAGCCTGCGCGCAGGCGGTCTGCAGGACCCATTCACCCAGCGGGATGATGAGGCCGTTTTCCTCGGCAACAGGAATGAACAGGGCTGGCGGCACGTCCCCCCGTTCGGGACTGGTCCAGCGCAGCAGGGCCTCGTAGCCAAAGACCTCACCCGTCGCAATGGCGGTCTGCACCTGGTAATGCAGGCTCAGTTCGCCTTTTTCCATTGCCGTCTTCAGATCCGCCGCAAGCGCGCGCGCCTCGCGGACCGTTTCATCCATGGCCGGTTCATAATAGGCCACGGTGCGCAACGGATCTGCCTTGGCGCGATACATCGCAAGGTCGGCACGGGTTACAAGCGTTTCCTTGTCGGTCGCGTCCTTGGGGAACAGGGCCAGGCCAACGCTGCCGCCGGTCGTGACTTCGTAGTCCTCAATCGGGATGGGCAGGTTGATGGCCTCCTCGATGCGATCGACAAAGGCACTGAGTTCATCGGGGTCGCTCGTCAGGTGGACTGCTGCGAATTCATCCCCGCCCAGACGGGCCACGAACTCGCCCTGCCCCAGCATCTCGGTAAAACGGTTGGCAATGGTGACCAGAACCACGTCGCCTGCGGCGTGACCGCGCACATCATTGATTTCCTTGAACTTGTTAAGATCAATGCCGATCAGCGCGAACTGCGTGCCCTGGGCTTTCGCATCCGCGATCACCTGATCGAGATGATCGTTGAAGCTGACACGATTGGGCAGCGATGTCAGGGCATCATGCAACGCCATCTGCCGCATGCGTTCGTAGGATTCCGCACGCGTTGCATCATCGATCGAGAAACTGTTGCCACCTGTCGCCACAAGCAGGAGGGTCGTAATGGCCAGCGCAACGCCGAGCACGACAGGGGCATTGCCAGACGCCATAAGCTCGGCGGACATCATGTGCGTGCGCATGGCGGACACACCGACAAAATGCAGCCCCGCAATCGCCGCAACGAACAGGACCGTGGCCAGGAGTTCACGATACCTGTTGCTGCTGCGGAGCAGGCACTGCAGGGACAGCGTGCCAAAAGCGATGCCCAGCAGCAGTGACAGCGCGATTGTTGGCAGGCTCCATGCCATGTGCTCGCCAAATTCCACGGCATACATGCCGGAATAATGCATGCCGGCAATAGCCAGGCCGAGCACGGTACCGCCGAGGGCTGGCCCCATCCGGCTCTTGCTGGTGGTGGCGATGACGGTTGCCGCCAGCACGCCCACAGCAGCAATAACAAACGAAAACAGCGTAAGCGGAATATTCAGCAAGCCCGCGACACCGGGCATGTATGCCAGCAACGCCAGAAAGTGGGTGCACCATATGGTCGTGGCCCCTGCGGCGGCGCATTGCAGATACCATGAATGATTTTGCCGCCCGGGGGTCGCGGCAATGCGTGCCATGATGCGGACAGTGATCCACGAACCCGCAATACACACAATAAGGGCAGAAATAAGGAGGGGCATGTTGGAATCCATCATTATTTTAAGCAATTGCAACACGGCATTATTCCATCGGGGAGCGCATGGTTAAGTATCGACACCGCCAGCGTGGCAGCATGAATTCTCGTCGCGACAGATGTATTTATTTATATAGCTGATATATTGCTGATTGTTTTTATTATTTTATATTTATGAACTGGTCATTTTCATAAGGTATATCATATATCCTTGGCATAAATAAATTGTTGTACTAAATCTGCCTCTTTCCGATCGCCGATCAGGACTGATTCATACAAATCAACAAAACGTGATGTTTGATTTATTCAATCAAGTATAATTGGTTTCGCTGATTTCAAACCGCGTCCTTTTATGGCTTCTATATTGTTACGTAATAAAACAGTGATCCGTATTTCCCCGGTTTCCTGCACATTTTCTTACCCGTTGATTGCCGCGCCCGGGCGGAATGGTTACCGCTTCTTCCAATAACAGGCCGCGCCTATCAATAAATGTTTCAATATGCCTTTAGCAGCCTCTGGCGTGCATACCCCCCGGGGTCATACCGATTCACGATATTCCTACGCGACATGAGGGCGCTGATTCGAACCATCCGGATCAAGCGGACAGGCTCGCTGCGCTAGCAGGGCTGTCCCGATCTGCATGGCAGGTCCGCTCGGCTTTTCAGCCCGCCCTACTCCACCGGGCTGAATGTTGATCGTGTTAAAAGCCCTTGCGAGACGGTCTCGTCCCCTATAATCCGAAGGGACTGCGGACAGGAGGTTGAATGGCGGATCAGGACAGAAAGAGGAAATTTTCAGGTCGGCCCGACAGCCGCATGTCGGAAGAACTGGATGCCCTGATCCTGAAAACCGCCACCCGTCTGTTTGGAGAACAGGGTTACGCCGCCACATCGGTCGAACAGATCGCCGCTGTAGCCAAGGTGGGCAAGCAGACCATCTACCGCCGCTACCCCTCCAAGGAAAACCTGTTCAAGACGGTGATTGCCGAACTGGGCAACAGCTTCCTGCTGTCCGCCTCTCCGTCAGATGAAATGGTCTCAAACGATCCGCTACAGGCGCTGTACAAAACCATGCGCATGCTGCTTGACCTGATCCTCAGCCCTGAAACGCTTTCGCTAAGCCGCACCTTCATTGCGGAAGGATGGCGCTTCCCCGATCTGGTGGACCATGCCGGTGCCCATATCTTTGACCCGCTGGAAAAACTGACCTGCAAGCTCATGACCGCCGTCTCGCGCGCGGGCCTGCTGAAGGCGGATTGCAAACTGGAGGAAACCAGCCAGATGCTGGCTACGCTCTGCCTCGGTGGGCCGCATCAGCAGATGCTGTTCGGGCGCAGGGTGCTGAGAACGGCAAAGGAGCGCGACGATTATCTCGACCGCGCCTGGCGTGCCTTCATGATGGGCATACTGGCAACGCCCGTCCCCCCACCCCCGCATGGCACGGGGCAGCAAAATCGCCTCTAAACTGCTGTAAAATAATATTCTCTGCGGTGCAGGCGGCCTGATTCCTTCCCGTTTGCAAGACAGCCCGCTTTCCTGCGCCGCGGTTATTTCCCCTTCCCGTCCTGTGGGGCGGTGGTGTCAAACCCGCCCCCGATGGCCCTGTACATGTCAACCGACGCATCAAGGCTGGACAGCAATGCGGTCGTATGCGCCAGTTCGGCCTGCTGGGCCAGCACCTGTGCCGAGAGTACATCGAGCCTGCTGGCATAGCCGTGTTCCAGCCGCAACTGCGTCAGTTCCACGGTTTTTTCAGCCGCCGTTTCCTTGCCGCCGTCGCCCTGTTCGCGCGCGCGGGCGTTGTTCTGTTCCAGCAGGGCGTCGTGCACTTCCTTGAAGGCCGTGCGGATGCTCTGTTTATACAGGATGACCTGCTCGTTCTTCTCGGCCCTTGCCAGCCTGACGCCGCTGGCCGTGCGGCCAAAATCCATGACGGGTGCTGCCATGGAAGCCGCCAGCGTCCATGACCGCGTGGTGGCACGATACAGGTTGTCGATATCAATGTTGTTCACCCCCGCCAGGCTGGCCAGCGAGATGGTGGGGAAATAGGCCGCGCGCGCAAAGCCGATATTGAAGTTGCTGGCAATCAGCGTCTGTTCATGCATGGCGATGTCGGGCCTGCGTTCGAGCAGGGTGGACGGGATTTCCGGCGGGGTCGGGATGGGAACTGTCAGTTCGTCGATGTTCTTGCCGCGCTCCATCGCCTGTTCGATGATCTGCTGTGGCGCGCGGCCCAGCATGACGGCCAGCGCACTTTCCGCCTTGCCGCGCTGGTCCTCCACATCCGGCAGGGCCGCCTGGGCTGCGTCACGCTGCTCGGTCACGTTCTGCACCACCAGCGCATCCACCGCGCCCACCTCATGCTGGCGCTGCACCAGGGCTAGGAGGGCCGTCTGGGTCTCGATGGTCTGTTGCAGGATCTCGCGTTGCCGGTCCAGCGCGCGCAGGCTGAAATACAGCTTGGCAGTGGCTGCGGCAATGGACAGCCGCGCGGCCTCGTGCCCGTAACCCGCCGCCTTCACACCCGCCTTGGCCGCCTTGCTCAGGCTGGCGTTCTTGCCCCAGAAATCGGCTTCATAATTCAGCATGCCGCCCACGAAGCCAAGGTTGCTCATCTTGTGCGCAACCGGCAGTTCATCCTTGAGGTGCAGGCGGCCCATGGCATCCGCGCCCGCCACCGAGATGGAGGGCAACTGGTTGGCGAAGGCATATTTATACTGTGCGCGCGCCTGCTGCAGCTTTGACCCGGCCAGGGCAAGGTCATCATTGTTCTTCAGCGCTTCGGCCACCAGCGCGTCCAGCACCGGGTCATTATAGCTGCGCCACCATGCGCCGCCATCGGGCACCGTGGCGGCCTGCTGAGTGCCCCATTTATCGGGCATGGGCATCTGTGGCCGGTGATAGGTGGGGGCCAGCCACGCGCAGCCCGCCAGCAGCGCGGGCAGCAGGAGGATCGGGATGCGTTTCATCTTGCGGCTCCCTCAACCTGCGGTGGTGGCGTTTCCTTCACCCTGAACCACAGCACGTATAACGACGGCAGGAAGATCAGCGTCAGCACCGTCGCCACGGCAAGGCCGCCCATGATGACATCGGCCATCGGCCCCCAGAATACACTCGATGCAATCGGCAGCATGCCAAGAATGGCGGCCACCGCCGTGAGCATGATGGGGCGGAAGCGGATCTTGGCCGCATTCATCACCGCATCCCATTCCGACTGGCCCAGATCCTTCTCGATCTGGATCTGGTGCACAAGGATGACCGAGTTGCGGATGATCATGCCAATCAGCGCCACCAGCCCCAGCATGGCGATGAACCCCATGGGGTGCTGGGTCAGGAACAGCGCGCCCACCACGCCGATCAGGCCAAAGGGCGCCACGCTGATGACCAGCGCCAGCCGCCTGAAATCCTGCAACTGGATCATCAGCACGCCCATCATGACCAGGATCATGAGGGGGACGACGGCGATGACGGATTTCTGCGACTTCGCACTTTCCTCCACCGTGCCGCCCACCGCGACATGGTAGCCCGTGGGCAGACCCGCGTTGAAGGCCGCGATTTTGGAGGCCAGCGTGGCAACGGCGGTATCCGCCTGCACCCCGTCACGCAGTTGCGCCTGTATGGTCAGCGTTGGCAGGCGGTCGCGCCGCCAGACCAGCGGATAATCCTCGACGTATGAAACACTTGCCACCGTAGAGAGCGGCACCGTGAGGTCATTGGGCAGGCGGATGTCGAGGTTGCGCAGGTCCTCGATCGACAGGCGCTGGGCGTGGTTGGCGCGCAGCACCACATCGACCAGATAGATGCTGTCACGCAGTTGCGTTGCCGTAAGCCCGGTCACGGCCGAATTGATGGCCAGCGCAATGGCACCCGATGACAGGCCCAGACGACGGGCCTCGTCCTGCCTTACCTCGATCTTCAGCTTGCGCGCGGGGTCGCCCCAGTCGAAATTGACCATGTGCAACTGGTTGCTGTCGGCCATGATCCTGGCCACGTCATGCGCGTAATGCCACACCCGGTCCGGGTCGCGGCCCGTGACGCGGTACTGCACCGGCCAGCCCACCGGCGGCCCGAGTTCGAGCGGGAACAACCCATGCACCACATCGGGCATGTCATGGCTCAATGCCACGTCCAGCCGCTTGCGCAGCCGGTCACGCGCCACGGCACTCTTGGCCACGATGACGGTCTGGGTAAAGAAGTCATTGGGCAACTGTTCATTAAGCGACAGGTAGAAACGCACCGCCCCGCGCCCGATATAGGAACTCCAGTGATCGATATCGGGATCATTGCGCAGGATGCCGTCCAGCCGGCGCGAGACATCCGCCGTCGCCTTGATCGATGCCCCCTGCCGCAGCGACAGGTCAACCAGCAGTTCGGGCCGGTCGGATGCGGGGAAGAACTGCCGGGGCACCAGTGGCGAGAGCGCAATGGCCACCACAAGGGCCGCAAGGCTGGCCAGCACGGTCGCACGCGGGCGACGCATGGTGAACAGCAGCGCGCGGCTGAACGCGCGCAGCAGCCGCCCTTCCGGCGGGGCATGGGGTGCTGCCGCCGGGCGCTGTTTCAGGATGGTCACCCCCACCAGCGGCGCCACCAGCACGGCCACGAACCACGACGCGATCAGCGCCATGCCCACCACGGCGAACAGGGAGAACGTATATTCCCCCGCCACGCTTTTCGCGAACCCGACCGGGATGAACCCCGCCACGGTCACCAGGGTTCCGGTCAGCATGGGGAACGCGGTGGAGACATAGGCATAGGTTGCAGCCCGCGTCAGGGTCCAGCCTTCCTCCAGCTTGCTGACCATGCTTTCGACCGTAATCATCGCATCATCGACCAGCAGGCCAAGGGCGATGATGAGTGCCCCGAGCGAGACGCGCTGCAGGTCGATGCCGAACAGCTTCATGCACACGAACACCACCGCCAGCACGAAGGGAATGCAGAACGCCACCACCGTACCCGCGCGCCCGCCAAGGCTGAGGAAGCTGATGCCCAGCACGATGGCGATGGCCTCGAACAGCGCCTCGGTAAAGTCGCCCACCGCGTCATGCACCACCTTGGGCTGGTTGGCGACCAGATGCGCCTCGATGCCGATGGGCATGCGGGCGTGCAGCTCGGCCATCTTCGCGGTGATGTTCTTCTCCAGTTCCAGCACGTTGCCGCCGCTGCGCATGGTCAGCGCCAGCCCGATCGCATCCTGCCCGCCCACGCGGAACAGGGTCTGCGGCGGGTCGGAATAGGTGCGGGTGATGGTGGCGATATCGCCCAGCCGGATCTTGCGGCTGCCGGCATAGACCGTGACATTGGCAATATCCTGCACCGACCCGAACTGCCCGGTGGGCTGGACCTGTATCTGCTCGCGCCCGGTATCGATCACGCCCGATGGCACCGTGGCGTTCTGCGCCATGAGGGCGGCTGCAATCGTGGCCCCGTTTATGCCCAGCCGGGCCAGGTGATGGGTGGAGAAATCGACATAGATCTTCTCATCCTGCGCGCCCAGCGTGTCGATCTTGGCCACATCAGGCACATGCAGCAGTTCATCGCGCACCGTCTCGACATAATCGCGCAGGTCGCGGTGGGAAAATCCATCGGCGGTAAAACCGTAGATGATGCCGTAGGTATCGCCGAATTCGTCGTCAAAGAACGGGCCAACCGTGCCCTGCGGCAGTTGCGCCTTGATGTCGCCCACCTTCTTGCGCACCTGGTACCAGATGTCGGGCACTTCGGCCTTGGGCGCGCCCGAGAGCAGGTTGACGAAAATCGTGGTCTTGCCCGCCAGCGTATAGCTCTTGACGTAATCGAGGTCGGGCGTTTCCTGCAACTTCTTCTCGATGCGCTCGGTCAACTGGTGGGTGGTTTCCTCCACCGACGCACCGGGCAGGAACGCCTGCACCACCATGGTCTTGACGGTAAAAGGCGGGTCCTCGTTCCGGCCCAGTTTAAAATAGGACTGGATGCCCGCCACACCGATCAGGATCATGAAGAACAGGACCAGCGCACGGTGGCGGATGGACCAGTCCGACAGGTTTATGCCCCCCGGCGCACGCGGCTCAGGGGCGGACATCGGCTTCATCCAGCAGGCTGACCTTTTCTTGCGGATAGAGCGCCTGCACGCCTGCGGTCACCACCCGGTCACCAGCATTCAGGCCGGAGGCGATCACCACGTCATCCGTGCCGTAGCGGGCGACGGTGACGGCGCGCTGGGAGACACGCAGCGTGTCAGGGGCCACGATCCAGACCGCCGGCCTGCCATCCTGCACGCTCAGGGCGGCAGGCGGCAGATGAACGGTTGGTGCTGATGGCATGGACAGGCGGCCCGTGACCACCGCACCCAGCGGCATCATGTTCCGCGTGGCGCGCAGCAGCGCCTTGGTGTGATAGGTACGGGTCAGCGGATCCGTGTCGGGGGCGATTTCATAGATCGCAGCGGGCGCACAGGTGGCAGGCGCTGCGTCCAGGCACACCTTCATGGTCATGCCCACGGCCAGACGGGACTGCGCCAGGGCTTCAGGCATGTCGAACTGCGCGTCCAGCCCGTCATCCGCCGCCATGCGCAGCACGGGCTGGCCTGCGGCCACCACCTCGCCCGCTTCCACCAGCCGGTTGGTCACGATGCCATCTTCCGGTGCCACAAGGCGGGTATAACCAAGCTGTTCCTGCGCCACGCGCACCTGCGCCTGTGTCGCCTGCACCTGGTCCTGCGCGGTTTTGTAGCGGCGCACCGCGTCATCATAATCGTTGCGTGAAATGGCCTCCACCGGCAGCAGGGCCGCAGCCCGCTGCTTCAGGGGGGTGGCCTGCTCCAACGCTGCCCTTGCCGTGGCGTTTTCCGCCAGCGCCGTGCGCAGGGCCTGCTGGGGCACCGTGTCATCCAGCCGCGCCAGCACATCTCCCGCATGCACCACGCTGCCAGCGGAAACCGTGCGTTCCACCACCTTGCCGGGCAGGCGGAAGGCGAGGTTGATGGACTGATGGGCGGCGACCTGCCCTGTCATCACCTCGCCATTCGCATCGGATTCGGGTTCGACAATAACGGAACGGACGGGGCGGACTTCCTCCACCGCCGCCTTTTTGTGGCAGGCGGAAAGCAGCAGCAGCAGGCAGAGCAGGATCAGGCCGGGGGAACCGCCCGGTTTTTTCGCAGCGGGCACGATGTTCCGCTCCGGCGGGGCGCTGCCCTCCCCCGGCGTGACGGGATGAAAAATGGTGGCCAGGAAGGAGGGCGGCTGCCCATGGCCCACGCCTTCACTGCCAGTATGTCTGGTTTGCATGGATACCGACCACCCTCAGTCATTTCCTGAACCCGGCGGCCCGATGCCGCCGTTATCGGGTTACATAGACGAGACCGTATCGTATTTCAACGACGTTCGGATGCGACCACAGGCTGCAAGAGGGGCTGGCAGCGAAAATGGACAATGATCTACTTGCGTTACGGTACGGTTTCGTCTTGTTAATATCCGCTCGGCCAACAGGCGCAAGGCTTAACGAAGGCCCGGCGCCGGCGTGGAATCTGTGGCTATTGCCGCCTGATGATGAACGTGAACGGGGGCGACTGGCACAACGCGACAGATTGGCGCGCCCCCGTCACCGGCACGGCCGGTTTCAATAAACGCCGTCATTTGCGAAACAGGCGACCGGGCGCGCCCTGCGCACAACAAACCGGGGCTTGTGCGTCAGGATATCACGGCCCTGACGCCATTCGCGAACGTCACACTCCCACGCCCCGATCCGTGCTGTCCCGGCCATGGTCGGCCCCGGCATGCGCCGTGTTGCGCGGGCTTCTGGCGGAGCAGAGGATGCTGATGATCAGGAAAATTACGGTTTCGCAAAAAGCCAGCATCCACATGGGAAGATCCTGCCCGGCAAATCCCGCTACAAGCAGCACGATGACGCCAACGATCTGGCTGGTCATCATGCGGCGCGTGGCAACCCATCGGTAGGCGGTACTGGCCAGCAGGTACAGCACCGGCCCGAGTGTCATGACCAGGGCGGCCGCGCCGCTGGCGTCCTCAAGCGGGTTTTCGAGCAGCAGGTCCATGGCGACGGCAGTAACGATAATCCCGCCGATCAGGACGACATGCAGATAATGGAAATACGCGCCCATCCGCCCCGGGTCGGATGAGGTGTTGATGGCATCTTCGGCTTCCTCGCTGGATGTCTGGAAATACAGCCACCACATGGCAAGGGTACAGACAAAACTGGCGGCAAAACCGCCCAGTTCGATCCAGGACCAGTGCGCGCTTTCCGCAAGCGAAAGCCCGGAAGCCATGATCGTCTCGCCCAGCGCCACAATGACAAAAAGCTGGCAGCGTTCCACAATGTGGCTGCCTGAAATGGTCCAGTCCGTTGTATGCGAGCGCCCCAGCCCGGGCAGCCAGAACCCGAACATGGGAGAGATATATTCACATGCCACCCCGAGCGCCCATAACGGAACGCGCATTTCCGGTGTGCCCAGTCCGCCAGCGACCCAGAAGCAGGCTGCCAGAATGCCCCAGCCCAGAATACGGCGGTAATTGGGGGCAAGCGGATGCGACGCCGGAAGGCTGAACACGATAAACGCGGAACGCCCGACCTGCATGCCAGCATAACACAGGGCAAAGGCCAGCCCGCGCGGACCGAAGGCCTCCGGAGCGGCGGCACCGCAGACAAGCGCCAGCGCCATGGTCACGAACAGCACGCCGCGCAGGGCGGGCACGCGCGGGTCAAACCAGTTTGTGACCCAGCCTGTATATTGCCACCCCAGCCAGGCCGCGAACCACAGGATCAGGGTCTGCACCCCACCTGCTGGTGTCAGATGATGCAGCAGGCCATGGCTGATCTGGGTGACCAGAAACACATACACCAGATCAAAAAACAGTTCCTCATTCATGACACGGGCATTGTCCTGGCCCGGTTGACGCATGAGGGGATGGAAAGGGGCGTCCTGCTCGGTCATGAAAAGCTCCGAAAATAAGCATGGCGCAACGGGCCGGACTTAAAGGGTGAGGCCGGAAAATGCCCTTTATGTCAACTCCTGAAAGGTCGCAATCGGGTGTTCCGTGCTGGCATTGGGCGCGCCCTGGCAGCCAGGTTCACACGAGCGCAGGTTGTCAGGAAAATCGGCAGGTAATCGGCGCGGGGCGTGTGTTCCGTATCAGGATATATCCCATACAAATTCTGGCATAATGGTCTGTTTTAAATTTCGCTGCATGGCGCTAAATTAAGAAAATGAGGTGCATCCGCGATCATCATCATGCCTGGCTGATTATAATTATTTTCCCGATGACTTTTTTTTCTGCGCATGCCCAGCCTGTTCCCGTCAGCGTGCTGAGCGCGGGTGTCACGCCCCAGCAGAACATTCCCGATCATATAGACCCGCGCACCCGTCTGTCCGGCAACTGGGGCGGCATGCGGAACCGATTGCTGGCGTGGGGAATCGATATCCGTATATCGGATACCAATGAACTGTGGTCCACCCCCGTGGGCGGCGCGCAGGCATCCAGTAACTACATAGGCTCCACCGCGGTTGAAATGGTGACGGACCTGCATGTCCTGACGGGCCTGCCACTGGGCACATTCGACATCAGCGCCATGGAAATCCGGGGGCGGCCGTTCAGTAATACGCCGCTATATGTTTTCAACCAGACATCCAATATCGAAGCAGATGATAACGGGCGGCTGTATGAACTGTGGTACAGCCAGAAATTCATGGGGGAACGGCTGGCCTTCCGGATTGGCAAGCTCGATCTCGGGCATGACTTCATGGTCAGCAGTGTCGGGCTGAACTTCCTCAACGCGTCCTTTTCGTGGCCCATCATGCCCGATAATGACCTGTATGACCAAGGCCCCGTCTCCCCCGTGGCCACGCCTGCGATACGGTTGCGCTATACCCTGTCCCCACACTGGAATTTCCTGTTCGCGGCAGCCGATGACAATCCTGTCGGCGGCCCCTTCATCAACGCAAAGGACCCGTGGAACCAGAACCGCGACCCCGGTGGCACGCGCTTCAGTTTCAGCACGGGCGCCCTTTTCTTCGGGGAGGTCCAGTACCGGCGCACCCTGTACGGAAGGCAGGGCACATATAAACTTGGCGGTTACCTTGATACCGGCCGCTTTCCCGACCAGTCCGATTTCAACAAAAGCCATGAAACCAACTGGGCAATCTATGGCATCGCGGACCAGACGCTCCAGCATTTCGGGCGGATTACGGAACTCGATGCCTTTGTCAGGGGAAACTGGACAGCGGAGACCGACCGCAACCAGATCGTCTATGCCGTGGATGGCGGGTTTGCCCTGAAGGGCGCGTTTGGGCGTGCGGACGACGTGCTGGGCCTTGGTGCGGGCCTGGGAGCGGCCAGTCCCTGCCTCGCCTGGGCAGACAGGCGCGCCGGCCTGCCCGGGCAGGGCACCGAATACCATTTTGAACTGACCTATCAGGCCCAGGTCACGCCATGGATGATCATACAACCCGATATACAGGGCATCGTGGCCCCCAGTGGCGGTGTGCGCGACAGCAAGGGGGAGCGCGTGCGCAATGAGGCCACCTTCGGGCTGCATGGCAACGTGACATTCTGAACCACCCGGCCCCGGTGGCTTCCGCTTTTTCCTGTTCCTCGGCGTGCCAGAGCACATCCAGTTTGAATGGACATATTCGAACTGGTGAAGATGTTCGACAAACAATGAGTTAGAGCAATTCCACCGAGCTTGGGTTCAGTGGAATTGCTCTAGAAATTCACATTCGTATGTAGCCCGAATACGGCTTCATTACCGATACGGCGCATTGGGCAGGACGGGTCGCCCATGCCGCCGGAAGGGTTCAGCACATACTGGAAATCGGGCTGCACGACCATCCATGGCGTGACCTGGGCCTGAT